>DATMIF010000033.1:0-26015 GCA_035554655.1 Flavisolibacter sp.
GCCAAATCCAGGTCCGGTGACAATACCTGGGTGATACCCTGTGCTTTCAATTCCCTGGTGATGGTATTGGTCATCATGTTCACCAACGAAGCATTAAAGGTGCTCCCCAATGCAATGGCCTGAGGATACACCGTCGAACCATCCTGAATGCTTCCATGCAGGGATTCTCCGGGCGCCAGTATCGGAATGCCAAGACGGGTCTTTTCAACCATGTATTTCTGCAAGGCAGTTATCGCATGGGCATACTGTTCGGATGTTAACAGTCGCATTTTAACGCAGCCATAGCTCAATCCTTCTAACCGCTTTTCCATTTTGGCCCGACTGATTGTAACCGAGTCATCCGACAAGTCAAGAAATGGTACTTCCTGCATCTGTGCGATCTTTTCCTGAAGGGTCATCCTGCTCAAAAGATCTTTCACACGGCCCTCTACAGACTTGGAAGGATCTTTATAAATAGGAACAGGTTTTTTTTGAGCATAAACCCAAAAAGGGATCAAAAGCAATAAAAGCAGTAGCCTAACGATCATTGTTACTTTCTTTTCCTGAAATAATGTGTACCGAAATTAGAAGCACCTCCTTTAAAAGGATAGTACTTTTCATTGCATTTGTGGTATTTTCATACGAATGAATACATTATGAACTGATATTGTTATTATATCATAATGGGACCACCTTTCTTTTTATATTCCATCCTTTTAAATATAAGGAAACGGGGACACTGATCATGTTACCAACAGGTGTACTTACTGAGACTTCAATCGTCTCGTGAGGCGCCAACGTAAAATAGTTGGTTGACCAATAAGAGGGCAATAGTTCCTCACCTGTATTTGCATTGACTAATTGGGGCGTAATAAAAAATGCCAACTGGTCGGAAGGGTTGCTGAATTCTATCGTCCATCTTTTTTGATCTTTTTCGCTATCTGCTTTTTTTAATTTGCTATTTATAACTGTTTGTGGCATCGTTTGGAAGGACTCATAATTATTGCCGGCCGAAAGCCAGTACACATTATGTGAGATTTGCCTGCCAACTGCATCTTTCAGATTTAACACAACAAAGCAGATTCCTGTTGCCTGCTTGAGCAGTGCGGATAAAGCCACTGTTTTTTTAACTTCTGTTGCTTCCAAACTGATTTTGGAAGAATGTTCATATAAGATTTTACCATTTTCATTAAAGACAGTTGCCTTTACAGTAAAATCAGAAATGGCATGATAGGTCCGGTTTACAACCGCAATTACCGAATCATCAAGATTAAGTTGAACATGTATCGGTTCGCAGGCGTTCTGCATAAAATAATAACCGGCGTTCGGCTGCAGGAACCAGTCATACACCTGCCAGATTACGCTAGGAAATGCCGCATTTAACTTCCACAGCATTACACCACCTGTTTCATTCAGCTTATGACCGGCAGCTTCAAAAATGCCCTGGTAACCAATGGCATTCAGTAACTGCATTTTATTCGAAAAATCTTCCATGCTCACCGGCTCTCCGTATCGCTTAACCATTTCCTTATAGTACAGATCATATTTGCCGTTGCCTGTTGCTGCATCATGATAGCCCCAGCTGTCATTCATCGGGAACGGCAGTCTCTTGTCCCAGACCAGATCTGGAATAATTTTAGACAGTGAGTTGTAAGGGGGCTGAGAGGGAAGCCCTGTTTCATCCTTAAACAGCCAATCTTTGCCTGCATTCACACGTCTGTAATACTCCTGTGGTTCCTTCCAAGAATAGGGGCCGCCACTATATACACCGGATGGTTTATCATCAGGCCAGGAAGCCTTCCACTCTGGAAGCAATTTTGCATACCCTGAAGAGCTTGGGATAAATGGCCTGGTGCCGTCAAGCGCAATCACACTGTCCCTCATTGCATCGTAAAGTTCTTTGCGGGCATGTCCTTCATTTCCTCCCGTCCATACCAGTAAAGACGGATGATTACGTATGCGGTAAATAGTGCTGGTCATGTTTTGGATGAACACATTGGTCTCCATCGGCCAGTCTGAAGAACCTTTGAATTCTCCCTGTGTATCGCCGGTAATCCAGAAATCTGACCATACCAGCAGACCATAACGATCGGCAGCATTGAAGAATTCATCCGGCGGCGTAATTCCTCCGCCCCATATCCGCACCAGGTTAATATTGGCATTGCGGCAGAGATGCAATTCGTAATCATAGCGGGTAGAATCACGGTTTACCAGCATATCAGGTACCCAGGCCCCGCCGGTCAAATGCACTCTCTTTCCATTGACATAAAAATCACGACGGAAATATCCATTTACTTCCATGGCTTTGGAACCTACGGTTCGAATACCGAATACAAAAGAGGTATCATCCGATATGGTGCTCCCATTTTTGAATTGAATGCGGATGCGGTACAGGTTTGCTTTTCCATAACCATTGGGCCACCACAAATGCGGCTGGCGAATCCCCAATTCTTTTGCTGAATTTTCGTCCATCCTGACAGATTGGGCAGTATTTGCCGACACAGAAATATTTCGGGAAAGCCGAATAGTTTTACCGGCAAAATTTTCAGGGCTGATCCAAACGGTCAGATTACCACTTTCGTTCTTGTCGCTACGATTGAACAGGGTTAAATCCAGTGAGAGCTTTGCGATGCTGGTGTCGGGTAAAGCAGGAAGTTCGGTTACTAATTTCGGGCGGGCAATGGTAACTGCTCCTGTTGCGCGCAGGTAAACTGGCTGCCAGATTCCTATATTGCGATCCCGCGCAGGTGGCATCCAGTCCCAGCCCACAGAACACAGCATGGTCACATTCTTGCCGATATCTCCTTTAGGCCCGCCGTTTTCAAAAAAATCGCCGAGGGCATGTAATTGTTCCTGTGCAGGTAATCCGGGATAATCGAGCGGAAATATTTTAACTGCCAGAACATTATCCGCTCCAGCAAGAATTTGTTTGCTTACATCCCAGCTGTATTCGGCAAACATGCCTGCCATTTGAGAAGAGTCAGCGATCAGTTGGCCATTGAGCCAGGCTTCGGCCCGGTAATTTATCCCCTTAAAAAGCAGCTGAAAATATTTTCCTTTATCTCCCGCCGGCACAGAGAAGACAGTCCGGTACCAGTAAGGTTTTTTCCAGGGATTGACACGATCAGGGAGATGAGTGAAATGTTCAAGCTGGTACTTCTGGTTAAATTCATCTGAAGCATCGGGAATGAACATGTTGTTGAGTCCTGTATACGGGTCGGGATAGACCTTGTTAGCCACCAGACCTGTAAGCACTGTTGAAGGTACGGTAACCGGGAACCAATATATTTTTGAATGATAACCTGGTAATGACAACCTGCTTCCATCATCATTGATCAGCGCCGAAGATTGTAATTGGAAACGGCTTAATTGTACCTGTTTGACATAGGCGTTTTGTGCAAATACATTAGCCGGCTGCATGAAAAAACAAATGCAGGTCAGTAGACAGATGATTCTATTCATGAATTAAAAGGCTTTTTTTAGAAAATCAATACAGATACATTCTTCATCAGGGTCCAGGGGTGACCCTGAACAGCCTTGTTGCTCCAAAAGGAGCGCTGACGCTGAACTGAACAGTGTTGTTGCGGCTATTGAATTCAACGGGCTTGCCGGTCGCTACGTCAGTTATTTTCCCAATATTAAATCCAATATTCTCCAACCGTACTATGGTGCCTGTCCCAGGAGATTCATGATTAATGATAAAAACATATGCTTCTTGTTTATTAGCCCTCACTGAAGCTTCAATGTCCGGATTAGAGGAGTGAATATGCGGATAAACTGCTGCATCCCGGAATATATAACCAATCAGTTGCTGCAGCTGTTGCCGGCTGGTACTATCCTGATTTTTCCAGGTCTGGAAATAAGTATCCTGCAGGCAAAAACCCAAAAGGTAAACTTTTCCCTTGCCTACCTGCCTGCGCAATAAAGCAGGCGCTCCAGAATTCATTGTAAGCAGTGTTGTTGCAGTGGTAATATCTGCAATGCGCGGACTGGCGACGCTGAAATTAAAGTCAGATCCAAATACACTCCCTTTTACTTCATCGAGTTTGATTTCCTCTGTTATCGGTTCTGTTGGTGGGAATGAAAGTTTTGGAGGAAGCATGGTAAATGGAACCCATTGCCCCTGCTGCACCTTGCGCTCTGTTCCGGCATTGCTCACTCCGAAAAGTTGCCTCGTAATTATCAACGGGTGCCTGAACGCATCCATTTGGGGAAGGCAATCTGCAATCACCACGCCGCCATTTTTTACAAAAGCTTCTATGTGACGCGCTACTTCCAGAGGCAGCAGTTTTACATCGGCCAGTACAACCGCCTTGTAACCGTTGAGCTGATCATCAGTGATCTGTTCCTCGTGAATAATGTCGAGTTCACCAAAGGCGCGCAGGAATAATTCGAAGCTTAGTCCGACATTAAAATATTCTTCCTGCAATAGTAAATACTGGGTCCGGGGAAAAAGAAAACATACGTTAGACTTGATCTTTGGCGTCTTGAGCAATCCTGCCCCGGCTTTTTGAATAACCTTCATCCCTTCACTATAATCTTCCCAGTGAAGTGTGTCTATAGGCAGATTGATAGTATTATAGTTAGAAGTCGAAATCAAATAATTGGCGCCCTGCGCAATGGCGGTATAAGCAATCTCGCGTTCAAACCAATACTGGCTTTTACGTTCAGGGCCCTTAAAACGGCTGAACCAATTATCACAATAAGTACCCACCCAAAAGCCAAGATCTTTCCCATAGGTGGTGGTCACATTGCGGAGCTGCGATATGGTATAATGCATCTGGCTGATGCGGGGTTTAGGAAGCTTTCCCAACTCGCCATATCTGTAATCGAAGGTCATGTAAGGATAGATATCATAAGCAATAACATCTGCAAAGTCCCCGCCCCAGTGAAAAACATCATCCATTGCAATTTTGGAATTGGACTTCACTCCGGCCCCAAAGCAATTATGGCTGTCGTGCGTCATTACAATTTTAGCTCCGGGCAAAAAGTTTTTCACTGCGCGGTACACCTGTATCCAGCCATCCCGGAAAGTGTTGGATTGAAAATTGAGCAGGTCGAGCCATTTCTTTGGATCTTTGTAAGCAGAATCCAGCTCCATCGGCATCGGATAACCGTAAAGACGCCTGAACCTGCCCCTTGCATATTTACTCAGATCAAAGGATTCCTTGCCTGCATGAAAGGGTTCATCCACAAAGGGGAATACCGAATATATATGCTTTACATTTTTGATCGGAGCAAGCCCAGAGTTTACTCTTTTCTCTACTCTAGATCCATACTGCGGATCATAAACGCTGATTGGCGGCGGACTATACCGGTCAAATCCTTCGTACCCCGAGGTCATATAATCAATAGACATGCCCCGTGACGCAGCAAATTTCAATAAGCTCCTAGTACTGTCTCCTGAAAAATTATAGATCCAAAAATTGGTGAAGCCGCTGTTTAAAATGCCATCGATAGATCGGTGCTGCTGGTTAACAACAGGTGACTGCCTATGCTGCTTATTTGCTGTATCGGGCAATAATGCAGAAAACTGAATAGTACTTGGAAATGGATGCTGCTGAGCGCGCACGCCGGAATACTGACCGGTGGCATGGCCGGAACAGATCATAAAAAGCAGAGCCATGCAGGTGATGTTCCGCAAAAACCGGCTGCCGACGATCTTTTGCACGGAGCATTTATTCCTATTCATCAATTATTTTCTTTTGAAAGTGTATCTCCCCTGCCCCGCATGAGATAAGAAGGGAAAGAAGCAGCAGGAGAACCGTACTCGCTCCTCAAATTGGATTGTCCGCCATTATCGGGATTTAGGGGAATATACATACCCTGTGAACCTTTGAGCAAACCGAATAATTCTTTGTTCATTTTGGTAACCACGTCCCGGTAATCTTTGTCACGGATCAGGTTCCTGGTTTCCAGTGAATCATTTTGTAGATCATAAAGCTCATCGGTATCCCAAATTCCGTAATAATGAATATACTTATAACGGCTGCCGCGCAATGCAAACATGGATGGTGTCTGTGGAAAATTGCGCTCCCAATAATACTCATAGAGTAATCCATCACGCCAGGTTTGTCTCTTGCCCTCAAGAAATGGCAGGAAACTTTTTCCGTCCATGTAATCAGGCGCTTTTAACCCCGCCGCATCAAGGATTGTAGGTGCAATATCAATGTTTGCCACTACTTCCTGGACAACAGTCCCTGCCTTAATCATTCCGGGGCAATAAGCCACCATGGGTACCCGCATGGAAGCTTCATAAGCCGTGCGTTTATCTATCAGGCCATGTTCCCCGAATTGAAAGCCGTTATCACCCATATAAATGATCAGCGTTGACTCCAAAAGGCCCTGCTGTTTCAAATAATCGAGAATGCGTCCCACTGATTCGTCTACACCATACAGCGTTTCGGCATAACGTTTATAATACTCTCCGATATCCAGATTGCTGTGGTAGGGAAAATCAACGCCATGCCAGGAATTCCGCTGGTTTTGCAGCCACATTGGCGCTCCTTCAAGCTTACCAGTCTGCATAGTAAGCGGTGGATTGAAGCTGTAGTTTCTAAACATTCCCTTGTTACGCTCTGCCGGAACAAAATTGTCATGTACGGCTTTATGGGAGAGGTACAGCATGAAAGGTTTGTTCTTATCCCTATGACTCAGAAAATCTAGCGCATAGTCGGTTAATTCATCGGTAATATAGCCTTTCTGAGGTACATGCTTCCCGTTTACATTCAAGCCGTTTTTCTCGGGGAGGTAGGAACCCTGCCCTTTAAATGAAACCCAATAATCAAAACCTCTTTGCGGATCATCGTACGCGCCCCCCATATGCCATTTGCCAACTAGTGCTGTCTGATAGCCGATCTTTTGCAAATACTGGGGAAAGAAAACCAGGTTCGCTGGCACCGGATTCTGGTTGTCTATCACTTTATGCTTATGTGCATAGAGACCAGTGAGGATTGAGGCTCGCGAGGGGGAACACAAGGAAGTAGTTACAAACGCATTGGGAAGATAGGCGCCCTCCTTTACCAGGCGGTCCAAATTTGGTGTTTTAATAAAGGATTGCGCTTTGAGAAAACCCATTGCGTCAAAGCGATGATCATCTGTCAGGATAAAAAGGATATTGCGAGGTTTGTTACCGGAAATCTTTGAAAGTTCGAGTGAATGACCAGGCTGGTTTACAATACCATCCTGTCCAAAAACAAATGTGTTACCAGAGAAAACAAAAAACAAAGCCAACAGAAATGTTAGCGTGCGCCAACAGATTTTTTGTCTCAATTTCTTTTGCCACCAACATTCAAAATCACAAGGCGGGATTCCGAAAATGTCATCGTGACTTAGTTCCCCGGCAAGTGAAATTGAAGCAGTATTGATTTGTTTCATAATTTTTCTGGCTTTATCGTGAACAGTTCAATCATTTTATTGTGATGAGGTAGGTACCGGATCCTAAAACAAACTTTATTTCATTCGCGTCTTCACGTAAGTCTTTTACATTTGCCGATGTGGCTAATTGCTTGTTGTCAACAAACATTTTTCTGTTCTTCGGAAGAGTTACCTCGCCGGTGGTGTTCGCAGGAATGGTTATATTGTAATAAATGCTGCTACCTTTTCTCTCCCAGCTTGCCGTTATCGCACCGTACATGCTTTCGTGATTTGCCTTTACCCACTTGAGATCGGGAGAAAAATAGGGCCTGAATGATATCCGCTTAAACCCTGGCAGGCGCTCATCCGGCGCTATGCCTGCAAGATTTTTATAGAACCATGCACTCACATCACCATACATGATGTGATTCAGTGATTCTGTTCCATCCCACTGTTCCCAAAGTGTTGTAGCGCCCTGATCTATCCAATATCCCCAGCCAGGAAAACTATGCTGATTCACTATTTTATACGCAATGTCTGGATGTCCATTATCGGACAAGGCATGCAGCAGGTATTTGGTGCCCAGAATGCCACAGTCCAAATGATCATCATTTTGTTTTACTGCTGAAACCAATGCATCAATTGTCTTTTCGGCATCCCCACTCAATCCCTGGTAAAGAGCACAGGCCAAACTCGTCTGGCTACCTTGATCATAGACACCATTTCCCTTGTAATATTTCCTGTTGAAAGCCTCCTTGATCTTCGACGCCAGATCTGAATATTTTTTTTGATCGTCAGTATAACCAAATAGCGCAGCCATCTTTGAAAGCAAAACGGCATCCACATAATAATAGGCTGTCGAGGTTACTTCCGGCGGTGTTTTGGTTTTTGCTGGAGCCCAGTCACCCAGCCCGATCTTTACGATACAATCTTCTGCCTGCGTGCCAAGGTAATCCACATACCGCTTGACGTTCGGATACATTTGCTCAAGGATTCTCTGATCGCCATTATATTGATAAAGGTACCAGGGGATCAGTACCATGGCGTTATCCCACGCGGGGCCATTGCCCCAAAAATATCCCCAGCCGGCAGTAGGCACAATGGCAGCCAGTTCTCCTGTCGGCTTTTGCTCATCTGCAATATCGCCTAACCATTTTGTGTAACCGTTTTGCGCTTTAAAATTGAAAAGTCCCATTTCCGCAGCCAGATGGGCATCACCTGTCCATCCGTTTTTTTCTCTTTGAGGACAGTCAGTAGGATATCCCATAAAATTGGCCTGGTAAGACGACAAAGCATTTCGCTGAATCTTATTAAAAAGTTCGTTTGAGCACTGGAAGTTTCCGGCCGGCTCAAAGGCAGTGTGAATTTTCATCCCTGTGATGGTTTCCTTTTCCGGCTTTGCCGGTAATCCGGTTACCTCAATGTACTGAAATCCATAGTAAGAGAACGAAGGACGCCAGACTTCGATACCTCCTCCCTTGCAGATGTATTTATCTGTCTGCACCATTCCTCCTACTATGTGCTGCGCAACATCCTGCTGCTCTACGGTACCATTTTTCTGAAGTCGTTCTCCGTATCTTATTCTAATTTCAGTTCCCGCCTGCGCCGCTATCCTTAATTGAGAAAAGCCAGCAATATTTTGTCCTAAATCAAATACATATACACCTGGCTTTGGCTCCGTAATTTTTTTGGGAATAATGCTATCAGCAATTGTCACCGGTTGTATCATTTGCGCCTTCAATTTGCCGGAGGGCCCACTAACGACCGCTGGCTGATACCAGTGTAGGTCGTTAAACGATTCCTTGTTCCATTGCGGCGTTTCCTGCCTTGCATCATAATATTCTCCCTGCCGTATGCTGTTGAAAAAAATAGCACCAGGCGCAACTTTCCAGCTTTCATCGGAAACGACGGTTTCGCGTGAGCCATCTTCGAAAACGATTTCCAGTTGTGCGATAAGGGCAGGATCGCTTCTCCAGGAAGCCTTGTCAAATCCCCAGGCATCTTTTGAAAACATGTTATACCAGCCATTTCCTAAAATAACACCCAGTGCATTTTTTCCCGAATGCAACATACCCGTAACATCAAAGGCGGAATACAAAACCGTTTTATCGTAGCGGGTAAAAGCCTGATCCATAACATGGTCGCTGACCTTCTGCCCGTTGATATAAATCAGGTTGAAGCCGAGGCCGGAGAGATAAAGCCGGGATTGTGCTATTTTCTTTGTGATAGCGAACGATTTTCGAAATTGTGGGGCATAGGTGGTGTCTTGAACATTTGGATCTCTGATCTCTGACCTACGGTGGAATTTAAAATTCTGCCATTCGTAGACTTTTGGAGCGCTGATCCATTTACCCTTCCAGTCAGCCATGTTCAAGAGGCCCATTTCCCAAAATGCCGTTTCTGTTGAAACTGACTGATGCCCTTTTTGATCCCAGACCCTGACTTTCCAGTAATAGCGTTTACCGGACAACAAGCTATTTCCACTATAAGGCACTAAAACTGAGCTATTAGAAAGTTGTTTTCCCGAATTCCAAACATCTGTATGCATGTCATCCAGTTTTTCGGGGGAAGAGGCCACCAAGATCTGATAGGCCGTTTGCTGAACATTGTGTTCTTTAGTCTTCATGACCCATGAAAACCTGGGTTTTTCAATGTCAATTCCAATCGGATTTGTAAGATATTCGATGGATAACTTTTCAATATTTATTTGTGCAGCTGTCACAAGGCAGCTCATTTGGAAAAAAAATAGGACAAATCTTGTTTTCATTGTAAAACGTGTTCAGATTTTTCAAACAATCGTTAATAATAATCTTCAACCAGCCCCCATCCCTTGTTTGGCTCACTTCCCATCATTAAACGCAGGGCACCCCCGGCATTCATATCACTCTGCCTGAAGTAAAAATGATCCAAGGGTTTATTATTAATGGTTGCGGATTGAATGTATCGGTTGTTATCAGAAACATTTTCGGCAATAATGGTGAATCGTTTAGCCCTGAAATATTTTGGATTTAGCTCAAAACTGATGCGGCTGAATATAGGACTTCCAATTTCATATTTCGGATCAGCCTCGCATCCGCCCGCCATTTGGAATAACCCTATTTTCATAAGAACGCTTAACGAGCCCATCAGTCCCTGATCTTCGTCGCCGCTGTAGCCGGAATAGGGAGAAAGACCGCTATATACACTGTCAACCACTAACCGGCTCCAATATTGTGTTAGCCAGGGAGCACCGGCGTAATTGAATACAAAAGCTGTTTCTATTGCCGGTTGATTGGAATAGTTGATCCATGTACGCTTATTGTTCACAAACCTGTTTTCCTGTTCGGGATGCTCATTGCAAAAACGGTATTGCTGTGATTGAGAGAACTGATCATTTAATTTATTAATCACGGCTTCCCGGCCGCCCATTAATGAGAATAATCGGCTTAGGTTATGGGGAACAAACCAGGAGTAATAAGCACCGTTACCTTCTTCAAACCCGCTATCATAGGATAAAGGGTCATAGTCAGTTTGCCATGCACCATCTTTATCTTTCGGCACCATATACCCTCTTGTGGTATCGAATAAGTTTTGAAAATTAGCGGAACGCTTGAGGAAATATTGATAATCATCTTCTTTAGACAATGCCCTAGAGAGCTGGGCCAGGCACCAATCCTGGTAAGCATATTCCAGAGTCATCGCGGCTCCATCCTGGTGCATTCCATAGACTGTATCTGAAAGTGGATACGGTACATATCCTCTGCTGATATAGTACTCTAATCCGCCTCCTTTTGTTGTCTTGTGCTCATACCCCGCATGGCTCATCATACCGCCGGGCATGTGATTTTTTCTGAGGCCTTCATAAGCTACATTCATATCAAATCCCCTTATGCCCTTTTGCCAGGCGCTCACGAAAAAAGGAGTACTGGAGGCGCCTGTCATAACAAAGGTGTAATTTCCTGCCGCAGGCCCCCGGGGGATCAGTCCCCCGTTTTTATAATATTCCACAAATGAATTGCAAAACTCTTCTGCTACTTCAGGGTAAACAAGCTGCCATAAAGTATTGATGGTCCATTGTGCCCCCCAGAAAGCATCCGAATTATACATATTGAATTTAGGTTTGCCGGCAAACAATGGCACTTGCCTGATCTTTCGTTCAAGACCCGTACAATCGGAATATTTACCATCTATATCACTGATCATTCGCCTGCCGGAAATGGCGTGCCACAAGTCGGTATAAAAACGTTTTTGCTGAGTAAGCGTACCTCCTTCAATTTGGATTCTGCCCAGCATTTCGTTCCACTGGCGTTTTGCATCATCCGCAACCCGGCCGAAATTCCAATCGGGAATTTCTTTTAATAAATTATTTGCAGCGCCAGCTTCAGAGGTAAAAGAAACACCAACTTTCATCAATACCGGCTCACCAGACTGTTCGAGTTCAACTAAAATTTTGCCGTTACTTCCTCTCCACTTATTGAGCCCTTCCTTTACCACGCCATTTTCGTAGAGGTATATTTTCTTAATCGGCTGGTTAAACCTTGCATTAAAAAATACTGGATAATTTTTCGGGCGTCTACCTGTACGCCCCGTGAGCGTATAGCCTCGTACTTCGCGATTACCAACAACAACAAAACCTCCCTCAATAATATCGGAAGGGCCCAAATGTCCACCTAATTCAAATAATACTGCCCGACGTTGTGTCCCGGGGAAATGATATCTGTGAAAGCCCGTCCGGTTTGTGGCCGTCAATTCTGCTTTTATTTGATAACGGTCCAGGGTAACCGAATGATATCCTGGTCTAATGATTTCTGTTTTATGAGAAAAAGGAGAAGCATAATTGGTAGAAATGCCCGCTATAGAAGTTTCCGTGAATGTAACAGGCATGACTGCCACCCCCGACAATTGCCATTCATGCACATGGCTAAAATCCTTAATTGTATCTGTTCCATAGCAATAGCCATTGCCCCAATCGCCAGCCGTCTTCGTGTCGGGAAATAAACTTACCAGCCCAAAAGGACGACAAGCCGATGAAAAATAAAACCATCTTGAATGTGCCGCATCCAGCAAAGGATAAACCATTTCTGCCGGTTGTTGTTTTTTTGATTGTGCATAACCACTTGTACACAGAATCAGGATGGCGAAAATGAATATCAAATTTCGTTTCAGCATGTTATTGGAATAACCGAAAATAAATATTTGCTTTAAAGCCTTCTGCTACTTTTGTTTAGATTAATAATACAATTTTTCAACAGCCTTCTCCTCCATAGGGCAGTCGCTCCTGGATCAGGAATATAGCGGCAATGAACACACGAAAAGAGGAAGTAAGCTATTCTGATTTTTAAATTTATGCGATAGCTTTTCATTACCAATGTTTAAAAATCTGACAGCAACCGCTTAATAGACAGAAGGGGTTCTTTCCAGAACCCCTTGCAGGTGCATAAAATACCATGAAACTTGGCTGCTTGCTTTCAGGGATAATTTCCATTTTGCTACCTTGCCTGCCTTGTGAAAGAATACATTGGCTATTGTTTAGTTTTTCCTCGGAGTTATTTTTAGAAGCCTTGTGACTCCGGTTGGCGTTCCCTCTACAGCCAGTATGGTAAACCTTGTCAGACTGCCATCTTTCGTAAAAGCTACAGGTCGCCCCCACTCCACATCCATAATTTCACCCACTTCAAAACCCAGATTGGAAAGTGTTACGTCTGTAATGGCATTCGGAGCTTCGTGGTTGATCACAAATGCAAACGCTCCGTTCTCATTAGCACGGATGGTCACTTCCATATCTGGATTGGAAGAGTATGCATGTGATGTCACTTTCGTGTCGGTAAAAATGTTATGCATCAAACCATAGAGTTGTGCCCTGGATTTGATATCCTCTTTCATCCAGGTCTGAAAATAACTGTCCTGAAGGCAGAATCCCAGCAGATAGGTCTTCCCCCTTCCATTTTGTTTTTCAATAAGTAGTGGTTTCCCTGTGTTCGTCTTCAGTGCAACTTTTCCATCTGAGACCTTACAGTCACGTGGGGTAACTAATGTAAAATCATATTTCTCTCCAAACGCAACGCCAGAAGCTTTTGCAAAATTCTTCACAGGCTGTCCCGGCGGTTTTCTGCCATGTGCCCATACAGGAGGGAGCATTGAGAAAGGATTCCACTGCCCCTTTTGTAAAACACGATCGGTTGAAGCGCTGCTCACTCCAAAAAGTTTACTCATAACCGTTGAATGCTGCATAAGTTCGTCCATTTGAGGAACGCAGTCTGCAATTACAATCCCGCCGTTCCGGACAAAATTTTCAATATTTTTAGCCGCAGACACCGGCAGCATTTTTACGTCAGCCATTACCAAAATATCGTAGCCGTTCATTTTGTCATCAGTGATCTGCTCTTCGTGAATGATGTCCATTTCACCGAAAGCCCTGAGACAAAGCTCATAAGTCAGTCCTACATTGAAATACTCTTCATTCAACTGTATATATTGACTTCTCGGAAATAAAAAACAGGCCCGTGATTTTATTTTAGGAGCAGCCAATATCTCTGCGCCTACTTTCTGAATGGCTCTCATTCCTTTTCCAAAGTCGTCCCAGTGACGTGCATCCTGGGGAATATTGATCCCTGTAATAATAAAATCAGCGCCATTGGCTATGGCAGTATAAGCCAGTTCACGTTCGCCCCAGTATTGTTTTTCCATTTCTGCATTCATGTAACGCCGAAACCATCCTTCGTTGTAAGTGCCCAACCAAAAACCCAGCGATTTATGGTAGGTCGTCGTCAAATTGCGCATCTGGGCCATGGTATAATGTGTCTGGCTGATGCGGGGTTTTGGATATTTTCCGTATTCTCCATAACGGTAATCAAACATGGTATAAGGATAAATATCATACAAGAACATATCGGCAAACTCACCACCCCAATGAAAAATATCATCAATGGCATATTTGGAGTCCGATTCCACTCCTCCACCCATGGTGTTGTGACTATCGTGCGTCATCACGATCTTGGGCCTGGGATCAAAAGCTTTTACTTCATTATAGATCTTTTTCCATGCAGTGACAAATGTCCCTGACTGAAAGTTGATAAAATCCAAATGCTTCTTCGGATCCTTTTTGGCGGCAGCATAGCTTAACGGCATGGCATAGCCGAACTGTTTTTGAAACTCAGCGGCCGTGTTGGCGCGGTAGTCAAAAGCAGTTGTATCAGCATGAAACGGCTCATCCATAAAAGGAAAAATCGTATTGGGATGATCCAGCTTTTTGACATTGCCCAAAACGGGTTCAACCTGCTTTTTGACTGCTGCCAGGTATTCGGAGGAATAAACACTGTATTGCGGCGGGTCATTTCTTTTGAAGAGTTGAACACCGTTTGAGGTCCAGTCTATTTTCATACCCAGCTTTTGGGCATATTGCAACACTTTTTCATTGGCACCCCCTTTTGAGAAATCGCCGGTGGCAATATGCGTGCATCCGTGCAAAATAATATTATGAACCGTCTCCTGCATCACTTGGTCGGACAGCGGAAGTTCTTCATCCTTCCATCCCTTTCCTGAAGGAACCCGGGTAAATTGTACAGATACCGGAAACGAGCCTGCCTTAACACCGGGTGTGCCTATGGGCAACGAATCCTGTGTATGCGCTGAAACACAGCTGCCGGCAAAAAGAAACAATACAAGAATTGGTTTGGAACATCTATTCACAATCTTCTTTATTTTTTTAAAAATTATTTTGTCCATCTGGCATACAGGATCGCGTCGAGGTAGATCGGTTTTATAGTAATATCATAAGCCGGGAACTTTGGCGCAGCCGTGTTTTTCGTGGGATCGGGATTGGCGTCGGCAGCATTGGTATACCAGCCTTTAAAGGTAAATCCGGTTCTTACCGGGACAGGAGGATTTTGAACAAGTTCGCCTGCAGTTGTTTTTACAACAACAGTGTCTCCCGCCGCATTGGTTTGATTGAGAATGAAGGTTACTACACAGGTCCTGTCAACTGCAACTTTATCTTTTTTGCATGATGAAAGCATACCGAGAAAGGCGACGAGAGCAACCCCTGATATAAATATCCCGGTTACGGATCTTTTTATTATTTCCTTCTTAAGATGATCAAAAAATTTTTTCATAATTAATTTTTTAAGGATTACCAGCCCGGGTTCTGCGTCAATGTAGAACCGTTTCTACTATAAAAATCTATTTGATAGGTAGGTACGCACAACAGGTAGTTCCGATCAATGACAAACCCATTGGTTGCATTCCGAAATGTTTGAGACACTTTCAGATACCCGCTTCCTGTCGCAGTGTTACTTGGCGATGTAACGTTGCCATTGATATCAGCAAGAATCAATGCTTTGGTGACGGACGATTTAGTGATCCAGGCTCCCAGGTTCTTTTTAGGATAAAGCTGGGTGTTGTAATAATCGATCTTGCGCCAGCGGATGAGATCATTCTGCCGAAACCCTTCATAAACCAGTTCCATCCTTCTTTCGCGCCGAATCTCCCATATTAGCGAAGGCACCGACGGATCCCTGTTCGCGTCGTCATAGACCAATGATCCAATGGCTGGCAGGTTCCCAACGATCTTCATGTCCGGAAGCCTGGATGCAGCAGCATAACCAGCTCTTTTCCTCAATGCATTAATCGTCTTATCCAGATCGCTCTGTAAAACAGTATACAAGCCCATATCTGCCAGTTCAGCCGCAGCTTCTATGTAATTCAGCATCACCTCCCCCAATCTGATGATGGGGGCATCCGTAATATTGAAACTTTGAACAGCATAAGCCTCATTCTGTGTCGCTTCATCCAGGAATTTGTAGCATTTATAACCGGTAACGGAATAACCAGTTTCGATAAACTGAATATAAAACCTGTCTGTGCGGAAAGTGCTTGCCAGCCGCGGATCCCTGTTTGCAAACTGGTTCGCGGCAGTTTGATCGCCGAGGTAAAGGGGGTTTATCCCTGTTGCTGTCTGTATAGGTAATCCATTTGTACACAAATAAGCATCAATCAGGTCTTTAGGCGCAGCATTCGCCTGTATGGTATTGACATTGTTGCCTGAAGCAATAGCATGAGTTACCTCCCCGGTATTATACCTCCGGTACATTATCATTTCTTTATTAACAGCAGGAGTCGCACCAATGTCGATAGTGCTGCACAATTTTTGATAATTGTCAGCCACGGAATAACGGCCCGAGTTAATCACCCTGGCAGCAGCATCCATTGCAGCTTTCAAATACAAGCCCGCCTTTGCTTTATCACCAGGCGTCGTGGCTGGATCATATTTTAACTTAGTGCCGAGATAAAGTAGCTGCCTGGACATGAATGCATCTACCACGTCCTTTGTTATCACCAGTCCACGGGGTCCTGTTTTCGGATCATCTATCTTTACATTTTGGGAGGCATATGTATAGTCTTCCAACACCTTGTCCAGAACAAACGTGGCCGGATCACGGGGTCTGAAAAGGACGGTGTCATTATCAGCGAGTGGTTTGTCGAAATAAGGAACGTCGCCATAATCAAATACGAAGCTGCAATAATCCATAGCCCTGAAAAAACGGGCTATGCCTACCCAGTGCTTGTAAGTGGCGCTGTCTCCAAGCTTCATGCCCATTCCCGAAACACGGTCTACAAAAATGTTGTCCGTACGGATATCGGAAAAATAATTGGCCCATGCACCGCCGTTAACCGTTGGCTGACTCGGAAAGCCTGGCAGGCTAACACTGGTATAGTCGTCATTCAGTGTTTCGCGAATTGAAAAACTTCCTCCGGCATCATTCACTCCAAATCCAGGGAAACGACTCTTGTAATAGCCCATGGAAAATGCTCTTACGCTTGCTTCGGAAGTCCAGAAGTTCTGGTCTGTGAAAGATGCAAGCGGCTCCTGAACGAGAAAATCTTTTTTACACCCGGTAATTAAAACCAGGGTAAATGCCAACAGCAATAATTTATTTCTCATAAAAAATTTGAATTAATTGTTTAAAGATCGACTTGCACACCAAATGACCACGTTTTAAAATAGGGATAGGTTCTTCCAAAGCTTTTGGCATCGTTAAATCCTTCGACCGAATTTTGCTGAATCTCAGGATCGATAGGCATGGTCACGTGGTCAATTGTAAACAGGTTTTCTCCGCTTGCGAAGATCCTTGCCCTATTAAGCCCTGCTCTATGCATCAGCTTTGCAGGGATGGTATAGCCTACCGTAAGATTCTTCACCCTCATATACGCCATATTCAGCAAATAACGCGTTTGGGGCTGCCAGTTGGCATTGTGGTTATTGGCGCCCGGGTTAGAGGGAGCGGGATAGAACGCATCTGGGTTCTCTGGAGTCCAATAATCCATTTGGTTCTGGTAAACTGCTTCCGCTTGCGTAAAGCCAGGAATAAATAACGATCCTGTTGCCCAGTAATCCCTCTTGCCTACTCCCTGCAAAAAGCTGCTAAAATCAAATCCCTTATAATTGAGTCCCAGCCTCAGCCCAAACAGGTACCGGGGTGTGGTATTACCAATGATATGCATATCGCCATGATCCAGGTTGGTACCAGCGCCATAGTCGACCACACCGTTACCATCAATATCTTTATATTTAACATCGCCTGGTCCATAATGGAAAGCTGAACTTGAATTAAGCGCATCCTGGTTAGGTATTTTTGCATCGTAATACCAGACCGGGTTTCCGGCACCATTATTTCCGGTAAAGTCTGAATTAGCGAATAACCTGTCAGAAGTGTATCCCCAGATCTCACCCATTGTCTTGCCCTGATAATTGGAAACATCATTGCCTCCTGGCAATATGCTCACTTCGGTATTGGCAAATTTGGTAATACGACCGGTAGCATCGGACAGCGATCCCATGACATTAAAACCAATGCCACTCGAAAATTGCTTTTCATAGGTTATGGCAAGTTCCCAGCCCTTTGTAACCAATTCTCCAAAATTGCGTTTGGAGGGTGTGGCGCCTAAAGATGAAGGTACTTCTATGCCGGTGGTGACCATTCCCTTTGTAGTACGGTTGAACGCATCGAAATCTATAGAAAGAGCGTCATTAAAAAACCGCATGTTCAATCCCAGGTCAGTTGTCTGAATCGTCTCCCATGTCAAAGCGTCTGAAACATTTGCAAATACACCTACCATCGTGGGATTAAGACCATTGATCCACCAATTGGAAGAACCGGCTGACATGGTGCGCAAATAGGAATTATTACCGATATCATTGTTGCCGATAGAACCCCATGATCCTCTTATCTTTAAAAAAGTCAGCGCTAATTTATCCTTTACGCGATCCATAAATTTCTCATTGGAAATGATATATC
Source organism: Flavisolibacter sp. (assembly GCA_035554655.1). Taxonomy (GTDB): domain Bacteria; phylum Bacteroidota; class Bacteroidia; order Chitinophagales; family Chitinophagaceae; genus Flavisolibacter. The sequence continues at coordinate 18,609 of DATMIF010000033.1, forward strand.
CTGCAGAGAAAGAAGGAAAGGTTCCCCATTTCTTATTAACCGGAAAATTTGAGGCGCCATCTCTTCTGATATTCGCTTCCAGCAGATACTTGTTTTTGTAAGCATAGTTCAAACGGCCAAAATACCCTAAAGTAGACCAGTGACTGGGATATCCATTGGCAAATTGGGCTCCCGTAGTAAGATTTAAAGTTGGCTTGGAGGGTAACATTAAACCATCAGCCTCCGAGTACTGAAAATCAGAAATGTAGTACTCAATATCACTACCCGCCATCAGTTTGAAATTATGATTTCCAATTGTCTTATTATAGGTGGTATAGGCCTTCCCTACATTCCTTCTGACCCAGCTTGATGTTTCAATCACGTAATCCTCCGCCGGAAAATAATTATCAAGAACACTCGTCAAAGTGGGATCAACCCAGCTATTAATTCCTGAAATAGGAGAAGCTGCGACATTTTCATGTGAGTTATTGATGGAATAGGTGTAGTCCACATCGGCTGTCCAACCTTTGAGGAAAGTTACTGTAGCCCCGGTCTGCAAGCGTCCCTGGTCAGTTTTGACAGTATTTATGTGAGCCTGCTGAAGCTCGTTGAGAATATTCTTTAAAGGCAGGCCGTTGAAAGTTCCATAAGGATAAGTTTCGGGGTATCGGTAGATATTAAACCAGTACTCGTTTCCTCCGCCTCCGGCTTTGGCCAGCCGGAACTGAGGGTATTGCTTATTAGACACATAACTCATCAAAGAGGTACGGGCAGTGAACCACCGGTTGATTTTTGTTTCCACTCTAACGGTTCCGTTGAAGCGTGTAAACCTGTCTGGCTCCGGAGCCACTTTCACCAAACCTTTCTGATCCATCGCCCCAAAACTCGCATAATAGGTAGTTTTATTATCTCCCCCTGAAATAGAGAGATTATGCTTCATTTGAGGTGCGGAGTTATTTAGGAATAGGTTATCGATGTCCCATGCCCTGTAATAATAGGTTTGACCATTTCTACGCTCAAAATCGCGGCCTTCCACGAGCTCAGGTTCAAGATCCAGACCGCCGTAAAGCGCCTTCCATTGCCGCATTCTTTCAATGCTCAGGTCATCGTAGTAAGCACCCAGGATATTGAAGCTTGCCGTGTTGGGCGCCGTCCTCCTATACTGGCGAAGCATATATTCTGCCCCTTCTGCGCCATCGGCAATTTTAGGTGTATTCATTGGGGAGGACCAGGCAAAACTATTATCATAGGAAATACGTACCTGTCCCTTCTTGCCTTTTTTAGAGGTTAACAGAATCACACCCCACGAACCTCTTGCTCCATAAATTGAGGCGGATGCGGCATCTTTTAGAACAGAGATGGACTCAATATCCTCGGGGTTCACCATCATCATGTCCGGAATAGGGACGTTGTCCAGTAATATAAGCGGTTTGGCATCGGCGTTTACCGAGCCATCCACGCCCCGCAAATGTATTTGAGGAGACTGACCGATGTTACCACTGGAAGTCGTGATAAGCAGGCCGGGTGATACGCCCTGCAGCGCACGGGCCAGGTCGGGAACCGGCCTTGAATCGAGCGCTTTCTTTACATCTATGGTAGCTACAGCCCCCGTTACATCGGACTTCTTTTGCACGCCATAACCCACAATCACTTCTTGCATCACTTTAGAATCGCTTTTTAAAGAAATGCTAATCACCGATTCATCACCAACGACACGCTCCTGAGTCGCGTTGCCGACAAAGGTGAACATTAATACCTGGCCTTTGCTGGCCTCTATGGAATACTTCCCGTCATTAGCAGTGAAAGTGGCTATGGTGGTTCCTTTCACCTGCACTGAAACACCGGCCAACGGCAGGGAATTTTCATCTGTTACTACACCTGTCACCAACTTCTGTCCAGTCGCATTTACTGCCAAAATGGAAACAAGTAAAAACAGCATGATTGATTTTTTCATATCAAGCACATTTAATAATTGGTTAACTAATTAAGATTGTTTATCGGAATTGGAAACCGAATGAAACGACTGTAACAATTATATTCTGGGTTAGCTCTGTATCTTTTTAGTCGTCAAATCCCCATACAGTATTTTATTTAGCAGAAAAAAATCAGTAAACGGGCTTTTTCCCCTCCGGCTCCTGATAGGGTTCGCCTCCACACTTAATCAATACCCCCTGTCCTGCGGTGAGCCAGATGCCGTTTTTATGACTGGCCAATACCAAGCGCCCGTTTTCACCTACGTCTACCGTCCAGATTTTTTCAGAGTCAATTTTTGTCTGAATATCAAAGCGAGCAGATTTCTCCAGACTTAGATTCACCACCATCACATAATTTGTACCCGCAGCACTTACAAATTCGCCGACCATCATCGGTGCATCCGCATCCAGTTTTTGTACCCATTTCCCGGGCAATAGGGCTAATGAAGTGTCAGGCGAAGGCGAGGTAAAATAAACGCCTGTGGAAGTCAGTTGCTTGATGATGGGACCAAGAATTCCTAGTTGCCTGTTCACTTCTTGGAGATATCGCCAGGTTAAGGTCTTATGCTCTTCTTTGTCGATGGGATTATAGCCGTAGGCTTGTCCATGATAAGTATACCACCTGATACCTCCCGCTCCGGCTGCCAGCGATGTGTATGCCTGGAAAGCTAAATTGGCAGGTGAGGGTATGGTTGTTTGCGGGCGAATCTGGTTGGAAGAAACAACATTTACAAAAGGAAGATGATACTTCAAAGCAATGCGCCGCACTTCAAGCAGGTTAGTATAATATTTTGCCGCCTGTTTGGCATCTTGTAAATCCATTGATCTTTCCACCATATAATTGTCGTAGCTGAGAAACTGCGGCTTCACCTCATTTACGAACCTTTCCAGATACTCAGTATAGCTTTTGGTACCTAACTGGGATTTTACCTGGTCCATCTGCCATAAAGTGGCATAATTTGGATAGAGGTTAATGGTGGCAAGCTTGCCGGGTGCATATTTTTTTACAGCGGCAACTGCCTTGGCCAATGCAGGAAATGCCAAAGCCGAAGGTTCGTCACAGATATGATAACCGATTATCGTCTTGCTACGGCCGGCCTTGTCAACCATCCTTTTAATATAATTGTCAATTTCTGCATCGGATAATTTCATCCAGTCCCCCCCTGTCAAATGGGGACCTTCAGACACAACTACGGAGAGACCCAGTTTCTTACAGAGCGCATAATTCTGAGGATCCGCAGCATCAGCAAGAGTGAAATTACATTCAGCCATTCCCTTCAGCCCCTGTTCGCGATCTATAAATTTATTATGATGAAAATCACGTCCGATCAGAAAAGCATCAGTAGAAAATTTGGCCCTTTCAATTTGAGAGATCACTGGTTCGCCAGGTTCGTTTTTCCCCTGGCCAAAACATTGAGCAGCCAATGACAATATCATCATTATGAAAAGGAAATACTTTCTCTTGTGGCAATTGAAATCGTTCAGCATAAGTAGATTTTGGTGATTAAGCAATCATTTTTAAAAGGAATAACCGAAAATAACTATTTACTGTCTCGGCTTCTGCTACTTTTGTTTGTATTAATAATACAATCTTTCAAAAGCATGATCTTCACTAAACATTGCTGGCATTTATGTTTACCAGGTAAGGATTGAAAGTTGGTCGCTATTTTTTTACGCGCATCAAGTTGCGGTTAGCGTTTTTAAAGAACGTCCCGAAAGAAGAAAATCTTTCTGTTTAGTTTTTCGAATCATTCTAACGGAAGTGTATGCAGTGGTCCGACAGTCGTCTGCATATCTCTCTGGCTTGCCGCGAAAAAACCTAAATCATCTTTCGTAGGACAATCCATTTTTTTTACAAAAGATTAGTTTCTATCCAAAACTCCGCTTTAAAATAATGACCTTATTGAATTGGAATAAATTTTTGTAAAGCACAAATAACCCAAACTCGTTTTACCAGGCATCACATTCTTCACTTTTGCTTTTGAATAAAAAAATTAAAGCTGTCTGATCTTAACCCCGTGCGGGTTGCCTCAAGCCCTATGATTTCTTTTGGATCAATATTTCCCAAATTCACATTAGATCCCAGCAGCTTTATGAAGTACAGCTGCTGATCGAGCTGAGGCGCTTCCCAAATAATTTTTTCCGGGGGAATTTTTGTCAGGATTTCTTCTACAAGGCCTTCTCTCACTTCACCGGAATTGCGATACAGCCCCTCATTACCAGATTCCTTTGCTTCAGCAATCACATATTTGGACCCGGCATCAAGTTCCGTTTTCATTAACTCGATCCATTTGTAGGGAGGGGTAACAGTTACCTTGTCCTTGTCTTTTGAACCAATTTCACTGATCACCGTTCCCCTTTCAGAAAGACAGCGTATGTATTCGCATTTCCTTTGATGCGAAATGTCAATATAGCCGTCTGAAACCTCAAAAAAAGAAATATCATATTCTTCCAGGATCCTCAGATAATCGCCAAACTGATTTCTGATCACAAAAGCTTCAAACAAAAGTCCGCCAAAAAACACCGGAATATTGTGCGCCTTGAAAAGGCTGATCTTCTGGTCAAGCAACGGCGTCACCATTGCCGTTCCATATGCAAGTTTGACGAGATCTATATAAGGAGAGGCTATAGACAATAAATATTTTGCATCAGCCAGGCTTAGTCCCTTATCACTGATCATTGTAATTCCGGTACTCCTTGGATGAGCGGTCCTGACCGGTATATTTACAAGATTAAAATTCATAAGAGACCATTTAATATAATCATGAAGAAGTATAGAAAAAAATAAGTTCCTATCACTTCTCCTGCAAATGAGAGCCTGGTTGATAAGGTCCTTATTCCCGGGTAAAAAGTCATTGTTATGCGCTTGTGTCTTCATTCGAGCCGCCTGAAAGGTTCTCTAACTGCATCTCCGCATAATTTGTATACCGTTCAAATGCAAGCAGGCTTGCGGCGAACAGATCTCCGTTTGTAAAGGCCCATGGAACTTCGTCATTGAGGTTTGAGTCGGCCGTATTTTTATATTGATAAAATTCCCTAAGAAAATAATAAGCATCCATTTCAGATTTTTCTTTATAGTAGCAAGCAACAAATTCCTCGTGCTCTGTTTTAAATTTATTTAGCCTACCACATTCTCTTCTCCAGAAAATGTTTAGCGGCCCGGAATCAGAAGGCTTAAAGAGCAGTGATTGATAAACAAGATTATAATACTCCAATTCAGATGTAAACTTTGGCTTGTGTTTTTTAAAAAACTCTATTTCTTTTTCTTCACACTGAAATTCATATTGTTTCAATTGTCTGTTCAACTCTGCGATGTATTTATAGGCTAATTGAAAACAGCATTCGATCTCCTGATCATAAACTAACCGTTTACGTCTACAATGTTCAATATCATTTTGATACTGATTGTATAACAACGCCGCGCAAACTTTCATCGGCTTTGGTTTTAATCTATATTTATTCGGCTCGTGGTTATTCACCAACAATATTTTAAGGCAAGCTCAGATCATAGGTAGTGATGGCCACAAATGAATTCGCTTTTATTGCACTTCGCATCTTGCCATCAGCCTCCACTGTTACTTGCACCTTTTCTAATTGTCCGTTACCGTTATTATTAAATGAGCAGACTGTATATTTTCGATTCGGGACAAGACCATTCACGGTGTACGTTACCTGTCCTGTAGATTTGTTGGCGACATACACGGTTTGTTCAGATGCAGTGGCATTAATCATCGCCGCTGCTATAATTGGTTTATTGTCGGTTACAATGGGAGAAGCCGATACCACTTTCCAGCCCGCGTCCGATGTATGATTAAAAAGCCAGGTCATATAGTACAGGGGGTATAACGGGTAGCCATCTGTACCGCTTCCGATGCATGAGAAATACTGTGTCCCGTTGTCATATTTGGCCTTATAACAATCCCACCTGATGAACCCCGAGAATCCCAGGTTTAACCCGTTAATCTGGAACAAGGCATTCTGCATGGCGGAAGCGGTGGTTTGTGAAATGGGGGTGGTTGTGCCTGTCAGATAACCAGGATCTGGTACGCCTACCTTGTTACCTCCTCTCACTCCATATTCTGTAATATATACGGGCTTTTGGGCTGTGCCGAGACCTTTGACAATATTTGCTACGTCTGTTAGTCGGGTAATGGGTTTTGAAGCATCATTGTCATCCCAATACATATGCGATGAATAACCTGAAAGCAGATCACTCATATTGGTGCCCATAAAACTGAACCAGTTCTGCTGGTTGGTTTGCACAAGATCTCCCCCTACAAAGTTTATTTTGTTGCGAATTCCCAGTGTGTTCAGGGCTTGGTCCAGTGCTATATAACAGGCTTTATAATAGTCCATGGTCATGCTGGTACTGTTGGGCTCATTTTGTATGGTCACTTCCTTAACTGAACTCAATCCACGAGTTACAATCAGATCCTTTAAAACATCGGCAAAAGCAGGCATTTCTTCCGGCGTGGATGTATGCCAGAAAGTGATGTTAATGGTGGTAGCGCCAGCATCCTGGGCCAGTTTAACCGTTTTTATAAATGAGGACATGAAATCTGCAGTTGCAGTGGAATAAGCGGGATCTGTTGGCCAGGCCTTGGAGTCGAAAAAAATCCGCACATACCGGGACTTCAACTCCTTTACTTTAGTTTCTAACTGTCCAATGTTGGCAGTAGTAATTCCGTCAGTAGAACTGAACGTGGAATAGACGTTCTGGTTATACTGCGTACCAAACCCGGTAAAATTATTGGATATAGTCTTTGTAATATCAATCGTTACATTTTGCCCGGAAGTATCGCTGCCATTGTTCGTGCTTCCATTGCCGGCTGATCCTTTGCCGCAGTTTGTCATTAATGTGACAAGAATTAATACAAGCGTATTTTTGATCACGTTATGAGGTTTTAAAAACAACATATATAAGTATACATGGAAGTAAATATGTTCCTTTAATCCAGAAAAATTTTTTCCTGACAGGGGTTGTTCATAATCCCTATGTTCCTTTACGCCCTACGATAAACAATGAATTGCCTGCAACTAATAATTAATACAATTAAAAATGAATTTTTAATTTTTCAAGTTTTTATTTAAGTGCGCAAAATGATCTTAAAAACTTCACACTATAGAAGCCTTACAATCTTTGCAATGATTCCGCATTTTTAAATCCAGGAATAAAATAACACGTATTGCTCAAGGATAACCGAATTTAATCATTCACACACGCTCTGTCTGCTACTTTTGTTTGCATTTTTAATACAATCTTTCAATAAGATTGCAGCCAGGCCGGAAAATTGTATAAGGAGTTTACAGTAACTATTTCACTTCAATTGTTTTTATCAGTTTGATCTGATCGGAGGCTGTTCCCACCTGCAGTTCAAATTCTCCCGGCTCTACCACTTTTTTCATATCGGCATTGTACAGGGCCAGCTCACTCATTGGCAAGTCAAATCTTACA
>DATMIF010000034.1:0-206428 GCA_035554655.1 Flavisolibacter sp.
TCAAATCCGTCACCGTGCATTGCATGGCTTGTCAAGAGCTTTGGTTGCTAACATGGTGAAAGGTGTTACTGAAGGTTATACAAAGAAACTTGAGTTGATTGGTGTGGGTTTCAAAGCTGCTAACCAGGGCAACCTGTTAGACCTTGCTTTGGGTTATTCTCACAACATTCTTTTCGAAGTTCCAAAAGAAATAAAAGTTGCTACTGAAACCTTGAAGGGTCAAAACCCAACCATTACTTTGGAAGGTATCGATCGCCAATTGTTAGGACAAGTGGCAGCAAAACTTCGCAGCCTTCGCAAGCCAGAGCCTTACAAAGGAAAAGGTGTTCGCTATGTTGGTGAAATCGTTCGTAAGAAAGCTGGTAAAGCTGCAGGTAAATAATAATTAGTAAACAAATGAACCTTGGCAGTATCAAGGTTTGAAATAGAAGTAAAATGAGAACAGCGCATAAATTATCAAGAAGACAAAATATCCGCTATCGCATTCGTGCGAAAGTTAAGGGTACAGCACAAAAGCCACGTCTTTCTGTTTTCCGTAGCAATAGAGATATCTATGTTCAGTTGATCGATGATGATGCAAGCGTTACTATTGCTGCAGCATCTTCAAGGGAGAAAGACATTGTTGCACAAGCTGGAAATAAAACAGAAAAGAGCAAATTAGTAGGCCAATCAATTGCACGTAAAGCAAAAGAGTTGGGAATTGAAGCGGTGGTGTTTGATCGTGGTGGTAATCTTTATCATGGCCGTGTGAAAGCAATTGCTGATGGGGCAAGAGAAGGTGGTTTAATATTCTAATCAATTAAAGAAATTACTAAGTAATATAAAATGGCAAAAGCAATTTTAAACAGAGTAAAAGCAGGCGACCTTGAATTAAAAGAAAAGGTAGTTGCTATCAACCGTGTAGTAAAAACTACCAAAGGTGGTCGTACGTTCTCTTTCTCTGCATTAGTGGTGGTTGGTAATTCAAATGGTGTGGTTGGTCATGGCCTGGGTAAGGCAAAAGAAGTTCAGGAAGCAATTACCAAAGGAATAGAAGATGCAAAGAAGAACCTTATTAAAGTTCCTGTTATGCATGGTACTATTCCCCACGACCAATTAGCTAAAGAAGGTGCTGCAAAAGTGTTGGTGAAGCCAGCTGCTCACGGTACTGGTGTAATCGCCGGAGGTTCTATGCGTGCCGTATTAGAAGCGGCAGGTGTAACCGACGTGTTAGCAAAATCTTTAGGTTCTGCTAACCCACACAACGTGGTAAAAGCAACTTTCAAAGCATTGGCTTTGTTGCGTGAACCAATCTCTGTTTCTAAGACAAGAAGAATTGGTTTGAAGAAAGTATTTAACGGGTAATCATCCGCATTTACAAAAGAAACTATCATGAAAAAGATAAAGATCACTTTAGTTAAAAGTCCAATTGACAGACCAGAGCGTCAGAAATTAACGCTGCAAGCTTTAGGTTTGAATAAGTTGAACGCATCTAAAGAAGTTGAAGCTACTCCACAAATCCTTGGCATGGTTCGCAAAGTTGAGCACATGGTAAGCGTGGAAGAAGTGGCATAATGCAAAATGAAAAAGTTAAAATGAAAAATTTGAAAGCAGCCCTTTTACATTTTTCATTTTACATTTTTAATTAATAAGCGAGGGGAGAAAAACCCCGTAAGTAAAAATCAAACAAAATGAATCTACACAATTTACGTCCTGCAAAAGGCGCTGTTCACAAAGAAAAAAGATTAGGTCGCGGCGAAGGCTCCGGTCATGGTGGAACTTCTACAAAAGGTAACAAAGGTGGTCAAAGCCGTGCCGGTTATAAAAGAAAAAGAGCACACGAAGGTGGCCAGATGCCAATCCAGCGTCGTACTCCAAAACGCGGTTTCAAAAATCCTGATCGCATTGAATACAAAGTTTTCAACCTTGGGCAAATTGAACAGTTGGTAGAAAAATATGGTATCACTGAATTTTCTTTGGAGAACTTGTATACAAACGGATTGATCAACCAAACCGATAGAGTAAAAGTATTAGGCAATGGTGAGTTGAAATCGAAAGTCACCTTCAAAGTAAATGCAATCAGCGGCAAAGCAAAGGAAGCCATCGAATCAGCGGGCGGATCAGTAGAAATAGTGAAGTAATTTTCAGTAAATTGCGAGGCGCAGCGGTTGCGTCTTTTTCTTTTAGCACTAAACTTTTTCCGTGAAAAAACTTTTTCAAACTTTAAAAAATATCTGGAGCATCGAAGAGTTGCGCAGCAAGATCCTGTTCACACTGCTCCTTATTTTCATTTACCGTGTTGGTACGCACATCGTATTGCCCGGTATCGATCCAACGGCTTTGTCTCAAAACATGTCGAAATCAAACAATGGTATCCTTGGTTTGATTGACACATTTGCCGGAGGTGCCTTTTCACAGGCTTCTATTTTTGCTTTGGGTATCATGCCTTATATCTCTGCTTCTATCTTCATTCAATTGATGACCGTATTGGTTCCTCAATTTCAAAAGATGCAAAAAGAAGGAGAGAGCGGCCGTAAGAAAATCAACCAATGGACACGTTATCTTACTGTAGCAGTAACAGCAGTTCAGGCTTCTGCTTATGTAAAATATTTGGAAGGCTTTGGTGGTATTGTTCCGGCTTATGCAGGATTTTTCTGGGTGTCTACTGTAATTATCTTAACCGCAGGTACCTTGTTTGTAATGTGGTTAGGTGAAAAAATCACCGACAAAGGCTTAGGCAATGGTACTTCGCTGATCATTATGATCGGTATTCTTGCTCGCCTCCCAAGTTCTTTCTTCCAGGAGTTAACATTGAAGTCAACACGTTCGGGAACAATTTTAATATTTATTATTGAGATTGCAGTTTTAATTGCCGTCATTATGGGATGTATTTTGCTTGTTCAGGGAACGAGAAAAATTCCTGTGAATTATGCGAAACAAATTGTCGGTAACAGACAATTTGGTGGTGCACGCCAATTCTTGCCAATTAAAGTGAACAGTGCAGGTGTAATGCCCATCATCTTTGCCCAGGCAATCATGTTCCTTCCTACTTTGTTCAACCTTACTAAATGGGGGCAAGGGGAAACAGGACAGGGTATTCAAAGAATATTTACAGATCATGCTAATGGCTGGTACATGATGATTTATGCAGTTGTGGTAATTGGATTCACTTTCCTTTACACAGCTTTGATCTTTAATCCAAAGCAAATTGCAGATAACCTGAAGCAAAACAATGGTTTCATCCCTGGTGTAAAACCAGGACAACCCACTGCAGATTACATTGGCAGCATTATGGATAAGGTTACTTTACCAGGCGCTATTTTACTCGCTGTTGTTGGTATTCTACCAGGGGTTGCAAAATTATTGGGTGTATCCACAAACTTTTCAACCTTCTTTGGCGGTACATCATTGCTGATCATGGTGGGTGTAATTTTGGATACATTGCAGCAAATAGAAACACAGTTGCTCATGCGCCAGTACGATGGCCTGATGAAGAGTGGACGCATTCAGGGCAGAACTGTAACACAAGCTTCTTACTAGATTAGATTTAAATAATTAGAAGACCTGGTGAGAGCGACTTACCGGGTCTTTTTTTTGGAGAAAATATGATTCATTATAAGAACGATCAGGAAATAGAACTGATGAGAGAGAGTGCCTTGCTGGTAAGTAAATCACTTTCTGAAGTAGCAAAAATTTTAAAGCCGGGAATTACAACAATTTCGCTTGATGTTTTCATTGGAGAGTTTTTGAACGATAACAAGGCGGTTCCGTCTTTCTTAAATTTTCATGGTTATCCTTTTAATACATGCATTTCAGTAAACGATGTTGTAGTGCATGGCTTTCCCGGCAAATACGAATTAAAAGACGGTGATATAGTTTCCATTGACGTAGGCGCTTACAAAAATGGTTTTCATGGCGATCATGCTTACACATTCATTATCGGTGAAGCAAAGCCTGAAGTTGTTCAATTGGTGAAAGTGACAAAGGAATCTTTGTTTAAGGGAATCGAAAAGGCAATTGCTGGCAATAGAATTGGTGATGTTTCATACGCCATACAGGAGTACACTGAAAAAAAATACGGTTACGGTGTAGTAAGAGAATTGGTTGGGCATGGCCTGGGCAAAAGCATGCATGAAGATCCACAAGTGCCAAATTATGGTAAACGAGGATCCGGCGGGGTCATGAAGGAAGGATTGGTAATTGCCATTGAGCCAATGATTAATTTAGGAAGGAAAGATGTTTATACCGATGATGATGGCTGGACTGTTCGTACAAAAGACGGCAAGCCTTCTGTACATTTTGAACATGATGTTTGTGTGAAAAAAAGTAAAGCAGACATTCTTTCCAATTATGCTCCGATAGAAGCTGCAGAAAAAGCGAACTCAAATTTGTTTTCCGGCTATTATTAAATCTTCAATTATTCAACCTTTGCAATGACTACAATGAAAAAGAAATTGGTAGTAATTGGCGGAGGTGCAGCAGGATTTTTTTGCGCAGTTAATGCAGCAAGAATGAATCCTGATCTTCACGTTATCATTCTAGAAAAAACAAACAAGCTTCTTTCTAAAGTAAAAGTTTCAGGTGGAGGTCGGTGCAATGTCACACATGCTTTGTTTGACGTTGTTGAAATGAGCAAACGATATCCACGAGGACAAAACTTTGTCAAGAAAACTTTTCATCAATTTTTTACGACGGATACAATCAAATGGTTTGAAGAAAGAGAAGTGAAGCTGAAAGCCGAGAAAGACGGAAGAATGTTTCCTGTTACCGATTCCTCTCAAACAATTATTGAGTGCTTAATGAATGAAGCAAATAGTTATGGCGTTGAAATAAGAATGAATTCAGAAGTCAGAAGCCTGAAGGCAGAAGGAGGAGGCTTCCTTATCGAATTATCTGACTCCCGGCTTTTAACTTCTGATTTCGTTTGCATCGCCTGCGGTGGTTGTCCGAAAACTTCCATGTTTAAATGGCTGCAAAGTTTAGGACACACTATTTCTGAACCCGTTCCTTCATTATTTACTTTCAATTTGCCGAAACACCCAATCACTAAATTGATGGGATTGAGTGTTGAAAAAGCAAGAGTAAAAATAGAAGGGAGCAAATTAGTTGAAGAAGGACCTGTTTTAATTACACATTGGGGTTTAAGCGGACCAGCAATTTTGAGATTGAGTGCCTGGGGAGCGAGAGAATTATCAGTCAAAAATTATGAGTTTAAAGTTCATATCAACTGGTTATCTGATTACAATGAGCAAAGCTTGAAAGAACAATTTCAAAATTTCAGAAAAAAAAATTCATCAAAGAAAGTTATCAATCACAACTTTGATTTTTTGCCAAATCGTTTCTGGCAATTTTTATTGGAGCAATCAGGCGTGATTAATGAAATACGATTTGCTGATTTGTCTTCTAAAAATGAAAATCTTCTTATTAAGAATTCGGTTGATTATGTTGTTGAAGTAAAAGGCAAAACAACTTTTAAAGAAGAATTTGTAACCGCAGGCGGAATCAATTTATCTGAAATCGATGCAAACACAATGATGAGCAAAAAGATTCCAAACTTATTTTTTGCTGGAGAGATTTTGGACGTAGATGGAATTACCGGTGGATTTAATTTTCAACATGCATGGACAAGTGGGTGGATTGCTGCAAAAACGGTGGCTGGTATTTAGTTGTTTTTACTTCTTAAATAGTTTCTTATTTCGACTAAATCCTTCGATTTCTTTTCAAACCTTGTTTTTATGTTTTGTGTGATGTATGTACTTAAGTCTTCGCCCTGCTTTGCCAACCGATTCATTTCTTTTACTCCTGAATTCCTGGCATATTAGTGGTGTATAAATAATACCAATCTCCAAATTGCACTATGATATAGTCGCCGCCATTTTCATAGGCTTTAACGCCAGAAGTGCCTTTCCTGTTGATGTATGTTTTCATAATCTTATCCAATAGAAATGTCTGCCAATGGCCCAATTTGGGTTTACAACCTTTGCACAATAGAATTCACAGTCGTACACGAGTGCGACGCAAGCGAAGCTCAATGGACAGACGAACCTCTGGCCCATAATGCTTCTCTAAGACCTAAACTCCTTAACAAAACACTCAGAATCACCTTCAAAAAACTCCCTATTTTCCACCTCAAAACAGGCATTAAAACCTATCTTTGCCGCCCCGAACAAAACCCTCGGGAATTTTTATGGAAGAAAATCAAATTAATAACCCAAACGCTGAAGGCCAGGAGTCTGCGCCTGTTGCTCAAACTGAAGCAGCAGAAGCAACTACAGCGACAACAAATGCCCCTGCCGCACAAGTTGAAAGCAGTGTAAAAATCGAAGAGCCGGTTCAGGAAACACCTGCTGCTCACGACGATTTTGACTGGAGCATTGACAAACGCAATGTTGCCAGCTACACAAATGAAGAAAAAGAAAAGTACGACAAGGTGTATGAAAACACTTTCGTGCAATTGAACGACGGTGAAATGATCAAAGGAACTGTTGTTGGTATCACTAAAACAGATGTTGTTTTGAACATCGGTTTTAAATCCGACGGTTTGGTTTCCTTGAATGAATTCCGAGACACTCCAGGTTTGAAAATTGGTGATGAAGTGGAAGTGATGGTTGTTGAAAAAGAAGACCGCGATGGTAATCTGAATCTCTCCCGTAAACAAGCCCGTATCACCCGTGCATGGGAACGCATTGTTGAAGTGCACAAAACAGGTGAAATTGTTACAGGTACTGTTACCAGCAAAACGAAAGGTGGTTTGATCGTTGATGTATTTGGTATGGAAACATTCTTGCCAGGTTCTCAAATCGACGTGAAGCCTGTTACCGACTACGATCAGTTTGTTGGTAAAACAATGGAGTTTAAAGTGGTTAAGATCAACGAAGCAATCAAAAATGCCGTTGTATCTCACAAAGCTCTTATTGAAAGCGATATTGAAGCACAAAGAGCACAGATCATTGGTAAGCTTGAAAAAGGCCAGGTACTCGAAGGAACAGTTAAGAACATTACTGACTTCGGCGCGTTTATGGACCTTGGCGGCTTAGATGGTTTGTTGTACATCACAGATATTTCATGGGGACGTATCAATCATCCAACAGAAGTATTGAAGCTTGATCAGAAGATCAATGTTGTAGTACTTGATTTTGATGATGAGAAGAAACGTATCTCTCTTGGTTTGAAACAATTAACTCCGCATCCTTGGGATGTGTTGCCTGATACCATTGTTGAAGGTGCTATCGTGAAAGGTAAAGTAGTGAACATTGAAGACTACGGTGCATTCCTCGAAATCCTTCCAGGTGTTGAAGGTTTGGTTCACGTATCTGAAATTACATGGGCTAACACTCCAATCAATGCGAAAGAGTTCTTCAAACTCGGTGATGAGCATGAAGCTAAAGTGGTAACGCTTGACAAGGGTAGTCGCAAGATGAGTTTGTCGATTAAACAAATGTCCCAGGATCCATGGAGCGACATTGAAACTAAATTCCCAGAAGGCAGCCGTCATACTGGTGTTGTTAAGAACATTACTCCTTACGGTGTGTTTGTTGAATTGACAACAGGTATCGGTGGTATGATCCACATCTCTGATTTAAGCTGGTTGAAACGTTTCAATCACCCAAGCGAATACACTAAAGTTGGTGAAAACATTGATGTAGTGATTCTTGGAATTGATAAAGAGAACCGCAAATTGCAATTAGGTCACAAGCAACTCGAGGAAGATCCTTGGAACAGCTTGCAGGATACATTTGCTGTAGGTTCTATTCATGAAGGAACTGTGTTGCGTAAAGACGACAAAGGCGCTATTGTTCAATTGCCTTATGGTTTGGAAGGATTTGCTCCTAACCGTCATTTGGCTAAGGAAGATGGCAAGAGTGTTGGCGCTGATGAAACAGCACAATTCATGGTGATTGAATTTGATCGCAATGAAAAACGCATCGTTGTTTCTCATGCTCGCATTTGGGAGCAGGCAAAAGCTGACGAAAGAGATGCTGCACGTAAAGAGCAAAGAGCTGATTCCGAAGCTGCTAAAAAAGCTGTGAAGAACATTCAAAGCAAGGTTGAAAAACCAACATTGGGTGATCTTGGAGCTTTAGCCCAGATCAAAGAAAAATTACAACAGGAAGAAAAAGAAAAAGGCAGCGAAAACAAAGCTGCTGAGTAATTCGCTTCTTTGTAATTGATTTTATAATGAAGTCCTGCAGTGATGCAGGACTTTTTTGTTTTTGGAGAATGAGTAATAAATTAACGGCTGTCACAATGAGCTTAAGTTTACCCTAAGTGTAATGAAGGGAAGGATGGTTTAATAAGAAGAATAATTATTTGCCAAACTGCATTGCTACTATTGATCGTCTGTTGCTTCGCAATCCGTTCATTGTTCGGTAATTCTTATCATCAAAGTCAAAAACAGTTTTTACACAAATAAAAACTCTCAACATTGAAGAACTGTTGAGAGTTATAAGAATAGTCAAATAATTTGGATTGTGAATTGATGGCCTTCTCTTCGGAAAGGTCCGGATGGGGCATCTACTTCAACGCAAACACCACCGTCACATCATACTTCAACTTTATTTTTTTAAAATCAGCTTGTGATTGATCTGCTGATTGATCCATCTCTACTTTCTGCATTCTAACATTTGCCATTGTGTTATAGTACGGCTGAAAATATTCATTGGGCTCATTAATCGTAACAGCAACACCAACTTGTTCATTAATCGCTTCAGCCAAATAACCAGCTTTTTCTTTTGCAGCTTTCACCGCTTGTATTTTCAAATTCTTTTTGAATTGATCCAACTTACTGTGAGAAGTTCTTGCGATGTAAAAATTACTTGTAGCATTATCATCCAACTTATCTACTAATTGATCAACCTGCGCTGCATTTTTCAATTTTACCTGATAAGTAATGGAAGAATACAATTCAGTTTTTTTATTTTTCTTTCTTAACCATGGATTGCCATTGTAACCATCATAAGCTGCAACGCTAACAGCACTATCCGGCAATCCCAATGATCGAACCGCTGTTAAAAAATCCTGTCTTATTTTATCGATAGAAACTTTTCCTGCCCCTTTCTTTTCATACTCTTTCAAATCAACCATTACATAAATTTCATCGGGAACGATTTCCATTTCTGCGGAGCCTGTAACTGTAATTGTCTTTGGGTAGGGATTCGCTACGTTTTGTGCATGACCAACCGTAAAAAACAAAGCCGTCATCGCAAGCATAAAATATTTGTTCATAGCATTAAATTTTAAACATGATGTAACCAGCAAAGTAATTGCATAAAAACCACAGAAGAGTTAGAGGTACTTAACAATTCATAAACATCTTACCTTTGACGTCCTTTAATTTGCTTGCCAATGAGTATTTGGAAAAAATTAGCCGAGTACAAACTCGTAAGAAAATTAGTTTATGCAGTGGTGGGAATTGTTACCTACCCCGGCATTGCCATCATCAATAAATTGAGAATCAGCGGGACAGAGCACATTGAAAATCTTCCAAAGAAGAATGTGCTGTTTGTAAGTAACCATCAAACTTACTTTGCTGATGTAATTACCTTCCTTCAAATTTTTTGTGCGGTAAAATGGAGGAAAAGAAACCGGCTTGGCGTTCCATATTATTTATTGAACCCATTTACAAGTGTGTACTACGTAGCAGCGGAGGAAACAATGAAAAGCAGTTGGATCAGTCGCTTGTTTACACTCGCAGGAGCACTCACGGTAAAAAGAACTTGGAAGAAGGATGGCAATGAAACACGCCGCGGTTTAGACCCAAGCGATACAAGAAAAATAGAAAGAGCCTTAAATAATGCCTGGGTCATTACATTTCCACAGGGCACAACCAAACCATTTGCTCCCGGGAGAAAAGGTACTGCATACATTATCAAGCATTGCAAGCCTGTTGTAATTCCCGTGGTAATACAAGGCTTTTGGAGAGCATTTAATAAAAAAGGATTGAAGTTTAAAAAGAAAGGCACGCAACTTTCAGTAACCTTTAAACCACCATTGCAAATTAATTACGAAGCACCGGCAGAAGAGATTCTTGCGCAGATAATGGACGCTATCGAACAAAGCAAAGAATATATGCTAAAAGGTGCCCATCACTGGAAAACAAAAGAAGAAGCAGTGGCATAACAAGATTTTCAGGCTGAATTTTTCTTTTAAACATTTCATTGACAACCTTATTTTTGCACGACAAAATCTGAATATGGATTATCGCCAAACGGAATACCACGAAGAACTACAAAAGGTACAGGACAGAGATTTTACTCATAGTTGGGTTTCCTCTTCTGCATTTATTTTCTATTTGTCTGTGTTTTGTTTTTTAGCATTTGCATTCGGCAGTTGCTATAGACTTTACAACAAACGTTTTGAAAACAGTGCTCCTCAAAATGTACAAGTTCAGGAAAGTACCTTATATACTCCAAAGTATAACAGTGCTCCGGCTAAATAATCGCATCAAATTTTTTGTTGCAATTGGTTCAATACCTATTTTTGCAACCCCTTAAAGTTCTTATAAATGCGGAAGTAGCTCATTTGGTAGAGCACGACCTTGCCAAGGTCGGGGTGGCCGGTTCGAGCCCGGTCTTCCGCTCAGATGGTCCCGCTCTAAGGCGGGATTTTTTTTGGAGCCCCGGTGGTGGAATTGGTAGACACGCAGGACTTAAAA
Source organism: Flavisolibacter sp. (assembly GCA_035554655.1). Classification (GTDB taxonomy): domain Bacteria; phylum Bacteroidota; class Bacteroidia; order Chitinophagales; family Chitinophagaceae; genus Flavisolibacter. The sequence continues at coordinate 10,634 of DATMIF010000034.1, forward strand.
TCCTGTGACCCGCAACGGTCGTAACGGTTCAAGTCCGTTCCGGGGCACACAAAGCGTCTGATGAAACAGGCGCTTTTTTTATGTAGTCATCCGAGATACAAATAAAAAGTCCTGCAACGCAGGACTTTTTATTTTCAACACCAAGCAACTCGTGTTTTCAGTATCGTTATACTCTCATGTGATATTTTCCCACAAGAAATCCGAAGCCAACAACGTGATCTTTCATGGCTTTCTCCAAATCAGTCTTCCCTGAGCTTGCAGGAATATCCAAAACGCAGTCCAATGCATACACTTTGAAATAATAACGATGCGTGCCCACTGGAGGACAGGGTCCGTTAAATCTGAAGTAGCCAAAATCATTTTTGCCAGGTATACCGCGATGTTCGCCTTCTTCAATTCGATCGGTGAGTGGTAAGTCCCAAATCACCCAATGACAAAAGCTTCCATTAATGGCATCTGGATCCTCAACAATAATGGCAAGGCTTTTTGCTTTTTCGCAAAGACAATTAATGTTTATAGGAGGATTGACATTTTTTCCATCGCATGTATATTTTGATGGAATCATTCCATTATGATTGAATGCTTCACTATCTAATTTCAGATGCTTATACTTCGCAACGTCAGTGTACAGTTCCTCGCGGTGTTCCCTGAAAACAAGTGGTTTTTCTTCGATAGTAGGAATGTCATTTTGTTCATCCCATACAGTTTCATCTATAACCTCGTTGAACATATGAATGTTTTTACAAAGGACGATGATGCTATATTCTTCAATAATGAGGATCGTCAAACGGGTTGGTGACTGTGGTCACTATAGCAAATTCAAATGATTGATACTGCCATATCCTTTTAGTACCTATCGTTATTATATCGAACTGAATACAGGCAATCAATTGATTTTTATCATAGCAACGTATAAGTAATCTCATGCAAGCTCTTATAAAGCATGGATAGCTTTATAAGTAAGAATCCACTTTGGATTTGGGCATCCTTGATAGAACAACATGATAAAACTAATTGAATGAAAAAAGTTCTTGTTATTGAGGATAATAAAGAGATTTTGGAAAACACAGCCGAGATCCTCGAACTTTCCAACTACCATGTAGTTACAGCCGAAAATGGAAGAATCGGTATCGAAAAGGCATTGGCTGATAAGCCCGATCTTATTCTTTGCGATATTATGATGCCCGAACTTGATGGCTATGGTGTTTTGCATATGGTACAGAGCCATCCTCAATTGCAACACACTCCATTCATTTTTCTTACCGCTAAAACAGATCCCGGCGAGATAAGAAAGGGAATGTCATTAGGAGCGGACGATTACATACCTAAGCCGTTCGATCCAACTGATTTATTAACTGCAGTGGAAGGGCGATTAAAGAAAGCAGACCTGGTAAAAAGAGAAATTGCGGATGGCATCAGGGAAGCAAACCAGATATTAACGATATCAGGCGGCGAGAAAAAATTGCAGGATTTTGTAGATGGAAGACACGTGGACACTTACAAAAAACGACAAAGAATTTTTTCAGAAGGCAACCATCCGATCCGTTTGTATTATGTGCAAAAAGGTAAAGTGAAGATTTTTAAGATCAATGATGAAGGGAAAGAATTGATCATAAGAATTGTGAACGAGGGTGAGTTTTTTGGATATACAGCAATGTTTGAAAACTCAGTTTATAAGGAAAATGCGGATGCGCTGGAAGATTCTGAAATAGCAACTATTCCAAGAACTGAATTCGAGGAACTTCTTCACTCTCATCCTGATGTTTCAAGAAAATTTATCAAGCTTTTAGCAAGCGATGTAACTGGTAAGGAAGAACAATTATTGCATATTGCTTATAATTCGCTTCGCAGAAAAGTTGCTGATGCATTGTTGTCTGTTCATAAAACTTACCACACTGCACCTGATGGCGACATTTATCTAAGCCGTGAAAACTTGGCTGCATTGGCGGGAACGGCTACTGAATCGCTGATCAGAACTTTGACCAGTTTCAAAGCTGAACACCTGATTGAAATAAAAGATGGCCGAATCACTATCCTCGATTATGCCAAACTGGAAAGAATGGCTAATTAAAACAGACGCTCAGTTTACATTACTGATCAAAAGAATACTGGTATTCAATTTTGCCTAACGGGTTTCTTTTATCTTTTTTATTGTATACCGCTTCTTTAATTTTTAGTCCTTGCGCATTGTACAGATATCTCCAGATAAGATAATCAGAATTGTTAGTAGGTACTGTAATTTTTTGAATTACCTGGTTTGAAGATGAATATTCGAACATGTACTCAGGTAATAATTGTTTTGCTCTTTCATTATAACGTACAATATCCGTTAGCTGGTTGTCATTGTTATAATAATAAAAATAGGGTTTGGATGCAAGTCGTTTGTGCGTTGCTGTTTCTTCGCTAAGGTTTCCTTTTTCATCTAATTTGAAATCAACATAAGTAGTGTCAAATTTATTTTTGACGCGAAGCATTCTAACAGGCTTTCCGTTTTGCCATTGCCAGATATGCTGTTCGGATTCATTTGACGTAGTGTCAGAAGAACTAATATTCACAAGACTTAAATTGCCGGATGCATCATAGTTGTAAGTAGTAGTATTTACAACAACTCCAGTGCTGTCAACAGTCCCGGTAATATTTCCATCATTATCTGCGTATGTAAACACGGTTGAAGTGTATGCATTGTCGGCACCGGTCCCGGTAACCGTTTTTAATATCCTGGAAGAAGACGAGAAATTTTGTTGTACAAATAAATTATCGCTCTTTACATTGTCGCCATCATAACTGGAGAGTATCACTGCACGAACTTTATTCTTCATATAGCTCTTAATGAGATCTGAAGTTTCTTTTGTACCTACAATGTCTTTGTAATAGTATTGGGCTTGTAAGGAAAACGCTGAAAACAGAACAGCCGCTGCAAGGAAGAATGATTTCATTAAGATATTGTTTTCTCAAAAATAGAAAATGCTTTGCGGATTGTTCCATACAATATAGTAACTGGCATTTTTGTCCCTATTTTTAAGAAAAATTTGACGTGTCGCATCAACCAGAACGTAAGGAAAAGAACTGCTTAAATTGCGGAGCTGCTGTAATTGGTCGCTACTGCCATGCCTGCGGGCAGGAGAACATTGAAACTAAAGAAAGCTTTTGGTTACTTGCCAAACATTTTGTTTTTGATATCTTTCACTTTGACGGCAAGTTTTTTCATACGCTCAAATACATTTTTGTAAGGCCCGGAATGGTGGCTCGCGAATATTGCCTGGGTAAGCGAGTGAGTTTTTTGCATCCCATACGCATGTATCTTTTCACGTCGGCAATCTTCTTCCTCATTTTTGCTTCAGTAAATCATATTAATTCTGCAGGCAGCAACAACAGTAAAGGGAAAGCTATATCAACAAGCGACCGGATGGAATTGGCCCAGGAGTATCAGGAACGTCTAAAACGGAAGCCCGAGGATACCTCTCTGGTAAAAATTATTGCTTTACTTACTGATACCACAAGGCAAATAACAGGGAACCAGATTCTGGCAATGGATACTAAGCCATTCCTAACTATATCAGGGAAAGATTACAAGACACTTAGCGAATATGATTCGGCTCAAAACGCTTTGTCTGATAACCAAAGAGATGGTTGGTTCAAGCGTATGCTAACAAAAAAGGCAATAGGTTTCAATGATAAATACGAGGGTAGGGCTGACGAAGGTTCAAAAATCTTTTGGGAGTCATTCCTGCACAGGGTGCCGTATATGCTTTTTTTATCGCTTCCTTTTTTTGCACTGATATTGAGGTTGCTTTACGGCAGGCATAAAAATTTTTACTACAGCGACCACGCAATTTTTACGATTTATCATTACATCTTAAGTTTTATCCTGTTGCTTGTTGTCTTCTGTATTTCAACTTTGGAGGATAAAGTTGGCTGGGGTATTTTCTCTTATCTAATAATAGCCATTCTTATTTCATGGCCACTGTACTTGCTGCTGGAAATGAAAAATTTTTACCAGCAAAGATGGTTGAAGACTATTGCAAAGTTCCTGTTATTGAATTTGCTGGGGCTTATTGTGATATTTATTTTATTCGCAGCGTTCCTGCTTTTCTCAGTTTTTGAGTTGTAGAGATAACCGTGTATAAAACAGTATCACTACTATTGGACATTGTTGCATAGTTGTGCACTCATCTTCGTTCTGAAATTCTTGTATCACACTCGCAAATTCACAGAATAGCGCCTCAACAGACGTCTTTGCTCCTTTGTGTGAAATAAACTCATCGAATAAGATGTCTTCAAGATTTCATGACGACACTTGCAAAATGCCCAATAGAGTTCTGAACGTAAAAGTGAGTGACACAACTGCAGCTAAATAGTAGCAATGCGGCTAAGTACATAATCTTAAACAATCATTCATTACATCAGTGTACCAATATCGTTAAATTCGCTATCATGAATACAAGAGCTGAAGCATTTGAAAAACTGGTTCAAATTATGGATGACCTGAGGGAAAAATGTCCCTGGGACCGGAAGCAAACCATACAATCATTGCGTCAAATGACGTTAGAAGAATCTTACGAATTAGCCGACGCCATTACTGAGAGTGACTGGAAATCAATAAAGGAGGAATTAGGCGATCTTTTATTGCACATTCTTTTCTATTCGAAGATTGCTTCTGAACAAAATCAATTTACAGTGGAAGAAGTAATAAATGGAATCTCAAAAAAGCTGGTCGACCGGCATCCGCACATCTACGGCGATGTTAAGGTTCAGGACGAAGAAGACGTTAAACGCAATTGGGAGAAACTAAAAATCAGGGAAGGAAAGCGGTCAGTTTTGTCCGGCGTTCCTAAAACCTTACCTGCATTGGTAAAGGCAATGCGATTACAGGAAAAGGCAAAACAGGTTGGATTTGAATGGGAAAACAGGGACCAGGTTTGGGAAAAAGTAAAAGAAGAACAGAATGAATTAGACCAGGCTATTGCAGAAAATGACCAGGAAAAAATAGAAGAGGAGTTTGGCGACCTGGTTTTTTCGCTGGTAAACTTTGCACGGTTTTTGAACGTTGACGCCGAGAACGCTTTGGAGATCACTAACAAAAAATTTATAAAACGCTTTAGCCAGATGGAAGAGAAAGCAATGGCATCGGGCAAAAATTTAAACGAGATGACATTGCAGGAAATGGATTCTATCTGGAATCAAATCAAACGAGATAAGGCTTGAATCTTCCGACATTACATAGTCGTCTTCCCAAACGCAGCTTGCTTTTTATTGCCGTTGCATTATTTTTTTTATCCTTTATCTCTGCATGGTATTTTAAAGCACAACCTTCTATTCAACACCAGCAAAAGCTTTTGCAGCAGTATGTATCAAAACAGCAAAAGGATGCTAACCAGTTAGTGCGTGATTCTAATTTGATGCGCAAGCTGGTTTTAAAGTCCGAGTCAATAAAGGAGTTTGAAAAGCTTTATAAAAAGGAATATGGCTTGTTTCTTTTTGCAGAAACCATTTCCGACAACCAGGATTTGCTGTTTTGGAACAATCAGAAAATTTTACCTCCAACTGCCGATTTTAGTTTAAAAGACGGAAATTATTTTCAGCACCTTGACAACGGTGATTATGTAGTGGTTAAAACAACGCTTCGTTTTGCAGGCATGAGCAATAACATCATCGCTTATGTTTTGATTCCTATACTAAACAAATACTACGTTAAAACTGAATACCTGCTTACCAGCTTTGTTCATAGCGAAGATGCCATTAACAAAATTTCTATTTCCGATGCACCAACCAAACATCCGATAAAATCGATAAACGGTAAGGATAACTTGTTTTTTATAAAAGAGGTATCTCATGCTAATGTAGGCACCACAGACCTGCTTACGATTGTATTAAGACTTACAGCTCTGTTGTTCTTATTCATTTACACGAGCCTGCTGGCGGAAACGATTGCAAAAAGAAGGAGACCCTTATTTGGAATTGCATTTTTAGTTTTTGCTTTTACAGTTTTTCGTTTACTGATCTATCGTTCAGAAGATTTCTTTTCCTTTCGCAGGTTTGGTTTGTTTGACCCTGGAGTGTATGCTGTTAACGCTTTTAATGCTTCGTTGGGAGATCTTTTGATTAATTCTGTTTTATTGTGTTGGATTGTTTTGTTTACCTGGTACAATATTTCCCCCGAACAAAAGAACTCTAAATATTTCAAAGGCGTTAAACTATATGCGGCAGGTTTCATTGCGATTTTTATTTTGATCTTGTCTACTTTTCAATTTGCCAACACAGTTCGCAGCCTGGTCTCCGATTCAAAGGTGTCATTTGATGTCATTAACTTTTTCGGACTTGATATATTTTATACGGCGACCGGTTTTATTATTTTGGCACTTCTTGCGCTTACGTATTATTATTTTACCAGGCTTTTATTCCGGTTTATTTTTTCTGCATTCAGGGACAACTACACCTATATCTACTTTTGTTTAGCACTAATTGGTTTGTTATTTCTTACCATTAGAAGCGGTAATTCGATAGTGCTTTTCCATTTGCCGGTTCTGCTATGGCTGATTTTGTATACGTTAATTGTAAGCCAGGAAAAATTTATCATTAACCGTTTCAGGATAACAGTAATAGGTGCCGTGTTCTGGATTTTTATCTTTTCTGTTTCTCTGGCCGCTATCATATTACAGGGTAATCGTCAAAGTGAGTTGAGAATAAGAAAGGCTATTGCAGAGAAGCATGATCGAATGACCGATCCCACCACTAGTTATCAACTAAGCATTGCCATAGCTTATCTTGACAACAGGTTCTTGTTGAATAATTTTCATCGCTTTAAAAATACCGAGCAAAGCAAGTTTTTGAGAGACAGTATCCTTAGAGAAGATTATACGAGTTATAACATCAAGTATGACACTAGGATTTACGTATTTGACTCGTCGAACCAAGCGCTGAACAATGGTGACACCAGAAGTTTTCCTGAGTTGAATACAATATTCTCGGTGCAAAGCAAACCTACCGGTATCCCGGATCTCAATTACCTGGAAACATCATTTGACCGAATCACCTATATATTGAGGAGAGTTGTAAAGGATAATGCAAAAACCGTAGGAACATTTTTTGTCGTTTCTAATCCGCGGCAATATGGAAGCGATGCATTGTACCCCGAACTATTCAAGCAGGTAAGCAAAAGAGATGATGAGAATTCGCCGATTTATTCGTACGCAATTTATTCAGATAAAAACTTGAAGTCTTCATCTAACAAATATCCTTTTCCAATTACCATTTCTAATGAGCAGATCCCGAAAGGTGAAGTTGATGAAAGAACAAATGATGGATTTGATGAACTGTGGTATAGGGCGAGCAATAATAAAGTTGTAGTAATAGCCAGGCAACGACAGTCCCTACTTGAAAGCATCACGTTGTTCTCCTACCTGTTCTGTGCTTTTTTGTTAATGGTTGGATTGTTACAGTTGATTTCGGTAATTCTGAAATTATTCAGGGAAAGATCGTCGTTCAATTTTCTTGCTCAATTCAGTATTCGTTCTCAAATACAGGGTACTGTCATTTTTATTAGTGTATTATCATTTGTCATTATTGGTGCCGCTACTATTTCGTTTTTCATTGACAGGTATAATCGAAACAATGTAGATAAGTTGAGCCGCACTGCCGGCATTATGGTAAACGAACTTCGAAAGCAGTTGAGTGATACTACCGCATTTAATGCTAACCTGTCGGACTCTGCAAACTCCTACAATCTTCAAAAACTCGTTAATGAAGTTGCAGACATCCACGATGCAGATGTAAACGTTTATGATCTTGAGGGTAACCTGCAGGTATCTTCTGAAAATGAAGTTTATCAAAAAGGGATATTGAGTAAGCAAATGCATCCTTTAGCATATTACCATCTTAGCCGCTTGCGTGAGGTGCAATACGTACAGAAGGAAAGATTGAGTTCATTGGATTACTGGAGTATTTATGCCACTGTACGCAATGCAAATGGAGAGGTGGTTCAATACCTTAATATTCCATACTTCTCTACACAAATTGATTTGAAGCAGGAGATTTCGAACTTTTTAGTGACCATCATTAATCTAAATGCATTCATTTTTTTAATTGCAGGGGTTATTGCATTGTTTATCACTAATAAGATCACACAGTCATTTTCAGTAATTGGTGATAAGATGCGTGAGATTACACTGGGAAAAACAAACGAAGAAATAGTTTGGAACAGGAAAGATGAAATAGGAGAACTGGTGAAGCAATATAATAAGATGGTGCATCAGCTTGAGGAAAGCGCAGAAGCGCTGGCCAGGAGCGAGAGGGAAGGAGCCTGGCGCGAAATGGCAAGACAGGTAGCGCATGAAATAAAAAACCCGCTCACGCCAATGAAGCTTAGCATTCAATATCTGCAAAAAGCTATCGATTCAAATCACCCCAATGTAAAAGATTTAACTGCAGGTGTTGCCAATACATTGATTGAGCAAATTGATCACCTGTCAAAAATTGCAGCAGATTTCTCTCAGTTTGCCAATATTGGAAATAAAAAAATTGAGCTCGTTGATTTGCACCAGGTGATTGGAATTCTAGTTGATTTATACGGTTCTAATCCAAAAGTTCACATTCAATGGAACAAAGTTTTTGGCAGTGTTGTAATGAAGGCAGATAAAACACACATGAATCGTGTGTTCACCAATCTTTTTGCAAACGCAGTTGATGCCTGCCAGGATAAACAGGTTTGCGATATCAAAATAAATGAAGTGCAAAATGACGGTGTGATTACAATCAGTGTTAAGGATAACGGGGAAGGCATTCCTGAAGAAATGCGGTCGAAAATTTTTACGCCTAACTTCACTACAAAAACTTCGGGAACAGGTTTAGGCCTGGCAATGACAAAGAGCATTGTTGAACAAGCTAAAGGGAATATTTGGTTTGAAACTGAAGAAGGGAAAGGAACAACGTTCTTTGTTCAATTGCCGGTTATCAGCTAATACCTTTTATTTTTTTTGTTCTCTGTAAAAATTCTTCAAACTCCTTTAAAGAATAGCTGCTTAGGTTTTTGCTTTTAGTCAATGCACCTTTTTGTGCAACCAGCACTCCATATTTTACATTATGAAATTCTTCTATTGTATGTGCATCCGGATTAATGGAAAGTGTTAATCCTTTTTCCATGGCATAATCAATCCAGCGCCAATCCATATCCAGTCTACTCGGACTTGCATTAATCTCTATAACTACATGGTGATCTGTGCAGGCATCAATTATTGTTTTGTGGTCGACAGGGTATCCTTTTCTTTTTAATAATAATCTTCCTGTCATATGGCCTAAAATGGTTGTGTAGGGGTTTGTAATAGCCCCGATTAAACGCTTCATTGCTTTTTCTTCATCCATATCAAGGTTGCTGTGAATAGAAGTGATGACAAGGTCAAACGTGGATAGAATTTTGTTTTCATAGTCCAATGAACCGTCGCCTAAAATATCACATTCAATACTTTTAAAAATTTTAAACGGCGCAAATTTTTTATTGAGGTCGTCGATATAACGATGTTGCTCCCTGATTCGTTGTTCTGTTAGGCCGTTTGCGTATCCGGCAGATTTTGAGTGATCGGAGATGACTAGGTACTCAAACCCAAGATGGATCAGTTCAGCGGCCATTTCTTCAATGGTATAGCTGCCATCGCTCCAATTACTATGAGAGTGGATCAGTCCTTTGATATCACTTGTCTGAACGATATTATCAAAATTTTTTTCTCTGCCATTGAGAAGAATGTTTTTTGATTCACGTAAGTAAGGCGGTATAAATTTGAATTCGGCGGACGAAAATATTTTTTCTTCAGAAGAGTTGTCCTTTGGATTTGAAAGCGCTGTCCATTCATTTAGAAATTCATCGCTGCAACTGGTTTCAAAAAGTTTAGTGTAAAAATCTATCTCGGGAACAATGTGGAAGTGCAGAAATAAAGTTTCTTCTGTAGTTAAAACTAACATTCCGTCCCTATCAACAACTAAACGGACGTGGTCGTTCAACAAATAGTTTTTCAGTTTGTCGCTTGAAATCGTTGTTACCCACTCCAATGATTCAATGATCTCTAACTGTCTTCTGAACTCTCCGGTAATTTCAATTTTATCAGCCGAAAATTTTCCTTTCAGTTGCTCAGTGAAAGCAATTGCAAAAGACTCTACTTTTTTGTACAGGTACTTTCCTGCACTTTGTTTTTGAAACTGTATGGACTCCAAAATATTCTGCTGTGTTTTTTCTCCAAAGCCTTTTTTAGTGGCTATCAGGTTTTCTTCACATGCTTTTTGAAGTTCTTCAATGCTATCAATTTTCATTTCTTTCCAAAGGGTATTGATTTTTTTAGGACCAAGCCCTTTTATGTTCATCATCTCCAGCACGCCGGAAGGAGTGTTGATGATGTATTCTCGCAGGGTCTGCATCTCACCATTCTCCAAAATCTCAATCACCTTTTTCCCAACGCTTTCGCCGATTCCTCTTACCTGGAAAATTTTTTCGTGAGATAAAGAAGCTATCTGTTGAGGGAGCTTTTCAATGGCAAAGGCAGCGGATGAATAAGTCTTCGACTTAAAGGAATTTTCTCCATGTATATCCATCAGTTTTGCGAGTAATGAAAACTTGTCGGCTATTTCATAATTGTCCATAGATGCAAAGTAGTAAACTATCTAAAACAAAAAGTCCCGGTTGCCCGGGACTTCTATAACCTTTAAAATTGAGGTCTTATTTTTTCTTAGCTGCTTTCTTAGCTGCTTTTTTTGGAGCTGCTTTTTTTGCTGCTTTTTTTGGAGCTGCTTTCTTAGCTGCTTTTTTTGCTCCGCCTTTTTTAGCGGCTTTTTTTGCTGTTGCCATTTGTTTTTGAATTTAACGGTTAGTAATAAAAATTAACGACAGTAAAATTATAAAACAATTTTAAACTATCAAATTTTTTACTAACAACTTAAAAACATTATGCAGATGCTTCAACAGCATTGACAGAAACAAAGGTCCTGTTTTGTCTCCCTTTTTTAAATTCAACTACACCATCAGTAAGAGCAAACAGTGTATAATCTTTTCCAACACCAACATTTTTTCCAGGATGATAAACAGTACCACGCTGGCGAACAAGAATGTTTCCGGCAACTGCAGGCTGGCCACCAAAAATTTTTACGCCCAAACGTTTGCTGTTTGAGTCGCGGCCATTCTTTACACTACCTTCACCTTTTTTATGTGCCATAAATATTTATTTATGATTTACGATTTTACAATTACGATTAAGCAATATCAGTTACTCTGATTTTTGTGTAATGAGTGCGATGACCTTTTTTCTTGCGAAAACCTTTTCTACGTTTTTGTTTGTAGGCAATTACTTTTTCGCCTTTTACCTGGTCTAAAATTTCGGCGGAAATTTTTACACCGCTATTGCTGAATTTTAAATTGCCGTTATTGTCGGCAAGAACAACATCAGCAAATTCTACTTTATCTCCGGCATTGCCAGAAACTTTTGGAACATATAAGGTCTGGTCTTTTTCAACCTTGAATTGCTTGCCGGCTATTTTTACTACTGCGAACATGGTTCAAAAATTAGGTTGGCAAAGGTAAGGTTAAAACCTATTGCAGCCAACAAAAACTGCCAGTAATAAAGCAAATTAGGAAGCTCTTAACCTCTATTCTGTATATTCGTGCCCGTTTTTAGCTTGCCATGAAATTCAAATCGTTTTTAGCAAAGCCGTTTGCCTCCTATACACATGCAAAAATCCGAAAAGGGATAGCTACGGCCCTCCAGGACCAGGATGCCATCCTTAAGGAATTATTAAAGGTTGGCAAGTTAACCGAGTTTGGGAAGGACCATGGGCTGGATAAGGTAAGCTCCTACGAGGATTTCAAAAAGCTGGTTCCCATAAGAGACTATGAAAGCTATAAGCCTTACATCGAGAAAATCAAGGAAGGCAAGCATAATATTTTATGGAAGGGTAAACCAATTTATCTGGCTAAAACCTCGGGCACAACAAGCGGCGTAAAATATATTCCCATTACAAAGGAGTCTATCCCTAATCATATTAATACGGCAAGAAACACTTTATTGTGTTACATGTCCGAGACGGGAAATGCATCTTTTGCCGACGGTAAGTTGATTTTTTTATCAGGATCACCGGAATTGGAAAGAGTCGGCGGAATACCTACCGGAAGACTAAGTGGAATTGTCAACCACCACATACCAAGTTACCTCAGATCGAACCAGCTACCAAGCTATGAAACCAATTGTATTGAAGATTGGGAAACCAAGCTTGATAAGATTGTTGATGAGACCATTAGCCAGAATATGACACTGATTAGTGGCATTCCACCCTGGATGCAGATGTACTTCGATAGGTTGAGCCAAAGGAGCGGTAAAAAAATAAAGGAATTGTTTCCAAATTTTTCAGTTCTTGTTCATGGTGGTGTAAATTTTGAGCCCTACAAGGCAAAATTGTTTGAAACCATAGGGCAGGAAATAGATACTATTGAAACTTTTCCTGCATCAGAAGGATTTTTTGCTTTCCAGGATTCTCAAAAAGAAGATGGGTTATTATTAAATACTAACAGTGGGATTTTCTTCGAGTTTGTTCCTGCTTCAGAAATCTTTAATGAAAACCCGACCAGGCTTTCTTTGCATGATGTAAAAGTTGGCGAGAACTATGCTTTAATCATAAACAATAATGCAGGCTTGTGGGGTTATAATATTGGCGATACAATAAAATTCTTAACCACCAATCCTTACCGCCTTGTTGTTACAGGTAGAACCAAGCATTTTATTTCTGCATTTGGAGAGCATGTGATTGCAGAGGAAGTGGAACAAAGCTTGCTCAAAGCCGCTGCAGAAGAAAATATTCACATTACTGAATTTACGGTGGCACCTATGATTCAACAGGGTGAAGGAAAAAGTTACCATGAATGGTTTGTTGAATTTGAGAATGAACCTGACAATCTGGAATCATTTGCTTTAAAAGTGGATCGTAACCTTCGACAAAAAAATATTTACTACGACGATCTGATCACAGGAAATATTTTACAACCGCTTCAGATAAGAGTAATGAATAAAAACGGATTTATTGATTATATGAAATCAATTGGCAAACTTGGCGGACAAAACAAAGTACCCCGGTTAAGTAATGACCATAAAATTGCCGATGAACTCATTAAATGGACAAAAACTTCAACTGTCAACCGGTAATTCTCAATTCAACAAACTATTTGCATGTTACAGATTAACGATAGTTTTAGCAAGTGCAAATTTTCAACTCGCGATTTACTTTCGGTGGTTATTGGTAAGACGATTGACAAACAACAGTTGATTTTTACTTTTCGATTAGCTAACTTGTTGCCTTAATCCAACATGAATCAAACTACTCCCGCAAAACGAATAGCTTTATTTGGATCCACCGGTTCTATTGGTACCCAAACGTTGGAAGTGATCGAATCCAATCCGGATAAATTTTCGGTTGAAGTACTCACCTGTGGAAGTAATGAAGATCTTCTAATTAAGCAGGCTTTAAAGTTTAATCCCAATATTGTTGTAATTGGCGATGAGAGAAAATATCAAAGAGTAAAGGATGCACTCTCGAAAACTGATGTAAAGGTTTTTGCAGGAGACAGGGCTTTGGAAGATGTAGCATCGATGGATGTATACGATATGATGTTGGCTGCCATTGTTGGTTATGCAGGTTTAAAGCCAACATTGAATGCGATAGATAACGGCAAGCCGGTTGCCTTAGCTAACAAGGAAACATTGGTAGTTGCAGGCGATTTGATTATGCAGAAAGCCGTTGAAAAAAGAGTGCCGGTAATTCCTGTCGATTCAGAACACTCCGCGATATTTCAATGTCTGGTAGGTGAAGTAAGAAATCCTATTGAAAAAGTTATTCTTACTGCATCAGGCGGACCATTCCTGGGGAAGAAGCCTAATTATCTTCTGAATGTAAAAAGAGAGCATGCCCTTCAGCATCCTAACTGGAGCATGGGTGCGAAAATTACAATCGATTCTGCAACACTTATGAACAAAGGCCTTGAAATGATTGAGGCTAGATGGCTGTTCAATTTGCATTCAGACCAGATTGAAGTGTTGGTGCATCCTCAAAGCATCATTCATTCCATGGTGCAGTTCCAGGATGGAAGCGTTAAAGCCCAAATGGGATTGCCGGATATGAAGTTGCCAATTCAATATGCCCTGGCATTCCCCCAACGCATACCGAACGATTTTCCACGGTGCGATTTCAAAAAAGTGAAAGCACTCACGTTTGAAGAACCGGATATTAAAACCTTTCGCAATTTGGCCCTGGCTATTGACGCATTAAATAAGGGCGGCAATCTTCCCTGTGTAATGAATGCAGCTAATGAAATTGCAGTATATGCATTTCTTAAAAACCGCATTGGCTTTCTCGATATGACCGACGTGATTGAAAGAACAATGCAGAAAATACATTTCATAAATAAGCCAACTCTTGAAGAGTATTACGAGAGTGACGGTGAAGCGAGAAGTTTTGCCGCTGACATTATCAAGCTTTGATCGTTTGTACTTATAACTAAGATTTATCTTTTACTATGTTATATTGCAGCGTTTTTAAAATACGTTGAGGACGGGTAACCTGTAGCATTGAAAATATCTGGTTCCTGTGGAGTTTACCCTGAGTGTAATAAAGGATCGTACTCTTCAACGTTTATTCAATAATCAGAAAAACCTTCGCATAAACTCGGAGGACGAACGACAAAATATGGCTTTACTTGCAATAGATTGGTCAACGGTAGGTGTTAAAGCAGCGCAATTTGTTTTATCATTTTCTATTTTGGTGATTCTTCATGAGATGGGACACTTTTTGCCTGCAAAATGGTTTAAATGCCGCGTTGAAAAATTTTATCTCTTTTTCAACCCCTGGTTTTCATTGATAAAGAAAAAGATTGGTGAAACTGAATACGGTTTGGGTTGGATTCCATTAGGAGGATATGTGAAGATTTCCGGGATGATTGATGAAAGCATGGACCGTGAGCAAATGAAACAACCTGCGCAGCCTTGGGAATTCAGAAGCAAACCTGCATGGCAAAGACTGATTATTATGCTTGGCGGTGTAACTGTAAATGTTATTCTCGCCATCGTCATTTTCATCATGATCACCTGGGTTTGGGGCGATGAATATTTGCCTCCTCAAAATGTAAAACATGGTATAGCTACGGATAGTTTGGCAAAGTCGATGGGGTTGAAAGATGGCGACGTGGTTTATAAAGTAGGAAATGACACGGTAAGAGACGAATTCAGGGTAACTCCCCAACTTCTTACTACAGATGCTAATACCATCACGGTATTGCGTGATGGACAACAGGTGCAATTGAATGTACCGCCTACCATGATAAAATCATTGAGTAAATCAAAGGGGCTGGGCTTTGTTTCTGTAAGAGTTCCATTTTTTATTGCTGGTTTTGATAAAGAATCAAATGCGGAAAAAGCGGGGTTGAAGAAAGGTGACAGGATGATTGGTGTGGATACTGTTCAAACGCTATATTTTCACGAGTTTGGGAGAGAAGTTAGAAAAAGAAAGAACAGTAATGTAACTGTTTTGGCTTTACGAGGTGCAGACACTGTTCGGGCAAATGTGCATGTTAATAAGGATGGGGTTATTGGTATTGCTCCTTTAGCTGACTACAAAAAGTTTGGTATTAATATCGAGACCAAGAAATATTCCCTCGGCGAATCGATTCCTGCCGGTTTTAACCGTTGTTGGGAAACTCTGGGAAATTACATAACCGGAATGAAACAGATTTTTACCGGCAGAGTTGCAGCAAAAGACTCTCTAGGCAGTGTTATGAGCATTGCAAATATATTTCCAGGCTATTGGGACTGGGAAATGTTTTGGAAACTGACTGCTGTGTTTTCTATCATACTTGCTTTTATGAATGTATTACCTATCCCTGGATTGGATGGCGGACATGCGCTGTTTACTATTTATGAAATGATCACGGGACACAAACCTAGCGATAAGTTTATTGAATATGCACAAATGGTGGGGATGGTATTATTGCTCGGGTTGATGTTGTATGCATTTGGCCTGGACATCTGGAGATTGTTCAAATAGCATTGACATATTTAAGAATTTTCTTGCTGTTTTGCCTAAAGAGTTTTTGTAAATTTGTCGGCTGGTTTTGAAGTGATGATAAGTGATGTGAACGTACAAGTGAGTGAAACAACCGACGACGATAGTAGCAATGCATTTAAATTTAAAAAAACTTTTCTTTTAAATCATCCTTCGACAAGCTCAAGGATGACAACCGCAGAAGAGCTTCCAAACCACAAACTATAAACTACAAATTACACGGGGGTGTTTGGTTTTGACAGCATAGATCTTTGAAAGTGTAAGCATGCAGTGCGTTGGATAATTAGCACTTAAATCTGAATATTCGAACTACAAATGGCAATACTCAGTATGCCATGGCTGCCTAATCAGTGATTTAGCAGTCATTAGGGCCGCCGCACAGGTTTGTCTGTAACCAAGTGCCGCCGCCGACATCAAACAAATACAGGCTGCTGCAACGGAAGGCTGTGACCGTTGCTTAAGACCATCCAGCTAAGGAAATTGTTGGTTAGTTCCGTTCCTGCAATTTCCCGACAAATAATATGGAAATAAGCATGTAGAAAGCTTTTGAATGTCATGTTTGGACACCGGTTCGATTCCGGTCACCTCCACAAACTATCCGCCTTAGAGCGGATTTTTTATTTATCTGAAGCCCATAAACAATAACCGGATTGTAATTACTTTGATGTTCTGTTACAAGTCAGCGATTAAGCATTATAAAATATACTTACTCTTTTGGCATTGCATTCCCGGCATAGTTCAAGATGTCATTCTTAACACAATAGCAAAAGTCGACAGTGCATGATTCCGGAAAGATGATTCATGCTTAATATTACATTTCAACAAAGTTGTTGCTCGAATTAAAATATAGCTGCATCATGAAGAATAATTTAAAAAATCTTTTGATTGGTTTAGTTGCTTTACTCTCCACTAATCTCTTTGCACAAACAAAGCACACGTTCATTTTAAGCGATTCCGTTTTTGTATTGGATGGCAAACCGTTTCAAATTATTTCAGGTGAAATGCATTATCCAAGAATTCCTCGTGAAGCCTGGAGAGACAGGATGCGGAAAGCAAAGGCAATGGGACTGAATACTATCGGCACTTACGTATTTTGGAATGTTCATGAACCACAGCAAGGCCATTATGATTTTTCGGGTAATAGCGATATTGCTGAATTTGTAAAAATTGCGAAGGAAGAGGGTCTTTGGGTTATTCTTCGTCCAAGCCCATACGTATGTGCAGAGTGGGAGTTTGGCGGCTATCCGTATTGGTTACAAAATATTAAAGGATTGCAAGTGCGCAGCAAAGAGCCGCAATATCTTAAAGCATACCGAAACTACATCATGCAAATTGGTAAACAATTAGCACCTCTTCAGATTAATCATGGTGGAAATGTTTTGATGGTGCAGATAGAAAATGAATACGGCTCATATGGAAGCGACAAAGAATATTTAGATATCAACCGGAAAATGTTTATTGATGCCGGCTTCGATGGTATCCTTTACACTTGCGATCCTCAACCAGATGTTGTAAAGGGTCATCTTGATGGCTTATTACCTGCAATTAATGGAGTTGATAATCCACAAACGATAAGGATGCGCATCAGGGAAAACCACAATGGCAAAGGGCCATTCTTTGTTGCCGAATGGTATCCTGCATGGTTCGACTGGTGGGGAACACAACATCACAAAGTACCGGCCGAAAGATATGCGGGAAGGTTAGATACTGTTTTACATGCAGGCATTTCCATTAACATGTACATGTTTCATGGGGGCACTACAAGAGGTTTTATGAACGGCGCCAACTTCAATGACAGAAATCCTTACGAGCCGCAAATCAGCAGTTATGATTATGATGCTCCGTTGGATGAAGCAGGAAATGTGACTGAAAAGTTTATGAAGTTTAGAGAAGCAATTGAAAGAAACCTGCCTGCAGGTGAACGCTTGCCTGATATTCCAAAAGCAAAACCTTCAATGGCAACTTCTGCTATTGTGTTCACCAATCAAACAGATATTTTCAATTTGCTTCCTGCGCCTGTTTTTAATGCAACACCGTTGACGTTTGAAGATTTAAACCAGGCATATGGTTATGTATTGTACCGGTCAACAGTCAATGGCGGTTCGAAACAATTGCTAAAAATTAAAGACCTGCGTGATTATGGTATTGTGTTCGTTAATGGTAAACGTGTTGGAATATTGGACAGGCGTTTATACCAGGACAGCTTGCTTGTTGATCTGCCAAAAGGAAAAGTTAGATTGGATATTCTTGTTGAAAACCTGGGACGCATCAACTTCGGGCCCTATCTTTTGAAAAACAAAAAAGGCATAACCGACAAAGTTTTGCTTGATGAAAAAGAAGTCAGGAACTGGCAAATGTTCAAACTTCCCTTTGATAATATCAATGCGTTGAAAACAAAAGCTACAAAGCCATCTGAAAGTGCTCCTGTTGTTAAGAGAGGATATTTCACAATTGATAAACCCACCGATACTTACCTTGATTTTTCAAATTGGGGCAAAGGCGTTGTTTGGGTAAATGGACATAATCTTGGGAGGTATTGGGAGATCGGTCCACAGCAAACCATTTATGTTCCTATTGAATGGCTAAAAACAGGAAAGAATGAAATTATTGTTTTTGAATTAATCAAACCCGGACAGCAAATATTGCAGGGAATAGCAAAACCAATTTTAAATGTTTTAAAGAAATAGGACAATCTTCCTGTTGCCTGGAAATTTCGGAAGAGGATAATTTATCTTCGGTTCATGCATCTTTTCATTTTCGTCAAGATCGGCAAAAAAACAAATAAGATTCTGAGATTTACCGTTGCGGTAACGCCGATGGTTTTCTTCATGTCGGCATCATCACCGAATTACACAAAACCAATAGTTGTTTGGAAACTAAATGATACAAGCTTTGTCAATGGAATTAAGCCAATCGTTTTGGGGGCGCCTCAAATTATCCGGGAACCTAAAAGAAGCTCTGTAATGTTCGATGGCATTCATGATGGATTGGTCATGCCGGTAAATCCTTTGCAGAGGTTAAAACATTTTACTGTTGAAATTTTATTTAAACCCGCCGTTAGCGATTCTGCAGCGCCGCGAATGCTTCACATACAGGATGAAGAAGGTAACCGATGCACAATTGAATTAAGAATACTAAACAAGGCAAATGGTACCTGGATACTTTTTTAAAGAACGGTAAAATCAATAAAGGGCTCACACTTTTTGATTCCCCCAAACAACATTTATGCGATCAATGGTATTGGGTAGCATTAGTGTATGACGGCCACACAATGACTCAATATGTTAATGCTATGAAAGAGATGGAAGGAGTGGTTGCTTTAAATACAATGATCAGCGGACAAACTTCAATTGGTGTAAGGTTAAACCGGATTAATTGGTTTAAGGGACAGATCAGCGAAATTCGTTTCAACCCGGTTGCATTAAAGACAAAATTCCTCCAGCGTAAAATAAAATAATATTGCTCAAACAGACTTACTGCTTTTCTTTTGAGTTACTATTTGCTTTTGACTGTTGCAGATAGTTTATCAATACAGTCATGTTTTTGATGTATGCAGCAGTTGAAATGTAAAGTTGATCGCTTGTATCTCTGTATGGTGAAGTGTCCGTTTCATCGCCAACATAAGTCGAGCAATAAGCATTGGTGAGTTCTTTGTTTTTTCCATCACCAATAAATGGATGACTGATCATAACATGTTTCACTAGCCACCTGTTTTGGCCATCCAGCGAATGAACTATTTCATCAACATTCCAATTGATAGAATCCAAAAAGGGATAAGATTCTCTTTCCAATATGTAAAATGTTTGTGGTGTTCCTTTGCCAATGAAACGTCCGGGTTTTAAGGGTGAGTTTTTCGTTGCATCCCCGGGAGAGAATGCACTGATCCTGTTGTACTCATTTTTTAATTCTGTTATGTTGACAACTGTTTTCCCTCCATAATGTTTTAATAAATTTTTGTCGCTGTCATCTACGTAATAGTAACCGTACTTAACATTTGAACCTTTTCGATGCACAAACAATGCTTTGTCAGATGAAGGATCTACGAATGTCGGGTGAGTGTATTTTCCATTCTCTGTCATTGATTTTGGTAAGCTTGTTTTTTCCAACCATTGGATGGCAGCCGGCACTTTTTGCAAATACTTCTTGTCGCCGGTGTATTCATAAAACTTTAATAAAAGCATGGCATTGGCAAAAGTGGTTTTTGGTAAAAGTGCGGAGGGTTCATAGGTCCTTGCTCCCGCGGGTCGCATTTCCATGTTGTACTGCTGTGCCCATCCACCATTTTTGGTTTGAGAAATGACATAAAAATTCATTCCTCTGTAGATAGGATCAAGAAAACGTTCTTCACCAAGCGTTTCATAGCACTGAATGAGAAAATAAACGTTCTCCCAAATCACATCGTCATTAAACGTGTAGAAAGAAGAATAATCAGGATGCCCGGCTTTCGCAAAATCATATTTCAGAGGATAACGTTGAGGCCATCCACCATTTGAGTATTGGCTTTTTAAAATAAAATTGATGGCCTTGTCGAGGGTCGGCTTATACTTCGCATCCATTTTCTCCAGGTACATCCTTAAAATAAAACGTGCAGCATCTGAAGTTACATCATCATCGTAAGTGCAGTTGCCATAATAATGCTGAAACTCTTCCAGCCTCCAACCATTTTTGCCAATGGTATTATACCATTCTTTTAGCGAACGGTCGCCTGCAAAGTCAATCATATAATTCCATCCACCTTCATTGCTTTGACCCCATATTAACGCCGATGCAGCTTTTGCTGCCGCTTCATAGTAATATTCATTGCCTGTTGCGTGATAGGCATCTAAAAATAAATGTCCCATGCTTACAGTCCCGGCATCTTGTACCCAAATCATCGTTGGATAGGCCTCCATTTCTCCCCATCTGCGGGAAAGATCAGGCGTATAATACCACACGTAGCCTCCATTGGTACTTACATGTTCAACCATAAACGTGGTAGCATGTAACATGGCATCTTCAGTTTCTTTGATCCGGTTATTTGTTTGTGAAAAGGACGAAGTACCGATGAAACAAAAGCAAAATGCAATTGGTGAAAAAAAATTAATGAAACGCATAATTGAATTGGTGTAAACAAGTTATATGCGTTTAAGCAAACGAACAAAGTTTTTCTGATTGTAATTGAGCAATATCTTCGCTTAATCTATAAATATTGAAACATCAAATAAAAAAATATGTCTGTAAAAACATCGTGGAAGGAGCAAGCTTTTATTGCTTCGGGTGAAATAGAATGGGAGCAATTAGGCGGCGGCGTTGAAAGAAAAATTTTAGGATACGATGATCAGTTGATGATGGTTCTTGTTCGGTTTGAAAAAGGTGCTATCGGGAGTTTGCATCATCACGTACATCGGCAAGTGTCTTACGTTGCTTCGGGTGAGTTTGAAGTAACTGTGGATGGAAATAAAAAGATCCTGAAACAAGGCGATAGTTTTTTTGTTTCACCTGATTTGGAACACGGTGTATTAGCGTTAGAGGCGGGAAGTTTGCTTGACATTTTTACACCTGCACGTAAAGATTTTCTTTAAAAACTAAAAATAACAACAAGCCGGGGCCAGGCGTTGATGTGATTAAAAAAATTGAATGAAAAAAGAAAAGCCCATCCTGATCATTAAAGTTGGATCTTCTGTTATTACTGATGACGGAGGAAACCTCAACATCAACATACTTGGCAATATTGTTTCACAGGCTTCGCAATTAATAAAACAATACCGAGTTATCTTAGTTTCAAGTGGTGCCGTGAGTAGCGGAAAAAAATGGCTGAAAAAATATACAAGGCATCTTAGCAAACGCAAAGCGGCTGCAGCTATTGGCAATCCGCTACTGATGAATCAATACAGCGTACATTTTCTGAAGTACGGCTACCAGGTGGCACAAGCTCTTTTAGAAAGGCAGCATTTTGCCAACCGTGTTCAGTTTCTGCAGTTAAAGGAAACCATTTTTGAACTTTGGGAAAACGATATCATTCCCATTGTAAACGAAAATGATGTTGTCAGTAATTATGAGCTGCAGTTCTCCGATAATGATGAACTGGCAACATTGATTGCCGTTTCATTCAACGCAAAAGTTTTATTATTCTGCACTTCGGCAGGTGGTTATAAAGATGGCGATGGAAATATAATTCCATTGGTAGATAACATTGATGATGTGATTCGCTTTTTGAAAGATGATAAATCAACACATGGAACCGGCGGTATGAGTTCAAAGCTTACTTTCACCAAACTTGCCACAGCGTTAGGGATAAAAACTGTGTATTGCGGAATGCAAAGCGAACATTCGTTTATCGATGCATTGAAAAGCAAAGGCGGCACCACGTTCAAAGCAAAATCTTCTACGCTTAACGAGCGGCAAAAATGGTTGGCTAGTGGTTCTATTACCATTGGCTCAATTGAAGTAGATGAAGGGGCATATAAAGCTCTTCAACAGCGAAAAAGTTTATTGCTTGTAGGTGTGACAAAAATTAACGGAACCTTCAGTGGAGGCGAAGTGGTTCAGTTAACCACAACTAAAGGAGATATAATAGGAGT
Source organism: Flavisolibacter sp. (assembly GCA_035554655.1). Classification (GTDB taxonomy): domain Bacteria; phylum Bacteroidota; class Bacteroidia; order Chitinophagales; family Chitinophagaceae; genus Flavisolibacter. The sequence goes on from DATMIF010000034.1 coordinate 33,271, forward strand.
AGCTAAAATGCGATTCAGCTCTTTTGACCTTACTGCCAAAAGAAAAAATATAATGGTTGCCCATGCAGATGATATTGTGATTTTTTAAGCCCTTCGTTATGACAAATGATATAGACAAGATTTTTGAAAAAACATTTAAAGCTTCGAAAACTTTACAGCAATTTTCAAATGAAGCGATTTCTGATTTACTGCAAAGTATCGCCGATGAAATTGAAGTTGAAGCAGCTTCTATTCTTAAGGCCAATCAGAAAGATGTAAATAAATTACCGGCCACTGAACCAATGGTCGATAGGTTAATGTTAAATAGGCAGCGATTAAAGAATATTGCAAATTCTATAAGAGAAATTGCCAAATTACCATCGCCTGCCGGAAACCTTATTTTGAAAAAGAAATTGAAAAAAGGCCTCGAACTTAAAAAGATGACTGTACCGTTTGGAGTAATTGGAATTATTTATGAGTCTCGGCCCAATGTAACATTTGATACTGCGGTATTAAGCTTGAAAAGTAAAAATGCCTGCGTATTAAAAGGGAGCAGGCATGCTGATGAAACGAACAAAAGATCGGTACAGTTGATACAAAAAATATTGAAGAGAAAAAACTTCCCGGTTAATTGTGTAAGCCTTTTACCCAGTGATAGAAAGACATTGGATAAAATGTACACTGCAACCAAATATATTGATCTGATCATACCAAGAGGCTCACAGCAATTGATAGAAGCAGTAAGGAAAAATAGTTTGGTGCCTGTAATTGAAACAGGCGCCGGCGTTTGCCATGTATACGTACATGAAGAAGCAGATTTGAAAAAGGCTTTACAGATTGTCGAGAATGCAAAAACATCAAGACCTTCAGTTTGCAACGCAATGGATACATTGATAGTTGATAAAGCAATTGCTACAAAGTTTTTACCGCTGCTCGCTGAAAGATTTTTGAAACATAAAGTCGAGATTTATGCTGATGCAAAGTCTTTTTCATTGTTGAAGCCCTATCCCTACCTAACTAAAGCGTCAGAAGAAGATTTTGGAAAAGAATTTCTCAGCTTGAAGTGTTCGATCAAAGTTGTAAACAATTTTGATCAGGCCATTGAACATGTTCAGAAATATTCTACCAAGCATTCCGAAGCAATTGTTTCTGAAAATAAACAGCTGTGTGAGCAATTCATGACAGCAGTTGATGCTGCAGTTGTATACGCAAATGCATCTACAAGGTTTACCGATGGTGAAGAATTTGGCCTGGGAGCGGAGATTGGGATCTCTACACAAAAGCTTCATGCACGTGGTCCTTTTGCGTTGGAGAAATTAGTTTGTGAAAAATGGTTCGTCACAGGTAGCGGGCATATACGATAGCAATCTCAATAAAAACAAAAGCAAACCTTTACGGTTTGCCATTGCTAAACCAAAAAACTCTTCTTTAAGCTAATTCAAGCGTTTTTTTCTTTTCCTGTTTTACTTGTTTTGAGCTTTCCATGTAGGCCTTGAGGTAAAGAGCCTTGATGTCGTTAAGTTTTACTTCTCTAGGATTGCCTGCAGTACAAACATCAGCCATTGCCTGGATGGATAATTTCTCAATATCATCCGGGTTAAACTTCGTTTCTTTCAATTGCTGAATATTGAGCCTTTCAACTAGTTCACGTATCGCCTTTATAGCTTCGCTAGCCGCTTGTTCAACTGTTAATCCGTCAATATTCTTGCCAAGAGCAATGGCAATATCTCTGAATTTTTCAGGGCATGCACTTGAATTGAATTCAGCAACATAAGGCAATACGATTGCATTGGCAACGCCATGAGGTAAATCGTATTCAGCGCTTAATTGATCTGCCATTGAATGTGCAATGCCTGATCCGCAGTTGGAAAAAGATAGTCCTGCAGCGAAAGATGCCCAGGCCATTTTTGTCCGTGCACTGATATCGGTTCCATTTTTTACTGCAGCGAGTAGTGATTCACCAACAAGCTTGATTGATTCCAGGGCCAGCACGTTCGAAAAACGGAAAGCGTCTTTGGCAATATAGGCTTCAATTGCATGCGTTAAAACATCGAAACCGGTAGCTGCAGTTAAGTCTGCAGGCTTGTTAATCATTAATTCAGGATCGTTAACGGTAACTGTTGCCAGACAGTTTGGATCAACCATTACCATCTTAATCTTGCGTAATTCATCGGTGATCACATAATTAATCGTTACTTCGGAAGCCGCTCCGGCAGTGGTATTGATGGCAATGATGGGAACAGTTTTGCGTTTTGATTTTCCAATGCCTTCATATTGCTGAAGGTTGCCACCATTAGTGTGTAAAATTCCGATTGCCTTTGCAGCATCTTGTGGAGAACCTCCACCAATAGACATTAAGCCATCACAACAGAGACCATAAAAAAGATCGAGGCCATCAGCAACATTTTTTGTGGTAGGATTAGGTTTTACTTCATCATAAACAACATAGTGAATGCCGGCGGCGTTCAAAACATCGGTCACTTTTTTTACCACACCTACTGAACGCAGCACCTTATCAGTAACAATCAATATTCTTTTCAAGCCAAGTTTGTTGATTTCAACACCAACTTCTTTAATAGCACCGGGGCCGATCAGGTTAACCGCAGGCCAATAGATGCGTTTTATTGTTTCCATATTTTTCCTTTTTCAGATTTTGCGTAATTGAAGTGATTCAACGTAAGATGTACCATCACAGGATTCATATCAGTCGGAGTGTTCTTTGTAAATTTTGACGTCACAAAACTCCAAACTCAAAAATCAAATAATGATAATGTTGGTCAGTGCAAGTAATGAGAAGCGTCATTTTTTTTCAATGTTTCAACACAGATTAATGTTTCACAGCATGCATGCATCGGCCTGCTGGGCTCATTATGCTATTGCAAAAATTGTCCGATATTCATTTTCTGTTTTACTCAAATGTTCACAAGACCATGCAAAGAATACTTTTCATCATTTTGATTGTCATTCTTGTTCCTTCAATAGCTTATGAGCAGCAAAATAAATTTGCGGTGATCGGTTATTATGCCGGTAAAAATGCTGCACAATTAGATAGTTTTCCCATTGAAAAGCTCACGCATATTATTTTCAGCTTCGGTCATTTAAAAGGAAACCATCTGAATGTAGATGATGCCATTGATTCAGCAACCATTAAAAAAATGGTTTCGTTAAAAAGCAGGAACAATAGTCTTAAAATAATTCTTTCATTAGGCGGATGGGGAGGATGTGCAAACTGTTCAGATGTTTTTGCAACTAAAGAGGGTAGAAAAGAGTTTTCAAAATCAACAAAACAACTGTGCGAATATTTTGGAACGGATGGTATTGATCTTGATTGGGAGTACCCGGCTATATCCGGATATCCCGGGCATAAATTTCAACCGGCGGATAAGGAAAACTTCACTGCATTGATCAAACAATTAAGGAAAACGCTTGGTAATAAGTATGAGGTCAGTTTTGCTGCGGGTGGCTTTGGACATTATATAGAGCAAGCGGTGGAATGGAAGAAGGTAATGAAGAAAGTAAATTACGTTAACATGATGACCTACGATCTTGTGAGTGGTTTTTCAAAAGTTACCGGTCACCACACGGCTTTGTATTCAACGGAAAAACAGGTTGAATCAACCGACAATGCCATTCAAAAGCTTTTCGAACTTAATGTTCCCAAATCAAAAATTGTAATCGGCGCTGCATTTTATGGAAGAATGTGGGAATCTGTTCCCGATAGCAATTCAGGTTTATACCAGCCCGGAAAATTTGTAAAAGGTATCTCGTACAAAAATATTTCTTTACAGGCCTCTGCCGACAGTGGCTTTGTTTCTTACTGGGATGAACGTGCAAACGCTCCATATCTTTTCAATCCTTCGCAGCATCTCTTTGTTACTTACGAGGACAAACGATCCATTCAGTTAAAGACAAAATATGCCATGGAAAAAAAGCTCGGTGGTATCATGTTCTGGCAACTGAGGGAAGATGCATTTACTGAAGGATTGCTGGATGCTATTGATGAAGCCAGGCGTAACTAAAAGGATGCACTTTTTGTAAACTGCAAATTTATCTTTATTAACTTGTTATTTCTTTCATTTAATAAAACCATTTCTTAACTGGGTTTTTATGCGCTACTTAAAACTTTGTCTGCTTGTAGGTTTTTTCCTTTATCAAGCAATAGCTAATGCACAATCAAAAAATGCAGGAGCAATGAAGCTGAATGATCTTGAGTATCTGGAATACCAGGGAGTGAACGTAATGCTTGCTCATGATTTTTATCCTGAAAGTCACCAGGGTGGGGTTGGTGTTATTCAAAATGGATTGCGTGTTGCCACCAATGGTGATATTCGTTTAGAGCCTACCCCTGGACAATGGCAACCAACACCTGCTGTTGGGAGGCGGATGGTTGATAAACAAAGGCAGGAAGTAAGCGTTCGATATGAATTTCCAAATGAAGAAATCAATCGCAAAGGATTCAACCCCATCATCTATCCCGATCTGTATTTTGGTTATGTAACAAGAGTGGTTCCTGCAGGTAAAGGATTTCGCATCATTGTTGATTTGGATAAACCATTGCCGGATGAGTGGATTGGTAAAGTTGGTTTCAACTTCGAATTGTTTCCAGGAATCCTTTTTGGAAAATCTTACTACATGGATGACCAGTTTGGAATTTTCCCAAGACAGGCAAACGGACCAATGTATAAAGATGATGATGGAGAAACACAAATTGTTCCGATGGCAAAAGGGAAAAAATTAACGGTTGCTCCTGAATCTGATCGCCAGCGAATGATCATTGAAAATGTAAAAGGAAATGATTTGCAATTGCTCGATGGAAGAGGCAAACATAATAATGGTTGGTTTGTTGTGCGGTCATTAGTGCCAAAGGGCGCCACAAAAAATGCAATTGAATGGTTGGTCACTCCAAATGCAATTGAGGGATGGAAAGCAGATCCTGTCGTGCAGGTCTCTCAAGTAGGTTACCATCCGTCACAACAAAAACTTGCGGTGATTGAATTGGATAAAAATGATAACAACATTCAACAAGTGAGTTTGTTAAGGGTGGGAGAGAATGGCGGTTATCAAACTGTTTTGAAAACAACGCCGAAAAACTGGGGAAAGTTTCTTCGTTATAATTATTTGCAGTTTGATTTTACAAGTGTGCAAAAGCCCGGCATGTACATTGTCAAATACGGCAAGTCACAAACAGAGCCTTTTCAAATCAGCAGTGAAGTTTTTGAAAGAAATGTTTGGCAACCAACGCTCGAATATTTTCTTCCTGCGCAAATGTGCCACATGCGTGTGAATGAACGCTATCGTGTATGGCACAACTGGTGCCATTTGGATGACGCACGAATGGCGCCAATAGACTCCAATCATTTTGATGGGTACATTCAGGGGAATTCAACACTAACAAAATTTAAAGGCGGTGATAATGTTCCCGGTTTAGACCGAGGAGGTTGGCATGATGCAGGCGACTTTGATTTGCGTGTAGAATCACAGGCAGAAACAGTGCAGGGCCTAGGATTGGCTTATGAAGAATTTGGTTTGAATTATGATGCTACACGCATTGATGAAAAAAATCGTGTTGTTGAAATTCAGGAGCCAGACGGTAAGCCCGATGCGTTACAGCAAATGGAACACGGACTGATTTCTATCATTGGTGGATATAAATCAATGGGCAGATTATATCGTGGCATTATTGAACCAACCAAACGTCAGTATGTTTATTTAGGAGATGCATCTGGCATTACGGACAATATTCCATTTACATCAAAGAATGAAAACAATGCACCTGCTGTTGGCTTGCCTGGTTCGCCTGACGATCGTTGGGTATTCACTGAAGAAAACCCAAACAGGGAATTAGGTGTTGCTTCTGCATTGGCAACCGCTTCAAGAGTATTGAAAGGCTATAACGACACACTGGCTTCACAAAGTTTGCAGATAGCAGAAGAACTATGGAATATCACCAAAGAAAAAAATCCAATGAGCCGTGTTGAAGCAGCCGTTGAGCTATTTCTCACTACAAAAAATAAAAAGTATTCAGACTTCCTTCTTCAACATACAAACGACATTGCTAACAACTTCGATAATCTTGGATGGATTGCATCGAAAGTAATTAATGCTATTAATGATAATAATTACAAACAAACATTAACGGCTGCTGCAAACAAGTATTACGCAAAAATTGTTGAGCAGGGAAAGAAGACGCCTTATGGTGTTCCTTACGAACCGAATATTTGGGGCGCCGGTTGGACGATTCAGAATTTCGGTTTCCGCCAGTACTATTTGCACAAAGCATTTCCGCAAATTTTTCCTGTTGACTACATGCTCAATGCAATGAATTTTATTTTGGGTTGTCATCCTGGTAGTAATACGGCGTCCTTTGTTTCCGGTGTTGGTGCCAAATCCACAACAACGGCATACGGTTTCAATCGTGCTGACTGGTCTTACATTCCCGGCGGCAGCGCTTCGGGCACAGCATTGATCCGTCCCGATTTTCCCGAATTGCTTACATGGCCTTTCTTATGGCAACAAACAGAGTATGTGTTAGGTGGAGGAACAACTGATTATTTGTTTTTGATTTTGGCAGCAGATCATGAGTTGAATAAAAAGGATTCAAGTGCGAAAAAGTGAGGGAGAAGGTGAGAGGTGAGAGGTGAGAGGTGCAAGTTGGTAATACTATTGGATATTTTGTTTTGAGTTGAGGGATTATGTACTTAGCTGCATTACTACTATCATCGCCTGTGGAGTTTACCCTGAGTTGGGCGAAGGGTCACTCACTTGTACGTTCGATAATTCTATTCCGCATTGTACAATCTTTACTATTGGATACTTGCTGTTCATTTCGAAGTGCAAATAGTGGCGATAAATGGTTAGAAAAATGTTTAGTTTCGGATAATACTGATACAACTATTAACTGCAATTTTGTGAAGACACTTTTCTATATCCCATTATTAACTGTTTTGGGCTGCAGCAATCCAACGAAATCGACTGATACTAAGTTGCATTCCGACACAATCAGTGATCAATCAAACACAAGACAAGATGGTAATTCCAAATATTATACAACAAAAGACATATTGGTGATTGCAACAGAAACAGGTGATACATTAAATTATAGCAAGTCAGAGTTCAACTCTATCATTGACAATCATCCTGAATTATATAACGACAATGTACAAGACCCTGACCCAACTTATTACTGTGCAGATAACAAAAGTGGATTTAGTAGTGAGACAGGTCAAGATGAGTACTATATGCTCTATGCTTATTTTCTAAAACAAAAAAACGGTATTAGCAAATATGCTGACCTCAGAAAGAGACTGATTGACATTTATTCAAACATTAATTCTTTGTATCAGCACTTCCAACATGGTGGAACTTATTTCGGACATCAAGGTTCCCGCATATTAGCCTACGCTGAATTTTCTGTTTACTTGTACAAGTATTACGAGGACAGGCTTTCCAAAACCTATGACATTAACAAACAAACATCCCTTTATATTCAATTCTTACGGCAGTTAGTGGACGATGAAATCCAGAATGATGGAGAAACATCAGCAAAAGATAAGGTTAAAAGCAAGCAAGAGTTGAACGCAATGGTTGACAACATCGATAAGGAAATTACAGATAGCTTTTGTTTGCAACGAACACAGGAATTTCAATACGAGCATTATCAGTACTATTAAAGAAAGCAGTCTCAATTTTATAAAGAACCCTGCAATTGATGTAACTTAATTCCAAATGAAATCAAAACTTCTTCTCGCCTCAGCTATCATTTCATCATTTGCATTTGCACAAACCAAACAAGATCGTTTGCAAATAGCAAATGAAATGGAACATTCACTGCAAACCGAATTATTGAACAAATGGTATCCTCAATGTGTTGACAGCATTTATGGTGGATTTATTTCTACCTACACTTACGATTTTAAACCAACGGGTGTGCAGGATAAATTTATTGTCACTCAGGCAAGACATACATGGACAACCGCCAAAGCTTCTGAACACTATCCAAATGCTTCCTACTATCTCAAATGTTCGGGAAATGGTTTTCATTTTTTGCGTGATGTGATGTGGGACAAAACTTATGGCGGCTTTTATAATTTGGTTACGAGAGATGGAAAAGATAAAAGCAGTCCGCAGACGCCAAAAGAAGCGTACGGAAATGCATTTGCCATTTATGCACTTGCGGCTTATTATCATGCATCAAAAGATACCGCTGCATTGAACCTGGCGAAGAAAGCATTTATATGGCTGGAGAAACACAGCCATGATCGCAAATACAAAGGCTACTTTCAACACTTGAAAATGGATGGGACACCTGTTGTCCGTGATTCATCTGCTCCTTCAACATCTGATCTTGGTTATAAAGATCAAAACTCTTCGATTCATTTGCTCGAAGCATTTACAGAATTGTACGGCGTTTGGAAAGATCCTTTGCTTCGTGAACGTCTGCAGGAAATGTTGTTTCTTATCCGTGATAAAATTGTAACACCAAAAGGTTATCTCACTCTTTTCTTTACGCCCGACTGGAGGCCTGTTTCATTTATCGATTCATCAAAAGAAGTGATCCTGAAACATCGTTACTTAAATCATGTCTCGTTTGGTCATGACGTGGAAACTGCTTACCTCATGCTAGAAGCATCTCATATACTTGAATTAAAAAATGATACACGAACATTGACTGTCGCGAAAAAAATGGTTGATCATTCTTTACAAAATGGATGGGATGACAAACTTGGTGGCTTTTATGATGAGGGATATTATTTTAAAGGCAGTTCTAAAATCTCAATCATTAAAGACAGTAAAAACTGGTGGGCACAGGCCGAAGGCTTAAACACCTTATTGCTAATGGCTGATAAATTTCCCAATGACAAAATGCATTACTACGAGCACTTCAAAAAAATGTGGACCTATATTCAAACCTATATCATCGATCATACTTATGGTGATTGGTATGAAGAGGGCTTGGATAGAGAACCCGAAAGAAAAACTGCGTTAAAGGGGCATATCTGGAAAGCAGCCTATCATCAGTCCCGCTCTTTATTTAATTGCGTGAGACGACTAAGAGACGCAAATGAGTGAGATGTGATTTGTATCTTGTGCGGCCGGTAAAATGTTCAAACAGATTTTTGAGACATACAAGAAATCCTTCACAGGCTTAAGCCGCGAAACATGGTTGTTAAGTACAGTCATCTTAATTAACCGCTGCGGGTTCATGGCGGTGCCTTTTATGAGTTTGTATGTAACGCAATACCTGCATCGCTCTGCTTCTGATGCGGGATTGATCATTACATTGTTTGGGGTCGGCTCTATCGCAGGCGCAAGCACCGGGGGACACTTAACAGATAAAATTGGTTATAGACCTGTGCAGATTTTGTCAGCGATGATTGGCGGCAGTTTGTTTCTGGTATTTGCAGCCATCACTCATTTTTCAACTTTGTGTTTGCTTTCATTGATCATCAGCTTTTTTACCGAAGCTTTTCGGCCTGCTAACTTTACCGCGACTGCTGCCTATGCAAAAGAAGGAACACAAACAAGATCATATTCGCTAAACAGGTTTGCCATGAATATTGGTTGGGCGGTAGGTACCAGCCTTGGTGGTATTCTTGCTTCTATTGATTATCGCTTGTTATTTGTAGTTGATGGAAGCATCAACATCATTGCGGGACTTTGTATTTTATGGTGGCTGCCGTCCGCAAAAGCACATGTAAAAAAGATGAAGGAGAAATTAGCTACGGCCATTGTAAGGAGGCCCTGGCAGGATGCGATATTTATTCGCTTCATTCTGGTTACTACTTTGTTTGCTACCTGTTTCTTTTTAATGTTCAGGGTGGCACCGCTGTTTTTTAAAGAAGTGTGGAATATGAACGAATCACTGATCGGCCTCATACTTGCACTGAATGGCATTATCATCGCTTTGTTTGAAATGGTGATGATCAGTAAAATTGAAAAAAGAAGAGCACCATTGCAATTTGCCATTATTGGTTCCGCTTTTCTTGGTATTTCTTTTTTGTTTTTAATCTTACCGTCTTCGGTATCTATTCTAGCTTCATTGCTCTCAATGATCCTATTTACCGTTGGAGAAATGTTTGCACTTCCATTTATCAACACATTTGTAATTAGCAGAACAGATGAATTAAATCGTGGGAAGTATGCGGCCAGCTATACGGTCTGTTGGTCGTTTGCGCAAGTGGTTGGCCCTGCCGGCGGATTTTATCTTGCTGAAAAAACCAGCTATGCTTTTTTATGGGTGCTGCTTTTTGTTTTCCTGATTGTTTGTGGTTTTGGATATCATTTCCTTCACCACAGAGCAAAAGCGGAAAAAACATTACTCGCAACTTATTAGCGAGGTTACCTGTTACAAATCCTGCACATCATACACAACTACTTTCTCCCATAAATGAGAGCAGTCTTCAACAAATTTTTTGTGAATGGGATCATCCTGGTAAGCTTTCTGATCTTCCAGGTTATCGAAGAACATCAGCTCTGATGCACTATAACTATTATCAATTACATCTCTTTTTTCAGTAGATGCCGGAATGCCAATGTAAAGTTTGCGTACAGTTTTTATTTTTTTCAACGTTCTTAATCCCTGGAGCAATAGTGCAAGGTCTTCTTTTGAAGAAGGATTTTTAAGCCAAAAGAAAACATGATGAATTACACCTTTATTGTCTTCAGTAAAATGAGGAACTGCTTTGGCTGCTAATGCAGCGCCGGTAAAAGTCGTTGCAGCAATAAAGCGGCGGCGTGTTTGCTTCTTCATAATTTAATCAGTCTTCAAAAATATCCTTTTTCAGTATTTGAAGACTTTTCCGTTCACCATTACCTGTTGTGTTTTTTCATCGAACGTTGCTTTGCCGCCCGTTCTTACTGCCGCATTGGTCATAATGCATGCGATGGAATGATGATATCCTGCTTCAACAGGAGCGTTTGGTTGTTTGCGACTGCGTATGCATTCCATCCAGTTTCGAACATGTGCACTTGTCAATGCATCACCGCCTGTATTTGCAGATGCAACTACTTTCACCTCTTCTTTTACCAAATCCATTTTGGGTAAAAGGTTTTCTTTCATGCCCATTGCTTCAGCAAAGTTCTTTTGTAAGCCACCTTCAGGAGAAACTTTATTGGTGATCAAATTCAATTCGCCGCCATTAGAGTAATACAATTCTGCGGGATGCTCATCACCATTGTGCATGCGTGACATGAACACCACCTGGAAGCCCGATGTAGGATCATTTGATGGACCATAATCAAAAACGGCAGTCGTAGTGTCCCAATTTTTTCTTCCATCTTTCCACGCATAAATACCACCATTCGCTGTTACGCTTCTCGGATGTGCTAATCCCGAGAACCAATGCACTGTATCTATTTGGTGCGACATCCATTGTCCGGGCATGCCTGATGAATAAGGCCAGAACAAACGATACTCTAAATATTTTCTCGGATCCCATTTTTCGTAAGGACGATTCATTAAAAAGCGTTTCCAGTCGGTATCTTCCTCTTTGATCTTTGCGACGAGGGCAGGTCTTCTCCATCTGCCTGGCTGGTTCACGTTCCAGGTTAATTCAACCATTGTTATCGGTCCAAACTTTCCGCTTTGAATAAAATCTGCAGCGGCTTTGTAATTAGGACCACTTCTTCTTTGGGATCCGATCTGGATAATTTGTTTAGATGCTTTCACTGCCTTCAATGCAGCAATAGCATCATCCATTGTTTCTGCAAAAGGTTTTTCAACATAAGCATCTCGGCCAGCTTTCACTGCTTCGATAGTATGCAAAGCATGTTGAAAATCTGCTGTGCTGATGAATACCCCGTCAACATCTTTGATCTTATACAATTCTTCGTTGTTGATACAAGGGATAATATCATGGTCTAATTCTTTTTTCAAAAAATCTCTTCCTTCTTCTCTGCGCAATTTCCAAATGTCAGATACTGCGATGATATCAAAATTCAATTCTTTGTAATGATTTCTGAAAGAGGGAAAATGGGACTGCCTGAAACGATCAGAAAAACCAATCACGCCAAGATTTACTCTGTCGTTTGAACCAATTATGCGTCCATAACTTTTTGCGCTGAAGCCAATCGCTCCTAAATAAACCGCAGCAGAAGCTTGCGATGTTTTTTTGATAAACTCTCTCCTCGAAGACATAGAAGATGATTTTAAAATTAGATGAAGAATGTAAACTATTTCAGTTCCTGAATTTTAATGCTTCTAAATGAAACGGCATTGCCGTGATCCTGTAACAGAATGTGTCCTTGCGGTGCCATTCCAAAATTGTCCCATACAGAAAACTTGCTTCTGGCGACCAATGCGTAGAAATAAGGAGCGCCTCTTTGATATTCCAATACTTTCCATCCATTAAGCCAATGCTCAATGTGATTATCAGGATAAGCGATGATGATTCCCTTGTTCCATTCGCCAATTGGTTTTCTTGCTCTTGGTTCAGGCAATGAGGGGATAAGATCATACAGCGATGCTAATTTCCTGTTTCCAACAACGCCAAGCTTTGCATCGGGATGTTTTGCATCGTCTAGAATCTGGTATTCTGGTCCAATTGCAGAACCATTGTTGTGCTCTTTTTCTGTAACGTAATATTTTACGCCGCTGTTGGCGCTATCTGTTAATTTAAATTCAAATTGAAGAATGAATGCACCATATTCTTTTGCAGTTACAATATCACCTCCGTTATTTGATTCGGCTCCTGTTGACGCCAATACATTTAATGTTCCATCCTTTATCATCCAGCCCTTTTCAGGAAATTTATCTTTATAAGCTCCACGCCACCCATCGGTTGTTTTGCCATTCCACAATAAGCTTACACCATTTCTTTTTTCCGCTTCTGATAAATTGTTCGGAATAAAATTGACAACAAAAATGTTGTTGTAAGGCGATGGTTTAAGATTGTCTGTTTGAATACGCAGATTTCTCCATCGCACTTCACGGCCTTCGTCTTCCTTTTTATTAATGGCATGAACCTGTAAGGCGATAAAACCCTTTGGTGTCATATCATCAACTACGTAAGCACAGGCAATTCCATTCACCCATGTTCTTAAATTATTCCCAATGCATTCGATTCTTACTTTATTCCATTGGCCTTGTTTAAAAGCAGTTTTTGCAGGCGCATTCAAATCCATTGTGTACAGCCAGTCCCTTCTTGCTTCATCATAAATACCGCCGGTCCATGCACGTTTTGATGGATCGATTTCAAATTGATAGCCGTGCACTCTTCCGTTTCTGTAATCAGGTTTGCTTTCGCTGCGGAATTGAACACCAGAATTCATAGTACTGTCAACCTTGTACTCAAACTCTAAAATAAAATCCCCATAATCTTTGTCTGTGGCAAGAAAAGAATTGGCTTCTCCAAAAACGGTTGTTCCAACAATTTCGTTTTTTTCAATACTGAATTTTGCTTTTCCATTGAGTTGTTTCCACCCGGTTAAATCTTTTCCGTTGAATAAAGGCTTCCAATTTTGTGAGAAAACGACAAGGCTGAAAAGAAGTGAGAAAGCAAGCAAAAAATTTTTCTTCATAACAGTAAGTAATAAAGGCTTCAAGTTATGAATTTTAGCGGCAAATGATTTTGAATTTAAAAATTCAAATCAGGTTGTGTAAAACCTATTTGTTGTGATATTGCAGTAGGATAAGCCGGTCCTTTATTTGAAGGATACGTCCATTACCTGCGGATAGTGATCTGAATATTTGTAATCAAGTTTTGCAAATTGATCAACTTTGAACCGCTTATCTGCTAAAAGAAAATCAATTCGAAGAGTAGGAGATATAAACTGAAACGTTCTCCCAATTCCTGAACCTTTTTTTAGAAAAGCATCCTGCAAGTTTCCTTTTATTTTAAAATAGGAATAGGAGTTGGGAACATCATTAAAATCGCCGCAAACAATTGCCGGAACATTGCTCGCATTAATGAATTGCCTTAATGTATCCGCCTGCACACTTCGTAAGGCATAGGCACGTTTTATTTTACCAAGGACGGTTCTTGATTCAGTTGGTTCTTCAAACGGGCTATACTCCTGTTTTTTCAAGCGTGGTGATTCGAGATGCGTATTAAAAATGCGGATAAGTTTTCCATTGAATTCTACGGCAGCCATACTCATGCCTTCTGAATTGCCATGCCCTGTTTTATGAAATAGACTGTCTTTAATTGGAAACTTTGAAAAAATGCATAAACCACTTTGAATTTTACCTCCATACATTCCTCCTGTGGGAGTGAAATAATAATAATTATATCCCATTTTTGTAAAGACAGCAATATTAGAAGGATACAGTTCCGGCGCAAAACTTTCAAAGTATTCCTGGAAGCAAAGTACATCCGCATTTTGCATTTGAACAGCATCCATCATTAAGTTTCTTAAACCTGTTCTGTCTGCGGTGTTGTTCGCAAAATTGTTTTCTGTCCAACTGGAAACGTTCCATGAAAGTACTCTCAGGCTGTTTTCGGCAGGTACTGGTTCAAACTCGTTTTTAAAATGAAACGAGAAGAAAGCCCCGATTTGTTGGAAGCTTAACAGCAAGGCAGCTGAAGATAGAAAGAACCATCTTGATCTTTTTAAAGCGGCAATGATGGCACAAAAAATAACTGAACCCAGTAAAAACGGGAACCCCATTCCTAATAATGCAACAAACCAAAACTTGCCGGGGTCTAAAAAAGGAATGAGACAAGTCAGTACATAAATAAATACAACGAAAATATAGACACCCAGGAAAAAGGACCTTACCGTTCTATTTTTTGATGGCATGAGACAATCACATTAATTATTACCAGAATAGTGCTCTAAAATAAGATACAGATCTAAACAGTGGTAATCTCTTTCGCAAACCAATCTAATCTTTCAATAAATTGCTTTGTCAAAATTTATTCTACTGATAAATCTGCCATATGAAGAGAATTATTTTTTTAACGACGATCTGTTTATCTAGTCTTTTATCAAAAAGTCAATCCAATGACATTGCTATTATCCCCGAACCTGTGAGTATGGTGAAAAAGTCAGGCACATTCAATTTGCCGGCCCGTGTAACTGTGCTTGCTTCAAAGGCTGTAGGAATGCAACAGGTTATTGATGCGTTGAAGCAAAAGCTGAAAGTAACAGGTGCTGTTGTTGATGTGCAGTCAAAAATTGCGGCTCCAAACATTACACTTGCTATCAACAATTCGACCGATGCCGCTATTGGTAAAGAAGGTTATAGACTAACCGTTACACCAAAAAATATTTTAATTAAAGCTAACCAACCTGCCGGCTTGTTTTATGGATTGCAAACATTATTTCAATTGCTA
The DNA here is from genome assembly GCA_035554655.1 of Flavisolibacter sp. Taxonomy (GTDB): domain Bacteria; phylum Bacteroidota; class Bacteroidia; order Chitinophagales; family Chitinophagaceae; genus Flavisolibacter. The sequence goes on from DATMIF010000034.1 coordinate 48,525, forward strand.
CCAAAGGAAATTGAAAGCGAGACCACAGTGAAGAATGTGAAATGGACAATACCATGTATTGATATCACAGACTATCCACGTTTTGCATGGAGGGGATTAATGTTTGATGTTGCGAGACATTTTTTTGGCAAGGAAGATGTGAAGCATTACATAGATGATATGGTGCGTTACAAATTCAACATTCTTCATTTGCATTTAACCGATGATGAAGGGTGGCGCATTGAAATTAAAAGCCTGCCGCAGTTAACTAAAGTAGGTGCATGGAATGTAAAAAAGGTAGGCTACTTTGGAACTTTTTCGCCTCCTGCTCCTGACGAACCAAGGAATTATGGAGGTTTTTTTACGCAGGATGATCTGAAAGAACTTGTTCAATATGCAAAAGATCGCTTCGTTAATATTTTACCCGAGATAGAAGCGCCGGGACATAGTCTTGCGGCCATTGCTTCATATCCCGAATTGTCATGTACGCCTGAAGCAGATACTTATAAGGTAAGGTCAGGCGAGCAAATCATGGACTGGTCGCACGGCGCTCCGCCAATTGCATTGGTTGATAACACGCTTTGCCCTGCCAATGAAAAAGTCTACGAGTTTTTAGATAAAGTGATTACAGAAGTTGCACAAATTTTTCCCTTCGAATACATACATATGGGTGGAGATGAAGCCCCTCATAATTTTTGGGAGAAAAATGATATGATCAAAAACCTGATGAAGAGAGAAGGTCTGACGACAATGCCGCAAGTTCAAAATTATCTCACTAAAAGAGTCGATAGCATCGTTCGGTCAAAAGGAAAGAAACTAATTGGCTGGGATGAAATTCTCGAAGGAGATGGATTGCCTACTACTGCTGCAGTTATGAGCTGGCGTGGAATGAAAGGAGGAATAGAGGCGGCAAAAAGTGGACATGAAGTTGTGATGAGTCCAACAGATTTTGCTTACATCGATTATATGCAAGGTGACGTTGCTATTGAACCAAGAATTTATGCTTCATTGTCATTAACTAAAACTTACCAGTTTGAACCTTTGCCTGCCGGTGTTGATCCCAAATACATCAAAGGTGGACAAGCTAATTTATGGACAGAACAAGTATACAATATGCGTCATGCAGAATACATGACTTTCCCCAGAGCGTTGGCAATTGCTGAATCCGTATGGTCGCCAAAAGAAAAAAAAGAATGGAAACATTTTTTTGACAAAGTGGAAACACATTTTGCAAGGTTGGATGAAGCAGAGATAAAATATGCACCGAGTGTTTATGAGCCAACATTCAAAGTAAGTAAAGACAACAATGGTCAATTGAAAATTGAAATGCAAACCGAGGCTGACGATGTATCGATATATTATACGTTCGATAACTCCTTCCCCGATAATTTTTATCCGGTTTATAAGGAGCCATTGATTGCGCCAAAAGATGCAGTGATGTTAAGAGTGGTTACCTATAGCGGAAAACAACAAAAGGGAAGATTGATCTCAGTACCTATTGCAGATCTTGAAAAAAGATTGCCTAAAACTAACAAGTAGCAATCCAAACGTTTTTAATCATTCAATTATGAATAAGATTACAACCTCAATACTCTTTTCCCTTTTGTTTGCTTTTACTCTTTTACGGGCACAAACGTTTCAACCTGTAAACAAAAACGCATCTCCGGAAGTAAAGAAGTTACTGAGTTATTTATATTCCATTAGCGGAAAGCAAATTCTTGCAGGGCAACATAATTACAATAATGATGATCGTTTTTCAGACAGTGTTTTTGCTTTTACGGGAAAATACCCAGCTGTGTGGGGCAATGATTTTATTTGGAATGGCACACAGGATAACGGCCAGGCAATTGTAGACGCAGCAATCAAGAAAAGTAGAGAAGGTTACCTGGTTACTTTGATGTGGCACCAGGGCAGACCAACAGACGATCCTCCATTTGGGTGGAAAGAGAGCATACAAGGAAAGTTGACCGATACCCAATGGAAAGAACTGATTACACCCGGAACAAATTTGTATAAAAGATGGCTTGCACAAATTGACGTCATCGCAGGTTATTTGAAACAACTAAAGGATGCACATGTGCCTGTGCTTTGGCGTCCTTATCATGAAATGAATGGTGTGTGGTTTTGGTGGGGCAATAAAAAAGGTAAGGATGGCCTTGCCAGACTTTGGCAATTGATGTATGATCGTTACACAAATTATCATCACCTGGATAATTTGATTTGGGTTTGGGGTGCAAATGGCCCACGGGATATTCCTGGTGATGAAGCATATCCTTACAAAGATTTTTACCCGGGATATAAATATGTTGATGTTCTGGGCACTGATGTGTATCATGCCGATTATGAGCAAAAGGATTACAATGAATTAGTTCAACTAGCACAAGGCAAACCCATTGCATTAACTGAAGTTGGTTCATTGCCAAGTGATGATGTTTTAAAGGCACAACCCAAATGGTGCTGGTTTCTTGAATGGACAAGTTGGTTATGGACAGATAACACCAAACAACGTGTAAAAGAAATTTACCTGAGCGAAAAAACATTGACCCATGATGAAGTAAAACTTAAATAGTATGCAGCCAAGATTGGAAGTTGCTAAAGAGAAGAAACTGGTTGGCAAACGAATGAAAATGTCACTCGCTGAAAACAAGACTTTTGAGTTGTGGCGTTCTTTTATGCCGGATCGAACAAAGATTGCAAATAAGCGATCGGACGAATTCATATCGATGAAGGTCTATGATGAACCGCTGCAATTACAAAACCCTGCTCAAGAGTTTGACAAATGGGCTGCGATTGAAGTAAGTGATTTTAGTAAAGCACCGGAAGGAATGGAAACATTCATCTTGCCTTCAGGCTTATATGCAATTTTTGATTACAAAGGATTGAACACAGATAGCAGCATTTTTATTTACATTTTTACGGAGTGGCTGCCCAATTCAAATTATGAATTGGATGACAGGCCACATTTTGAGGTGTTAGGGGAAAAGTATAAAAACAATGACCCACAATCAGAAGAAGAGATTTGGATTCCCGTCAGGTTGAAACAGTAACTAAACAGTGCTAAAGATTGGGCTTATTTCAAAAGCTGTTCGGCGGAGGTGTGCAATTCTTCCAGTCTTGTGTAGTTGATCGAGTAATAAATATTTTTCCCATCTCTTTCTGTAGTTACAAAACCTGCCTTCCTTAAAACAGCAAGGTGTTGAGATGTTGCAGATTGATCTAATCTTAATTTCAAATACAGAGAAGTGACTGTCATCTTTGAATTGTCATGTAAGATGTGCAATATCTGCAACCGTATTTTATTATTAACTGCACGAAAGGTAAGCGCAGCTTTTTTTAAATAGAAGAAGTCTATTTGCAGTTCGTCGGGTAACTGTGTTGTTTCCATAAACGGGTAAATGATTGGCGACAAAGTACAATTTACATTGGAGAATAAAAATAGATGCCCGAAATTTTGATTGTTGACAATTTCCAATAAAAAGCAGCCCTCAATAAGGCTGCTTTTGAAGACAAGTCTATCTGTTGAATAACATTTACTTAATCATCGTCATCTTTCCCTTCATTTTGTGTGCTTCCTTTTTCTTGTTTAGCATTTTCACCATTTTCCTGCTCATTAGAAGTCGCCATTACAGTTGACTGAATTTCTGTGTGCCGGATTTGTCCGCCAAGATGTGCAGTCCTTGCCATTGTAACTGCAGAAGCAAAGGCAAAAAGCAACACTACATATTTCATGACCCTTGCAACTGAGAAAGATTTATACAGGAATAGTGCTGCCAGGGATAAGGCTCCGCAGATTAAAATAATGGTAAGTGAAATACTTGCAAACTGTTCGTGCTTCCCGATAATTCCTTCGGATACACCTGGTAAATCTTCAACCACTTCTTCTGCGCCTTCCCCGGTAAAATACACCGGTAAAGCAAACAATCCGGCAGTCAGAAGAATATAAAAAGACGTTTTAGTCAGCGTATCATTTTTCCTGACCAATGCAATGATCAATATGGTTAAACCAACTAAAGACAGAATTACTGGCACATGCGTGAGTGCCAGGTGAATTTGTGATGAATTCATAAAAAGACATTTAAGGTTAATAAAGACTGTTTGACTCGGCTAATGATGATCAAACAATTCGGGGTGGATGGAAAATGTCTTTCAGATAATTTTTAGGTATAAAAGGAAAGGGTAGGGTAAACTTTTTTTCAATCAACAATGTTGTAGGCCTGTCAATTAATTGCGCTGCAGGCAACAAGTAAGAAACCGAAGCTTGATGAATGGTTGTTGTTTTAAAAGGAAGCTGCTTGTCTTCGTCCTGGTCTTTATTATCACTTCCATGATGATGTACATAGTGTTCATGAAAAAAAGCATAGATGCTTTGACCTTCTTCATTATAATGATCTATGTAATGCGAAACTAGCACGGGTAATTTTAAGATTTGCCCCACTTCATTAGTTGACGCAAACAAAATAAGTAATGCTATTGCTGTTATCTTTCGCATACAGGCATTGTAAATGTAAAAAACCTTGCCTGAACAAAATGGATAAAACAAGTGGTTTTGGCAAAGTTTTATACAGGCGGAATTAAGACAAAAATGTCTTTAATCTTTAAGAGAGTATGCAATTAACTTCTTGTACTGCATTCCCTGATGTCCTGCATCAATCGCTTTGCAATGTTGTTGGCTGTCGTTTCAAAACTGCTTTCTGCGTAAATGCGAATGATAGGTTCGGTGTTGGATGTGCGAAGGTGAACCCAATCTGTATCAAATTCTATTTTCAAACCATCCTCTGTATTGATAGGATTGTTTTTGTATTTCTTCTTGATCTTTTCAAAAATTGAAATTACATCCAGGCCATTCTCTAGTTCAATTTTGTTTTTAGAGATGAAGTAGTCGGGATAATTTCTGCGGAACGATTTCAATCCTTTTTTAGCATCAGCAAAATGAGAAAGGAACAATGCAATTCCGATAAGAGCATCTCTTCCGTAATGGAAATCAGGAACAATGATGCCACCATTTCCTTCTCCGCCAATAACAGCGTTTACTTCTTTCATCTTCTTCACAACATTCACTTCACCGACTGCAGAAGGAAAATATTCGCCGCCATTTTTCTGGGTGATTTCCTTCAACGCTTTTGTGCTGCTCATGTTGCTTACAGTGTTACCAATTTTGTTACTTAAAATATAGTCGGCAACTGCAACTAAAGTATACTCCTCTCCAAACATACTTCCGTCTTCACAAACAAAGCAAAGACGATCGACATCAGGATCCACGGCAATTCCTAAATGAGCCTTTTGTTTTACAACTTCATTGCTTAATTCAGTGAGATGCTGTGGTAAAGGTTCCGGGTTGTGAGCAAATTTTCCATTCACTTCTCCATTTAAAACAATTACTTCGGCAACACCCAATTGTTTCAATAATTGAGGAACGATCAATGCACCTGTGGAGTTGATGCAATCAACAACAACTTTGAATTCTTTTTTCTCAATTGCTTCCTTATTAACAAGTGGATAACTAAGAACAAGTTCAATATGCTTTTGTAAATAGCTACCATCTTTGGTAATGGTTCCGAGTTTGTCGACAATGGCAAAACCCAGAGCTTCTGTTTGTGCACGGCTTAATACTTCTGCGCCAACTTCAGCATCAATAAATTCTCCTTCCCTGTTCAAAAGCTTTAGTGCATTCCATTCTTTTGGATTATGGCTTGCAGTTATAATAATACCGCCATCAGCGCTTTCCTGCTTCGTCGCAATTTCAACTGTAGGAGTGGTAGATAGCCCGAGGTCGATAACATTAACTCCCAAGCTTACCAATGTGTTGATAACTAGTTGACTTACCATTTCGCCGCTAATGCGTCCATCACGCCCGACAACAATTTTTGTTGGTTGGGATTTATCTTCCCTCCGTTCAGCAATGATGTTACCGTAAGAAGCAGTGAACTTCACAATATCAATAGCGGTTAGCGACTCGCCAGGCACACCGCCAATTGTGCCTCTTATTCCGGATATGCTTTTGATCAGCGCCACAGTAGTAATTTAATCAGTAATTTTTTCGGGACGGCAAAAATAAGGTATTAAGCTGTAAGGGTTTCAACTTATAAACTGTGACTGGCCTTAGTTTTGTAAAAAAAATAGCTAATGGCAGAAAAAGAGTGGTATAAAGCATGGTTTAGTTCTCCTTTCTATCATAAGCTCTACTTTGAACGAGACGAAAACGAAGCCCAAAAATTTATTCTTAAACTTATAGAATATTTAAAACCTGCTCCGGACAGCCGGGTCTTAGATGTGGCTTGCGGCAGAGGCAGGCATAGTAAATTTTTAGCAGCACAAGGATTTGACGTTACCGGTATTGATCTTTCTTTCGATAGCATTGAATACGCCAAACAATTTGAAAAAGATAATTTACATTTCTATCAGCATGATATGCGGCTGCCTATGTGGATCAATTATTTTAATTATGCTTTTAATTTCTTTACATCGTTCGGATATTTTGCAACCAGGCGTGAGCATGATGATTCGGTAAGCACCATTGCAAAAAGTTTGAAACCCGGTGGAATTGCTTTGTTTGATTACCTCAATGTTCACTATGTGGAAGAGCATTTGGTGCATGATGAGATAAAGTCGGTTGGGCAGACCAGGTATGAGATTCACCGGTGGATGGATGAAGATCATTTTTATAAGAAGATTTCAGTTACCGATTCTTCGCCTGATTTATCAAAAGATTTTTGTGAAAAAGTTGCAAAGCTGAGCCTGGGAGATTTTACGGATATGCTATCCTTCCAAAAATTACAAGTGCTGGAAGTTTTCGGTAATTACGAGTTAAATGCCTTTGATGTAAGAGAGACACCTAGGATGATTGTGGTTGCTAGAAAATAACTTCAAACTATTCGCTTCCATTCTTTTTGTTATGCACCAGCATCCATCTCGCCGTTTCATAAAATGCAGAAGTGAATGTTGTCATACTTGCTTTAATCGAATCAATCTGCCAGGGTGAGTATCTAACATTGCCTTTTAGCAAATGAATTTCTTCCTGCTTGAAGTTTAGATTTTTAGTGAAGACAAAATCATCTGTGATCATTCCAATTCTTCCTTCATCGTGGGAAATGATAAAAGCATAATTATGACCGGAAGTATCGTGCAATGCATCTTTTCCAAGCGTTGTATTTGTATAAGTTTGTCCGGTTAATCCTGCAATAGTGGGCAGTATATCAATTTGTGAAACAGTTTCTTCTCTTTTTTGTGCTGCAACTAATTTAGGTGCGTAAAACAAAAGCGGAACATGTTCTTCTGTTAATCGCTGCTCGGTCCATGCTTTTGGATAAATATTTTTTGCATCTCCTGAAACACCGTGATCGCCAACAAAAACAAAAATGGTGTTATCGAAATATTTTTCTTTTTTGGCAGCTTCTATAAACTTTCGGAAACAGTAGTCGGAATACCGAAAGGCATTGAATTCCTGGATCGACTCAAAACCGTACCTGTCCAACTCTTCTTTGGAGATGATTTCATTTTTAAAATCATTTGTGTCTTGCGCAGGAATGGTAAATGGGCGATGATTATCTGCTGTTTGAATGATGCCGAAAAAAGGGTTGTTTTGCTTGCTAAAAACAGTGTTTGCCTGAAGAAAAAGATCTTTATCACTAATGCCCCAAACATTAACAGGCTGGCACTGGAAATTTTTTTCCGTGTTCATCTTAAGCCCGTCAACATTTTTTACAAGGCCCTCGAAATTGTTGAATCCGGGATCGCCACCAAGAAAATAAAACTTTTCGTAGCCTTTAAAGTCGTTGATGATCGTATGTTGATCCAAAGCCTGTTCGTTGCGGGTTGAAAATTTTGATAGCTGAACATCAGGAATACCCGTAAGACTTGCAAATAAGCCACGTGCTGTAGAAAAATGCGGTGTAAAGCAATGATTAAAAAATACACCATTATCTGCCATTGATTGAAAAAATGGTGTTGTGTTCAGCGGGTTACCACTCATAGAACTTTTATACATACTGAACGATTCACAGATGACCAACACAACATTGGGCCGTGTCTTTATGGCATCGGCAGCCGGTTTTATTTCTCTTTTAAAAGAAAAGCTTTCGTTGTTAAAACCCATCCATTGCTTCATCAATGGAAAATAATCCCTTACTCTTGTCTCATCGTAAGATGGTGTTCTGAGTTTGAGAGTATAAAAGAAATTTTGCAGCGGGTTTAGCGCAAGAAAGGTTTGAAAGCTGTTATTAAATTCAAGCGCATTACTCCATTTCAATGGTTTTGCTCCAACATTACCATACACTAAAAAAGCAAAGAAGAGGATGGAAGCCCAAAACCAATTCCTCTTGTATTGAATGCCTTTTCCATCGGTTCTGCTTACAACAAAAAAGTGAACCCGGCGAAAAACACCTCTCAAAAGCAGCACAATAAATATAAGCCCGAGCACCATCCAAATCAACGGATAAGATTGCCATAGCATCTTCATCGATATAACCGGATCTTCAATAAAGTTTAAAGCACTTGCGCCCACATGTGTCCTGTTGTAGGAAATGGCTCCAAAATCTGCAGCAAAAAAGAAAATGATAATGAAGGTCATCACCGCCAAATACCATGTCCATATTCTTTTGTTACGAACCGAATAAAAAGGCGATAGTTCCGGTATCAGGCTGGCAATGATAATCGGTAAAAGAATAATGCTGATCCATCTCAGGTCAAATCTAAGGCCCAGGAAAAAAGATGGAACAAGGTCTCCCCATTTTTCTCCTTCAGGCCTAAAAGCAAGCAAGGTAATCAGCCTGTATAAAGTGAACATCATAATGAATATCACTAACAGGTTAAAAACCCAAAGAAGCGTTTTTGGCAATCTAAGTTTTATCAGCATTAATTGAATGGTGGTTTTTTTTCGGAAAGCAAGTACAAAAAAAATCATTTTTAGCGTAGATGCAAGAATTTATTCGCCAGATAAGGCCTCTTCTTCGCTTACATTTGTTTCATGTTTAACATAGTCCTTGCAATTTCAATCTGGCACAGGATAGATGAATGGGATAAATGGCTTTTTGTAAAATTGAACAGTCAGTGGACAAATTCTTTTTTTGATGGCTTACTTCCATTCATTCGCAATTCAGTTTTTTGGGCACCACTTTACATTTTTGTAGCGGCTTTTATTGGTTTGAATTTTGGAAAGAAAGGCTTGTGGTGGAGTTTGCTTTTTATTTGTACTGTAGCCGTTACAGACATTATTGGTGCGAGAATTATTAAGGAGGCGTTTGCGCGGCCTCGTCCATGCCAGGATCCTGAATTTATGGACCATGTACGATTATTGCTTACAAGATGTTCGGGCAGTTCAAGTTTTGTTTCAAATCATGCTGCTAACCATTTTGGTCTTGCCACATTTTCCTTCCTCACCTTCAGGGGCGTTTTTAAGAGGTGGATGTACCTGGCGTTTGTATGGGCGTTTTTTATAGCTTATGCACAAGTTTATGTTGGCGTACATTATCCATTTGATGTAGTGGGTGGCGCAATTTTAGGAATAGCAATTGGAAGTTTTACTGCCTGGTTATTCGATAAAAAATGGGGACAATTCAAACTGGATTAATTTCGTCAATTGTGAACCGTCGATTTGAGACGCTTAATTTGTGCATGCGAAAATTAGTCGGGGACTTTTTATTCAGGATTCACCACGTTATTCACGAAACCGAAAATAAATGGCGATACTTATACTGCTGGGATTGATTATTTTGAATGGACTTTTTGTTATGTCAGAAATTGCTTTAGTCTCAGCACGCAAGGCAAGGCTGGAAGCGATGGCAGAGAAGGGCGATAAAAAGGCAGGATCTGCTTTGAAACTTTCAAACAGCCCCGAAACATTTTTATCTGCTGCTCAAATTGGAATTACGCTCATTGCCATTTTAACCGGTGTATACTCAGGCGAAAGATTTGGAAAACAGCTGGAACCTGTGATAGCTAAAATTGATCCACTGGCACAGTATGCTTTAACCATAGCGACAACCATCGTTGTCATCATTGTCACTTTTCTTTCTATTGTTTTTGGAGAACTTATTCCAAAAAGAATTGGTTTGGCAAAGGCAGAAACAATAGCAAAAATAGTGGCGAAGCCAATGGTGATCTTTTCAAAAATTACATATCCTGTTGTTTTGCTTCTCAATAAAACAAGCAATCTTTTTTTCAAAGTATTCAATATTAAAAATGCAAAGGACGAATCGGTAACTGAAGAAGAGATCAAAGCAATCATTAACGAGGGTACAGAATATGGAGCAATCGAAGAGGAAGAGCAGGAACTTATCGAACGCATCTTTCATTTGGGTGACCGCAATATTACTTCGTTGATGACGCACCGCAGCGATATTATCTGGTTCGATTTGAATGATAATGAAGAAGTAGTTCGTGATAAAATTTTAAAAGAGCCACATTCAGTCTACCCCATTTGCGACGGAACTATCGACAATATCAAAGGCATGGTTTCTATCAAGGATCTTTACATCATTGATGATTTTACACGTTTCAAAGACATTGTTCAGCCAGCGATGTTTGTTCCCGAAAACAATACGGCTTACCAGGTAATGGAAAAGTTCAAGGAAACAAAACAACATTCCTGTTTTATTGTTGATGAATATGGAAGTTTACAGGGAATGATCACTCTTAACGATATTCTTGAAGCGATCGTGGGTGAAATTCCTCAAACGGGCATTCAGGATTACGAGATTGTTGAAAGAGAAGACGGGACATTTTTGGTGGACGCTCAAATTCCTTTCTACGATTTTCTTAGCCGCTTTGATAAAGCCGATTGGGCAAGCGAAGAGGAATATTCTTTTGACACCCTTGCTGGTTGTGTGCTGCAAGTGCTGGAACGTATTCCTCAAACAGGCGATAAATTAAGTTGGAGAGGTTTTGATATTGAGGTAATTGATATGGACGGACATCGAATTGATAAAGTATTGGTAAAACCGAGCCAGGAGATCATTGATGAAATGGATGAAGAGTGATCTGCGATAAAATTATTTCTTTAAAAATTCTGCCAGTTTTTTGAAGCTTTCAAAAGGTCCCTTGTCGGCAAAACTGTTTACCAGCCAGGCCGGAACATTGCCCCCCGGGTCAGTTTCAAAAGTGTACATGATATGAATTGAATTAGATGAAACCCTGGTAACATACCAGTTGATATCAGAGCTGCTGATTCTAACCTTTCCACTTTTGCGGGCTATGTAATTTGGAACAGCAACAGAGTTGACCCTCAAAAACCGATTCAGGCTATCCCTTGTAATCCTTGTATGCATTACCGCATCGCGGTTATCCATTGGCCAGGGTAAATAAGCTTCGGTGTAATAATAAAATTCGTAGGCGCTGATTCTTTTTAAAAGCGATGCCTCTTTATTATTGTACACCCAGTTTTTATAATTGCCAACATTGTTGATGACGGCGATCAACTTATCAAAGTTGCCTTCCAGTGTGCACTCAACCTTAATGTTTTTAAAGTCAGAGTTTTTGGCGTCACGTTGGTAAACCTGTATGCCGTCCTTGTTCTTGGTAAGTTTCCAGTTAGCCTGGCTAAAGGCAATGGTGATGCTGGCGCAGAAGAAAAGAAACAGGAATATTTTAATGACAGTCGTTTTCATAAGACTGAAATCGAATTTTATTGAATGTAGTATTAATTCGGAACCTGTACAAGCATGTTAATATTCCTTTATGATTTATGGAGCAGGAAAACTTTTAATCTCATTTCATTAAAGACGCCGAAGAATTTTATTTTTGCAGTTCTCATGGAACAAACAATAAACATAGCTAAGCCTTCAACTTCAAATGCAGTTGATACCAGGATATATTTCGATAATGCAGCTACTACTCCTTTAGACAAAGAAGTATTGGACGCAATGCTTCCTTATCTGACGGATCACTTTGGTAACCCTTCTTCCATTTATTCTTATGGCAGGGAAACGAGACTGGCTATTGAAAATGCAAGAAAATCGGTTGCAAAGATTCTTGGGGTAAAGCCAGGAACTATCTTTTTCACCAGTGGCGGTACGGAAAGTGATAACACTGCCGTTGAAGCGGCTATTAATGACCTGGGATGCACTCACATCATTACATCGCCAATCGAGCACCACGCCATTTTGCATACGGTTGAACATTATGCACATGACAAAAATATCTCTACAAGTTTTGTTGCTTTAAAAGACGATGGCCATATTGATCTTCAAAGCCTGGAAGACCAGTTGGCGCAGTTTACCGGGGCTGGAAAAAAATGTCTTGTTACACTGATGCATGCCAATAACGAAATTGGTGTGTTGCTGCCTATCAAAAAGGTGGGCGAACTGTGCCAGAAATATGCAGCGATTTTTCATTCTGATTGCGTTCAAACGGTAGGGCATTATCCGATTAACCTTGGCGAACTCTACATTCATTTTATTTCCGCGGCAAGCCATAAGTTTCATGGACCAAAAGGTGTTGGTGTTTTGTATGTAAACGAGAATGTCAATATTAAGCCCTTCATTTTTGGGGGAGGACAGGAAAGGAACATGCGTGCGGGAACCGAAAATGTGTACGGTATTGTTGGCTTTGCTAAAGCACTCGAAATTGCTATGAGAGATTATGAGCAAACCAATGCCTACATTGACGATCTCCGTCATTACATGACCGAGCAGTTGAAAAAAAATATCGACGGTGTAAGTTTTAATAATGGGCCCAGTTCCTTGTACACATTGCTAAGCGTTTGTTTCCCCAAAACAGAGAGATCTGAGTTCCTGCTGATGAACCTCGATATCAATAATATTTGCACTTCAGGTGGATCTGCATGCAGCAGCGGGGCTGATGTGGGCTCTCATGTGATGAAGGCGCTCAACAAAAGTGACCAGTATGTTACCATTCGGTTCTCTTTCAGCAAGTACAATACAAAAGAGGAAGTTGACAGGGTGGTGGAGAGGTTGAAAGAGTTGGTTTAGACTTTACAGAGAAAAAATATTTTAAAAATTTTTCAAACTATTGCAACCAATTCGTTCCGTTTATCATCAATAGAACGTTCAAAGGAATTATGAAAAAGGATCGGGCTGGATTTCTATCTGGCCTTTTCTATTTTACCTCAGTTGGACTTTGGCAGTTTGTCCATCTTCCATTGAATGATTTGCCTGTCTGTTTTGGTTTTAGCAAGCGATAATGCCTTTTCAAAATTAATTTTTGCTTTTGTGTTGTCGGTTCCTTTATAGAGTTCTCCCAGCAGCGTATAGTAATAATGGTTGTTTTTAAGATTCAGTTTCTCAGCTTCGATGATTGCTACTTCTTTGCCATTAGCTTTTGCTAAAGCATAAGTCCGGTTCAATGCAGCAACAGGCGAATATTCTACCTGCAGCAAAAGATTATATAACTGCAGAATATTTTCCCATTTTTCTTTTGTATCAGCCTTTTGTGTATGCCAGTAAGCAATGCTTGCTTCCAGGTGGTATTTCGAAATTGTTTTTCCTTGTGATGCTTCTTGAAGAAAGAACGCACCTTTTGCAATAAGTTCCTTGTCCCACAAGGTTTCGTCCTGGTCTTCGTAAAGAATAATTTCTCCTTTTTTATTTTTTCTTGCTTTGAATCTTGAAGCATGAAAACACATTAAGGCAAGCAATGCATTTACTTTCGGCAGGTTTGTTTTTGCGTTTTCAATGAGTAAATGGGCCAGTCGCATAGCTTCAAGACAAAGATCTTCACGCACTATCTCATCCTGGCTTTCCGAATAATAACCTTCGTTGAAAAGCAGGTATAAAGTGGTAAGAATGGTATCAAGTCTTTGACTAATTTCATTTTCGGACGGGAATTCAATAGCGATTTTTTCAACTCTTAGTTTTTCTCTCGCCCTGAAAAGTCTTTTGTTGACGGTTTCCTTATTGGTTAAAAAAGCATTGGCTATTTCTTCGATTCCAAAACCGCCCAGTATGCGAAGGGATAAACCAATCTGTGCTTCAGCAGAAATGGAAGGATGGCAAAGCGCAAATAACATTTGCAACTGGCTATCGGTTATGTTTTGTTCGGAGAGGTCAACTTCGAGGTCGTCGTTTGAAGGTGATGGCTGTTTTATTTCTGCTGCAATTTTATTTTGAAAAAGGCGATTTCTGTTCAAATAATTCCTTGCTTTATTCTTTGCAACTGTATAGAGCCATGCCACCGGCTCTTCGGGAATGCCTTTGTAAGGCCATACTTCCATGGCAGATAAAAACGTTTCGCTTGCAATATCCTCGGCGAGTTCAATATGCGCTATACCAAACAGTTTGCACAGAACCGAAGTGATTTTCCTGTACTCAGTGCGAAACAAATGGGGTATGAGTTCGGGCTGGTTCATAAATAAAAAAAGTCTTTGCAGTTACAAAGACTTTGAACGGGAAGATATTTAATTATAAAGGATTGATCTCTCTTATTTCAACAGTGCCGCCAAAAGAAAGAATAGGACAGTCCTCTGATAGTTTAATAGCATCATCGTAAGATTCTGCTTTGATTAAAGTGTATCCACCGATGGTTTCTTTTATTTCGGTATAAGGACCATTGGTAATTACATCTTTTGATTTGAGAACTCTTCCTGAGTCATTTAAGCGATTACCTCTGTCAACTAATTTATTTTCTATAGCAATGGTTTTTATCCAGTCCATCCATTGCAAAGTGACTGCACTTGCTTCTTCAGGCGTTCTCTCAGGTGTATTGTTGTAGCCGGTCCTGAATATTAATAGAAACTCTTTCATTGTTTTTAATTAACAGTAAGGAATTAGTGAACGCCATCATTCTTTGCAATCTTTCTTACTTCTACACTGTTGCCTTCTCCCTGTAGAACAGGGCAGCCCTTTGCAAATTCTACGGCTTCTTCAACGGAATCTGCTTTCACCATAACAAAGCCGCCAATGGTTTCTTTAATATCTCCAAACGGACCGTTAGTGACAACCTTATTTGATTCTTTTGTTACCACAACACGGGCATCATCAAAAGGCAAACCAGTACCGCTGATAAATTTGTTTTGTGCAGCAATGCTGCCGATCCAATCCATTGTTTGCTTCATCCAGATTTGCATTTGTTCAGGTGAAGCGATTTTTTTACCGTCCTGGTGCCTGAAAATTAACATGAATTCATCCATCTTGTTTCGTTTTTAATGTTATTGAATGTTGTACCTGTCAATAACAAACGGGTTGATACAAATTGGACATTTTTTCCAAAAAAATCAAAATGATTATTTGAATTTGTATCCAATTCCAAACTGCAGGCTTGAATGCATAACAGAATATGCGGCAAAGTTCGCCACTGGTATTGGGACATGATAAGAGGCCATTACAAGAAATCTATCACATATGCTTGCGCCGGCCGATAAATTGGCTGCATACGTAATCTTAGATGTGGGGATGTCATAAGGGCTTACTGATCCTACCGTTTCATTGGTTTCCCTGCCTTTTACCAGGAATAACATCCCAACTCCTCCATATAAAAAGAAACGAAAATCCTGGTTATTCACAACATTCACACCTCCATTCACTTCAGGCAATAAACACAGGTCGGATTGATAAGTGACTAGGTGTGTGCTATAAGTGGTGGAATAACTGCTGCTGTTTTTATAATTATAGGCCCTCAATTGGGGGTAAATAAAAAAGCGGTTGAAGTTTCGGCTGATAGGTAAAATAAACCCAACAGAAACAAATGGAGTAACCGAATTATCGAATTTGCTTTTAACCTCTTGCATCGAAAGATCGCCTGTTACATCAAGAAAGTTTATAGACGCACCTGCAGCGACTGTAAATCGTGCAGGCTTTTTTGTTTGCGGCTTTGGTACACCTGACAAATCCCTGATAAAACTTTCAATCGCCTCTTCTGTATAAGACAGTTTTTCAAGTTTACCTTTTAGCTCCCTTTTCGAAATTTCCTGCGAAAAAAGGTTATTTAGCTGAACACGGTATTCCGGCATTTCATGCAGGCTATTGTCCAAAAAATATTTCTTGTATCTCAGTTCTTGTATCGATTGTCCCGGCAGCCTGTAAAAAAAGTTCAGCCTTATGTGATCATTAAAAACGTAAATTTCACACAAAGGAGTTTTTGTAACAAGGCGCACAAACCCAACGATAGTCGTATCAAAATCCTTCGCGTCGAAAAAGTATCCAATGCTGTTAATGGCAGCATCATCATCTATTGGGTTGATCAGTCTTTTGCCCGAATAGGAAACATAATTGTCATAATTATCTAACGAAAATGCCAGGCAATTTATCGGTGTAAGTTGCACACTATTTGAATTGCCGGCGGCTATGAATTCAACCTTTTCCGGGTTGCGGCTCCATTGGCTGTATTTTGGGAAGCTGCCTTTAATAGTATCACGTCCGGTATTTACGTAGTAACCGGAAATGCTTTTGGTTTGAGCATTAAGACAAATGCAAACTAATACTGTACAGAATAAAAATATAGCTCTCATGTTAGCTTGGTTAATTATGCAAAGAGCAAACAATGTAGCACAATTCAAATATACCGGGTTTGATTTTGGTCAGGGGACTTTGCGCCCTTCATGAATTTTTTATATGCGTCTCGCAAAAAGAGCGTTATATCTTTTAAAAGCAGGCATAAAAAAAAGCGGGCAATAATGCCCGCCCTGTTTATGAAATGATGTTTTTCTTAGAATCCAACAACAGCTTCAATTACATAACCATGGAATTTACCACCGTATTTAACGTCGGTTGGCAAGAAGTTTTTGTATTGTTGTTTTACAATTTCACCTTTTAACAAAACACTCTTAGTAAGGAACCAGCCTGCTGCAAAAGCAGTGCGGTCAATCTTTACTTTGTTTGGATTTCCTGCCATTTCTGAATTCACTTTATTGTAGCGAACACCAACAAACAGATTTTCTTTTGCACCAATGCGATAGAGGGCATCAATAGCGCTTTGATTCATTGTGCGATCTTTTGGATCGGCTGCGGTAGCAGCGCTACCTTTCGCTGTTTCAATATTACCGAACAATTCAAAACCACCGTATTTTACAAAACCACTAAACTGATATGCCTGAATTCTTCTTTTGAAACCTGGATTGAAACGACCAGAAGTGAAACTAGCAACAGGATCATAGCCAACCAGTTCCATAACACCCCAATAATTAGAACCAGTGCGGTCGCCACCATATAAAGCGGCACCTTGTGCTTTCTTGTTTACGTAAGCAGAACCGGTTACACGTACTCTCAGTTTTTCTCCTAAGTTTTTATCAATTCCGACTTTGGCATAGACAGAAGGATTTCTTGAAGAATCTTTTTCTACATCCGGTGCTTGCGCCGTAACAGAAGGATTAAGTACACCATTGGTAACACCAAACAAACCGAATACACCGTTCTTTTGTAATGTTACCTCGCCTCCAACCTCAGTTGTGAAGGCGTCAACGATATAGTTTTCAATAAACGGATTGTATAAAGACTGTCCACCATCGGTTCTACGGAAGTGTGCGTCACCATAGTTAAGTTCCATATGACCAACCTTAATGGTAGTAAGTTTCATCAGGTCGCTCCAGAATTGTCCTTTGAAAGGAAGTTTATCAAATTGAATATAACCACCTTTTACCCAGGTTTCTTCGTGGTGACGTGCTGACATATAAGAAGCTACGTGTAAACGGATACCGTCAGCAAGTTGAGCATCGATAAACAGGTTAGCCTGAGCAAGGTTAAAGTTAGAGCCCATGCGATAAAGGGTTTTACCAACTGCTTTTGTTTCATGCTTCAAACTTTGAAACTGTTGTGTAAAGCCGGCGCCGATACGAAGTCTTGGTCCTTCAAAAGGAAGACTATCTTGTTTACCAGTTTCGAAAACATTAATACCTCTTTGGTCATACGGTCTCCAATATGATGGACGTCCGTAAAATTCTCTGTCAGTTTTTTGGCCGTCCTGTGCCGATCCGATAAAGGGCACAGCAAGTGCTGTTAATACTGCTAAGCGGAATAGATTCTTTCTCATTTTATGCTTTTTTATAGGTTTTTAATTTTTGATTTATCAAAGACGAACTGTATAGTCAATTGTAAGATTATCTGTTACTTTCAAAGCACCGAACATGAATGATGGTGGTTTTAAACCGAACTGTGTGAACTTCAGGTTTTGTGTACCTGTAATGATCACGGAACCATCTGCATTCTTTGTTGAATTGGCTAACATTTCAATTGGTTTTGTAGCGCCACCAATTGTAAGGTTGCCGGTTACTTTGTACTGAGATTTATTTCCATTGGGGCTAACCGGAGTAGCTGACAAAAGGCTGAAAGTAATGTTAGGATACTTGTCTGCTTTTAAAGCATCATAAGCCCTGTTGTCCATTGTGCTTCCTTCTGTGCTCTTTAGGTTTTTAACAGGCAGGTTAAAAGTTAGTGACTGAATACCAGCCAGATAACTAACATTTGAAGCAAGATTTAAATTAGCTTCAATATTCCCGCTCTTGGCTTCCATTGCCCAGTCGTGCAGGTTTGAAGAACCTTTAACTTTAATGATGAAAGCGCTGTTTTTACGAGTAGTTTGTGCGTTGGTGGCGAATGTGCTTACCAGGGCAACTGCTGCCAGTATAATGAAGCGGCCGATTCGCAAGTTTCTTTCCCTTTTCATAATTCTTGATTTTAATTGTGAATTGCATAGCAAAACTACCCAGCAGCACTCCTGCAGGGGATGAGATAAATGATGTTGTAACATGATTGTAAGTGGCAGTAAATATGACCAAAGTCAGTTTAATGGCATGACATCGAAGTTTAACAATCGATCTTCAATAGTCCTTAGATACTAATGTTTAACCATCAATTTTTGCGAAGGCAACATTTCAATATAGAACCAGTTAAATTTGCCGCTTAATAAAATGACAATGGCATCTTTTTCGAAAAAAACAAGAATTGTCGTTATCGGCGTTGGTGCAGTAGGATCTACTACTGCTTATACTTTATTGCTCCGGGAAAGAATGGATGAACTGGTATTAATTGATGCCAATAAGGAAAAAGCAATTGGTGATGCCCTTGACATGAATCATGGATTGGCCTTCCTGGGTAAAGCAAAAGTATGGGCAGGGGATTATGAAGATTGTGCCGAAGCAGATATTGTAATTATCACCGCAGGCGTTGCGCAACGACCGGGCGAATCAAGAGTTGATCTCTTAAAACGCAATGTGGCCATCTTTGAAAGTATCACTACAGAAGTTTTGAAATACAACAAGGATGGAATTCTGTTAATTGCAAGTAACCCCGTGGATGTGATGAGCTATTTTACCTGGAAGAAATCGGGATGGCCTTCGCAAAGAGTAATTGGTTCAGGTACTTTGCTTGATACAGCCCGGTTCCGCTATTTGATCGGTAATAAATTATCTATCGACCCAAGAAGTGTACATGCACATATTATCGGTGAACATGGTGATTCAGAATTACCGGTTTGGAGCCATGCCAATCTTGCAGGATCAGAGATCCAACTAGGAAAAGACGATAAAGAAGAGATTTTTCATAACACCAGGGATGCGGCATATCGCATCATTGAAGCAAAAGGTGCAACTTATTATGCTATTGCATTAGCATTGGATAGAATATGCACTGCAATTTTAAAAAATGAGGCTGCTGTGTTGAATGTGTCTACCTTGCTCAACGATTATCATGGTATCAGCGATGTATATCTTGGACTGCCTTGTATTGTTGATAGAAGTGGTGTAAGAGAGATACTTCATTTAAATATTAATGAGGAAGAGAAAACATTGTTGCACAGGTCGGGTGATAAGATGAGAGATTTGATCCGTCATATTTCGTTGTGAGGTTTGCGATATGCCCAATAGAATTATGGAACGTACAAGTGAGTGACACAACACAGATCGACAGTAGCAATTCAGTTTGACAAAGAAAAAATTTTCCTTTTACATCATTCTTCTTCGTTTTACTCAGGGTAAACTGAGACTTGAATGAAAAAGCCTGGAAAAAATCATAAATCAAATTCCGATAGCTATCGGGAATAATTTAAAAAGAGTAATGGCATTTACAGTAGCAATAGTAGGAAGACCGAACGTAGGGAAGAGCACACTTTTTAACCGTTTGCTCGAGCAACGCAAAGCAATTGTTGAAGACACTCCCGGTGTTACAAGAGACCGCCAATACGGAATTGCAGATTGGAACGGTAAAAATTTTTACGTGATTGATACCGGCGGATTTGTGCCTGATAGCGAGGATCATTTTGAGCAGGAAATTGCAAAGCAGGTAGAAGTGGCCGTTGAAGAGGCGAGTGTAATTTTATTTATTGTAGATGTGGCAACCGGCATCACCGCTCTTGACGATTCGATGGCTGATATTTTGCGCCGCACGACAAAGCCTGTGTTTTTGGTAGTGAATAAAGTTGATAACAATGAAAGACTTTTAGAAGCTTCGGAGTTTTACAGCCTTGGATTCGATAAAATATTTTTCATTTCATCCATCAGTGGTAGCGGAACAGGAGAAGTACTGGATGATATTACAGCCCTCATTAAAGAGGATTTTGAATTAGAAGAAGAAAAAGGCATCCCGAAATTTGCAATCATCGGTCAGCCAAATGTTGGTAAATCATCTTTGTTGAATGCATTGATAGGCGAGGAGAGAACAATTGTAAGTGATATTGCAGGAACTACAAGAGATACCATTCACACCCGCTATAAACTTTTTCAAAAAGATTTTATTTTGATTGATACCGCGGGTATTCGCCGCAAAGCAAAAGTGCATGAAGACCTGGAATTTTATTCTGTGATACGGGCTATTAAAGCAATGGATGAAGCAGATGTTTGTTTGATTTTGCTGGATGCAGAAAAAGGGATTGCGGCACAAGACCTGAGCATTTTTAGTTTGGCTGCAAAAAAAGGAAAAGGCGTTGTAGTGCTTGTGAACAAATGGGACCTTGTTGAAAAAACTACAAACACTGCTAAAGAATACGAGAAAGCGTTGAAACAAAGGTTAGCGCCTTTCAGTGATGTTCCCATTCTTTTTATTTCTGCAAAAGAGAAAACAAGAATCTTTAAAGCTATTGAAGTAGGCTTGCAGGTGTATGAAAACCGTCAAAGGAAAGTGCCTACATCCCAATTGAACGATGTAATTCTTAAGGCTATTGAATCTTACCACCCCCCGGTGGTTCGTGGTCATCCCATTAAGGTAAAATATGTAACGCAGCTATCAACTGCTGTTCCTTCATTTGCATTCTTTTGCAATTTTCCCGACGATGTAAAAACGCCTTATAAAAACTATCTCGAGAATAAGTTGCGTGAACATTTTGCTTTCACAGGCGTACCGGTACGCATTTTTTTCCGGAAAAAGTGACGGTAAGGCATGTGGGCAAATAAGACTAACCAAAATTTGTATTATTGGGATGAGCCTTTATTTTTGTGCCCTAACAAACTAAAACCAAAGAACAATGAAAAAAGTTTTTGCCATCGTTTTTATCGCAGGTGTATTAGTAGCTTGTAATAATAGCAGCAGCACTACCGAAACAACTGACAGCACGACAATGACTACTGCTCCTGCTGACAGCAGCAGCATGAACACTATGGGCGACACCAGCATGAACAAAATGGATACTACCAACAAAATGGATACTACGAAAAAGTAACTGAATTTTCTTTATAGCAATCCCTCCAAACCGGGGGGATTTTTTTATAGCTTAAAATCACTAATGATCTTTTCAACAGCAACTCTGAAACCAATCAATTCTTCTTTTTGCTGGTTAATAAAAACGTTATCCTCTAACCTGCCAACCACAACTTCCATTTCTTCTTGGCTATCGTAAATCATTTTTCTGAATTCGTTCTGGTAGTCTTTCGCTCTCGAATCGTGAATGTTTTTTACCATCCATTCCTTAATACGCAAGGTCCGGAACAATAAATTTTTAAATGTTGAAGCATTCAGAATTTCCATCTCCAGCAATTCCAGCAGAGAAGCATAGGCATGCTGCAATTTATGTTCGCTATAATTCCGGCCGCTTTCTTCATAAAATTCATGTACTTCACTCCATGTTTGAATAAAACCGTCTTTGATCTTATTTAAAAGGCCCTGCAAAGAATCTATCGGTAACAATTGTCCGCCAATATTGGTCCATTGGAAACGAACCTGACTATCAGGTAGGGAGCTTATTAATTCGTCAAAGGAATGAATGGATTGGGTGCTAATAAATTCCATCAAATTGGTTATACCGTAATAAACGATAAGGTCTTTGTAAATACGATAAGCTTCATTCACCTTGCTAATGCAAACCGCACGTGAACTGTTTTCAAATCCTGAATGATGAATAGTGATATTCCTGGTGCCATTTGATTCATCTTCAAGAAGGTTTTCTCCTTCCTGTATCAAAACATTTTCAGGAGTATCGTTGGGATGATTTTTTTCCGTGGATAACGCTGTTAGCTTTTTTAAAAGTTCGAGAGCTGTAAAAATTTCATTGACACTGTCAGGTGCAAGAAAATCGTATTCGATATGCTGACGCTTCTTTAATCTTTTATCCCTGTCCACATATTTCCCTGCATTCCTTGCCAAGGCATATAAGTTGTACATAAACCAGTAAGCGGGCATGATCGAAAGCTGGTTCCTGCTAACATCATTGCTAACCAAAGCAAACGGAAACGGAATATTCAATTCGTGGGAGTAATCTCCCTTTGCTAACAGTGTGAACGTAGCAAATTTTGAATTGTGTTTGATGCTTACACACAGTCCCGGCCAAAATCCTCTTGCAGCAACGAGCTCACCATCTGCCGCACGACTATTATGATTGGACCCAAGCGTTGCACCCGCAGCAATATTGCTTTGTCCCATTACAAGGGCAGCACACAAAAAAGAATTATTGTGGTGTTGCTCGTGCCCGGGAAAAATCAACGAATTCAAAACTTCGCAGCATGAAATGGTGGAATTATCACCAAGATAGGAGTTGATCAATCTTGCTCCATATTTGAGTTGTGAATTGGTGCCCATGATAAAACGAACAGCCTTCACACCATAGAACAAACGGCATCCGTAACCGATAATACCATTTACCAGTTCGCATCCTTCACCTATTTGTGATGGTGCTTTTGCAGAGGATTTAATGGTAAGATTCTTCAGTTTATTTGCACCTTTTATGTATGCATCGCTGCCCACCCAAACATCTTTTATGATGCCGGTATTTTTAATAACAGTCCTGCAACCGATCACGCCATAATAGCCACGCTTGTTGTCAAATTTTCTTTCTGTGAATTCTTTAAATTTTCGCATCAACACTTCATCATCACGAAACCTCGACCACAGGTAAGCATCCCCGGCTAACATGCCATCGAATGGAAGAATTTTTCTTCCCGCATTTTCATTGCACACTTCCACCCAAACACGAACCGCTTCCTCTTCGCCTTCTTTGATGATACCATTGCCAAATTTGGAGTGATTGGTGGTATGCACCTCATCAATATTGAGTAGAATGACTTCGTTACCTATTACGTAATGTGAGATGTAATTGACGTTATTCACAATTACGTTATCGCCAAAATCACAACTGATGATAGTGCTGTTGTATAAGCCAACGGGCAGGCATACATTGTGATATTCAAGAGAGATCGTTTCCAGTTTCCCGATTCTTACCAGGCCATAAAACTTGCAATGTTTTACCAGTTCGGGATTGAATGCATCGGAAACATTAATGTGATTCCAGTTGTCGGAGGTATTGTTGTTGCGAACCAGAACTTCTATTTCATAAGCGGTAAGATTGCGGTAATGGATCCCATTTTGGTTTTGCCGGTTACGAAGATAGTATTCATCTTTCCCCCCGGGTAAAAATTCAGGATCGATGAATTGGTATCCTATTGAGGAAATTGGCTTTTTGATGATTTCGTTCATGCGCCAAAATTAGGGGAGGAAATGGTGAAAGCAAGAGTAGGGGAATTAACCTGTAGTTAACGGAATTACCAATAGAACGTTTAAAAATGCAGATGTTTCCACTCAAGAATTGTGGCTGTGAAAAATTGCACATGCTCCTGTTGTTGCGGCATAAGCTAAAGAAACAATGCTTGTGCGAAGAATGCAAGAGCACTGCAGCGGTATGTTGTTGGTGCAGCATCAGCACAGAAGGCCAGGCAGAACACCAAAAAGGTCAGATGAAGCAGAAAAAAGGTTGCAAGGTGTCGTCTAAAATGTTGTGTCATAATGTTTTTGTCATAACGTTTACTGTTCTTACCTGTCAACCGAAAGCAAGTGTCTACTGTTAGCGGCGTTGCGCTATGTCAACCCGAACTGGAAACGAATTTTGTTATTGGTTGCCTACAACGGTCAACAGGTTTGTGAAGGCAGGGTATTTTGTGTTCTGTCGCTTCATTCCCTTGTTGCCGTTCATTAAAGATAAATTGTTGAAGATATATTCGTCACCCTGCTTTTACAAACCGATGTTGTACGCATCGGGGTTAATCGACCTGATAACTTGTTCCTCTAAGAATGATGTTATAATATGCCAGCTTATCCTTCATATAGTTTTTCTCTTTCAAGAAGTCTTTCAATGGGATCTCATTTGCATCTCGCCTTCGCTGCAAGGTCTCTATTTCCCCTTTCAGCATATGCCTTTCCTTTGCCCAGGTATAATGGTCGTACTCTTTCGCCCTACGTTCGTTTACTCTTTCTTGCACGTCAGGAGCAAGTTTGTTCTCAGTTGTCGTCTCAAAACTAATTCCACCCCGTTCATCAAAGGCAATAGTCTGCCCCAGTTGAAAAGAAGGATACATGCGTACAGTTTGGGTATAGCCTAAAGCAACGAATGTTAGGTGCCCTTGCTGGGTTATTACAGTGTAGTGTTGCTTGCCATCCCTTACTTCCAACTCAATATCATCAATCTCCATGCGGTTGTCATACAGCGGCTGGCTAAGTTCAAAGGATAACTCTTGAACTTCTTTGAAGAACAGTGTACAAGGAGCAACAAAAAAAGTGAATTGGAAATTCTCAACTTCTGGCTGGTTCCACTTGAAAATGTAATCTATGTCAAAAGAAAGGTGACCATCCAACCTCATAGCATAAATACTGGCATCATGCCAGCCCATGCTATCGAAGTCAGCCTCTGTCCATATCCATTTATCTAAAGTGAAAGTTTCCATAAGTTGCGTACAACGTTTATCGGCTTTCTGCTGTGCTGATATTCTGTGTTATTTCAGCCTACAACGGAAGCCGATTAGAATTACAAAGTATAGAGTTTATTCGATAGTTCAATAGTATTTTGTCTGACCGAACTGCTGCTGATTACGATATGTTGTTGATGTTTATTTCGTCAGCCAGCATAGCAGGAAACCGCTGTTGGCAGCAGTTAATTTGTTCTGTAAAAAAACCACCCTTCTTCGACTGTTGGTTTCCATTCTTCTTTCTTCAGGTTGTCCAACTGCAAACTATCATATAGCTTTTTGCTGCCTGTAATTGTCATGGTGAACTGTGTCTGATCATTGCGGTTTTTCTCATTCAAAACATAGCTTACTCGGTAATCATCCTTTGAGACAAGCTTCTCTATAAGTGGTGTCAGATAGTTACTGATAGCTTTAGGACTTGAAAATTCTTGGTTGCGTGGAAACTGCACGTCAAAGCTGCCCTCGTACTTAAACTGCGGCTTATAGTCAAAGAGAAACTTTGTATTCTTCTTTTGTTCACTCAAGTAACTTTCATACTCGTTTTTGCTTTTAAACGGAATTTTGTCAAACCTATAATCAAATGGATATTTCTTTGCCAGTTCTTTCAAACGGCTAATGTCAAAAGCATAGGTGTGACCGTTGTACATAGCACTCTTTAATGATGGATTTATGGTCCAAGACTTCACTTCTTTGAAGTTCTGGGCCAAAGCAATTCTAAAATCTGGGTCTTCAATTGTATTTTCTCCTTCTTTGCCGAGAGTCAGCGTTGCGATAACAGCTTTTATTGTCGCCGGGTCTTGGATAATAAAATTGAAAGCCTTGTAGGTCTTTTGTTTGTCATATTGCGGATAGCGTCCAATCAGTATTGTAGTCGCATCAACCTTCGATGTGTCAAACATTAAAGTGTCTTGTGCCGATAAGTTGAGTGAAAATGCAAGCGTTGCGATAAAAAAATACTGCTTCATAGTTAGTTTTTGATTGTCGGCGCAATTGCTGCCAACACTAAGATATACGAAATAGGGCGAAACGATAAAGTTTACAATTGCTTCATTTTCAATAAAAGTTCATTTGGTTTTTTTGATTGTTGATTTCGCCAATGAACCCTCAAGTATTCAGTTAGAAAAATTGAGCTACGCTTCAAAGAATTACTGAACGATGCAGGGAGTGACACAACAAAAGTCAAATAGTAGCAATGCAGTTAAGTACATAATCATTCCACTTTAGTGCAACAATTAGCATCGAAAGAATTACTGCTCTTTCTTACGACTATTTGTTACTTGCATCTCACTAATCACTACTCCACCGTCACAGACTTTGCCAGGTTCCTTGGCTTGTCAACATCATAACCTTTGGCAACTCCAATGTAATATGCTAACAACTGCATTGGAATTACACTGATCATCGGCGCAATAATTTCATCGGCTTCGGGAACAACAATTACATCATTGGCAAGTGTAGGACTTACCTGGTCACTTTCATTGGTCACTGCAATGATCTGTCCTTTTCTTGCCCTGATCTCCTGCATATTGCTGATGACTTTTTCGTGGTAGGAATCTTTGGTGGCAACAAATACAACGGGCAAAGTAGGTTCTACCAGTGCAATGGGACCATGTTTCATTTCAGCAGCGGGATAACCCTCTGCATGTATGTAGGAAATTTCTTTGAGCTTCAACGCACCTTCAAGTGCAACAGGAAAGTTGTAGCCACGTCCAAGGTACAAAGCATCTTTTGCGTCTTTGTATTTTTCAGCAACCTCTTTGATGCGTTCAACTGATTGCAAAACTTCGGCAACTTTTTCGGGAACGGCATCGAGTTCATTCAATAAATGCAAATAGCGGTCGCGGTCGATAGTCCCTTTTTGATAACCGATCTTCAGTGCAATCATCGTGAGTACTGCTAATTGCGCAGTGAATGCTTTTGTAGATGCCACACCAATTTCAGGACCGGCATGTGTATAAGCACCTGCATCGGAAATGCGTGCAATGGAAGAACCAACAACATTCACCACGCCAAGTATGATGGCACCTTTTGATTTTGCATTTTCAATGGCTACCAATGTATCTGCAGTTTCGCCGCTTTGCGAAATGGCAATGATCACATCCCCCTTATTGATAACAGGATTGCGGTAACGGAATTCAGAAGCATATTCTACTTCAACATTGATGCGGGTGAGTTCTTCAAAAATATACTCAGCCACCAAACCTGCATGCCAGCTTGTTCCGCATGCCACCATCACAATACGGTTGGCATTTATAATCTGCTCTGCATATTTTTCAATACCGCTCATAGTGATGGTCCCTTCTTCTGCATCCAATCTTCCACGCAGGCAATCGTAAATAGTTTGTGGTTGTTCAAAAATTTCTTTCAGCATGAAATGATCATAGCCACCTTTTTCAATAGCTGCTAATTCCATATCAAGCTTGGTGATGTATGGGGTTTGCCTTTCGTTACCAAGATTTTTCAGAATCAATTCATCAGCCTTAATAATGGCCACCTGGTAATCGTTTACGTAAACAACCTCTTTTGTGTACTCAATAATCGGTGAAGCATCGGAAGCCAAAAAATGTTCGCCCTTGCCAATGCCAATAACCAGGGGGCTTCCTTTTCGTGCAGCAATTACGGTTGAAGGATCATTATTGTCGATCAACACAATTACATATGCACCAACAATTCTCTTCAACGCAATGCGAACGGCTTCTTCAAGTGAACAATTATTGTTGGTCTTAATGTCTTCAATAAAGTTCAATAAAACCTCTGTGTCGGTTTCGCTTTGGAAATGATATCCTTTGTTTAGCAGTTCCTGCTTGATTTGCGCATAATTCTCAATAATGCCATTGTGGATCATGGCAAGGTTGCCCGACGCTGACATGTGTGGATGCGCATTGCAATCATTGGGCTCGCCGTGTGTGGCCCAGCGTGTATGTCCAATGCCCACGTTAGCATGAAGATCTTTTCCCTGCAAGGTCTCTTCAAGATCAGCTACTTTGCCTTTCTTCTTAAAAACTTTTAATCCGCTATTTAAAAGTGCAATGCCTGCGCTGTCGTAACCCCTGTATTCAAGACGTTTTAAACCTTTCAGGATGATTGGATAAGCTTCTCTTGGACCGATGTAAGCAACAATGCCACACATAATTTTTACAAGTTTAGATGTTTAGATGTTTAGCTGTTTGAAGTGTAAGAATAGGATAACCCGTAAAAAGACCTAAACTCCTCAACCTCTAAACAATTAAATCTTTCAGTTTGCGGTTTTTTGCGTTGCGAAAATCTACAAAAAGACTGAGAAGCCAAAACTTATGTATGCAACGGCGTGTTATAATAAAGTGCCGGTGAGAATGATGAGCGCCACAGTGAAGTAGATGATCAATCCGGTAACATCCACCAAGGTTGCTACAAAAGGAGCGGAGCTTACAGCAGGGTCAGCGCCAAGCTTTTTTAAAAGCATGGGAAGCATACTTCCGCAAAGTGTTCCCCAAAGTACAACGCCAAGCAAAGTAACGCCTACGGTAATACCAATAGGGATCCAATGGATGCCGTACAATTGAGGGCTGATAGAATGCCAAACAAAAATTCTGAGGAAGCCAATTATACCGAGAACACTTCCAAGCAACAAGCCTGATAGAATTTCTCTTCTCAACACACGCCACCAGTCTTTAATTGTGATCTCTCCAACCGCCATGGCTTGTATGATTAAAGTTGAAGCTTGTGAGCCGCTGTTACCACCGCTTGAAATGATCAGTGGAATAAAAAGAACCAATACCAAAGCCCTCCCAATTTCGGCCTCAAAATATTTCATTGCAGATGCCGTGAGCAACTCGCCAAGGAATAAAACAACCAGCCATCCAACTCTTTTCCTGAACAGGCTGAATAAAGGCGTTTCAAGGTAAGGTTCTTCCAATGCCTGGGTACCACCAATTTTCTGCATGTCCTCACTGAACTCTTCACTGGCTACCCACAAAATATCGTCGATGGTAACGATGCCTAAAAGTTTATTGCTGTTACTGACAACAGGTAGCGCCACACGGTTATTCATTTTAAAAACTTCGGCAGCTTCCTCCTGGTCCTGGTAGGCATTTAATGAAATAACCCTGTCGTCCATTAATTCTCTCACTTTCATTTCGGGAGAAGCCAAAATGAATTCACGGATCCGGATATCATCCAGCAGCTCGCCTTTTTCATTAATCACGTAAATGACATCAATGGTCTCACTGTTTTTTCCAACGCGGCGAACTGTATCTAAAACCTGCTGCACGGTGTTGTTTTCATATACGTACACATAATCTGGCGTCATCAATCTGCCGACGCTGTTCTCGGGATAACCCAGTAGTGAAAGAGTGATCTTTCTTTCTTCATTGTCGAGTAATTTGATGAGTTCGCGAACTGCATTACTGGGAAGTTCTTCTAAAAAATCGGTGCGGTCATCGGGCGGCAACTCGTTTAAAAGACCTGCGGTTTTGATTGGAGGCAGGGTTTTGATGATATCTTTTTGCGCATTGAGGTCAAGAATTTTAAAAACACTCGCAGCTCTGTGTACCGACATGGCACCAATGATCCTGCTGTCATATTCCGGCATTTCATCAATCAGGTCGGCAACATCGCTGATGTTCTGATCATCAAGAAACTCGTGCAACTGTTTTCCATCGCCGGATTCAAGTATTGCCTCAACCTGCTCTTTTAAAATCTCCAATGCCATGTTTCAAAATTACAGTCTCTATTTTAAGACCGAAAATGAAATTAATTTGTACAAAAATTCAGTGAACAGTCTTAATTATATTTCCGATAGCATTTATGTTACTGACTCCAATGGAAAAGGAAGAGGTATTTTTACAATCGGTAATCTCAAAAAAAATACAATTATTGAAATTGCGCCGGTAATTGTGATGTCAAAGAAAGACAGGGCACACATTGATCAAACACTTTTACACGATTATATTTTCGAATGGGGCGATCAGCACAATCAATGTTGCATGGCACTGGGTTATGTGCCTTTGTATAATCATTCCTATCGTTCCAACTGCGAATATGAAATGAATTTCAAAAAGCAGATCATAACAGTGAAGACAATAAAAGCTATTAAAGCAGGAGAGGAGCTTACGATTAATTACAATGGCGATTGGAATAATGCAAAGCCTGTTTGGTTTGATGTTTCATAGAGAAGAATGGAAGGAAAATGGGATTAGTTAATGGGGTTGTAAAGGGTTAAGGCAAGGATGTTTGAATTATGATTCGGACGGCATTACTACTATTGATCTTCTATTGCGTCGCACGCTTGTACGTTCTGTAATTCTCATCATCACATGCCAGGGTTACAACTGTTATTAGCTTTTCTTTTGTTCGACGAAACCCACCCCGGCTCGCGTTAATGTAAGAGTCATTTATTTCGTCCCTCCGAGGAGGGGATGATTTACGACTGCACTTAGTTTCTTTACTCTTGCCTTAAAAGATTTTCGTTTAAGTTAAGCATCGTCGAAAAGCGAGGCGTGTGCAAAAGCATTTCCTCTAGGGAGGGGCAGGGGTGGTTCTCATTTCAACAAATTCTTAATCTCATTCAACTTTAGCAAAGCTTCAACGGGAGTGAGTCGATTGATGTCAATCCCTTCCAGCATCTTCCTGATGTCATCAAATGTTTGACTGTGCGCATCAAAAATGCTGAGTTGCATTTGTGGCGTCGATAAGCCTTTGATATTTTCTTTCAACCCATCACCCAGGTGTTTTGTTTCGAGTTGCTTTAAAATATCTTTTGCTCTTTCAATTAAGTCGGGAGGCATGCCGGCCATGCGGGCAACATGAATACCGAAGCTATGCGTACTTCCGCCAGGAGCTAGTTTGCGAAGGAAAATGACTTTGTTTCCAATTTCCTTATTGGTGATATGATAGTTTTTTACTCTCGATAATTTGTTTTCCAACTCATTCAGTTCATGATAGTGCGTTGCAAAAAAAGTTTTTGGCTGATGAGGCGAACGGTGCAGATATTCAGCAATGCTCCAGGCAATAGAAATACCATCATAAGTAGAAGTGCCCCTCCCGATTTCATCCAGTAAAATCAAACAACGATCGCTGATGTTATTGATGATGGAAGCGGTTTCATTCATCTCCACCATGAAAGTTGATTCGCCTGCACTTAAATTATCAGATGCTCCAACTCTCGTAAAAATTTTATCAGTCAGAGGAACCATAGCTTCATCTGCGGGAATAAAACTTCCAATGTGAGCCATCAAAGTAATCAAGCCGGTTTGGCGAAGCAGCGCCGATTTACCACTCATATTCGGGCCCGTAAGGATAATGATCTGCTGTTCCGTTTTATTGAACTCAACATCATTTCCTATATAGGATTCTGATGGTGGAAGATTCCTTTCAATTACAGGATGACGTCCATTCTTGATTTTCAATTCATGCCCGTCATGCAACTGCGGTTTTTTATAATTGTATTGCAGCGCATTACTGGCAAATGCCGTCAGGCAATCAAGTGTTGCTACAATTTGAGCATTGGTTTGAATACAGGAAAGAAAATCAAGCAATTCATTGATCAGGCTATCGAATAACTGAAGTTCCAGGTCTAAAATCTTTTCTTCGGCGCCGGTAATTTTTTCTTCATACTCTTTTAATTCCGGAGTAATATAACGTTCAGCGTTGGCCAATGTTTGCTTGCGCATCCATTCGGCAGGCACTTTGTTTTTGTGCGAATTGGTTACTTCGAGATAATAGCCAAAGACATTGTTGTAACTGATCTTCAGAGAAGAAATTCCTGTACGTTCTGCTTCCTGTTGTTGAAGTTTCAACAAATATTCTTTGCCATGATGTGCAATGTTTCGCAACTCATCCAGTTGCACATGCACTGATTTATTTATGAAACCGCCTTTGATGGCAAGCGCCGGAGGATTCTCTATGATTTGTTTTGCAATTTTATCCGAAATGTAATGGCATGGATTAAGCGCATCAGCCAGTCGTTGCAAGTAAGGGTTGTTTGACTGACTGCACAATTCTTTGATTACATCAATCTGGCGTAATGCTCTTGCCAATTGAAGTAATTCTCTAGGATTGATCTTCTTCAAAGGAATTTTTGAAACCAACCGTTCCATATCGCCGCACTGGCGCATGGCATGAAGCAATTTGTTTCTTTGATCCGTGTTCAAAATCAGATGCTCAACAACATCCAGGCGTTCATTGATCTTATGGATATCCTTTAAAGGAAAAACGATCCAACGTTTCAACAACCTTGCTCCCATAGGTGTGCAAGTGGTATCCAATACCTTCAAAAGCGTACTTCCATTTTCAACCGGACTGCCCAATAATTCTAAATTGCGAATGGTGAAACGATCCATCCACAAATAATCATTCTGCTCAATTCTTTGGATGGAAGTGATGTGTTGAAGATTGGGATGCTCTGTTTCTTTCAAATAATGCAGCACAGCACCCGCGGCAATCAAACCAAAGTTCAATCCTTCAACGCCAAACCCTTTCAACGAATGTGTATCGAAATGTTTCAGTAAAACATCTTCGGCATATTGCGGCGCAAATATCCATTCATCCAAAGTGTAAGTATAAAACTTACCGCCAAATTCTTCCTTGAATTTTTTTTGATGATGACGTTGAAAAATAACTTCAGCAGGTTTGAAGCCGCTTAGTAATTTATCAGCATATTCCTTATCACCTTCGGCAATAAAAAATTCACCGGTTGAAATATCAAGAAAAGCCAATCCATATTTTTCATTAGAAAAATGAACGGAAGCTAAAAAATTATTAGAGCTGAGGTCAAGTAATTTATCGTTTGTTGCAGTTCCAGGAGTTACCATTTCGGTAACGCCACGCTTCACAATTCCCTTTGCAAGTTTCGGATCTTCCAGTTGATCGCAAATAGCGACGCGGTAACCAGCTTTTACCAGTTTGTGCAAATAAGTATCGAGTGCATGATGAGGAAAACCGGCCAATTCGTTGTCTGCCGCTGCGCCATTATTTCTTTTGGTAAGCGTTATGCCAAGTACCTGCGAGGCAATGATGGCATCCTGGCCGAAAGTTTCATAGAAATCTCCAACACGGAACAGCAAAATAGCATCAGGGTATTTGGCCTTGATAGCTCTGTGCTGCTGCATCAACGGGGTCTCACTGGCGGTCTTTTGCTTACTCATAGCGGTAAGGGCAAAAATAAGTGCCTCAACCTAATTCCACCGGAAGTGAACGAGAATTTTGTCCACGTTTTGTTGCTGCAAGTACATTTGCAGCCAAATCGGATTAGATGCGTAAGCTTTCCATGGATGAATTGAGCCGGAAATCTGTCGAGGAATTCAGGCAGTCGGATAAAATTCCAATTATTGCCGTGTTGGAAAATGTGAGAAGTGCCTATAATGTTGGAAGCGTTTTTCGTACGGCAGATGCTTTTTTGATTGAAGCTATATACATCTGTGGTTACACAGCTTACCCTCCTCACAAGGAAATTAAAAAAACAGCTTTAGGTGCAGATGAAACGGTAACCTGGAAACATTTCAAAAATATTACTGAAGCGATTGAAGAAATTAGAAGCCTTGATTATAAGGTGTATACGGTAGAACAAGCAGTTGATAGTTACAAACTGCAAGCAATTAGCTACGAACCCGACGAAAAAATTGCAGTGATCTTTGGCAATGAAGTGACCGGAGTGGAGCAATCCACGATTGAACAATGCGATGGTTGTATTGAAATTCCGCAGTTGGGAATGAAGCATTCTTTGAATATTTCTGTTGCGGCGGGCATTGTTTTGTGGGAACTTGTCAAAACCAGAATCGGCGGTGAATTAAAAGATTAACGGAAATTATCGCCGCGTCTTTATTTTCTTTGCGTCTTTGCGTGGAATAAATTATGACAAAAGTTAAAAGCTATTTATCACTTATAAAGTTTGCTCACACCATCTTCGCTATGCCTTTTGCGTTGATTGGGTTTTTTTTGGCGACGCATGAGTATGTAAGGGGATGGATTGCAATGCAATACCGTGACTATTTACCGTCATCCTGGACTGTTTATTATGGAGATAAGCCAAAACCATTGTGGATTACTTTCCTTTTAGTTATCCTCTGCATGGTCTTTGCCCGCAGCGCCGCAATGGCTTTCAATCGTTATCTCGATAGAAGATGGGATGCACTCAATCCAAGAACAGCTATCAGGGAAATTCCAAAAGGTATTATTACCCCAAAGAATGCTTTGATATTTACTATTGTCAATTGTCTTTTGTTTATCACCGCAACATGGTTCATCAATCGAATTTGTTTTTTTCTTTCGCCTGTTGCATTAGCTGTAGTGTTGGGTTATAGTTATACCAAACGTTTTACTCCGCTTTGTCATTTAATTTTAGGATTGGGTTTGTCTCTTGCTCCAATTGGTGCTTACCTTGCCGTTACCGGAGTTTTTCATTGGTTGCCGATCTTGTTTTCATTTGCAGTTTTGTTTTGGGTGAGTGGCTTTGATATTATTTATGCTTTGCAGGATGTGGAGTTTGATCAGTCGCAAGAACTGTATTCAATTCCTTCCTGGTTGGGAAAAGAAAAGGCATTAAGAGTTTCTGAGATTTTGCATTTGCTAAGTGCAGCTTGCGTTGTTGCAGCAGGAAGATTTGGACATTTCGGCGTGTTGTATTGGATTGGTGTTTTGGTTTTTATCGGGTGTTTGATTTATCAGCATTCCATTGTAAAACCAAATGATTTGCGAAGAGTGAATATTGCATTCATGACAATGAATGGAATTGCCAGTGTGGTCTTCGCCATTTTTGTAATTGCAGATTTGTTCGTGAGCTTCTGATATGCTGAATAGAATTGCCGAACGTACAAGAGTGCGACGCAACCGAAGATGAATAGTAGCAATGTCGATGGGTTTATAAAAATTATCATCATTAACTAAATTTCATTGGGAAGAATTCTTTCAATAGACTACGGCGGTAAGCGAACCGGCCTTGCTGCAACTGATCCGCTCAAGATCATTGCAACGGGTTTATGTACGGTTGAAACCCCCAGGCTTTTAGCTTTTTTAAAAGATTATTTTTCAAAGGAGCAGGTTGAATTGGTGATCATTGGCATGCCGGTGAACTGGGATGATTCAGCAACGCATGCAACACCACTGGTTCAAAAATTTATAAAAGACTTCCAGAAAAATTTTCCATCTATTCCGATTAAAGAAGTAGATGAACGCTTCACTTCTAAACTGGCATCGCAGGCCATGCTGCAAATGGGATTGAAAAAAAAGCAGCGGCAAAACAAAGCCATGATCGATGAAATTGCCGCCACCATTATGTTACAGGAGTATTTACAACATAATCTTTAGCCTCTTTCGGTTACCTTTGCAACGCTTAATGAATTGGTGCAGTTCGCAACAATTCGTGTAATTCGTGAAATAAATTCGTGTAATCAAAATGATTCTTCCAATTGTTGCTTACGGGCACCCCATTTTAAGAAAGGTGGCTCATGATATTGATGAAAACTATACCGATCTTCCAAAGCTTATTGAAGATATGTGGGAAACCATGTATGCCAGCAATGGTGTTGGACTGGCTGCGCCGCAAGTGAATAAAGACATCCGTTTGTTTGTGATGGACAGTGCGCAAATTTTTGCCAATATGGATGAAGATGAAAGGAAAGAAGAAAATTATCCTGACGCTCCGGGTATTAAACAGGTTTTTATCAATGCACATATTGTGGAAGAAATTGGCGATGACTGGGCATACAACGAGGGTTGTTTGAGCATTCCGAAAATTCGCGAAGATATTTACCGTGCTGAAGAAGTTACGATGAAATACCTTGATGAAAACTTTAAAGAGCATACTAAAACTTTTTCGGGAGTTACGGCAAGAATTATTCTTCATGAATATGATCATATCGACGGCAAATTATTTATCGATCATATCTCGCCTCTGAAAAGAAAATTGCTCAGGAGAAAGCTCGATGATATTTCAAAAGGCAGTGTGAAAGTAGATTACAAAATGCTTTTCCCTAAAAAATGAGATCCTTCTTACTGATTGTTGTAACGGCTTTTTCGTTGTCATGTTTTGCACAGGATACTACCGGAATTGAAGCATTAGGAAAAGAAACCGTTTTGAGTGAGGTGGTCATTCGCAGCGGATTTGATGTAAACAGATTTCTGCAACAGATAAAAAACGATACGACATTTTACAAAGCTTTCCGAACACTGCACATTCTCGGATTCACGTCATTTAATGATATTAAAATGCGTGATGCCGATGGAAATATTAAAGCATCACTTTTCAGTAAAACAAGACAAAACAGGAGCAACGGCTGCCGTACCATGGATGTTCTTGAACAAAGAACAACAGGTGATATGTACAAACATGGAGATTTGAATTACTACACTGCGGAATTGTATGCCGGTTTGTTTTTTACCAACGGAAAAGTTTGCGGCGAAAATAATATTGTCGCAGGCAAACAAAGAGATGTTCGAAGCAAAAGCGGAATTGAAAAGCACAAAGAACAATTGAAAATGTTGTTCTTTAATCCCGGGCAGAAAATTCCGGGTATTCCTTTCATCGGCGATAAGATTGACATCTTTGATCCATCCATTTCTAGGAAGTATGACTTCTCAATTGACATGGATGAAATGAATGGCCAGCAGTGTTACCTTTTCAAAATCATTCCAAAAGAGAATACAGACAGGGATGATATTGTTTTCGATAACATCACTACCTGGTTCAATGCAAAGACAATGGAGATCGTTGCCCGGAACTATGATTTGAGTTACGATACGCCGGTCTACGACTTCAATGTTCACATGGAGGTACGCATGACCAAATTCCAGGGATTGCTCGTTCCTTCAATTCTAACTTACAATGGCAACTGGAAAGTTGCTTTTAAAAAAAGGGAGCGAGGGCTTTTTACTGCCACACTTTTTGATTTTAATAAGGGAAATTGATTTGTTAGATCAGTTTTTTATCGTCTTCACATAATTTCTCCACTTCTCAATCACTCTTCGCATATCATCTGGCAGTTCGGTATCAAAGAAAATTTCTTTTTCAGTTGTGGGATGAACGAAACCTAAAGTTTTTGCATGCAGTGCCTGTCGCGGGCAAATAGCAAAGCAGTTGTCAACAAATTGTTTGTACTTGCTGAAAATCGTTCCTTTTACAATTTTATCGCCACCATAAAAGTCATCATTAAAAAGAGGGTGGCCGATATGTTTCATGTGAACACGAATCTGGTGTGTACGTCCAGTCTCCAAAACACATTGAACAAGCGTCACATAATTAAATCGTTCTAAAACTTTGTAATGAGTGATGGCTTCTTTTCCGTGATCACCTTCGGGATAAGCTTCAAACAATTTTCGATAGCGGAGATTTCTTCCCACATGTGCAACGATAGTTCCTTCATCTTTTTCCATATCACCCCAAACCAATGCCTGGTATTGACGTTTTACACTGTGATCATAAAATTGTTTTGCCATCTGCCGCATGGCTTTATCTCTTTTAGCTAGCACCAATAAACCACTTGTATTTTTATCAATGCGATGCACCAAGCCAAACCGGGGTAATGTTGCTTCGGAGATGGAAGGATTTTCATGTTGCAGGTACCAGGCAACACCATTCAATAAAGTGCCCGAGTAATTTCCACTTCCCGGGTGCACAACCATTCCCGCAGGTTTATTGATCATCAGGATATCATCATCTTCATAAGCAATATTCAAATCAATCTTTTCAGGAACAATTTCAGTAGACTCGGGAGAAAGATCAGAATAAACAATGATTTGGTCGAGGGCCTTCACCTTATAGTTCTGCTTTACCTCTTTGTTGTTGACTAGTATCAATCCTGCATTAATGGCTTGCTGTAATTTGTTTCTTGTAGCGCCTTCAATGCGGTTCATTAAAAATTTGTCAATGCGGAAAGGTTCCTGCCCCTTGTCTGCATTAAACACAAACCGCTGGTACAGTTCGTCGCTGGCATCATTCGTTTCCTCTACACCGTTTTTATTTAAGTCTTCTGCATCCATAGAGTTTGCAAAAATAAGCGGTCAAACCCGGTAAATTTGCATTTATGGAAACGGTTGAATTCAGGGATCTTGGATCGATGGAGTATAAGGCTGCATGGGATTACCAGGAAAATCTGTTACAGGAGAATTTAAAAATTAAATCAGTCATTCATAGTTCAAGTGAAGTAATAGATCCAAAAACGCTTCCCACAAAACATTATTTGTTGTTTGTGGAACACCCGCCTGTGTATACATTGGGAAAAAGTGGAAAGATTGAGCATGTTTTAATTAACGAACAGGAAAGAGAACAGCAGGGCATTGAATTCTTTCATACAAACAGGGGAGGAGATATTACTTTTCACGGGCCCCAACAAATCGTGGGTTACCCCATTTTTGATCTTGAAAAATTTTACACAGATATCGGAAGATATTTGAGAGAGTTGGAAGAAGTAATCATTCTCGCACTTGCAGAGTATGGAATTGTTGCCGGAAGGTCTGCTGGCGAAACCGGTGTTTGGATTGATGCAACTGTAAAGGGAAAAGAAAGAAAGATCTGCGCAATGGGTGTGCGTTGCAGTCGTTGGGTAACCATGCATGGATTTGCCTTAAATGTAAACACGGATCTCAGTTATTTCAATCACATCATCCCTTGTGGTATCGTCAACAAGAAGGTTACTTCAATAAAAGAAGA
This sequence comes from Flavisolibacter sp., assembly GCA_035554655.1. GTDB lineage: Bacteria > Bacteroidota > Bacteroidia > Chitinophagales > Chitinophagaceae > Flavisolibacter. The sequence continues at coordinate 87,164 of DATMIF010000034.1, forward strand.
GTTAGGAAGAGAGGTTGATGTAGAGGAAGTAAAAGAAAAATTGAAAAAGAATTTTGAGAAGGTGTTTAATGTTTCAATAGTGGAGAGACAATTACACGAATTTTAATCGCGAATTATACGAATTATTTTTCAATGTTTGAAGCCTTAAAGTTCGAAAACTGAATTCGCGTAATTCGTTCTAATTCGTGTAATAAATCAAAACTCTTTCGCCAGGTAAAACTTATTTTTTTCTACTAGTTTTTCATCATTATATAGTTCGAACTTAAACCAGCCGGCATGCATGAAATTTGTTTTATCCAATGTAAGTGCCGGGTCTTTAACGTTCTTCAATTCAAATAAGAACGTGTCATCTTCCTCGTAAAATTTGATGTGATATTTTTTCTTTTCAGCATCGGGCAAATTGATGAACAGATAACCGTCTTTATTTGTATAAACGTAAAAACTTGGAATGAAATCGTTTCTTCTTGGAATGCCAGGCTTGATTCCAATGCTCACCGAATCTCTTGTCTTGTCTATCAATCCATTTTTAGTCAGGCGGAAAGAATCAACCTGTGCTCTTTTGGAAGCTGTAAAATAGAATTGACCCGGTCCAAGTACCACAAACAGTCTGTAGAACATTTGACCTGATGGTGCTTTTGTATCCGCAAAACCGTTTTGCCTCGAGTTGGGATCAGCAACACTCAAAATGGTTTTAAAATTGGAAAGGCTGTCGAATGATCGCTGAACACTGATTTGCTTCACCATGCCATAATTATTAACCCACCCAACAATGTTCCGGGTTGGTCCGGCATTTGTTACCGTGAATTTCGGCAAGGTATCCTGTGCAAAAATTACACTGGATAAAAGCATGAGAGTGATGAACGAATAAAAACGATTCATGATGGGGCAAATTATCTGAAAACCGTGCAAATATAAGTGCCACTTCAGAATATTAACGTTCCCTTTGGCAGCGATAAATTGCCTTGGAGACCTCCGCTATGCATTAAAAGTAATTTACTTCCTGCCGGGAAATAATTTTTTTTAAGAAGATCATGAGCAGCAAAAAATAATTTGCCAGTGTAAACGAAATCCGAAGGAATGCCGGTTTGCCGGTACCACTCATTCATAAAATCAATGAGCTCTTGTGTATATTTTGCATAACCACCAAAATGGTAATCGTGAATAAGAGAAAAGCGAGACCTTTTCTCTTCTGAAATAAATTTTTCAGTTTCCTGCTGCAGTGAAAAATTATTTTTCATTGAGCTGATGCCGATGACTGTTTGATGTTCACCTGATGCTTCAACAATGCCTGCAATCGTGGTTCCAGTCCCAACAACATCAAGAATGTGTGTGTATGCCGACAAGTCCATGAGTTTCAAAATGGCTTTTGCTCCTTCGACTCCTTTCACGCCATATCCGCCTTCGTTAATTACATAAAGTTCTTCGCTGTCGCAATATTTATAAACTTCAGGAGGAATAATTTTCCTTTTATAGTCCTCTCTTGAAAGAAAAAAGACTTCCATTCCAAAATTCATTGCATCTTTCAGAGTATGAGAAAGGGTTGTTGGCTTTTCTCCACGAATTATTCCAATGCTTTTAAAATTACTTTGTTTTGCTGCCGCTGCTGTAGCGACAATATGGTTGGAATAAGCACCACCATATGTCAATATGATTTTTTTGTTAAGGGATTTTGCTTCCCGCAAATACTCTTTTAGCTTAAACCATTTGTTGCCTGAAATAACAGGATGTATTAAATCCAGTCGCAGTACATCAACCGTGGTATGAAATTTTTGTAAGAACAGAACCTGATCGACTCGTATATTTTCAGGATGGATAGTGCTATCATTCAGCATACGTGTCGAATTTATTATTTTCGCCACCGATTTTAAAAATTAAAATAGATGAAACCTACATTAGTGATCATGGCTGCAGGAATGGCTTCACGTTACGGCAGTATGAAACAGATACAACAGTTTGGTCCGAGTGGTGAAACCATCATGGATTATTCAATCTATGATGCGATCAAGGCAGGATTTAAAAAAGTAGTTTTTATTATCCGCAAAGATTTTGCTGATGACTTCAAAGCTATTTTTGAACCAAAGCTCAACGGCAAGATTGAAACTGAATATGTTTTCCAGGAGATGGATAAATACCTGGATGGTTATACGGTTCCTGCTGACAGAAAGAAACCATGGGGAACATCTCATGCCATTCTTTGTGCAAAGGAAGCAGTGAATGAACCTTTTGCTGTAATTAATGCTGATGATTTTTATGGAACCGATGGTTTTAAAAAGGCGTCCGAATTTTTACAGAATGAGTGCAAAGCTGATGTGTATGCTATCATCGGTTACCAATTGGCAAATACACTTTCCGAACATGGAACGGTAAGCCGTGGTGTTTGCGAAGTAGATGCAAATGGTAACTTGGTTGGAATAAAGGAACGATTGAAAATTTCAAGACAGAACGGAGTAATGGTTGATGAAGAATCGGAAGACAAAAAAGTGCCATTGCCGGAAGATGTAAAAGCGTCCATGAACTTCTGGTGTTTTCATCCTTCGATATTTGACTTTATTCAAAAAGGGCTGAAAGATTTTTTGGATAAAAACATTGACAATCCAAAATCCGAATACTTGATTCCGTTTACTGCCGATCAATGGATCAAAGCAGGGAATGGTGTAATTAAAGTAATTCCTACTTCTGCAAAATGGTTTGGCGTTACTTACAAAGAAGATGCACCGGTTGTTCAAAAAAGTTTGAATGAACTGGTTGCGCAAAAAGAATATCCTGATAATCTGTGGGAATAGTCTTAAATGAGAACATCCCGCTTTTGCGGGATGTTTCTTTCTATAGAGTTTACGAACGTTGTTTTAAAGGTTCCGAATTTGGATCTACCCGAGACTAATCCACCTTAACCATAAATACATAATCGCTGATTGTTTTTACCTGTTGCGTACGATCTTTTCCTTTCAGGGTAGAGGTTGTTGGTGTTTTTATGTTTTTATAGGAGCTATCTTTTTGCAATTCACTTAACGCTTCAAAAATATATTTTGAACGAAGTGCGAATGCTGCACCTTCAACAGTATTCTCTTTCTTACTTAAAATGCCAATCACTTCTCCATTTTTATTCAAAATTGGACTACCACTGTTTCCCTTGTTTGCAGCAATTGTTATTTGACAACTTAACGTATCACCGTCCGGTCCAGTTTTCGAAGCAATATAACCATCACCATAAACAATATCGTTACGGGGATATCCTAAGGTAAAAATCGATTCCGCTAAATCACCGGTGTTACGTTTAATTGAATAAGGTATAGATGAGAATGGCTTGTAATTTTTATCAGTGATTTTCAAAATGGCAATGTCTTTATCGGCATTATAATAAACCACCTTTGCTTGCAGATCCCTGCCGTTACTGGACTGTACGGCTATATGTTGCGCATCTTTTACAACATGCGCATTAGTTACAAGAAAGCCTTTTGCATCAACCAAAAAACCTGTTCCGCCGCTTGTATATTGAATAGGAGGTTCAACGGCAGTTTGATCTTTTACATTTTGAATTTTTTCATTTAAGACACTTGTTTCCTTTTTGTACTTCTGATCAATCTTGTCAATCTGGCGGCTTAAATAATCGAACTGCTGTTTACTTGCTGGTTTCCCGGGAGACAATGACCAAACCAATGCACTAATTGTTAATGCTGTAATACCTGCAATTGATGCAGCGATGGCAGAAACTCTTTTATAACGGTTGTAGAGATAAACAACTCTCGCCTTGCCTCTTAACCTTGGGGCTTTGATCAAACCTTTCTCACCAAGATGAATATGTGTATCATTCAAAATGGTTTTGAAATTCTTCACTTCATCAAAACGATTCATTTGCTGAAGAAAGAAAGTGTGCTCCACCACCATCTGGTCAACCTCGGCATTGCTTTTACGCAACTGCTCAAAATAAACCCTTTCGTCAGGGCTCATCTGGCCTGAGATGTAGCGTTCAACAGCTTCTAATATTTTAATATCATCCATCACAGTGACTCGTTTTTATATTGCGAAAAGAAAAGCTTTTTCAGTCTCATCAGGCACTTGTACTTCTGGTTCTTTGCGTTCTCCGAATTCGTGTAACCGAAACTCCCCGCTATTTCCTGCATCGATTTCTTCTGTAAGTAAAAAGCTTCCAACAAACTTTTGCACGGTTCCCCTAATCCATTCATCGCCTTTTCCATCATGATGAACTCTGTATTCCTTTTCTCATGTTCATCCATTTCCTCATCTACTATAACCAATTCTTCGTGTCCGTCGGAAAGATGAAACCGGCTTTGATGCATTAGTCTTTTCAACCACAATCGACGGCTTACAGAATAGACGAATGTTTTGATCTGACAGTTTAATTCAAAGGTACCGGACTGCACTTTTTCATATAATACGATCATCGCTTCCTGGAAAATATCTTTTGCATCTTCGCTGGTACCACTGTTATTGATTACCAGTGCCTGCACTAGGTTATAATTCTCCTTATAAATCGTTTCGATCGCCTTCTTGTCGTTCCTTGCCAGCCCCTGAAGCAATAACCGTTCGCTTGTATCTGATTTCAAGTGATCTCTTTTTAATACCAAAACTTAAAAATAGTAACCCGTTTTCCCTGTTAAAAAATTTTTTTGCAAATCTGGGTTACTTTTTTTGAATAAGTGTATTAATAACATTAGATCAGGGGAAGAATTATGAAAAAGCTAGGGTTTTTGGTAGTGATGATTGGGATTCTTACAGCCTGTAATAACACGGCAAACCTTGAAAATAAAGCGGATTCATTGGGAAAGAAGGTAGACAGTTTTGGGAAGAAGGTCTGGGATTCGGGTAAAAAAGACGTGAAGGAGTTAAAAGAGAAGATCGAAAAAGAACTTAAAAAGAAAGACTCCGCAAGCAAATAGTTTTTTAAAACCGTAAATATTTAACCATTTAAAATTTAAAATCGCATGAAAAAGTTCCTCGGAATTTTAGCTATCGCAGGTGTATTAGTAGCTTGTAACAACAGCAGCAGCACAACAACAACAACTGACTCTACAACAACTGACAGCGCAGCAATCAACGCTATTCCTCCAGCAACAACTGATTCAACAGTTAAGGATAGCACTGTAGTTGTAGATACAACTAAGAAAGTAGCAGACACTACAAAGAAATAAGTCAATTAGCCGCTTGTCGCTATAACTGTAATATAAAGTCAAAGAGTTTATTTATATGGCAAGCAATCGTTAGATGACCGCCTTGTTCGCAGGGCGGTTTTTTTAACCGCGGATTGTTAGGATTAATTGTTTCCAAATAAAAATCCTGGCAATCCTTTTTTTAATCCGCTTAATCTGCGGTTACCTTTGCACAAATTTTTATAATGGCATTATTTGAAGAGCTTGGACTACAGGAAAATTTATTAAAAGCTGTAGGCGAACTAGGATTTACCCAACCCACACCCATACAGGAAAAGGCGATTCCTGTTTTGCTGTCAGGAACAAAAGACCTTATTGGTTTAGCACAAACCGGCACAGGTAAAACGGCCGCATTTGGACTGCCCTTACTACAACTTGTTGAAGCAGGAAAGAAATTTCCGCAAGCTTTGATCATTTGTCCTACACGGGAATTATGCCTGCAGATCGTAAACGAAATAGAACTATTCAAAAAACATTTGCATGGAATTCATGTAGTAGCCGTTTATGGAGGATCATCTATTACCATGCAAATCAGAGATATCAGGCGAGGTGTTCAAATTGTTGTGGCAACACCAGGCCGCCTTATTGATCTTATTGAAAGAAAAGCCATTAATCTCGAAGAGATAAAATATGTTGTGCTGGACGAGGCTGATGAGATGCTGAACATGGGTTTCCAGGACGATATAGAATTTATTCTGCAAAATACGCCCCGGAGAGATAGTACATGGTTATTCAGTGCTACCATGCCGCCCGAAATAAGAAATGTGAGCAAACGGTACATGAAGGAACCGTTTGAAATAACTGTCGGCAAAAAAAATACGGCCAATAAAAATGTCGATCACCAGTTTTATGTTACCCAAGCGCAACACCGTTACGAAACATTAAAACGTTTGATCGATTTTAATCCCGGCATCTACGGGCTCATTTTTACACGTACAAAAGCCGACGCTCAGGAAATATCTGAAAAGCTAACAAGAGAGGGTTATGATATTGACGCATTGCATGGTGATCTTTCGCAACAGCAGCGCAATAAAGTGATGGATGAATTTCGTGACAAGACCTTGCAGCTTTTAATTGCAACTGATGTTGCGGCAAGAGGAATTGATGTTTCTGGCATCACCCATGTTATTAATTATGAATTACCAGACGATGTGGAAGTGTACACGCACCGAAGTGGGCGTACAGGACGTGCCGGCAAAACAGGCGTGTGCATGTCTATCGTTCACGCAAGGGAAATTGGAAGGATCCGGCAGATAGAAAGAATAGTGCAGGTGCCATTTCATAAAGTGGAAATTCCTGCAGGTAAGGATGTTTGCAGGAAACAGTTTTTTTACTTCATGGACAAATTGCTGCAGACGGATATCAGTCATGGTGATTATGAAACTTATCTTCCAATGCTCCAGGAGAAATTCCAGGACATCAGTAAAGAAGAAGTATTAAAAAGAGTAGCGGCAATGGAGTTTGATCGCTTTTTGAAATACTACGAGAATGCTGAAGATCTGAATGCCAGGGAACGTCGTGATGAAAGAAGAAGCTCGTCTGATAGAGAAAGAGGGGATCGTGGCGATAGAAGAAGAGATACCAGGGGAAGAGAGTTTGGTGGCGGTGGAAATTATACGAGATTATTTGTGAACCTTGGTTCGAAAGATGGATTTTATAAAGCCAGTTTCCTGCAGTTTATTTTGGATATGAGTGATTTGAATAAAGAAGTACTGGGTCGTATTGATATGAAGGAAATGAATAGCTGGATTGAAGTTGATAAACATGCAGCCAACCAAATGATCCGATCTATCGATGGCAAAAAATACAAGGGCAGAAGGATAAGAATGAATGAGGCTGATTCGGTAAGAAGGTAAAAAATGATTTAAAAGGACTGCGGACGCCGCGATCGCTGCGGTTTAATTACTTCTAATAAAAGGAAGATCGATATTTCGTGATGATACTTCCATAATGCACAAAAGCTTACAGAACGTAAAAGAGAGTGACACAAAGGTGATCATAGTAGCAATGCTGCTCAGTACATTTTTTGTGACAGGTGTACTTCTCCTAAAAAAACTGCTCGGTTGTTTAACATCAAATATCAAATTTCCAATCTCAAATCGTCCTATATTTGCGGCGGCAGGTCTTATACGGCCAGCTCCTGCTGAACTCCCCCAGGATCGGAAGATAGCAAGGGTAGGCGGTTGTAGCGGTGCGATGTAAGTAGCCTGCCATTTTTATTTCTCCTTAGGTCTGTTTTGTTCCCGCTCTCCCCTTGATTTTGGTCTATATTTGTGGTTTCAAATTTTTTACCGTCATGAAATTTTTTATAGACACAGCCAATCTTGCTCAAATTAAAGAAGCAAACGAACTTGGAATATTAGATGGTGTTACCACCAATCCATCATTAATGGCCAAAGAAGGTATTAAAGGACACGATGCCGTTTTCAATCATTATAAAACCATTTGCGAAATGGTGAATGGTGATATCAGTGCCGAAGTAGTATCAACTGACCTTGCAACAATAATTGAAGAAGGAAAAAAGCTTGCAGCTATTCATAAAAATATTGTTGTAAAAGTTCCAATGATTAAAGATGGTGTGAAAGCAATTAAATGGTTTACCGACAATGGCATTCGCACTAATTGTACTTTGGTATTTTCTGCAGGGCAAGCTATTCTCGCTGCAAAAGCAGGCGCAGCATATGTTTCTCCTTTCATTGGAAGAATTGATGACAGCGGATGGGATGGAATGCAATTGATCGAGCAGATTGCAACCATTTATGCGGTGCAAGGTTACAAAACAGAAATCTTAGCGGCGTCCATTCGCAGCCCGAATCATATCATCAGAGCTGCAGAATTAGGTGCAGATGTAATCACTTCACCGTTGGATTCTATTCTTGGATTGCTCAAACATCCATTAACTGATATTGGTCTTGCAAAGTTTTTAGAAGATGCAAAGAAGTTTGCTTAATTCCTTCGTTTGGAATTGGCGGATCTTTGGCGCATTTCATCCATAATTTCTTCGTTCGTTTTCAGAGGCTCAGTGAAGCCTCTTTTTCTTATGTAGATGACCGTTTCTTTATGAATAGAAGGGTTGTTTTTTAAAACCGCTTTTACTCTAACCGTTTCGCCTTTGTAGGAGCTATCGATGAATAGATCATTACCCTTGAAGAAGCCCGCATCGGAAATAAAGAGGATCTGAGTGGAATCCAATGGACTCCAGGTTCCGTCCGACAGTTTTCCATCAACATTGATGTAATTGTAAAATCCTTTTTTTAAACTATCAGTATACAAATGAAAGTAAATGCTGTCTACTTTTTGAGCGGACACTGCATTTGCGAGCATAATAAAACCCAATACCACTAAGATTTTCCTCATATCCGGAGGTTTGCGCAAAGTTCAAATTTTAGACGTTAATGCTGTGGTAATGGTTGGAAGTAAGCGTAAATGAGATGTTATTTTCCTATCCGTCTTCCAATTAAAAGCTTCACTACCTGCTGATTTGAGGTTGGGGTCAATCCAAATAAAAACCCGCCGTTAAATTCCCATTTTGGATCGAGGTAGAGGTCGATCATCGGTCCAAGTAAATGCTCTCCTTCATTAAAGGAATGAATTCTTTTGAATGTTCCAAGTGCAGTGTAATATTCGACCCCAATGCCTACTTTTCGTTGAATGGTATAAACCGTTTTGAATTGAGGCCCGAAACCAAAATATTTACCCGGGCCGGTCAACATAAAATCCATATTGGGGTTAAGTGAGAAATACCAGTTACCAACTGTTTTGTCAATCACGGGACGAATTTCGCCTTCCCATTGAAAGGGTTCATGTATGCCAGGCCGGAAAAAGCCAAATTCGGTTGAAAGGCTTGCACCGACTTTCCATTTCCATGATGAAGGTACAGTGATCCTTGGCCTGATGTGGCTGCCTAAATATTCATAATGGCCGTCAGGAGTCAGCGCTGTAAAAAAGTATACACCCAATTCAAAGTTTTCTCCAAAACCATGTGTGATCTCTAATGATTCATTCAAGTAATGAGCTGACTTTGGATCGGGAAGATTTTTTATCCCTTTGAAAGTGTAGTTGCTATGTAGCTCGAAAATGGTCAGGTTTTTCCCAATAGTTGGTGAAGCGTAAACCTGGATTTCATTATCTGCCTGTGCAAATAAAATCAAGGGGAAAGTGGAGATAGCAGTTAGAAATAATTTCCAAAATTTCATGACTCATTTCAATATTTGAACAAGTTAAAAATTTGGTTCAAGCAATAAAACTTTTGGCAAAATCAATTTGAAGCTTAGCTTTGCGGCTCAATGTTGAAATTATTCGTACATATCCATCATCATACACTTGCCCTTTGGTAAGCCGTTGATGTATTGTACAACTTATAACGAAGGCTTACCAAAAGGTGAGCCTTTTTAATTTTAGTGTATGAACTTAAAACTTGCAGTACAAAAATCTGGTCGCCTGCACGAGGACAGTATTCAGCTATTAAATGACTGTGGCATTTCCGTAAAGAATGGGCATAATCATTTACGAAGCGTTGCCGATAATTTTCCTTTGGAAGTTTATTTTTTAAGGGACGATGATATTCCACAGTATGTGGAAGATAATGTTGCACATATTGGCATTGTTGGTGAAAACGTTTTGTTTGAAAAAAACAAATCTGTTGATATTGTGGAGCAATTAGGATTTGGCAAATGCAGGTTGTCAATCGCTGTAAAGAAGACGGACCAGTATAACAACGTTCAGTTTCTTCAGAATAAAAGAATTGCCACAAGCTATCCGGTACTCACGCAGAAATTTTTGGATGAGACTAAGATCAAAGCCGAAATACACGAGATCAGTGGATCGGTGGAATTGGCACCAGGCATCGGGTTAGCCGATGCAGTTTGTGATTTGGTAAGCAGTGGCTCAACACTTTTTATGAATGGATTGCAGGAAGTACAAACTATTTTGAAAAGCCAGGCGGTTTTGGTCCGCTCAAAACAATTAGAAGAAAGCCAGCAGAAAATTTTGAATCAGTTACTCTTTAGAATTCGTGCCGTAAAAAAAGCAAGCAATAACAAATATGTTTTGTTGAATGCGCCGAATGATTCTTTGGATAAAATTATTAGCCTGTTGCCCGGTATGAAAAGTCCAACAGTGTTGCCATTGGCAGAAACTGGATGGAGTTCTGTTCACAGCGTTTTGAGTGAGAATGAATTTTGGGAAAAGATCGAGGCATTGAAAAATGCAGGTGCGCAGGGAATTTTAGTTGTGCCTATTGAAAAAATGATTGTCTGAACCATGATTTGGGTGGATTAAAAAGATTATTCAGAAAATGGAAATTATACTTAAACCTGAAAGAAGAGATTGGAGGCAATTGCTGCAGCGGCCATATGTTGATAACCGCTCAGTAATGGATTCTGTTCAACAGATATTGAATGCAGTAAATCAACACGGCGATGAAGCGGTTCGTTCTTTCACTAAAAAATTTGACGGAGTTGAGTTAGCAAATTTTTTAGTGAGTGAAGATGAAATAAAACAGGCTTGCGATAATCTTTCTTCAGAATTGAAAAAAGCTATAACACAGGCGCAGTTGAATATCGAAAAGTTTCATCGCACGCAGTTATCAAGAGCAGACATTATTGAAACCATGCCAGGTGTTCAATGCTGGAGAAAAAATGTTGGCATTGAAAAAGTAGGCCTCTATGTTCCGGGTGGAACCGCCCCGCTATTTTCTACGGTATTGATGTTAGCCATCCCGGCAAAACTTGCCGGATGTAAAGAAATTATTTTGTGTACTCCATGCAATAAAGATGGAAAGGTTCATCCTGCGGTTTTATTTTCAGCCCAATTGGTTGGCGTTGATAAAGTTTACAAGGTTGGTGGTGCACAGGCGATTGCTGCAATGGCATATGGAACAGAAACAATTACTCCTGTTTATAAAATCTTTGGTCCCGGTAATCAATATGTAACTGTTGCGAAACAATTGATTCAGATGCAGGGAATATCTATTGACATGCCCGCAGGCCCAAGTGAAGTATGCGTGATGGCAGATGAAACTGCAAACGCTTCTTATGTTGCTGCCGATTTATTATCGCAGGCGGAACACGGCGCAGACAGCCAGGTATTATTAGTGAGTAATGATCCTGAAGTTGTAGATAAAATCCAGGTAGAACTAAAAAAACAGTTAGATCAATTGCCAAGAAAAGACATTGCAGAAAAAGCTTTGAACAACAGCAAATCAATCGTGATAAGCAACATTGACGAAGCAATTGATTTAGTAAACGAATATGCGGCTGAGCATTTGATCATCAGTTGGGCCGGCGCAGATGGAATCGCGGAAAGAATTACAAATGCAGGTTCTGTTTTTATTGGTAATCACTCGCCTGAAAGTGTGGGTGACTATGCAAGCGGAACAAACCACACATTGCCAACAAATGGTTTTGCAAGAATGTACAGCGGCGTAAGTATAGATAGCTACGTGAAGAAGATCACGTATCAGAAACTATCGCAGGAAGGTTTAAATGGAATTGCCAACACAGTAATTATAATGGCAGAAGCAGAAGGTTTGGATGCACATGCAAATGCCGTAAAAGTGCGAATGAAAGATTAACTGATTCTAACAGCAAGTAAAATGAGTTTCGATTTAAATAGCTTAGTAAGAGAGAACATTAAAAAACTTAAACCTTATTCTTCTGCACGAAGTGAATTTAGCGGTGTAGCCAAGGTTTTTTTAGATGCGAATGAAAATGCATTCGGTTCTCCGTTGACAAAATGGTACAACCGTTATCCTGATCCCTGGCAATGGGAATTGAAAAGAAAGATCAGTACTATTAAAAATGTTGCTCCTGAAAATATTTTATTGGGTAATGGAAGCGATGAATGTATTGATCTCCTCATTCGTGCATTTTGCGATCCGATAAAAGATAATATCATCATTTGTCCGCCGACCTATGGCATGTATGAAGTGTATGCACACATTAATGATGTTCCTGTGAAAGAAGTTCCTTTGCATTCCAATTTTCAATTGAACCTTGAAGGATTGGAAAATGCTATTGACGGTAATACAAAACTGATATTCTTCTGTTCTCCTAATAATCCGACTGGTAACAGTATGGAAAGAGAAGACATTGAAATGGTGCTGAACAATTTCGATGGGATAGTGGTTATTGATGAAGCTTATATCAACTACAGTCGTCATCGTTCATTTGTTGCTGAATTGAAGGACTACCCAAATCTTGTTGTGATGCAAACTTTTTCCAAGGCATGGGGATTGGCTGCATTACGTTTAGGAATGAACTTCGCTTCTACAGAGCTAATTGATGTACTCAACAAAATAAAGCCTCCTTACAATATTAACCAGGCAACACAGGAACTTGCGTTGAAAGCACTCGATCACCTGGAAGGTGTAAATAAAATGATCAAAGATACTGTTGAGGAAAGAGAAGAGTTAGCGAAAAACTTAGTGCAATTAGCACCGGTTCAAAAAGTTTATCCTTCTGACGCCAATTTTGTTTTAGCCAGGATGACAGATGCTACTTCAATCTATAATTACCTTAAAGAAAAAGGCATCATTGTCCGTAATCGAAGTAATGTTATTCTTTGCGAAGATTGTTTACGAATTACAGTTGGAACTCCAAAAGAAAACGATCAATTACTGGAAGCTTTGAAAAATTATTCTTAGTCTTCAAAACAATGTATCCTGGTTTGCGTTATGGAATCATGCGTCTTCTGTACGTATTTCTTTTAATTATCCCAGCCAAACTTTCGGCTCAGAGTCTTTTGGTAAATGGCGGCTTCGAGGAGGAAAACATTTGCACCGAATACAATGTAAACTGCGCACCTGAAGGATGGATTTACACAGTTCCATCTTTCAACTATTATTTCAGGGATGCAAAACTAGCTCATACAGGTTTTCATTTTATTTCGCTGATTGCAGCACACTCCTCAAAAGAATTTCACAGAACGTTTGTAAGAAGCCGCCTGCTTTGTGGATTGCGTAAAGGGAAAACGTACAGTCTCCAATTCTTTATCAAATCAAGGCATCCAATTTTGGATAGTGTTGGCATTTATTTTACTCCTTATGATTTCTTGTTTGAAAAAAAGGTTTACCGGAAAATTAAGCCTTCACTTTATTTGGCCGATGCAACTGGTAAGCCAATCAAAGACACGAACTGGCAACGGGTAACAATTGATTACAGGGCAAATGGTGACGAATCTTTTATTACACTTGGCTATTTTGCAAACAACGACATAAAGGGACCTACTGGTATTCATTTGGAAAACCACTTCTACGTTCTGTTTGATGATATTTCTTTGATACCGACAGATCCAAATGAATCCATTTGCGACGATTGGCAACAAACGCAGGATGAAATTTATAATCAAAGTGAAAGGCACGAATTTCTAGACAGGTTGGTTAAGTATAACAGGAGTAAACCAATTAAATACCTGAAGAGCACACCAACGATGGTGCAGAAGATTGATACTGCTGTTTTGCCAGACATTCTTTTTAAAACCGGCAGTGCAAATCTTTCGGAATCCTCTTATCAGTTTTTGGACAGTATTTGCAATCTGATGTCAAAGACAAAGGTCGATTCGATTGTGGTTGAAGGTCACACCGACAGCATTGGAAATTTTGATCAAAACAAGGTGTTGGGTTCTGAAAGGGCAAATTCAGTTATGAACTATATGCGAGCCAGGTTTCCAAATGCACATTTTTTTGTTAGAAGTTGGTCTAGTATAAAGCCTGTTGCTGACAATCGTACGCCTGTAGGAAGACAAAAGAACAGGAGAGTGGAAATCTATTTATACACCAGGGAGTAAGTACATTTCTTTCTTGACTATCTTTAACCGGCAACCAAATTTTATTTTATGTTTTTCTTCTTACAAACTGATGCGAACCCTATTGCACATTTTTTTGCCAACTATTGGTGGATACTTGTTCTGTTATTTATTGTTTTTAGTGGCATGTTTACCGTCAACCAGGGTTACATTGGTGTAATTACCATGTTTGGCAGGTATCAGCGTATTGTTCGTCCAGGATTGAATTTTAAAATTCCCATACTTGAACAACTCTATAAAAAAATCTCCATCCAAAACCGTTCGGTTGAATTGGAGTTCCAGGCGGTAACCCAGGACCAGGCAAATGTTTATTTTAAAAGCATGTTGTTGTATGCTGTTCAAAATGCGGATGAAGAAACAATAAAGAAAGTAGCTTTTAAATTTATTGCCGACAGGGATTTAATGCAAGCGTTGATAAGAACCATCGAAGGAAACATCCGTTCATTTGTTGCTACAAAAAAGCAGGCAGAAGTTTTAGGATTGAGAAAAGAGATTGTTGAATATGTAAAAGTTGAAATCGATTATACCCTCGAACAATGGGGTTATCATTTGATGGATCTGCAAATCAATGACATCACGTTTGATAAAGCCATCATGGATTCAATGAGCAAGGTTGTTGCATCGAACAACTTAAAAGCTGCGGCAGAAAACGAAGGCCAGGCTTTATTAATTACGAAAACAAAAGGCGCAGAAGCAGAAGGTAATGCCATTAAGATTGCAGCAGAAGCAGAAAGGGAAGCAGCCCGTTTGCGTGGACAAGGTGTTGCACTTTTCCGCCAGGAAGTTGCAAGAGGTATGACTGAAGCCGCCGAGCAAATGAAACAAGCAAATCTTGATACAAATGTGATCTTATTCAGTATGTGGACAGAAGCGATCAAAAATTTTGCTGAATATGGAAAGGGAAATGTGATCTTTCTTGATGGAAGCAACGACGGCATGGAAAGAACCATGAAGCAAATACAGGCTTTAATGATGAAACCTGCAGGCACTTCAGATCATAAGATCATTAATAACCAGTAGAGAGGATTGTGGACTGCCGATGAGAAATACTGAATGTAAAAGAGTGCCCATTCGCTTTGCTCAGGGTAAACTGAGCAACTGAGGATCAATAGTAGCAATGCGGATGGCTCATAAAAATTAATCTTATTCTAATCCGTTACAAAAAATCAATTTTCTTTAATTCCTTAAATAAATCAAAAATGTCGCTGTAATGGCGGCATTTTTTTGTTGAATTTCGGGGAATATAAAATATTACAGAGCGACTCACGTTATTCATCACATTAAATTACATTTACTGCGTAAAGCAAAAAATCGTATGATCAACCTTTTACAAATCGATTCAACTCACGCGGCTGCATCTTCAAGTGGAGTTAGTCTTTTCAATCTTTTGACATTGGGTGGATGGGTAATGATCCCATTGATGCTTTTGTTAGTGATCACCATTTTTGTATTCTTTGAGCGATTGATCGCTATTCGAAAAGCATCGAACATTGACAGCAATTTCATGAACATTGTTCGTGATCATATCATTAGCGGTAATGTTACTGCAGCAAGAAGCTTTGCAAAAAATACCAACAATCCTGTGGCAAGAATTATTGACAAAGGCATTCAGCGCATCGGCAAGCCAATTGAAAATATTGAACGCAGTATGGAGAATGTTGGTAAGCTTGAGATTTATAATTTGGAAAGAAATCTTTCGATTTTATCATTGTCGGCGGGTATTTCTCCACTGTTAGGGTTTTTAGGAACAATCATTGGTATGTTTCAATTGTTTTATAGCCTGGCAACCGGTGGCGATTTTACCATTCAAACCATGGCCAACGGTATTTACACGAAGGTGATTACCTCTGCAACAGGTTTGATCATTGGGTTACTTGCTTTATTGGCGCACAACTATTTGACGACGCAGGTTGACAAAACTGCGTATAAGATGGAAGCATCGAGTGCAGAGTTTTTAGATGTTCTGCAAGAGCCAACGAGATAATTTAAGTTTTGACTTTTAACCTTTGACTTATAAATGAACATCAGAAGAAAATTAAGAACACATGCCGAAGTGCATACGGGCCCGCTGAATGATATTTTATTCATTCTGCTGCTTTTCTTTTTAATTGCTTCTACACTGGCTAATCCAAACCTTGTTCGTGTGAACAATCCGAAAGGCGACAAGGATATGAAGGCAAAGCAAAACATTGTTGTTACAGTTGACAAAGACCAGAAATATTATATCGGTACATCACTGGTTCCTTCTGAACAATTGGATACAGTTTTGAAGCAGGCTATTGTAAATGCAAGGCAAACAATTGATTCGCCTTCGGTGGTGATCAATGCGGATACAGTTGCTTTGTATGGTGAGGTATTTAGAATTATGCGACTTGCAAAAAGAAACGGAGCGAAGGTGGCGGCGCTGGTCAAATAGTTTTATTTTCTTGCTCTGATCATCCGGTTTTTCCCCTGCATATCGCTTTTTAGCACCACATTATCATACCCGTTTTCGTTAAAAAGATTCACAACATCATTTCCGATTTCTTCGTGGATCTCCATATAGATGCTGCCATTTTCATACAATCGCTTTTTTCCAAATGCTGCTAATGCCCTGTAAAAAATCAAAGAATCGTTATCGGGAACAAACAATGCGGTATGAGGCTCATGGTCGACAACGTTGGCATGCATTTGTTTTTTGTCTTTCAATGGCACGTAGGGAGGATTACTTACAATGATGTCAACCGTAGGTAATAGTTTCTGTTGTGCTTCATCTAAAAAGTTTAATCCCTGGAAATCGATACGGATGTCCAATGCAGATCCATTTCTTCTTGCAACATTCAATGCTTCTTCGCTAATGTCGCAGCCCCAAACTTCGGCTTTCGGCATTGTTTTTTTCAATGCAAGCGGAATACAACCACTGCCGCTGCCAACATCCAGAATTTTCAGTTGAGTAGTTTCATCCGCTTCTGTTGGTTTACGAACGAAAACATTTTTACCAGGAGCTTTTACATCATCAACAATCCACTGCACTAATTCTTCTGTTTCGGGACGGGGAATCAAGACATTTTTGTCGACATACAATTCCATTCCATAAAACCATGCTTTGTTCATGATGTATTGAATAGGTTCATGCTGCTTTAGCCTCTGTAAATCTTTTTGGAGTTGATCTATTTGCAGCAGAGACAACTCTTCCTGTTTTCTTGAAATCCTTTCCATTTTGGATAAACCTGTTACATGTTCAATAGCAAGACCTGCAATATTGGTTGATTCCTGGTCTTCATAAATTCCTTTCAATTGATCTTTTATGTATCGCTCTGCTTCGAATAGTTTCATGCCAACAAACTTAACCTTTCTTTACTTTTGGCGGCTGATGACTTCACATGAAATCTACATGCACCGCTGCCTGGAACTTGCACGATTGGGTGCAGGGAATGTTACGCCCAATCCAATGGTGGGTGCTGTTCTAGTTTATGGGGGAAAGATTATAGGTGAGGGTTATCATCTGCAATATGGAAAGGCTCATGCAGAACCTAACTGCATTGCATCTGTAAAAGATGAAGAGAAACATCTAATCGAAAAATCAACCTTGTATGTGTCGTTAGAACCTTGTGCTCATTTTGGAAAGACGCCGCCTTGTGCCGATCTCATCGTGAAAACAAAAATTCCCAAAGTTGTTATTGGTTGCCGTGATCCTTTTGTGCAGGTAAATGGAAAGGGAATTGAAAAATTAAAGGCTGCAGGAGTTGAGGTTGAGCTAGGCGTTTTAGAAGAGGAATGTAAAGAGTTGAACAAGCGTTTCTTTACTTTTCATACAGAACACAGACCTTATGTTATTTTGAAATGGGCACAGACATTAGATAACAAAATTGCCAATGAAGACTATAGCAGGATTTTAATAAGCAATGAACATACAAACCGGATTGTTCATAAATGGAGAAGCGAGGAAATGGCAATTGCTGTTGGAACAAATACCGCTTTGTATGATGATCCCGAACTAACAACAAGATTGTTTCCCGGCAAAAATCCTGTGCGTATAGTTGTTGACATGGATTTACGCTTGTCAAAAAAAATGAAATTATTTAGTTCAGAAACGCCAACAATTGTTTTCAATACAAAGGAACACAGCCTATCGACCGAAAAGATTTCAATAGAAGAACTAAACAAAATTGACACGGGTTATTACCAGGTTACGGAAGATGTAAGGCTTGTACCCCAAATGATGAATGCATTGTACAGGATGAATATTCAATCGGTATTGATTGAAGGCGGAAGCTATTTGCTGCAATCGTTTATTGACGAGGCAATATGGGATGAAGCAAGAGTGATCACCAATGAGCAATTATCAATCGGGGCAGGGTTGCCTGCACCTGTTTTAAATGGCGGGGTTTTGCAAGGTTCTGAACAGATTTTTTCAGATGTAATTCGCACTTATAAAAACACGAAGACCAATTCATGAATCATTACTATACAATTGGCAAACCCGCGATGGCGGAATTTAAAGACCGCGGTAGTAAATTTCTGGCGTATGCATTTTCCATTCAAACGGTGGATGATTTTAAAAAACGATTAAAGGAATTAAAAGAAGAACATCCGAAAGCTGCACATCATTGCTTTGCTTACCGGATTGGAAATGATAAAAATAATTTCCGCAGCAGCGATGATGGTGAGCCTTCCGGCTCAGCAGGCAAGCCAATTTTGGGACAGATTGATAGCAAGGAGTTAACGAATGTAGCTGTGGTTGTTGTACGATATTTTGGAGGAACGCTATTAGGGGTTCCCGGTTTGATCAATGCATATAAAACTTCAACTTCGCTGGCATTGCAGTTAACGGCCATTGTACAAAAGCCAATTTTAATTCAATACGATCTGCATTTTGATTATACGATGATGAATGATGTGATGATGGTGGTGAAACGTTTTGGTTGTGTGATACTGCAAAATGAAATGCAATTGTTTTGCAGGATGGTGATTGGTATTCCGAAGGAAAGTTTGGATTTGTGTTTAGAGAAGTTGAAAGATATGCATGGAGTGGAACTGAAACAACTGAATTAAAGATTCACCTGGTAGCATTGTATTTTGGAAATATCGTCATCCAAGTCAATCCTGTAAAATAATTGGTCATCGCCGTTACCGAATTTTTTGTTTTTGTTCTTATCGGTTAGCCCTTTTACAAGAATGATTTTTTTGTCTTTTGAAATTGTCCAGGACATTACATCGAATCCATTTGGTGTAATTTGCCTTAACTGCTCGCCGGTTTTGGTTGAAACATACAGGTAAGATGGGTCATTTGAATCAAGTACTCTGTCGCCGTTAAAATCATCAGTTGTTATAGAATAAATTATGTGCTTCGGTAAGATATTATTGCTTAGATCTTGCTCTTTTTCCTGGCTATAATAATAACTGCGTTTTTGCAGGAAAGGAGATATCAATGCAAGTTTGCCTTCAAGTAATTTTTTGGCCTGGTTGGTCTTTGTATTGTAGAATAATAGGTCTGTGTAATGACCCCAAAGAATATAACCTTTTCCCTTATCAAAGTAGTCTTTATTGGAATCATCAAGCAACCGGGGAATCAAAAAATATTCAGAGCTATCTAATTGGTATGCATCGGAGAAATTGATTTCATCTTTTTTTTGCGCAGATGCTAGTGAAAAAAATAAAACTGTTACAACAAAAATTAAAGCACAACGCATAAGTTTCGATTTTAGATATTATTTAACCGAATTTAAAAAAAGCTACGAAAAAAAATTGTGACTTGTAATATGCTGAATAGAATTACCGAACGTACAAGTGAGTGACACAACGAATGATGATAGTAGTAGTAGCGTAGCTAACTTAAAATAAAAAAACTAAACTAATGGCTTTAAAACATCCTTTCCTGGCATGACACTATTGAATGTATTCTTAAACTAATTTTTAATTGATCTTGTATCCGTAACCAGTGGATTGCGGCCAAATAACCATCCTGCAGAAATTCCAATGATGCGATGAAATATCTTGGGTCCGCCATCATGGTTATTCATACTCCCAAAACCACGTTGATAAAATGCAAACATCATAAGTCCTTTGCCCGTTTCGTAGCCAAAATGCAGATTGGCCTGTGCGGTAAAATGACCATACTCGGTGAAATCAAAACGCATACGGCGGTACACTGTTGCTCTTGCGCCTGAACTACTGACCGTGTCTACGCTTTCAGTGCCGTAATAACCATAGTCAACGGAAGGGCCAAACCGGACAAAAAAATGTGAGGCTTTTTTATTAAAATCAAAATGGAGCAAAGGGGCTACTTCAATCGTATGTACTGTAAGGTCCACGCCCTTTGCAAGTTCAGACGGCGGAAATGCGGGATGGTTAAGAGTGACTTTGTATCCTTTCAGATTATAGAAGACCGCAGGAAAAAAATAAAGCTGGTTGTCGAATTCAACTTTCACAGCCACACCGCCCATGGTGCCTGGCTTATACCGGTTGGGTTGCTTGGCTCCATCAACAAGATACCTGGCGGATGTGGCTTGTCCGCCTGCAAAACAGGCAAACTGTACCTGTGCATTCGTTTCAAAAGAAAGGATGAAAATACAAAGGATGGTGAAGACCCTTGTACGGATAGCTTGCAAAACCATAATCGGTAAAAATAGCGAAATGATGCATTGGAAGTCATCCATAGCAAAAAAACGCCCATGAAATGTTGTTTTTAATCATGCCATGCTAAAGCCTTATAGTTTAATTTTGCGGCAAATTTTAAACCTATTATGAAAAAAATTTTTATTTCACTAACCTTTGCTGCTTCCCTTTTTATTGTTGCTTGTAATGACGGAAGCAAATCATCGTCATCTTCA
Source organism: Flavisolibacter sp. (assembly GCA_035554655.1). Classification (GTDB taxonomy): domain Bacteria; phylum Bacteroidota; class Bacteroidia; order Chitinophagales; family Chitinophagaceae; genus Flavisolibacter. The sequence goes on from DATMIF010000034.1 coordinate 107,949, forward strand.
GAAAGTACTAAAGAAGAAAAAACATCGACTCCGGCAGCTAATGTTTCCAACGACATCCAGATCACAGCCAATGATCAAATGAAGTTTAGTACAAACGAGCTTCATGTAAAAGCTAATGAAAAGGTTACCCTTACCATGAAGAATGAAGGCACACAACCCAAAGAAGCAATGGGACATAATTTCGTGTTGTTGAAAGATGGAACAGATCTTCCAACATTTGCACAAGCTGCAATACAGGCACCGGATCACATTCCCGCAAACAATCCAGCAATTATTGCACATACAAAATTGCTTGGTCCCGGCGAATCTGATACAATTGAATTTACAGTTCCTGCAGGCAGTTACACTTATATCTGCAGCTTCCCCGGTCACTACTTAACAATGACTGGCGTGCTTACTGCTGAATAATTTGTTTGAAGTTTTTTGAAAGAAAAGAATTTTCCTCATGGGAGAATTCTTTTCTTTTTTTAATGATGTGACTGACGCATCTTTTGATTAAATTCTTCTGATTTGTTTCTAGGGACAGATAGTGATTGCCAATCGCTTCGTTTGATCCATCTCCCGATGTAAACTATTTGCCCAACATGATAACTGTAGTGTGCCAGTTGGCGGTTAATCGCATCAACAACATTTAATGGCTGACTGCGAATGGTAATGGTTTTTGAAAGGTCGTTTGACGTTAGAGATTCAAGTGTCTCCAGGAAAACTTTCCAGCCTCCATTCCACTTTTCCAGTAATTGTTGCTTGGAGAGTGGGTGCACTTCAAATTCATCGTCACGTTTGCGCCATTCTTTTTCACCGTCTTCTGTCAGGAAATTTGTCCAGCGGCTTAGCATATTGCCATGCATATGCTGAATAATTACTGCAATGCTGTTCGATTCCTGGTTGGGTTGAAAATGCATTTCTTCATCGTTCAACTGGCTAAAGGTTTTTTCGCCAAGCACTTTATACTCTTTTAAGCGTTTAATTACGCTTTCTAAAAAAATACGTTCAATACTCATAAAAAAGGGTGTTTGATTGAATTGAAATTGTAAAACTTAAAACGTGAATCAAAAACTTTAATCCTAATACCCCTCCGCATCATCATCACCGCGAATGTCTGCAACCGCTTCAAAACTTCCGTCGGGCAGCACTTTTATTACTTCAGTTCTCCCAATTGAACCGCGTTCATAAATTTTATATCCCATTTTTTCCAGTGCCTCTCGTGTTTCTTTTGGAAAGCTTCTCTCCATCTCAATTCTGTCAGGCAGCCACTGGTGATGAAATTTTGGTTTGTTAACTGCATCTTCCGTACTCATTTTGAAATCAATAATATCAATGATGGTTTGAAAAACAGAAGTAGGGATGGTTGTTCCTCCCGGAGTTCCAACCACCAAAAAAGGTTTATCGTTTTGCAAAACAATGGTTGGTGTCATTGAACTTAGCATGCGTTTGCCTGGAGCAATGGCATTTGCATCGCCGCCAAGTGCACCATAAATGTTAGGCGTGCCCGGCTTTGCACTAAAATCGTCCATTTCATCATTCAGAAAAAATCCTGCTCCACCAACAACTGTTTTGCTTCCATACGAATTATTTAAAGTGGTTGTTACGGCAACTGCATTCCCCTCTGCATCAATCACACTAAGATGCGTGGTTTGTTCGCTTTCTTTTGGAAGAACACCTGCATTAATTTGTTGACTAGTGCCTGCAACGTTTGGACGATAGTCCTTCATGCGTTCTTTCAGATATGCGTCAGAAGTGATTTGACTCTCGGGCACTTTGTAAAAATCAGCATCACCCATGTATTCTGCCCTGTCGGCAAAGGCTCTCCGTTCTGCCTCGGTCATCAATTGAACTGCCTGTGGAGATAAAAATCCATACGATGGCAATGGTTGATCTTCGACCATCTTCATCATTTGATGAACTAAAGTTCCTCCACTGCTTGGCATTGGCATTCCAGCCACTGTGTAGCCTTTGTAGTTAAATGAGTGAGGCGTTCTCCATTTTGCTTTGTAATTTTTTAGATCATCCAATGAAACAATTCCTCCGCCTCTTTTCATTTCAGCAACAATCAAATTTGCTGTAGGGCCTTCGTAAAACCCTTTTACTCCTTTATCACGAATTCTTTTCAATGTCCTGGCGAGATCTTTTTGTATTAATGTATCACCTGTCTTCCATTTTTCTTTCTTCTGAAAAACAGATGGAGTGGTGTTGTATTCGTTGAGGTCATCCTGAATATTGTTTAATGAAACAGCTTCACGTTCAGTAATAACGAAACCTTTTTCGGCAAGCTGAATTGCTGGTTGAATCAATTTTTTGAAAGAGAGTTTTGCATATTTCGCGGTTTCAAACAATCCTGCAACTGTGCCCGGTACTCCGCTTGATAAATGCCCATTTACACTTTTGCCTTCGACCACATTTCCGTTCTGATCGAGGTACATATCTCTTCTCGCACCTGAAGGAGCGGCTTCACGATAATCGAGAGCAACTGTTTGCGCGTTTGCAGTCCTTGCTACTAAAAAACCACCGCCACCAATGTTACCTGCACCGGGATAAACGACCGCCAATGCCAACTGCGTTGCGATGGCTGCATCAAAAGCATTACCGCCTTGTTTCATGATCTCAACACCGACTTTGCTGGCTAATGGATGGGCACAAACTACTGCACCATTTTTACTTATCGTTTTTTTATTGATGCTATACCGGTAAGGACCGACCTCAATAATTTTTTTAGAAGTGCTGCAGGAAAAAATGATAAAAAGAAATAATGCCAGGTAAGTGCTTCGCATGAACGGAATTTATCGCGAAAGTTACAATGTTGTTTGCATGCATCTTTGGTTTGGTTGTTTCAAACTTCGATACTTCTTATTAAATTGTGAGGTCATTTCTATTGCAACTACTAAAAATAAACCTGGTTCTTTTGAACCACAGTCGCCATCCACCAAAACCTAAACCGTTGATGGCAAGGTCCCGCTGAAAAGCGGGACTTTTGTTTGAGTTGCTCACAAAGCGTCCAGATTGCACAGAAAATGTTCGGTGGTTTTCCGGTGGCATCTGTGAGAGATTAATATTTGTTTAGAATTTCAGTTTTAAATTGCTGAATTAAATCTTCATCATGGCAAGAAGAATTGTTGCTCTGGCTTTTTTCATTTTGTTAGTTACATGTTCGTTTGCTCAATTAAAATCTCCGGAAGAATTTTTAGGCTATCGTATTGGCACAAAATTTACTCCTCATTGGAAGATTGTCGACTATTTTAAATCAGTTGCCACTGCAGTGCCGTCAATGGTGAAGTTGGAACAGTACGGGCAAACCAATGAAGGCCGTCCGTTAATGGTGGCTTATGTCTCTTCAGAAACCAATGTTTCTAACCTTGAAAATATTCGTCGGCATAATTTATCGTTAGCAAGACAGGAAAATACTGCTACATCAAACAGTGATTATCCCGCTATTGTTTGGTTAAGTTATAATGTACATGGTAATGAGGCTTCGTCTTCGGAGGCATCTATGCTTACGCTATACGCACTGGTTGATCCGAAAAATTCTCAAACCAAACAGTGGCTAAAAAATACTTTGGTGATTATTGATCCCTGCTTAAATCCCGATGGAAGGGATAGGTATGTCAACTGGTTTAATTCTGTTGTTGGAAAGAACCCGAATCCGTCTTTAGACGCAAGAGAGCATGACGAACCATGGCCTGGCGGAAGAAGTAACCATTATAATTTTGATCTCAATCGTGACTGGGCATGGCAAACGCAGGTTGAATCGCAGGCAAGGGTTGCGATATACAACCGATGGCTGCCTCAGGTACATGTTGATTTTCATGAACAAGGAATCAATGCACCCTATTATTTTGCTCCTGCTGCGCAGCCATATCACGAGGTGATAACGAAATGGCAAAGAGATTTTCAAAATACGATTGGAAGAAATAATGCTAAATACTTTGATGAAAAGGGTTGGTTATTTTTTACGAAAGAAGAATTTGATTTGACTTATCCTGCATATGGTGATACATATCCTTTATACAATGGCGCTATCGGGATGACCTATGAACAGGCAGGTCATAGCATGGGAGGACTGGCTGCGCAAACTGCAATTGGCGATACATTGACATTGATCGATAGAGCTACGCACCATTATACATCATCCCTAAGTACAATTGAAGTCGCGTCGCAAAACGCATCGAAGCTTATTTCAGAATTCAAGAAATTTTATGATGATGCGGTAACAAATGGAGTTGGAAATTATAAATCTTATGTGATCAAGTACAATGATATTGACGCAGAAAAAATTGAAAACTTTTTGGATTTGCTGACGAAGAATGGTATTGAATTTGGGACATCAAAAGCAGTCACTTCTCTAAAAGGGGTCAATTATGATTCAAGAAAAGAAGAGCCGTTTTCTACTACAATCAATGACATTGTTGTGTCTTCTTTTCAACCTAAAAGTGCACTGGTGAAGGTTTTATTTGAACCCAATACCTTTCTGGTTGATACTCTTGCTTATGACATTACAGCATGGTCACTGCCTTATGTATTCGGCTTAAAAGCATTTGCTACGGCTCAAAGAATCGATGCGACAAGCCCGGTTTTATCAGCGATTCATAAAAATGAGAGTTTGAAGGACGCTTATGCTTATGTGATCCGTTGGAGTGGAATGCAATCCGTAAAACTCGCAGCTCAATTATTGCAGAAAGGAATCAAACTTCGATACAACGAGCGTTCATTTGAAGTTAACGGACAATCATTTGACCGTGGAGCTATATTGGTTTTGAAAACAAGCAACCAATACATTCCCGATTTATGGAACACAGTGGTCAACCTTGCGAATGAATATAACGTGAAGGTAACACCTGTTAATTCTGGCTTTGTTGATAAAGGTTTTGATTTTGGAAGTTCAAAAGTGCATCCTTTGAAAGCAAGAAAAATTGCGATGCTCACTGGCGAAGGTGTTAGTTCTAACGCAGCAGGCGAAGTATGGTTTTATTTTGACAAGATTATTAACTATCCAATTACATTGATCAATGCCTCAGATGCGACCAGCGTTAATTGGAGTAAATATGATGTGGTGATTCTGCCAAATGGGAATTATCGTTTTCTCAACGATAAAAATGCTGTGGAGCAATTTAAGAACTGGATCAGCCATGGCGGAAATGTTATTGCGTTGGAAAGTGCAGTATCAAAGCTTGCGCAATTGGATTGGGGTTTGAAATCAAAAAAGGATGATGCATCAGACACAAGTGACATATACGCTTCGTTGAGAAAGTTTGAAGGCCGTGACAGGGATTTTATTCCGAGCTCAAACCCGGGTTCTATTTTCAGGGTAGAGCTGGATAATACCAATCCGCTCGCTTTTGGATATCCTGATTATTATTACACATTGAAGTCAGATGACAATGTGTATGAGTTTATAAAAGATGGGGGGTGGAATGTAGGTGTATTGAAAAAGGACAAGCCTGTTGCAGGCTTTGTTGGCTCCAAAGTGAAAAATAAATTCCAGGATGGACTATTGTTTGGAGTGCAGGAGATGGGCAATGGAACTATCACTTACCTGGCTGATGATGTTTTGTTTCGTTGTTTTTGGGAGAATGGAAAGCTGATGTTTTCAAATGCTGTCTTTCTTGTAGGACAATAAAATTTTTATAATTGTGACAAAGGGTGAATCTTGTTTCACCCTTTTTGATTTAATTTAAGGCTGATTGCACATTAATTGAAACCAATGAAAAGATTTTTACTGCTTCTTTCATGTAGTTTATTTCTGTCATATTCTTTTGCTCAAACCTATCCAACTTCTGCTGACATTTATCTTGGATTGAAAAAGCTGAATATTTTAGGGAGTGTTTTATACATCGCTGCGCATCCTGATGACGAGAACACAAGATTACTGACTTACTTGTCAAAAGATAAACTATACAGAACCGGATACCTTTCATTAACCAGAGGTGATGGCGGACAAAATTTAATTGGCGACGAACAGGGAATTGAGTTGGGGTTGATACGCACACAGGAATTGTTATCTGCAAGAAGAACAGATGGTGCAGAGCAATTCTTTTCAAGAGCATTTGATTTCGGATATTCAAAAACTCCTCAGGAAACATTTACCAAATGGGACAAAGAAAAAATGCTCTCTGACGTGGTTTGGGTAATAAGAAAATTTCAGCCAGATGTAATCATTACAAGATTTCCCACAACAGGTGAAGGGGGGCATGGGCAACATACAGCATCTGCAATCCTAGCGAATGAAGCGTTCACGGCGGCTGCTGATCCCAATCGTTTTCCCGAACAGTTAAAATACGTTCAGCCCTGGCAGGCAAAAAGAATTTTATGGAACACGTTCAATTTTGGAAGTACCAACACAACTGCCAACGATCAGTTTCATTTTGATGTTGGTGGTTACAATCCTATTCTCGGAAAAAGTTATGGTGAGATTGCGGCAGAGAGTCGCAGCCAGCATAAAAGTCAAGGGTTTGGCGTGGCAAGAAGCAGGGGAGAAGCAATGGAATTTTTTAGAACAACCGGTGGCAAGTCTCCCGAAAGCGATTTGTTTGATGATGTTGATATCAGTTGGAAAAGAATTACGGGAGGAGAGAAAGTTCAACAACTCGTCTATGCAATCATTGCATCATTTGATTTTATGCAACCACAAAAATCTGTGCCGCAGTTAGTTGATGTTTACAAAACTTTGAATGCATTACCTCAATCTTATTGGAGAGATGAAAAAATAAAAGAAGTGAAAGATTTGATTGAAGCAGCAAGTGGTTTATGGATCGAAGCGTTCACGAATCAGCAATATGCAGTGCAGGGAGATTCGGTGAGGATCAATTTTGTGTTGAATGATCGTTTGGGAGCTGGAGCAAAATTGATTAATGTTATGGTTGATCAATTCGATTCATCTTTCTCTGCAGAACTTCAGAAGAATAGAAATTTTTCTTTTGCGAAGAGCTTTTTTGTTCCCGATACAAAAGAGATTACGCAACCTTACTGGCTCCAAAACAAAATGGAGGAAGGTTATTTTAATGTTACTGACCAACAATTGATAGGACAGGCAGATGTTACACCGGCTTACCTTGTAACATACAATCTTATTATTAACGGTGAAAAAATTTCATTTTCGAAACCGGTTAAATACAAGTTTACCGACCAGGTGAAGGGCGAAATTTATCAGCCTGTTTTTGTCATTCCTTCAGTAAATGTTGTTTCAGCACCAAATATTTTATTGTTCCGTAAGGGCGAAAATGACAACAAAGAAATTCTCGTGCAGGTGAATGCGAACAAAGCAATTTCCGGAAAAGCTGATGTTCATGCAAGGTCGGCCAGCTATGATCTTGTAAAAAATGATTCTTTGTTTTCATTGGGCAAAAACGCAAGCCAGCTTTACACTTTTTCATTAAACGGCGAAAAAATGTATTCCAGGAAAGCGGATGACCTCTATGGTTATTTTCATAACGTTAATAGAAAGGAAGACGTGACCGGTTACTTAGCAATGAGAAGTATCAATTATGATCACATTCCTTCTATTCGCTACTTCTATGCAGAGAATGTAAAAATTTTAAACATAGATCTCAAAACTTACAATAAAAAGATCGGCTATATTATTGGAGCAGGAGATAAAGTTCCTGAAGCTTTGGAGGAAATGGGGTATGATGTAACGCTTCTCACTGAAAAAGAACTCGCCAGAAATAATCTCCAGCAATACGACGCCATCATTGCAGGTGTAAGATCATTCAATACGAATGACTGGATGATCAAGTATTACGACAAGTTGATGACCTATGTAAAGAATGGGGGCAACTATGTTGTTCAATACAGCCAGGCGAACAATCTTCGTGGTGGAAAAATGGGGCCATATAATTTCGTGGTTTCAGGAAAAAGGATCACGGATGAAAATGCTATTGTTACATTATTAAAGCCCGACCATCCTGTTCTCAATTTTCCAAATAAGATCACACAGGATGATTTTAAAGGATGGATACAGGAAAGAAGTATTTACCATGCAGACAGGTTAGATTCCAATTTTCAAACCATTTTGAGAATGAACGATCCGGGTGAGGCGCCTGATGATGGTGCGCTGGTTATTGCAAAATATGGTAAAGGATATTTTACTTATACAGGTTTGGTTTTCTTCAGGGAGTTGCCCGCAGGTGTGCCCGGTGCTTACCGCCTGCTGGCAAATATTATTGCGTTGAACAGGAAAAAGGAATTTTAATGGCAGAAAGAAAGCCCGACCAGACAAGAGGATTTATTTCATTTGGTTTTGTAATCATCCTTGCATTGATCATTGGAATTTTTCTGAGAAATGTGAGACTGGGGCTGATCATTGGGTTAGCATTGGGATTGTTGGGAGGAAGTTTGATAAAAAGGAGATGATGTGACGATGAGTCAATGTGGCTATATGCCAATGAGGGTTTTGGTCATTGACACATCGCCATATTCCACATTGCAAATTGATTTTATGAGCGATCAAAAAGATAAAATTCCTTTATTTAAAGCCTGGACACATTGGTATGTGCTGGTAATTGGTGTTCTGGTTTTACTGATAGTTCTCTTTTATTGGTTGACCAAAACATTTGCATGAGCCAACTTGACTGGATTGTACTTGCTATTAGCCTTGTTGCTGTAATCATTTACGGTGTTTACCGCAGTCGAACCAGTTATAACCTCGATGGTTACTTTCTCTCTAACCGCAGTATGAATTGGGGATTGATTCTCTTAAGTATCATGGGTACGCAAGCTAGTGCCGTTACTTTTATTTCCGCTCCTGGGCAGGCGTACACAGATGGAATGCGGTTTGTTCAATATTATTTTGGATTGCCCATTGCAATGATCATTTTATGTATCTTCTTCGTTCCTATCTTTTACAAGCTTAAAGTGTACACAGCATACGAATACCTCGAAAACCGTTTCAATGGTAAAACGAGAACGCTGACCTCGTTTTTGTTTTTGTTGCAAAGGGGGTTATCAACAGGTATAAGCGTATTTGCGCCGTCAATAATTCTTTCATCATTATTCGGATGGAATATTTATTGGACAAACCTTTTTATGGGTGGATTGCTAATCATTTATACAGTTAGCGGCGGTGCTAAGGCGGTTGCATATACACAACAGTTGCAACTCATCATCATATTTACGGGAATGTTTTTGGCTGCGTATATGGTGGTAAGAATGTTGCCAGCAAATGTTGGATTTTCTGATGCACTATATGTTGGAGGTAAGTTAGGAAAGATGAACATCATTACTTCCGGCTTTACAAAAAATGGATTCGACTGGAGTGATCAATACAATTTGTTCAGTGGTATTATCGGCGGGTTTTTTCTTGCACTGTCTTATTTCGGAACAGACCAGTCGCAGGTTGGAAGATATTTAACAGCCCGATCGGTTGGTGAAAGCAGATTGGGACTGTTGATGAACGGCCTTGTAAAAGTACCTATGCAATTTTTGATTTTGCTTATTGGCATTTTGGTTTTTTCATTTTACCTGTTTAATAAAGCGCCTATCTTTTTTAACAGCAAACAAATTTCGAGGCTTGAGAGCAGTACAGTTTATAAAGATTCTTTCACCAGGGCACAGCAGGCTTATGAACAGGTAGCAGTGGCAAAGCAAAAAACGGTTACTGAATTTGCTTCTGCACTTGAAGCAAAGAATGATGCTGAACTCGACAAAAAAGGAGAAGAATTAAAACTGTTGCAAACACAAAGTGACTCCATTCGTAAAAAAGTAAAGCAATGGATTGCAAAATCGGGCGGCGATAATAATGATACCAACTACATTTTCTTAGGGTTTGTTGTTACTTATTTACCGGAAGGACTAGTTGGACTATTGATAGCTATTATTTTTCTTGCTTCATGGGGAAGCATTGCCGCTGCGCTGAATTCTCTTGCATCCTGCTCCATGGTAGATTTTCACAGGAGATTTTCAAAAAAAGAAATCAAACCAAAAGATGAATACCGTATCTCGCAATGGTACACACTGGGTTGGGGATTGTTTTGTGTTGTTGTTGCTATGTTTACCTACAACATTGGTAACAGCTTAATTGAAGCGGTGAACGTTTTGGGTTCTTTGTTTTATGGTGTGATATTGGGTGTGTTCCTTGTTGCCTTTTTTCTAAAGAAGATACAAAACGGCAATGCGGTTTTTCTTTCAGCTTTACTGGCAGAAGCGGTAGTGCTGATTGTATTTATTCTTACCAAGATTCCTTCTGCAAATTTTAAACTTGGATTTTTATGGTTAAACCCAATTGGCGCACTTGGAGTGATCCTGTTCAGTTTACTTATTCATGCCATATCGAAAAAGAAAAAAGTTATGCTTGCAATACACGATCATGCTGAGACAACTACATGAGCGGTTAAAATTTTTTGAGATATCGATGTAGCTTTATAACATCCATCCCTTTTAAAGACAGCGATGCACATGTAGCAAAACGAAAATTAAAATCAGCTATATGAGATCGCTTTTTTTAACTGCCGCTATTTTACTCACCTGTTCTTCTTTTTTAAATGATGGTCATGATGACCTGTTATCAAAAAATGTCTGTACAAAAAATATTTTCAATTTAACCGTGCGTCGTCTTAGTGGAGAAAGGGTGATTATTGCCTGGCACACAGACGGTGACTCTAGCGGAATAGTTTATGAAGTGCTTCGAAGGCATAGCAAAAGAGAAGTATTTGCATCGCTTGGTGTGGTATCACCCGAGTTAAAGCAAGACAGCAATGCTGATTATTCTTTTGTTGACACTAATAATTTTACCGACAGTAGTTACTACTGTTTAAAAAAGACAAATGCTGATAGCGTAGTTTTTTATTCCATCACGAAAGGAGTTGAGGGAATAGGGAGGGAGCGTTAAGCAATGCTCATATTGTTCTGAACGTACAAGTGAGTGACACAACAGAAGCAACATGGTAGCAACGGAGCTGACTAAACAAAAAAAGAGAACACCGAAAGATGTTCTCTTTTAAAAAAATGTTTACTCTTTTTATTTCAGGCTGGCTATTAGTTTTTCATTCAGCTTCACGTAATCGTCATTCTTGGCTGTTTTAGCCAGTTCCATTGATTTTTGCGCAGTTGTTTTTGCATCATCTTTTTTTCCAAGCTTGGCCTGGGCATTTGCCTTTTGATGGTACACCCAGTAAGCACTCGGATTTTGTTCGATGGCTTTATCAAACCATGTGAGTGCCTGGTTTAAATCACGGCCTGTTTCCATATAATACATTGCGGCCTGAAAGTAAGGACGACTGTCGCCGTTCATGATCCGGTCAATATCTGCCATTACTTTTTTGTCAACATCTGTTGCAATAGGAACAGATACCAATGTTTTGTCCCACATAATTTGCAGATCGGTACTGTTTGATTTTACGTTGGCAAACTGCATGGTAAAGCTCTCAACAGGCTGGTCGAGTTTTACAGGTGTTGCCTTCACTCTCAAAATATCATCTTCCTGTTTGTAGTCAGTGCCCCAGTTAACAGAGCCTTTATTGATGATGACTTCCCATTCTTTTTCACCGGGAACAGTGTAGATGGCATATTCGCCAGCCTTGAGTGCCTGTCCGCCAATAGTAATATCATCGGAGAATTTGATGCGGGTAGCCGAGTTAGCACCGGTACGCCAAACTTTTCCGTAAGGCACTAGATCGCCGAAAATTTTTCTTCCTTTAATACCAGGTCGGGAATAATTCAGTTCGATTGAAGAAATTCCAAAATCCTGTTTTAGTGTTTGTCCCGGACTTGGCTGGGGTGTTTTGATGGATTGTGCATCCGCAAATAAAATAGCGCAACAAAATGTGCTGAATACAAGCAATTTCTTAAGCATATGGTCAGTTTTTGACAAATGTAAGCCCAATCTCACTTCTCTCAATAAGCCAATTGTTTAAAGAGGGCAATGTCATCTTACAGGCCTTTTAACCGGACCCAAAAAAGCGACCATCGTCAAACAGTTAGCTGACTGATATCATAATGCAATAGATAACCCCGCAATACTTTCGAAATACAATTTTTAACCATGAAGTTTTTTACTGAAACATTTTATGATACACAAGCCGGTGTTTTGGAATTTCATTTTGAACGTGTGGGCTATCCTACAACAACAGGCTATAAAGTGGCTGTAATCGTTGGTCCCGATGAAACTTACAATTTCGTCATGAAAGAAAGTGATGAAAAATGGAAGATTGTTGATATGGCCAAACTGCCTGCCTGGATCAACAATTTTGAAGAAGAATTGTCGGATTCTATTTGTGCACATCATAAAAGAACGGCGGCGCTTTAGAATATCCCCTTCCTGCATTTGTCTCTGGTCCGTTCTAACCGTCAATGGACATGTAGAGGATTATAGTTTTTTTTTCAGCCCGACGAGTGGGCTCGCTGAAAACGCCATCTCATTGCTCAGGGTTTTATTCTTATTATTGCACACTTTTCACAGTGAGATATGTTTAAGTTTTTAGCCAAAAGCACTAATTATATTTTCGGTAAAAGATTGCGGAAGGAAAAAGTCGCCATCACGTCTTCGCTGGACTTTTTGCATCGACACCGGAATATTGACAGCAATTATTTTGATTACATAAGATTATCTACGCTTGAATTAGTAACCGAAGAAATAAAACGCAATAATCTAAAGGGCAATGTTGCCGAATTAGGTGTGTACAAAGGAAAGTTCGCACGGTATATCAATGGTTATTTCCCCGACCGTCTTCTATATCTTTTTGATACGTTTGAAGGCTTTGACAACAGGGATGTTGACAGTGAAAAAAAGCTTGGCTTTTCAGATGGTAAACAGGACTTTTCAGATACTTCGGTAGAAGGCGTATTAAAGCAGATGCCTCACCCAAAAATGTGTCGCCCGGTTAAGGGCTTTTTTCCCGAGTCTGCCAAAGATGTGGATGAAGCTTTTGTTTTTGTAAGTCTTGATGCAGATTTATACGAACCCATATTAGCAGGCCTTAACTTTTTTTACCCGAAACTGGTTAATGGCGGGTACATTTTCATACATGATTTCAACAACGAAAATTATGCAGGAGCCCGAAAGGCCGTAGAGCAATTTTGCAAAGAACAGGGAATTGGTTTTGTGCCTATTCCTGATTCGGGTGGTTCGGTGATTATTGCTAAATGACGCCTGTTTAGATTGTAGTTGCCAATTAAAGAGATTCATAAGCCTTCGCAAAACGTGTTACCTGATGTATTTCTTTGTCAAAAAGCTGAAGTTTCCCCAGTTCTTAAATAAATTCTGCTCGTCAGCATCAATGTAAACTAGCCGGTCATTTGTAATGAGAAACTTTCTTCTCTCTGTCACTCGTCCTGACTTACGGTGTTTTTTCACGGTGATGACAAATACATTGCTCGCTGTGTCTTGCTGTCTACTTGATGAGAACTCAATGAACTTGGATTTAATTTCATAAGTAAGTCTTCTTACTGTGTCTGTACAAAGTGTTCCTTGGTAGTCTGTAAGTCTTTCTCTTGGCAAACTTACTTTCCCATTGTTGTCGGTGTAGGAGTATGTACAATTTTGTAACCAGTCACAAGAGTAGCAGACTTTCACATTTGGAATCGGCTCTCCGTCGTCGTATTTGAAGATCAGAGAAATTGTCTCGCCTGCTCTATCAATTGATTTTTCTTCTTGAATAGCATCTTCTTCCCAAAACGATTGCCAACTAAAGACGAGTGTGTCTTTGTTTACGGTCCAATTGCCTTCGTACTTACTCCAAAGCCAGCAACTACTATACCGTGTGTCGTAAAAAGAGAACTTATGGTTTGGAAATATTTTGAGGTCAGCATACTGCATGGTGTCACCTTGTCTATATGTGCCCAATTTAACTTGTCCAAAAGTGTTTGAGCAAATTGTAAATGTCAATATGATCATGAGGTGTCGCATCAATATGGCAGGTAACACATAAATATATGCCGTAAGACCTAAAATACAAATGTTGATTGTCAGGCTTTTAATCTTCGCAATTTTTTAATTGTTATGGTGTCAATGACATATAAGCTTGCATAAACAAAAAGGAAGGACCGACCGATCCTTCCTTAATAAAACTATTTGAATTTTAAAATTAGCCAGTAAAATAACTATAGATCGCAATGATCAATGCAATCAGCAATACTGAAAGTGCAACGTCTTTCCAGTTCCAGGTTGCACGGTTCTCTGCCCTGTCTTCTGCAGAAAGTGTGGAGAACGTAAGACCCTGGATCTTTGCATAATCCGGTTGCCTTGTGGCATAGCTTACAATGATGAACACCAGTATGCAAACGATAGTGATCAACAAGCTGTAATACTGGAAGAAGATATTATTTACAATCCAAAGGAAAGAACCTTCAGCATAAGCAGCGCCACCAAGTTTAACAGGCGTATCGATAATCAGCCTGAATAATCCCATGGCAAAGCCTGTGATCAAGGTAGCCAAACAACCAGGGCCATTCAATCGTTTCATAAACACACCAAAGAAAAACACAACAAATATTGGTGGCGCCAGGTAAGCCTGTATGCCTTGCAAATAATCATACAAGCCTTTTGCACCCTGAATTACCGGAATCCAAAGCAAACCGATGATCACCATCACAACAGTAGCGATTCTTCCGATCTTAACTAAACTTTCCTGCGATGCATTTGGCTTGAAGCGGGAATAGAAGTCCATTGTAAACAAAGACGATGATGCGTTGAACACGCCTGCCAGTGCACTCATTAACGCCGCCAGCAAACCTGCAACCACAATACCTCTTACACCAACAGGAAGTACGTGTGTTACCAACAGTGCAAATGCACCTTGAGCCTGTTCTTTAATCACGTGTCCGTTAGCGTCAATTAGTCGACTTTGTATATCTGCATTGATACCGCTTTTTGCAAGTGCAAAGCAGATCATACCAGGAATAATGAAAAGAAATACCGGGCTCAATTTCAAAAAGCCAGCGAAGATAGTACCACGCCTTGCCTGTTTTTCATCACGGGCACCTAAAATTCTTTGTACGATATATTGGTCGGTACACCAGTACCATAACCCGATGATAGGTGCACAAAGCAACATAGCAGGCCATGGGTATCTATCATTAAAGTACCAGGCTTGCCTTCCTGCCTCTTTTACCGGGGCCCAGGTTCCTTCCACGTTATGAGGTACAACCGGTTTCCATAAATTGAACATTTCGCTTCCGCATATTTCTTTCAGTCTGTCCCATCCACCAAGTGCTTTCAAACCAAAATAAGTAACGAAAAGTGCACCAATTATTTTTACAAAGGTTTGAAGCGTTTCAGTATAAACCACTGCACGTAATCCCCCAATGATCGTGTAGATACCGGTCATGACGATTAGTAAAATAGAACCGATCCAGAAAGTGTCCATTCCCATAAAATGTACATCAGGCAACAATGCTCTGAACACAACTCCACCTGCATAAATACCAACAGCGATCTTGGTCAATATGTATGCAATAAGTGAAATGACAGAAAGAACTGCTCTTGCATTAGGGGTAAATCTTTTTTCCAAAAACTCGGGCATGGTAAAAACTTTGGATCGCATGTAGAAAGGACCCATTATCCAACCAAGTACTAATAAACACCAGGCATGTAATTCATAGTGCGCAAGTGCCACACCATCAGTTGCGCCTGATCCCGCTAATCCTACCAGGTGTTCGGAACCAATGTTTGAGGCGAAGATGGAAGCACCGACTACAAACCAGCCTAAGTGACGGCCGGCAAGAAAGTAATCATCGGCGGAGTTCTTGTCCTTCTTTTTAACGGCCCACCACGATATGCCGGCAATAACGGCAAAATAGAACAGAATGATGGCCCAGTCTATCCATGTTAGATAACTGTTGTTCATGAGAGTTGATTTGGTTTGAAATTATGATTTGAATATAAACGATTGTTTTTACTTGGTGCTGAACTTATAGACTGTTGTTGTTTTATAAGTTTCTCCCGGCTTCAAGATGGTGCTTGGGAAGTTTGGATGATTAGGGCTGTCAGGAAAATGTTGTGTTTCCAGACAAAGCGCCGCATGTTGAACATATTTCGCTCCGCCTTTTGTATTGGTCAATGTACCATCTAAAAAGTTTCCTGAATAAAATTGAACGCCTGGCTCCATTGTGTACACCTCCATTACTCTCCCTGATTTTGGATGATAGAGTGTAGCAATTTTTTCAAGTGAATTCCCATTTTTATTGAGCACCCAGTTATGATCGAATCCACCTTTTACCTGTGCAATATCTCTTCCAATTGGTTTAGATGAAGTGAAATCAAAAGGAGTGCCTTTTACATCAGCAATTTGTCCAGTTGGAATTAACGTTGCATCAACGGGAGTGTATTTGTTTGCATTGATCTGAAGTTCATGGTCTAAAACGGTTGAATCAGTTCCTGCAGATAAATTATAATAAGCATGATTGGTGAGATTAACCGGGGTTGCTTTGTCTGTTGTTGCCGTGTAATCAATCTTTACTGAATTATCTGCAGTTAATGTGTAAACCACAGTTACATCCAAATTGCCAGGATAACCTGCTTCACCGTCTTTGCTATGATAAGTTAATTTCAAACTGTTATCGCCTTGCTTCTCTGCAGTCCAGACAACTTTATCGTAACCTTTGTTGCCACCATGCAAACTGTTGCCATGATCGTTTGCTTCTAAAGTGTAAGTCTTGTCATCAAGCGTAAACTTTGCATGACCAATACGATTACCATAACGACCAATCAGGGCGCCGAAATAAGGATTGCCTTTCTGCAGATAACCACTTAAAGAATCGTAGCCAAGAACTACATCACCAAACTTGCCATCCTTATCGGGAGCGGTAAGTTTGGTAATTGTTCCGCCGTAATTGATAACACTCAACTGCATGCCGTTTGCATTGGTTAATGTGTATTCAGTAATGGCCTGTCCTTCGGTATTGCCAAATGGCTTTTCGGTAATGCCCACCTTGTTTTGATTTTTGTTTGAAGAATCTGATGAAGATGTTGACTGGTTCGATGAATTATTACAACTCATTACTGCTACAGCCAAAGAGGCAATGAATAGCGATTGAATTTTCATATAGCTGATGGTTTGTTTATTGTCCGTAATAAGAATTAGCTCCGTGTTTGCGATCGTAATGTTTTTTGATCAAAGCATCTTTAAGTCTTGGCGCTTGCGCATTGATCTGTTCTGTAAGTAAAGCCATTTTTGCAACTGTTTCTAAAACTGCACTGTTATAAACTGCTTTGTCTGCAGTTTTTCCCCACGTAAATGGTGCATGGTTTCCAACAAGAATCATTTCTACTTCCTCGTAATTCAAACCTTTTTGGTTGAAACAGTTCAGAATTTGAAAACCGGTTTGATGTTCGTAATCGCCTTCAATCATTTCATTGCTCATTGGTGGCGCACATGGAATATCAACGGTGTTATGATCTGCATGTGTTGTTCCGAAAATCGGAATGTCTCTTTGTGCCTGTGCCCATGCAGTTGCATAGGTAGAATGAGTGTGTACAACTGCTCCAATTTTTTCCCAGTATTTGTACAAGACAGCATGCGTTTTTGTATCGGAAGAAGGACGCAATGTTCCTTCAATAATGTTTGCATCAAAATCAACGATCACCATTTGACCAGGTGAAAGATCCTTGTAAGGAACTCCGCTTGGCTTGATGGCAAATACTCTTAATTCCCTATCTACGACACTTACATTTCCGAATGTAAAAAGTACAAGCCCTAATTCCGGCAGCTGCATGTTTGCCTCGTAAGCTGTTTGTTTGATATAATCGTATTTACTCACTGAAAGTCTTAAGTTTTGATTTATGAATTCACCAATTGAACATTGGCTTTTGATTGTTGTTTGGTTTGTGCTTCTATGAAGTTTCCCAATTTTTTATACTGCTCGTATCTCTTTTGATAATAAGAAACGTTTTTTTGATTCGGATAATATTCAGCATCGAAGCCTTGTCCCATGGCCTGCATGGCGTCTTCAACTTTATTGTGCAAGCCTGCAGCAGTAGCAGCGAACATGGAAGCACCCATTGCGCAAGTTTGTTCTGATTTATGAATGCGGATCGGCATATTCATCACATCTGCCATCACCTGCATGATGTAAGGAGATTTTTTAGCAACGCCACCAAGACCAATCAATCCTTTGATAGGAACACCCTGTTCATTAAAGCGATCAACAATTGCTTTTGCACCGAAACAGGTTGCTTCGACCAATGCTTTAAAAATTCTTGGAGCGTCAGAACCTAGATTCAAATTTGCAATTGCTCCTTTTAAAAGCTGATTCGCATCAGGAGTTCTCCTGCCGTTCATCCAGTCGATTGCTAACTCGTCTTTTTCATTCAAAGGAAGTTTCTCTGCATCCTTTGAAAGATCGGCAATCATCTTATGACGGATTTCTTCTTTTAATTTTTCGTCGCTGATGTATTGTAAAGGATAGCTTAATAAATTTCTAAACCATGCATACACATCTCCGAATGCACTTTGTCCTGCTTCCAATCCAATCATTGATGGAATAATAGAGCCGGGAACCTGTCCGCAAATTCCTCTGACCAAAGTATCATTGATTTCATGAACTGGTGCAACTAACATATCGCAGGTTGAGGTACCCATTACTTTACTTAGGTGATAAGGTTCAATTTGTCCGCCAACAGCACCCATGTGTGCATCAAATGCACCGACGCCAATTACAACATTCTCTGGTAAACCAAGTCTTTGCGCCCATTCTTTGCTGATCGTTCCTGCAGCTTCAGCCGAAGTATATGTTTTAGTAAAAAGTTTTTGTGTGAATCCTTTTAACAAGGGATCTAACTGTGCAAAAAAATCATCTGAAGGTAATCCGCCGAACGCTTCTGCCCACAAAGCTTTGTGCCCTGCAGAACAAACACCACGTTTCATTTGAGTAACATCATTGCCACCTGTTAGCAGGAAGGGAACCCAATCGCAATGTTCAACCCATGAGTGAATGGCATTGCGGACATTTTCGTCTTCTCTCAACACATGTAACAACTTTGCCCAAAACCATTCAGATGAATAAATGCCCCCAACAAACTGAAGAAAATTTCCATCGGCCTTTTCTGCAAGCTCATTGATCTCTTCTGCTTCTTTCGTTGCCGTGTGGTCTTTCCACAACACGAACATGGCATTTGGGTTTTCTTCAAAACCCTTTGTCAACGCTAGCGGTGTTCCGCTTGCGTCAACAGCAACAGGAGTGGAGCCTGTAGTGTCAACAGAAATTCCTTTTACTTTTTTAGCAGCGTCATTGCCTGCTTTTTGTAAACAATCTTTTATGGTTGTTTCCAATCCTTCAACATAATCTAAAGGGTGTTGGCGAAATTGATTGATAGGAGCATTGCAATATTTGCCTTCTTTCCAACGTGGATAATAAAAAACAGAGGAGGCGATCTCTGATCCATTAGCAGCATCTACCAAAACGGAGCGAACAGAGTCAGTGCCATAATCAACTCCAATTACGTAAGCTTCGTTAGGTTTTAAACGGTTTGTTTCCATTTGATCAATTTTCTTAAAATCGGGTCATCAAAATTGCTGATAAAACCGATTACATTTTTATAGGTGGAAAACTCTTCAGGCTTGTGAAGAGTTGTGATAACAATGCAATCCATTCCTGCATTTAAAGCCGATTCTACTCCTTTAGGTGCATCTTCAAAGACAACGCAATCTTTTTGATCAACATTTACGGCTCCTGCACATTTTAAAAATGTTTCAGGATGCGGTTTGCTTTCATCAACATGATCGGCACTTACAACAGCATCAATGTATTGACGGATGTTTACTCCATCAACTACAAAATCTACATTATAAGCGATGGCTGCCGACCCGATAGCTATTTTAATTCCTGCATCGTGTGCTTCGTGTAAAAAACCGTGAAGTCCCCTGATTAGTTTTAGCTCAGGCTTAAAAACTTTCTGATACTCCTTTTCTTTTTCAAAACTCATCTGAGTTTTTTCTTCTTCAGAAAAGCGGCCGGGAAAAATGCGTTCCAGAAGTTCGTGATTTTTGCCATAGCATTCAGCCTTAACCCGCTCCAAACTAATGTTGGCACCAAGCTCATTTAAAATACGATGCCATGCCCTGATGTGATAAGGCATATCATTCACCATCGTCCCGTTAAGATCGAAGAGAAAGGCTTTGTAATTTTTAAATTGATTGCTCATCAGCCGCAATGCATTGGCCGCACAATTTAAGAAAATAAACGTCAAAAATACAGGTAATATTTTTGGCCATTTTTACAAGGAAGATCTCAGCCTCAAGGAGAATGGAACTTCTATATGTCTCAATGAATTTTCTTTAATAAGTTTGGCCGTTTCTTCGCCCATGGCTTCGAAATCGGTTGAGATGGTTGTAATGCCGTTCAGGATGATTTTCTTTAGGGGAGTTTCATTATAAGAAATCACACCAACATCTTTACCTACTTTAAACTTCGATTCAACCAAACGTTCAATTAATACCACGAGGTCGTTATCCATTAAATTGATGTACACTTCGCCTTTTGATATTTTCTCATCTTCAATATCGTGAACAATTTTAAAGTTGAACGCATACTCGTGGCAGAACGAGGTAAAGCCTTTTACAATCTCTTCAGGGTAATAACTGTTTTCCGGAAAGATGATTTTTAGCGTATCGTATTTTTCCAGTTGAGGTAAGGCTTGCTCCAATGCAGTGTAAATATCTTTTTCAAAGTTTTCATATACAGCTCCGAAATTACCGGTTACTCCCGGAATGATCTTGTCAAGCAAAATCAATTTTTCCTTCGGAATGGTATTTATGATTTTATGTGCTGTATCACCACCTTCAATAAAATGGGGAAGGATTACAAAGTAGTGGTAATCAGTCTTACTGTTTTCCAGTAATTTTCTGAAAAGCGAGAGGTCGTTGTTGTAAATGTAAAAGTCTATAGCGGCCGTCCCCCCGAGATTGCCTGCAAAATAATCATAGATGATCTTTTTATGCGGACTCAGTTTGTTGAACATTAAAAAGATCTTGGTGGTACGATCTACATCAATATTCTTGATGAAATATCCTTTTCCCGGAACGGAACCAATGATGCCTTGTTTCTTCAAATACTTGTACCCCTTTTCTGCTGTATCACGACAAATCTCAAACTCAAAACTCAGCTCATTGATTGACGGCAAAACATCATCTACCTGCAACTTGCCGTCTTCAATAGCTTTAATAATCGAGTTCGCAAGCTGCTGATACTTAGGCGTAGCAGAAAACTCATCAAAGCGGATTAACTTGTAAAAAGGAGAGGTCTTCATATCAGCAGTCGTGGCCGGGCCACAGTGGTAAAAATAAGGAATTCAGCACAGTATAAACATGATAGTGCATGATGGGCAGGCAGGGCTGAACTTATACTTTTAAATTTCATACTTTGTTTGCTATACTGAAAACAATTGCTATACTGAAATTATGCAAGTAATACTAGGAGTCATCTTCCATTTTATTGGAGGTTTTGCGTCGGGAAGCTTTTACATGCCTTATAAAAAGGTGAGAGGCTGGTCATGGGAAAGTTACTGGATCGTTGGCGGTTTGTTTTCCTGGCTGATCGTTCCTCCTTTGGCAGCCTGGTTAACGATTCCAAACTTTTCGCAGATCATTGCCGAAACGCCCGGTTCCACTTTGGCCTACACATTCCTATTTGGTTTGCTTTGGGGCGTTGGTGGATTAACCTATGGCCTTGGCGTACGCTATCTTGGCGTTGCATTGGGCAGCAGTATTATCCTTGGCCTTTGCATGGTTTTCGGTTCGCTGATACCTTCTATATATTATCAATTTTTTCCGCAGGAGGGAAAAGACACGATCGGCATCATTGCAGGAAATAAATGGGGATTATTTGTTTTAGCAGGATTAGTGGTTTGCGTTCTCGGTATTGTTTTCTGTGGTAAGGCAGGAACAATGAAGGAAAGGGAAATGAGCAACGGTTCACCTTCCGACGGACACGGCGGAACAGTAAGAAAACTGGCCCCCGAACCTGTTGCAGAAGAAGCTGCAGTTGCAGGTGTTGGTTATCGCCACGAGGCCTATGACGAAATACTTGAACATGAAGTCGTAAAAGCTAAGAAGGTTTCAACCGGGAATATAGAATACAAATTTGCGCTCGGTTTAACCGTGGCTATTATTTCAGGTGTGTTGAGTGCTTGTTTCAATTTTGGTTTGGAGGCAGGTAAATCAATGGCCGATGTTGCCAACAAAATCTGGGTGGATGCTAATCCGGGCCAGGGAGAATTTCTCTATCGTAACAACGTAATTTATGTGGTGCTTCTTTGGGGTGGATTAACTACCAATTTTGTTTGGTGCATGATCTTAAATGCCCGCAATAAAACTTTTGGTGATTATGGAAATAAGAGAACACCATTATTGAGAAATTACCTTTTCAGCGCATTGGCAGGTACAACATGGTTCCTCCAGTTCTTCTTTTACGGGATGGGAGAAAGCCGTTTGGGTAATGGAGCATCTTCATGGATCCTGCACATGTCATTCATCATACTTGTCGCCAATATGTGGGGGTTAATTTCAAAAGAATGGGCCGGTGTTTCAAAGAAAACAAAAACAATGCTTTTTGTTGGTGTAGCAACAATTATTGCTGCGGTATTGATCGTTGGTTATGGAAATTACATCAAGCCGTAATCAGTGTGGCTATGTGCCAGTGTGCCAATGGAAGCAAAATCGTTTCAACAATTGAATAGCTCTTTAAAAAAAATTGATGCTGATGTAACCGGCGACAACAAGTCTGATCATCGCTTTTTGTGTCGCTCACTTCAACGTTCAGAAAACTATTAAACAAATAAAGACAGTCATACTTTGATGATACTTTATCACATTGTCTGATTGTCAAATTATCAAATTGAACCTATGTCTCTAACAGCAACTTTTAAACATGTTAGTTATTTGTGGGATGAAGCCAAAGCTGCTGCTCTCGCTGGTGATGAAGTAGCCCTTCTAATTTATCGTTCCAATTTATTGGGCGCCGATTTGCGTTTGACCAATTATGGCGGAGGCAACACTTCGTGCAAAACAATGGAGAAAGATCCATTGACAGGAAAGGAAGTAGAAGTAATGTGGGTAAAAGGTTCAGGAGGCGATCTTGGAACCTTAACCAAAAGCGGCATTGCGGCTCTTTATGTCGATCGCTTGCGCAGCCTGAAAAATGTTTACCGCGGTATTGAAAACGAAGATGAAATGGTGGAGCTTTTCAATCATTGCATTTACGATCTTAAGTCAAAAGCACCATCTATCGATACGCCCCTGCATGGATTTCTTCCATTCAAACATATCGATCACTTACATCCCGATGCAGCTATTGCAATTGCTGCAGCAAAAGACGGAAAAAGAATCACGCAGGAATTATTCAAAGGCACAATTGGTTGGGTAGATTGGCAACGTCCAGGTTTTGACCTTGGCTTGCAATTAAAAGAGTGTTTAGATGCCAATCCCGGTATTCGCGGTATCATGTTAGGCTCTCATGGTTTGTTTACCTGGGGCGATACAGCTTACGAATGCTACATGAACTCACTCGAAGTAATCGAGCAGTGTGCCGAATACATACAGTCTTTCTTATACAAGCAATCCGCAGTCTTTGGTGGTGCCAGGGTCCAATCTTTATCGAAAGATGGCCGTTTCTCACAGGCAGTCGCCCTGGCTCCCGTGCTGCGTGGGCTTTGTTCTTCACATACAAAAATGATTGGTCATTTTACGGATGATGATCGTGTGTTGGAATTTGTCAATTCAAATGACATTGACAAACTGGCACCGATGGGTACATCTTGTCCCGATCATTTCCTTCGCACAAAAATTTCTCCGCTGGTTTTGGAATTAAAGCCAGGTGAAGATCTGGGCGATGCAAAATCTGTAAAAGAAAAATTAGCACCGCAGTTTGAAGCATATCGTAAAATGTATGCAGACTATTACAACAACTGCAAGCATGATAATAGTCCTGCCATGCGTGATCCCAACCCTGTGATCATTTTGTATCCTGGTGTTGGAATGTTTGCTTTTGCAAAAGACAAGGCAACGGCAAGAATTGCTTCCGAATTTTACATCAACGCTATTAATGTAATGCGTGGTGCTGAAGCAATTTCTGAATACACTTCTCTTCCAAGACAAGAAGCATTTGATATTGAATACTGGTTGTTGGAAGAAGCAAAGCTTCAGCGTTTGCCAAAGCCAAAACCTTTGAGTGGCCGCATTGCCTTGATCACCGGAAGTGCAGGCGGAATTGGTAAAGCAATCGCTAAAAAATTTGCACAAGAAGGTGCTTGCGTTGTTATCAACGACATGAATGAAGAACGACTTGAAGAAGCAAAAGCAGAATTTAAAAAGCAGTTTGGAAGGGATGTATTTGTAGGAACTGTTTTGGATGTTACGAAGGCGGATACAATTCAAGAGGCATTTAATGATGCAGTACTTGCATTTGGTGGCGTTGATATTGTTATCAACAATGCAGGTCTTTCAATTTCAAAATCTATAGAAGATCATACCGAAGCGGATTGGGATTTGTTGTATGATGTATTGGTGAAAGGACAATTCATCATTACACAAAAAGGTGTGGAGATCATGCGTAAGCAGGGTCTTGGCGGCGATGTACTGAATATCGTAAGTAAAAATGCATTGGTAAGCGGACCAAATAATGCAGGTTATGGTTCTGCAAAAGCAGCGCAATTGCATTTGTCAAGATTGAATGCTGCAGAATTAGGCGGTGACCAAATAAGAGTGAATGTTGTAAATCCTGACGCTGTAATTGCAGGTAGCAATATCTGGAGTGGCGGCTGGGCAGAAGGCAGAGCAAAAGCTTATGGCGTTGCAGTAGAAGATTTACCGGCATACTATGCCAAGCGTACTTTATTAAATGAAATTATTTATCCTGAAGACATCGCAAATGCATGCTTCGCTTTTGTTGGAGGATTACTCGGCAAATCAACAGGCAATGTATTGAATGTTGATGGTGGAGTTGCCAATGCATTTGTTCGATAATAATTCAAAACTAACTGCATGAGCAGACTGGCATTTAAAATGAAGCTTTTTCCCGGCTTCGAAGCAGAATACAAAAAACGTCATGATGAGATTTGGCCCGATTTGGTGGAGCTATTAAAACAATCAGGCATTAGCGAATACTCCATTTTTTTAGATGAAGAAACAAATAGCTTGTTCGGTGTATTGGACATTACTGATGCAAAAAACATGGATAATTTACCACAGCACGAAGTAATGCAACGCTGGTGGAAATACATGGCTGACATCATGGAGTCCAATCCTGACCATTCACCTGTTAGTGTACCTTTGAAAGAAGTTTTTTATTTACCATAAATGATTGCACTATGTTGATCGAGAAATATAAGATACAGGAGAGCAACGAGCAATTTGCAAAAGATCATCAACGCAAATTCGAATTCATTGCATCATCAATAAACAATGTTGAATCCATTTTACAAAAGCTGGTAGATTTTCAAATTGCTATTCCATCGTGGGCACTTGGTGCAGGCGGAACAAGGTTTGGTCGTTTCTCCATTGGTGGCGAGCCACGCAACCTCGAAGAAAAAATTGAAGATGTTGGATTGCTCCATAAATTGAACCAATCCAGCGGGGCAATTTCCCTGCATATTCCATGGGACATTCCGGAAAATGCAACTTCAATAAAAGCATTGGCTGCGCAACACGGTTTGCATTTCGATGCAGTGAACTCAAATACATTCCAGGATCAGAAAGATCAAAAGCTTAGCTACAAATTTGGTTCGCTACAGCACGTTGATAAAGCAGTTCGCCAGCAGGCAATTGATCATAATATTGAAGTAATTAAACAAGGTGTTGCACTCGGTTCTGAATCACTCACTGTTTGGTTATCTGATGGTTCTTGTTTTCCCGGACAGTTGAATTTCAGAAAAGCATTTCAAAATACATTGGAAGGCCTAAAAGAAATTTATGCTGCGCTTCCTGATAACTGGAAAATGTTTGTTGAATACAAAGCATTCGAACCCAACTTTTATTCAATGACGGTTGGCGACTGGGGTCAATCGTATTTATATTCATCCAAGTTAGGAGAGAAGGCGTACACGTTGGTTGATCTCGGCCATCATCTTCCCAATGCAAACATTGAGCAAATTGTTTCCTTATTGTTAATGGAAGGAAAATTAGGTGGATTCCATTTCAACGATTCAAAATACGGTGATGATGATCTGACTGTTGGTTCGATCAATCCTTATCAACTGTTTTTAATTTTCAATGAATTGGTTGAAGGTATGGATGCAAGAGAAATGAACCATGCAAACGATTTAGGCTGGATGATCGATGCATCGCATAACGTAAAAGATCCTCTTGAAGATTTGTTGCAATCAGTAGAAGCAATTAAGATAGCATATGCACAGGCATTATTGATCAATCAAAAAGCATTAGCAAATGCAAGAGATAATAATGATGTTGTAACAGCACAGGAGATTTTGCAACAGGCATACCGTACGGATGTTCGTCCTTTAGTTGCAGAAGCAAGATTGAGGACAGGTGGCGCATTGAATCCGATAGAGTTTTTCCGTCAGCAAAAAGTGAGAGAAGCTTTGATCAAAGAACGAGGATTAAAAACAGTAGCTACGGGCTTATAATTCTAAAATAGGAGTCATTCAAATCGCCAATAGACATAGATTCAAATGATTTTTATCAGTCGTACTGGTAAAAATCATTTTTATAATTGCAGTTGCTTACCTCTAAAAGAATTGTTTGTTTACTGTGAGAGCGAACATAAAAAATAAAAAGCCTGCTATAGCCGTGATTGATGTTGGCAAGACCAACAAAAAATTATTCCTCTTCGACCAGGACTATAACATTGTCTACGAACGATCTGCAAGATTTCTTGAAACGACCGACGAAGACGGTGATCCATGTGAAAACCTGGAAAGCCTTCGCTTATCGGTTTTTGATTCGCTCCGTTCTCTTTTCAACAAAAAAGATTTCGAAGTAAAAGCAATAAACTTCTCAGCATAC
The DNA here is from genome assembly GCA_035554655.1 of Flavisolibacter sp. Lineage (GTDB taxonomy): Bacteria > Bacteroidota > Bacteroidia > Chitinophagales > Chitinophagaceae > Flavisolibacter. The sequence continues at coordinate 134,828 of DATMIF010000034.1, forward strand.
GGCGCATCATTCGTCAATATTGATGAGGATGGAAACCCGGTAACTCCATTATATAATTATCTCAAATCCTATCCCGAAGAATTAAAAAAACAATTCTACAATAGTTACGGTGGCGAAGAAGCATTTTCATTATGCACTGCATCACCAGTGTTAGGCAGTTTGAATTCCGGAATGCAATTGTACCGTTTGAAATATGAAAAGCCTGAAATATTCGAACGCATACAATATTCATTACATCTTCCTCAATATTTGAGTTATTTAATTTCATGTAAACCTTGTTCTGATATTACAAGCATAGGTTGTCATACCAATTTGTGGGACTTCCAAAAAAACGATTATCACCAATGGGTATATGATGAGGGTGTCATTGAGAAGCTTGCACCCATCTGTCCTTTTGATGAAACAACCAAAGCAGTTTTTCCAGGCAATAATTATTTAGTTGGAACCGGCCTGCATGATAGTTCTGCTGCACTCATTCCCTACCTCGTAAATTTTCACGAGCCTTTTGTTTTGTTATCAACAGGCACATGGAGCATTAGTTTAAATCCATTCAATGATACGCGGCTAACAACCGCTGAACTCAAGCAGGATTGCCTTTGTTATTTACATTACAAGGGCAAACCCGTAAAAGCATCAAGATTGTTTGCAGGACCTGATTATGAAGAGGGCGTGAAGCGTATTGCTGATCATTTCAATGAAAATGCAATCAAATACAGGAACATCGGCTTTAACCCGGAAATAATTTCCAACTTGAAGAAGAATGAACAGGTAAAATTTTCGGAGCGAGAACTTGCTTCGTTCGCAAACGACGAAGAAGCTTATCACCAACTGATGCTTGATATTATTGTGCAACAGGTAAAGTCCACACAATTGGTGTTAAACGGTTCACCTGTAAAGCGCTTGTTTGTCGACGGAGGTTTTAGCCGCAATGCAGTTTACATGAATCTGCTGGCAATGTCTTTTCCCGGGTTGGAAGTTTACGCAGCTTCTATGGCGCAGGCAACTGCATTGGGGGCAGCACTGGCTATACACACAGCATGGAATAAAAAACCGTTGCCTAATACACTCATTAAACTTCAATACTATTCGGTTGCGCAAACCGCAATTGCATAGCATCCATTAAGCGGATATCATTTAACTCGAATCAAAAAAATAGTTCAAATAAGACGCAAACGTTTGCGTAGATTTTTTTTAATGCTACCATAAAAAGCGCAAAATTTCAGGATGCTTCAGGATAGTTAAAAAAATCGGAACCGATACTTTTAAACTGGAATTTGGAAAGCTAAAATCTCACCCCTGCTTTTAATACGATTGCGAGATCAAAACGATTAAATAACTAGTACTGCACTATGGATAAAAATTGCTTGCAAGGTTACTTTCAGTCTAAGCTGATTTGCTTTATTTTTTATTCTCTGCACATAACGCCGAATTACTCTTCTATTTATAATTCCTTTTTGCACAGTAAACCCTTTTTAAAGAGAACTAAATTTTAATTCTTTAATATACCATGTATTATTTTAAAAGAATAACAATTCTGCTTCTGAGTGTAACAGTTTTGTTCAGTTGTAAGAAGAAGTTTGATGATTATTACGCACGTCCTACGAGTTTGGAGCCTGCTATTTACCAGCAACTTCAGGCAAAAGGCAAGTTTAAAAACTTTTTGGCCGTAATTGATAAAGCTGGCTACAAATCCACATTGAATGCCGCCGGTTATTGGACCGTTTTTGCGCCAAATGATTCTGCTTTCCAGGCGTATTTCACTGCTAATAATACTTCTGTTGAAAAAATGGATTCGGCAAAGGCACGTGCTATGGTTCAATTCATGCTTGTTTATAATGCCTTTGAAAAAGACAGGATTGACGATTATCAATCTACAACCGGTTGGGTGCCTGACCAGGCCTTCAGACGCCGTACAGCTTATTATACCGGTTTTTATGATGACACTTTGCAAAATGGTACTGTTGTAAAAACGATACAGGCAAACAGGAATAATGGTGTGTATGTAAATGGAGATAATAACAACAAGTACATTCCTTACTTCACAGATGTTTATTTTAACAGCAGGGGACTTACTGCTGCGGACTATAATTATTTCTATCCTAATACACAATACGCAGGCTTTAATGTGGCTGAAGCTAAAGTTGTGACACAGGATATAGCTGCCGAAAATGGTGTGATACACGAGATTGATCGGGTGCTTACCCCATTGCCTTCAATTGAAGAATACCTACGAAGCAAACCGGAATACAGCGAGTTCAGGACATTGTTCGAAAAGTACATGGTGTCATTTGTGGCCAACAGTGATGCTACAAACCGTTACAAATTGTTGACTGGTGATAACAAACAGGTGTATGTGAAAGTGTATAATACCAGTCTCGCTTTTGCTCCTAATAATGAAAATTATTTGAAACTGCAGGACAATGACGGCCAGCAAAATTCATGGACCATGTTTGTTCCAAAAAATGATGCGCTGGTGGATTACGAAAAGAAAACCTTGCTTGAATACTATGGCTCTTTCGACAACACACCAACTTCAATCATCCTGGACTTTTTAAATGCGCATATGTGGGTAACACCAGTATGGCCAAGCAAGTTCAGTTCATCGCTAAATTTTGTTGGTGAAGAAGCAAGGTTTAATCCGCAAACCGATGTGATAGATCGTAAGATATTAAGTAATGGTATGTTTTACGGAACAACCAAAGTGCAGGAAGCAAATGTGTTCTCTACTGTTTATTCCAGGGCCTACCTCGATCCGAAATTTTCGATCATGACAAGGTTGCTTAGTACAGATTTACGATATGTCATTACTAACCCCAATGTAAAGTTCACTTTGTTCATGATGCCGGATGCAGTATTGCGGGCCGCGGGTTATAACTATGATGTAAATAGTAACCTTTATACTTACACTTCGGGCACTACAACGACCTCCGGAGAGTCCATCCGCCAAACGCTTTTACGTATTTTAAATACTGGCGTTTTGCAAACAGATGTCACTTCCTTAACCGGTTCGGGTATTGCAGAAGCTTACAACGGTGAATTTATTAAGTGGAATAACAACCAAGTAATAACAGCTGGAACACAGGATAATAATCAGACAGTGAGAGTGGACAGCATAAAAACCACCAAGAACGGTACTGTATATTATCTGAATGGATTACTTACTTATAGTTCTTTCCTTTTTGGTAAGCATATTGTAAATCTTGGTACTGCTTCAACATCGGACTTTTATTACTTTGCTCAATTTTTAGTTGGTTCTGGACTTTACAATTCAACCACTGGTGAAATCACCGGTACATCTTCCGGCACTCTATACACTGCGTTCGTTCCATCTAATGCAGCAATTATGCAGGCAGTTAAAGATGGTGTTTTGCCAGGGAATACTACTACAGGCGTTCCGAGTTTGACGGCTTCCAGCTGGACTGCAGCACAAAAAGAACAGGTAACTAGTTTTATACTGTATCACATACTGGCTAAATACACCTTGGTGCCAAACGGAAAAGAATCTGGTCCTTTTGAATCGATGCTTAAAAATGACCAGGGTGAGGTTATCCCTCTGACGGTGCTTAACCAGCTCGGTAGCATGCAAATAACTGATGTAAAAAACAGGAAGGCGAATGTCATAATAGCACAAAGCAATAACCTTTCCAACAGAACAGTCATTCATCTTATCGATAATTATTTGAAGTACAATTAATGAACTATACAAACTGCGATATGAAAAAATTGATACTGCAATTCTTTACCTTTTGCATTGCACTTCTTTTAATAAACGGTAGTGTAAACGCTCAGGGCAACCAGAAGAGCACTACCATTCAGGGTCGTGTACTCGATCAAAACCGCAAGCCTCTGAACGGAGTAACAGTTGCTGAAGTGGACGCTGATCAGCGAACAGTAAAAGCTGTAGTAACAGACGTTGACGGTAACTATGCTATTCATGTAGAAAATAAATCAGACTCCCTGGCTTTTTCATTTATTGGTACCGAAACCATCAAGCAAGCTATTGGGAACAGAACTTCTGTTAACGTTACCATGAGAGTAACAGCAAGAGGTTTGGATGAAGTTGTAGTGGTTGCACAAAGAAGAACCGATAATGGATTGATGTCCATAAGTGATAAAAATCTTACAACTGCTGCTGTAAAAATTAATGCAAAGGATCTTGAAGAAATGCAATCAGCTTCAATTGACCAGGCATTACAGGGCCGTTTGCCGGGTGTTGATATTACGGCTTCTTCAGGTGACCCAGGTGCTGGTATGCAAATTCGCATTCGTGGTACATCTTCAATTAATTCGGCAACCGATCCGTTGATTGTAGTTGATGGTATGCCTTATGAAACACAGATACCTGCTGATTTTAATTTTGGTACTGCAGATGAACTCGGATATGCTTCACTGTTAAATATTGCTCCTTCCGATATCAGGGATATCACCATTTTGAAAGATGCTGCTGCAACTGCTGTTTGGGGTTCCAGAGCTGCAAACGGTGTTGTTGTGATCAATACAAAAAGAGGAGCTGCCGGAAAACCAACATTGACCTATACGTTTAAAGGTTCCATGTCAAAGCAACCGAATGCTATTCCAATGCTAACAGGTGACCAGTATTCATCATTGATCCCTGAAGAATATATGAACAGGAATGGTGCTCCTTTAAATACACAAACAATTAAAGAGTTCCAGTACGATCCTAACGATCCTTACTGGTATCACAACTATAGCAATAATACAAACTGGGTAGATGCCATTACTAAACTGGGATGGACACAGGATCATACCTTGTCAATGACAGGCGGTGGAGAAAAGGCACGTTACTATGCTTCTGTAGGTTATCTGCAGCAAACAGGCACTACCATCGGTACTAATTTAAATCGTATCAGTACCCGTATTAACCTCGACTACAACGTTTCTACCAGGATCAAATTCCGTAGCGATTTATCTTTTGCTCATACTGACAATGACAAGAACTATGCAAACAACCTGAGAGATATCGCTTATAAAAAAATGCCGAACATGAGCATTTATGAGTATGACGAATTTGGAAATCTTACACCTAACTTCTTCTCACCTGCATCAAACGTACAGGGACAGTACAGCGGTATCAATAGCAGCAATAATATAGTTGGTACCGTCAATCCTGTGGCTATGGCTACCGATGCAAGATATAATGTTACGACAGAGCGAGTAACACCTCACTTCAACCTGCAATATTCTGTTTTAAGAAATGTTTTGAATGCAGTTTTTGATGTGCAATTTGATATCAACAACGTAAAGACCAAATCCTTCCTGCCGCAAACAGCAACAGGTCGCCCATGGACAGAAACTTCTGTTAACCGTGCATACGATGGTGATGTGGATGTATTTAACGTGCAAACAAAATCGAGTTTGATTTATACACCTCACTTCAAAAATGAGAAGCATGATTACATGTCATCACTCATTTTCTTTACTTACGACAATAAAAGTGTTTCGCAGGAAGCTCGTACATCAAATACAGCATCAGCACTTTTAACTGATCCTTCTGATCCTTCACGTACGCAAAATGCTGACCTGGCAATTGCTTCCGGAACAGGGCAGACAAGAAGTATTGGTCTAACTTTTAGTCACCAGTATAGCTATCTTGATCGTTACATTATTAACGTGGGTATAAGAATGGATGGTAACTCAAGGTTCGGCCCTGCTTACCGCTATGGCTATTTTCCTTCAGTTTCTACACGTTACAGGCTTTCAGGTGAACCGTTCATGAAGAAGTTTCAAAAATGGCTCGATGATCTAAGTATCAGGGCGAGCTATGGCATCAGCGGTAATGCCCCACGCAGGGATTATACATTTTATAACAGGTACGACAATTTTGATTGGGGTTATCTCGGGCAGGCTGCTGTTTTCCCTTCCAACATGGAATTGAAGAACCTTCGTTGGGAAACAGTTACAGGACAAAACCTGGGCTTCAATTTAGTGATGTTCAAAAACAGGATCAACTTTGATATTGAAATCTATAAGAACCGTACAAAGAACCTTTTCTTTAATGGTTTGCAGATTTCTTCTTTCACTGGATTCAATAGCGTTGATATGAACGTGGGTACAATGGATAACGATGGTATGGAGATCGGTTTGAATACTACTCCATATAAAACGAAGAACCTGCAAATTGATTTCAACTTCAACATTGCACAGAACCAAAACATCATCCGCGAAATTTCTCCTTACTATCCAACTGAAAAAGGAAACATTACTGCTAACGGCCAATACAAAACTTTTATGCAGGTTAATAATCCATTCGGTTCATTCTACGGATTCAGATATCTGGGTGTGTATAAAGATTTGACTTCTACAGTTGCAACTGGTGCAAGTGGAAAACCAATTGTTGGACCTAACGGCCAAACGGTTTACATGAGGTTCAATTATCCTACTACAACTTATATTTTCCAGCCTGGTGATGCCATGTACGAAGACATTAACCATGATGGTAACATCAATTACATGGATGTGGTTTATCTGGGTAACAGCAATCCAAAATTCACAGGAGGATTTGGTTCAAGCGTTACATACAAAGGAAGTTTAAAGATCACAGCATTCTTTAACTATCGCTACAATTACGATGTGGTGAACCAAACCAAAATGACTACCACTAACATGTGGGGTTATGATAATCAAAGCACTGCCGTGTTAAGAAGATGGCGTAAAGAAGGAGATGTAACCGATATTCCGAGAGCGTTGTACCAAACAGGTTATAACTGGCTCGGCTCCGACAGGTATGTTGAAGATGCATCATTCGTCAGGTTCAGAACATTGACAGCCCGTTACACTTTTGCAAAGCGTTTGACAGACAGAATGAAAATCAAAAATCTCAGCGCTTATATAACGGTTGAAAATCTTTATACGTGGACCAACTATACAGGACAGGATCCTGAAGTGAGCTTGCGTGGTAGTGATCCTTTCCGTGTGGCTACCGATCAGTCGATGACGCCTCCTGTAAAAACATTCACTATTGGATTAACCGGTACATTCTAAAAGTAAAAATCAAGGACATGCAAATGTTTAGAAATAGAATTTTTAAATTTTTATCGCTGCTGATTGTAATTATTTCTACGGCCTCGTGTAAAAAATATCTTGACCTGAAACCGGAAGATGGAATCATTCGTCAGAATTTCTGGAAAACCAAAGAGCAGGTGGCAGCAGCAGTTAACGGTTGTTATGCTTCTTTGCTGGGAGGCGGATCAGACAGGCCAATACCTGAATACCTTTTCCTGTGGGGTGAACTTCGTGCAGACTTGCTGGCACCTTCAACAGGTATTACCAGCGAGGAAACTGAAATCATAAATGACAACATTCTTGAAACCAACGGTCTTACCAATTGGAGAGCCATTTACAGAACCATCAACTACTGCAATACCGTTATTGATTTTGCTCCTGAAGTATTAAAAAACGACCAGACGTTTACGCAAGCCTCACTTGATGCATATTTAGGTGAGGTGAAAGCACTGAGAGCACTCATGTATTTTTATCTGGTAAGAAGTTTCAGAGATGTTCCGTTAGTACTGAAATCTACTTCAAGCGATGCTGAATTGGTTCAACTGGCAAAAAGTCCTGGCGCAGATGTGCTTGCACAAATTGTAAAAGACTTATCAGATGCTGCAACCACAACTCCATTAACCTACAACAACCAGGCTTATGATAAGGGCAGAATTACCCGCTACACAGTAAACGCCATACAGGCAGATGTTTACCTGTGGATGGAAAAATATCCTGAAGCAATAGCAGCGTGTGATAAAGTGATTAATTCAGGAAAATTTGGATTGCTGTCAGGTAATTCAAGCTGGTTTGCAAGATTGTTTGGCAACGGCAATTCGAACGAAGGAATTTTTGAGATACAGTTCGATGCTAACAAGCTAAATAGCTTCTATCCCATGTTCCGCACAAGGCCACGTTTCATTGCATCGAGCTGGGTAACTGAACCTGAAACTGGACTGTACAAAGCCGACATCATTGATCCAAATAACAAGGACATTAGAGGCGATGGCGGTGCCGCCCGTTTTGGTGATGGGCTCATCTGGAAATACATTGGTGTGGATGCCGATAACCTCAGAGCCGCTGAAGAATCTTTTGCGCATTGGATCGTGTATCGTTATCCGGATGTTTTATTAATGAAAGCTGAGGCATTAGCATTAACAGGAAAAGGGCAGGATGCACTTGACATCATCAATATCATTCGCAACAGGGCACATGCTTTGGCCTCAACTGCACAAACTGTCGATCCCGGAAATACAGAAGCTGTATGTGATTACATTCTTGAGGAAAGAGCCCGTGAATTTGCGTACGAAGGCAAAAGATGGTACGACTTATTGCGTAATGCAAAAAGAAATAATTACAAGCGCCTTGATATTTTGCTGAACATGGTTTCGCAAACAGTACCTGGCAATTTGCAGCAATCCGCAATAGCTAAGTTCAAAGATCCTAACAGTCATTATTTCCCGATCTATCAATATGAATTGCAGACTGATAAAAACTTGGTTCAAAACCCATTTTATAAATAACAACTGAAAATGAAAACAAAAAACTCTTTCTTATTGACAGTCTTAGCAGGTGTGTTTGCACTGAGCTACATGTTCAGTTGTAAAAAGATTGATATTGTTACGGCAACCACCAGCGATGTAAACATTTATGATTATCTCGTAAAGAATGGTGATAAATATTCCGAGTTTGCCAAAATGGTACAGAAGGCAGGCTATAGCGACTTTTTGAATGCATATGGTTCCTACACTGTTTTTGCACCTACGAATGATGGAATAAAAGCTTTTTTGCAGGAGACAGGTAAAGCATCCATCGACGCTTTTACTGTTCCTGAAATTCAGGATATCGTAAAGTTGCACCTCATACAGGATACTATTCAAACCGGCTCGTTTACTGATGGTAAATTACCCTTGGTGACGATGTTGGGTCAATATTTGATTACAGGGGTAACTAACGTTAACGGAACCTCCAGTTATACGGTAAACAGGCAGGCTCTTATTTTACAACCCAACATTGTTTTATCCAATGGGGTAGTGCATTCGCTGGATCATGTTTTAAAAGCTGCAACCAAAACAGTAGCTCAAACTGTAGAAGCCAATCCTGATTATTCAATTTTTACGCAGGCCTTAAAAGAAACAGGCTATTATGATTCACTGAACATTGTAAATAACCCTGACACCACAAGGCGTTTTCTTACAGTGTTTGCCGAGACAAATAAAGCCTTACTGGATTCGGGTTTCACCAGCTATGCTGCTTTGAAAGCAAGATATTCCAACACCGGTAACCCGAAGAATGCAAACGATAGCCTTCACCTGTATGTAGCCTATCATATTACTACGGATGCAAGATATATTGCCGATGTTGTATCGAGTACTTCTATTCCAACCCTGGCACCATTAGAGGTTGTAACGCCATCGCTTGATGGACAAACCGTATTGCTGAATGATATTGTTTTCAATGGTAATCACGAACCCGGAATTGAACTGGATCGTAGCAACAGCGATATAACAGCTAATAATGGTGTGGTACACCAGGCAAAAGCGCATTTTGCCATTAAAATAAGGGTGCCGGTCAGGGTTGACTTTGAACCTAACGATCAGCCTGAACTGAGAAAACTCACAACAATTTTCCGTAAGTCAACAACTGCTACTGTTATCTCAGGAACCGGCGCTGGTTATACACTGCAAAAAGGTTTCTTTGCGGATATAAACTGGTTCAGCATAACCAGTTCCACAAGCACGGTATCATACAACTGCATGCCCGAAACCAATACAACTTATTGGGGTTGGCATGCCGATTACCTAAGAATTCCGGAGGGCAATACTTCAAGAAACAAATGGATTGAATTTAAAACACCTTTATTGGTAAAAGGCAGATACAAAATATGGATCTGTTACTATCGTGGAAAGAATTCGAACAACAACCCGGCTTTCCCAAGCCTTGTTGAATTTGATGGTCAGGCGATGCAAAGAACCTTCGACTTTTCAGAACAAAAACCTGTAGGAACGCCAAGTGAACTGGAAGCTTTGGGTTACAAGCAATATACCGAAGCACCTACTGATAATACCACTCCTGACCGTAACAATGTAGGACGGCTGGTAGGTGTTGTTGATGTAAAAACAACTGACAAACACACAGTAAGACTAACATTCCTGCATCCAAGTTCTACCGGACAGGAACAGAATTGGCTGGACATCATTCAGTTTATTCCCATAAATGACAACCAGCTAAGGCCGATTTTTGGAAGGAATGGAAGTATTATTCCATAATTAGCAATTGGTGTAATGAAAATCAAAAACCAAATACAATACGCATTGCTCATAAATAAGAAAACAATGTATTTCAAAACAACATTATTGTGTACCCTCTTTTTTGCTTTTCTTCTTGCCGGCTGTAAAAAGTGGGACGATCACACAAAGCTCACTAACCAGGATGTAAGCAAAACTTTGTCTGATGAAATTAGTCAGCGCTCCAACCTGAGTAAGTTTTATGAATATCTCAAAAAATCTGGTTTGGATAAAGAGCTGTCTTCTTCAAAAACATATACTGTTTGGGCCCCTACCAATGATGCCTTGCAAACTTTAGATCCTGCAATTGCAAGCGACTCTGCTAAGCTTAGAGCTTTTATCGGTAACCATATTGCACTTGAGTCTTTCTTTAAAAGCAGCACTTCCCAACCTGTAAGGGTAGCAATGCTAAACGGTAAACGTGTTACATTTTCAGGAAGCAAATTTGATGACGCTACCATTACTGAAGCAGATAAGTATGTGGGAAATGGTGTTCTTCATGTAATTGATAAAATGGCACCGGTTTATCCAAATGCCTGGGAACTGCAGGATAATACAAAGAGCACTTACCAGCAAAGCGCTTATATCTTATCGCTTACAAGAAAAGTATTTGATCCTACTAATGCCATTATCGACAGCATTAGTTCTCAAACAGGTTTACCTGTATATCGTCCTGGAAGTGACAGTGTGCTTAAGAATTCTTTCAATACAGATGTTTACGATTTACAAGATGAATCGAAACAATACACTTACTTTATTTTAACGGATGCAGCTTTTAATACAGAGATTACAAAACTTACTCCATATTTTAAAACCAGCACTACAGACAGTACAACGAATCTTGCTTCATACGGTGTAGCGAGAGATCTTATTGTTGATGGTTACTACACAATTGATCAACTGCCATCGCTGCTCACATCAAAATTTGGCGTGAAAATTCCAATTGATAAAAGCAAGATTGTTGAAACACGCAAATTAAGTAATGGGGTAGCGTATGTTATCAATGGAATCAACTTCGATGTTAAAGACAAAATTCCAACAGTAATTGTGCAGGGCGAAAATTATCGTGGTTTTTACGACGCTGCCGGAAATCCGGTTACTCCGAGACAAAATAATGTGTCAGCAATTTTTATAAGGTACCGGGTAAATCCAAACAACGGCCAACAATTCACCGACATGTTCGCCTATGGTCATGGTATCAGTGGGCTCAACGCATTGTATACAACAAAGCTTTCCTCTTTAAAATACAAAGTGTACTGGGTGGCCGTTAATGATACTCTTCGACTCAATGGAACTATTGTGCCTGTTACGTTTACTCAAAAACTGGCGATGGGAGCAAGGGGAACAAACCTGCTTCCTACAATTGCTCCGCTTACGAATAATGTAACACCGCTTAATTACAATGAAGTGTATTTAGGCGATTATGTTATGCCGGCTTATGGAAATTTGAATATGTTTTTGACTGCCAACGCTTCTACCGGTGCAGGTACCAATAGTTTGAATCTGGATTATATTAAACTGGTGCCGGACCTGTAAAAAGATAAATTAACTCATATACAATACTAACATGCGATTATTACCAATAGCGAAGAATTTGTTTAAAAAGGGTTTGATTGTTTCGGTTTTGTTAGCTGCGTTTGTTTTGGTGAATGCACAAACGAATAACGTAAATACTGTAGAAGTAAAAGGAAAAGTTACAGACGCCGCAAGTCATCAGCCTTTGCGTGCTATTCGTGTTACCTATCAAAATCTTTCTGCTGCTATTACGGATAGTGCTGGCAACTTTGCTTTGAAAGTTCCCAATTACAACGTTACCGTAATGTTTCAGGGTGAAGGCTTTCAAACAAAAGAAGTTGCATTAAAAGGCAGGAGAACAATTTCGACATCATTGTACGAGGATACTTATGTTTCGTTTTATGATGGTGCAAACCTACCTTTCCGCACGCAGTCGATCAACCGTATTCCTTTTGCAGTTACTTCCGTGCAGGCAACACGTAACTGGGCACATACTGCCGAAACACCAGATGCATTATTACAGGGGAAAGTTGCTGGATTGAACACAATACGCCGTTCAGGAACGCCAAATATTGGTGCTAACTTTTTCCTTCGTGGTATTTCGTCTTTATATACTTCCAACCAACCCTTAATTATTGTTGATGGTGTTATTTATGACAATAATGATTACGGTGGTTCACTTATCTCCGGTAGCTATACAAATCCTTTGGCCTACATTGATGTTAAAGACATTGATAACATAACGGTAATTAAAGATGGCTCATCGACCTATGGAACAAAAGGTACAAACGGTGTTATCAACATTACTACTGCAAGAGCAAAAGAATTAGGCACCAAGATCGACGTGGCAGTGTATGGCGGTGTAAACTTTGCTCCTTCTAATCTTCCATTGTTAAATGCTTCCCAGTACAGAACCTATGCAACCGATCTTTTACAATCAGCGGGTCTTACTGCATCACAAATAAGCAGCATTCCATTTATGAGCGATGATCCGGCAAACGCTGAGTATTATCGTTACCACCATCAAACAGATTGGCAAAAGCAAGTTTTGGATAACAGCTCTCTTAAAAACGTTTATATCAAAGTAACTGGCGGTGATAACATTGCAAAGTATGCATTATCGCTTGGGTATCTTGGCAACTCAGGCGTAATCCAAAAAACCGGGATGACGCGGTATAACACTCGTTTCAATGCTGATCTGAATCTTAGCAGGAGAATGACGGCTACTACCAATCTTAGCTTCACTTATAATGACCAGGATCTAAGGGACCAGGGCCTTGCCTATAAAACCAATCCACTTTATGTTGCTCTTATAAAATCACCATTCATCGGTGTCAATGAAATGTCAACTTCCGGTATAAAATCTCCTGACATTACCGATACTGATATTTTTGGTGTCACCAATCCTGTTGCTATAATTAATTCAGCAGTGGGACTCAATAAAAATTATCGCTTCCAGGGTTCAATCGGTTTTAATTACAACCTATCTCAAGCAATAAACCTGAATACCATTGTTGCGGTAACAGTTGATAAAGTACGTGAGAACTTTTTCATTCCGCGTAAAGGTGTAACAGATGATATACTTGATGACGGAACACTAATAGACAGCCGCTTTGGTGCACAGGTAAAAAGAATTTTGAGTGTTTACAACGATACCCGTGCTTCGTACGATAAAATATTCAATAATGTTCATCACTTTTCAGCACGTGCAGGTGTACGCTTCCTTGCGCCAAGGGCGGAACAGGATTGGGACCTCGGTGCAAATTCGGCTACTGACCAATTGCGCAGCGTAGGTAACGGCGTTGCAGCGCTTAGAAGGGTAGGCGGTGATATTTTTAAATACCGGTGGTTGAACACTTACCTGAGCGCCGATTATTCTTTCCTTGATAAATATTTCGTTTCCGCCAACGTCGCTGTAGATGGTTCATCAAGATTTGGCAAAAATGTTCCGGATGCTTTACACATCAATGGGAACAGTTTTGCTGTAATGCCATCACTTGCAGCATCATGGTTAATTTCTTCAGAAAAGTTTATGGCGGGAAACCAGGTTTTCGACTTACTTAAATTGAGAGCTTCTTATGGAATGTCAGGCAACGATGACATTAGTAATTACAATGCCAGGCAATATTACATTACGCATGCACTGGCCGGTAATTATGATGCTACTTATGCGACCGGCCAGTATTATGTTTCTCAAAATTTCCTCGGCACCCAAGGTTTGATCAGAGGCAATTTTGAGAATAATGATTTGCAATGGGAAAGTGTGCATAAGGCCAATGTGGGTATTGATGCTGCTCTTTTCAACGAACGTCTAAACATCAGTTTAGACGGATATCGTAACATGACTTATAAGATGATTGTGGATGAAACCTTGCCGACAGTAGCTGGTGGTACTCATGCCTATACCAACACTGGCACAATGAAAACAGTTGGTGCCGAAGCCTCGGTGATGGGCAGGGTTATTAACGGTAATTCATTTAAATGGGATTTAGGGTTTAACATCGCTAAATACAAATCCACAATCACAAGATTGCCCGACCCATGGGAAATTGTAACATCATACGCTGATGGATACATCCTTAGCAGATTGAACAATACTCCTAACCTGTTTTACGGGTACAAAACAAATGGGGTATACGCTTCTGATGCAGAGGCTGCAGCAGGTGGTCTGTCTGTAGTTCAATCAACGGGAACTGTTGTGCCATTCAAAGGAGGCGATGTACGTTTTGTTGATGTAAACGGCGATAAGATCATTGACAACAGAGACAGGCAAATTATTGGTGATCCAAATCCGGATTTCTTTGGTTCCGTTTCCACCGGCCTCACCTGGAAAAACTTTACGCTTGATGCGTTCTTCACATTTACAAAAGGAAACGATATCTATAACTATACAAGAAGACAACTGGAATCTGAATCGAATTTCAATAATCAAACTACTGCAGTATTGAACCGTTGGAAAACAAACGGGCAAGTTACCAACACGCCTCGTGCGGTTTACGGCGATCCTCTTGGCAACAGCAGTTTTTCTGACAGGTGGATCGAAGATGGTTCCTATTTCAGGCTGAGGTCTGCATCGCTTTCTTATGACCTGCCTATCAAATCCAACTTCCTGAGATATTCGGTTTTGTATGTTACCGGTAACAACTTGTTTACACTAACAAAATATCTCGGCTTTGATCCTGAGATGAGTGGAACTATAAGTCCTTTGGGACAAGGTGTTGATATTACGTTAGAGCCCCAGTACAGATCTGTTCAGTTAGGTGTAAGATTCGGTTTATAATTTTTTAAAGAGATTACTCAAATATGAAACTTAATTTTTTCAAACTCTGTTTTTTGCTGCCGGTGCTAGCTGGTAGCGTAGTGCTGTCATCATGCAAAAAGGTTTTTGATGTGCAGTCTGAAAGCACTTTGTCGAAGGAGCAAACTTACCGAAACGTGTTTGATGCGGATGCAGCAGTGCTGGGTGTGTACGGCAAATTAATGAAGCTTTCCAAGCCATATGTGTTGCTCAATGAATTGAGGGCTGATTTGATGTCCCCAACAGTAAATGCCGATCTCTATCTTCAGCAATTGAGTAATCACAATGTTACGCTGGACAATCCATATATTGACCCAGCGCCTTTTTACGATGTGATTTTGAATTGCAATGATGTTATGAAAAACTTCGACATCATGCTGGCGGAAAAAAAGCTGAAGCTGGATGAATACAATCAGCGCTATTCAGATATTGCTTCAATTCGCACATGGGTTTATCTGCAACTGGGTATTCATTTCAGTAAGGACACAAAAGGAACTATCGGAATTCCCTATGTGACTGACCCGCTGGCAACAATCCAGGATGTAAAAGATGAATCGAAATATAAATGGCTTCCGTTCAGACAATTATTGCAGGAGCTCATTAAAACAATGGAGGCATTGCCAACACTCGAACTATATCAAAGTGGTACATCTTTAATAACAACAGTAGACCAATACAGAACTGATAAATTTTTCATCGTTAAGAAAGTGCTGTTAGGTGATTTGTATCTGTGGAATGCTGCCTACGATCCTTCTTCTTACAACAAAGCAGCGGTTATGTATCGCCAGATACTTTCGTACTACGATGCGAGGGGTAACGAAAACACCCAGAAAAACTATTATAAACTTGTTGGAACAATTGATGTGCTGTCTGGCAACCAATTGTCAGTTCAATATGTCCGTTATCGCGAAAACGATATTAACTCTCTTTACGAAAGCAATACCGAAGGATGGCGTTCAATGTTCTCCCGCGGCAAGATCAGTTACGATCAACAATTTGACTGGGAATGGATCTGGGTATTGCCATTCAGCAGCAGTTTCGCTCCAAAAAACCCTTTCATTGACCTGTTTTCTAACGTAGGTGGAAGTTACCTGGTAAAACCATCACAACAGGCTATAGATAATTGGAACAGCCAGGTACAGGTAAATGGTTTTCCATTCGATGCTCGTGGACGTTTTACTTACAAAACCATTGCAGGGCAGCCCGTCATCATGAAGTATCTGTACTACTACATGGATGGAAATACTTTTCTGCCAACAGCTAATTCAAATACAAGAACGGGCGAATGGTGGTTAACCCGTGCAGCATCTGTTTGGCAACATTATGGTGAGGCCGCTAACCGCGACGGCTATCCTAAGCTGGGCTATGCAATAGTGAACAATGGAATCAGGTCAACATATACACCGCCTAACGCACCATCGAACGTAACTAATATTATGCAAACATTCCTTCCTCCTCCATATGATTTTGATGCAAGAATGGGAGATAACCCACAGTTCCGGGCTATTTGGAGAGATATGGCAGGTTTACGTGGAAGAGCATCATTGAGAGCTTTGCCCGTTGTAGGAGATAGCACAATCTCGGTAGAGAATATGCTTACAGACGAAGGCGCATTAGAACTTGCTTATGAAGGCCAGCGTTGGTCTGATTTATTACGAATTGCCATTCGCAGAAGTGACCCTTCTTATATTGCCAGCAGGGTTGGTAACAAATTAAGAAAGGACGGCAGCGGCTATGCAGGTTCTGCAGAAGCAAGACTTTCAGCCGGAGAATATTATTTGCCGTTTAAGTGGAAATAAATTTTTGTTTCTTATAAACTAATTATGATAAGGCGGAGAGATTTCTTTCCGCCTTTAATTTTTAATTATCTGTTTATATCGGATGCATTTCAACTTGCTGTTTCGTTTGAGAGGCCAACAACTAATAAGGAATGTAAAAACTCCTTGAAGATTGAACGTCCATACAGCTTCCCGTTCTTGCCTCACTTAAAAAGCGATAGAACTCAGCAAAAAGTTTTTATATTCAACAATGGCAAAAAACAGCTGGGCACTTTTAGTAATTTACCTCGTGATGTCAATGCATATTTCTCAGGCGCAGCAAAATGTCGATAGTAGTTTTCATCTGTATCTTTTAATAGGTCAATCTAACATGGCAGGGCGGGGATCATTGGACGAAGAGAGCAAAAAACAAAATCAGCAAATACTGATGTTGGATTCCAATAATCATTGGGTAATAGCTACTGATCCTGTTCACTTTGATAAACCTTCAATTATAGGTGTTGGTCCTGCAATAAGCTTTGCAACAGAAATGTTGGGCAACAATAAAAAAATTAAGATTGGCCTCATTCCATGTGCACTCGGTGGATCACCAATAAAAGTTTGGGAACCCAAAGAAATGTATCTAAACAATTTTCATCCTTATGATGATGCTATTGCAAGAACAAAACTGGCGATGAAGAATGGTGTATTAAAAGGAATTCTATGGCACCAGGGGGAATCGGATAATGATTCGATGCATGCTGCAATATATATGAGCAAACTAACTGTATTAATAGAACGTTTAAGAATAGATTTGAATCAACCTGGTTTGCCTTTTGTTGCAGGAGAAATCGGTTATTTTAATAAAGACAATTTTATCAATCTCGTTATTGATCAATTACCGCAACACGTTGCAGGTACTGCTGTAGTTTCTGCAAAAGATTTAACCGATAAAGGCGATCATCTTCATTTCAATACTGCTTCAGCACGAGAGCTAGGTAAACGATATGCTGAGGCGATGAAAAAATTACAAGGCCACTAAGGCATGGGGGAAGAACAGAGAAAAAGAATTTAAAACGAATTTTTAACTCCTGTTTAATAAGGCAGAAAAAGGTAATTAAGCCTCGCTGTTCTGTGCAGAAAATAGTTTCAATGCCACATTCTTTGTATGTCAAACTGCACTGAAGTCGTCAGAAAATTCAGTGTGTTATTTGAAAGGGTCCCAAATTGGAGAATCAATAAAATGAGTCTTCAGATCAGAGAGTGATGTCGTCACCAAAACGTCAGAAGATGAATCCGGAAAATATGAAGCGGCAGATCAGTTTTGTGAAATTGTTCGGAGGGTAAATAATGGTCAGACCATTAGTTTATCAGGCAATTTGAATCGCAATAAACATTCTGATTCAGTGATAAAAGGCGCAACCGGATCATCTTTGTTTTTTAGACCTCTCCCTCTTGTCATTTAAAAAAATCTGTTTTAAATTGCTTGAGTATAAATCGGCTTTCAACGTCGGTACAATGTAAAAGCGCATCTTCAATCTGCAAAACATTCAAGAACAATTTATAGGGACTTTACAGGGACCTTACAGGGACCTTATAAAGACTTTATAGGGACTTTATAGGGACTTTATAGGGACTTAGAGCCATGAATAACCCATAAATAAGCCATGGCAAAGACTAGATCAGCTTATTGCAGCGTAATTATAGGAGTGACGTGTATCTGTTGCGACAAACCGCTGCCCTTGTACTTTCTTTCTACTCTTACAACCTCCTAGTCAACGAATATTTTCTATCTTAATTAATATTCAGGATAGCTCAGGATGATTACTGAATGCGGCTAAAATAACTTACAACTACATCCTTAAAGCTTAGCTATGAAAAAGATTGCTGCTATGCAAGGCGTCATCCTCGTTTTGCTATTAATCATTTCAAATCTTTCCTTCGCTCAAAACAACGTAACAGTAACCGGTAAGATCACCGATGAATCCAACAAACCATTGGAAGGCGTTTCTATTCAGGTAAAGGGAACTACAAATGCAACCGTTACTAATGCTGATGGAAATTTTCAAATTACGGTTCCTTCAGAAAAATCAATACTGGTAATAACCCACGTTGGTTACGAGCAACAGGAAATACAGGTTGGTAACAGGAGACAGATATCAATCCCTATGAAAGCGGCCGCTAACTCGATGGAAAATGTTGTGGTAATTGGTTATGGTACTCAAAAAAGAAAAAATGTAACCGGTGCGGTTTCTTCTTTTGATGCAAGAAGAGTGGATGAGCAACCGGTTCAACGTGTTGACCAGGCTTTAGTTGGACAACTGGCCGGCGTTACTGTTCGTCAAACAACAGGAATTCCCGGCAAAGGTTTCAGTGTGCAGGTTCGTGGTACAAGTTCCATTAGTGGCGGTAATGAACCATTGTATGTCATTGATGGATTCCCGTTGTCAACTAATTCGAGTAACGTATCTAACGGAAATTTTGGCACGGGCAACCCCTTAGATAATATCAATCCAAATGATATTGAAAGCATTGAGGTTTTAAAAGATGCAGCTGCAGCAGCTATTTATGGATCAAGAGCTGCCAATGGTGTTGTTATTATTACAACGAAACATGGGCAAACAGGCAGGCCGAAGATCAACGTAAATATTTACACTGGTTATAATGAAGCATCAAAGAAATTACAAATGATGAATGGCCAGCAGTGGATTGAAAATGCAACTGAAGTGATCAATGCACAATATCTCGCAAAGTTTCCAACAGCAAGCATTAACGATGATGCCGCAACAAGGCAGGCAAGGAACGGTGGCAATTACGATGCGAACCTGATTCCCGATCCAAGATGGTCAATGCCGGGCCATCCCGGATTGCGATTTGTAGACTGGCAGGACGTAATTGAAAGAAAAGGGCAAATTCAGAACTATGATGTTTCTGCAAGTGGAGGTACTGACGTCGTAAAATATTTTTTATCAGGCAACTACGGGAATCATGATGGATTTGTTAAGGGTGTGGGATATAAGAGCTATTCGTTGAGAGGAAACATTGAAGTAAATCTTTCCAACAAATTAAAATTTGGAATTAATATAGCGCCAACATATTCTGTCTTACAGGATCCCGGTGTAGAAGGCAAGGATAATATTTTTCACCAGGCAATAAGCATGTCACCAGTACAGGAAGATACAATGGGTTTGTTGCCCAACATCGGAAAGAATGGTCAATACATTTACAGCAATTCAACGAACGCACCATTAGGAAAACTGACATACAATAAAGGAACAACCAAAAGATATAGAACACTGGGAACTCTTTTTGGTGAATACCAGATTATGAAAGGGCTGACCTTCAGGACTTCGTTGAACCTCGATAACACTGATAATATTGCTACTACTTATGTGCCTTATATTACCGTCGGAAACCTTGGTCAGAGAACTTTTACAGGATCAAATAACCTGCTCGCAAACACATCGGGAACTTACAACAGTTACCGACGTCAAACTTTTGTAAATGAAAACACTTTTACCTACAACACTGTATTAAATTCTGTTCACAACATAACAGTTTTGGCAGGGCATGCTTACAATAGCGACCGTTTTGAAGCTGCAACACTTCGATCGAACGGGGGATATACCAGTGCTGCGATAGAGACTTTGAATGCCGCAGCAGGAGTAACCGGTAATACCACTTCAACAAAAAATGTTTTTATCTCTTATTTCGGCCGTGTGCAATATGCATACAAAGACAAGTATCTTTTGCTGGCAAGTGTGCGCAGGGATGGCTCTTCAAGGTTCGGAAGAAACAATCAATTCGCAACATTCCCTGCAGCATCAATTGGGTGGGTAATAAGCCAGGAGGATTTTATGAAGGATATTAGCAAACTTAGTCTCCTTAAACTAAGATTGAGCTATGGTGAAAATGGAAACAATAACCTGGGTGATTATGCTTCAATTGCAACTATCGGTTCCTATGGTTATACTTTCGGTTCTACACAAGCTGCCGTAATAGGACAGGCACCTAATGTTTTAGCCAACCCGGATTTGAAATGGGAGAAATCAAAAACGTATGATGTAGGAATTGATCTTGGATTGCTGAGTAACCGCATTACGGCGAGTTTTGATTTTTACAGTAAAACAAGTTCCAACCTGTTGTTGAACGTACAGGTTCCTTCGGTAACAGGATTTCAATCCAACCTCACCAACATTGGATCAGTAAGAAATATCGGGCAGGAACTGGAAATTACTTCGCGTAATCTTGTTAGGCAATTTCAATGGACTACTTCATTAAATGTTACTCATAATACGAACAAAATTTTAGCGCTTGGACCGGGCCAAACTCAAATCATCATTCCAAATGGTTTAACAGTATCTGATGCCATCTTGCGTGTAGGAGCACCAATCAACAGCATTTACGTTTTGAAAGTAATTGGCTTTTTATCTGCTGAAGATTTGTCAAGAGGCGTAGCAACATATGGGCCTAACGAACAGGTTGGAGATTTTAAGTTCGACGATATAAACCATGATGGAGTAATTACTGAGGCAGATAAACAAATTGTTGGCCATCCCAATCCTGATTACACTTACGGAATTACCAATACATTTCGATACAAGGGTTTTGATTTAAGCTTTTTAGTGCAGGGACAGCATGGAGGCTCAATCTATTCTCAATTGGGAAGAGCAATTACACGTCCGGGGCAGGGAAGGGCTGACAATCATCCTGCATCATTTGAAAATAGATGGAAATCACCAACAGACCAGGGCGAAGGAAGATTTGGTAAGAGTTATTCGATCTATAATAATCCAATTACTTCTGCAACAGACTGGCTGTATTCTTCCGATTACATCCGTCTTCGAACATTGACGCTTGGATACAATCTGAAGAATGTAATTAAGCAAAATGCTCTTCAAAATGCAAGAGTATATTTTACGCTGGAAAACTTTTTGGGACATGATAAATACACCAATGGCTTAAATCCTGAAGCGGCCAATACAGCAATCAGTTCAAACAGTGCATACCCCGAAGCAGGAGATTATGGTGCTATGCCTCTTCCTAAATCATTAATTGTCGGATTAAGCATTACATTCTGATCACCCTCAACTGAAAAAAATGAAAAAGACTTTTTTAGTTCTATCAATATTCTCTGTTCTTCTCTTTACATCATGTAAAAAAGATCTGAACCAGTCACCCATTTCGTCTGCAACAACGGAAACGTTTTATAGACAGCCCAGTGATTTTTTGCAGGGCGTGAATGCAGTGTACAACAGCTTGCGTGGCTATCCGGACAGGTTGTATGCTTTATCTGAAGTTCGTTCGGACAATATTTATCCAATCAACGATGTTGGTCGTGATCATGACCCAATAAATAATTTTTCGCCGGGTATTGCATCTAATGTTTTTGTTGAGGAAGCATGGAGTACAGATTTCAATGGAATCTTCAAAGCCAATACTATCCTCGATCAACTTAGTCGCAATAGCAGTTATGTTGGTAATGACGCATTGGCTGCACGATTGATCGCGGAAGCAAGGTTCCTTCGTGCCTTTCTTTATTTTGATTTGGTAAGATATTATGGACGACTTCCGATTATTGATCATCCTGTAACTGCAAAAGAAGCAAACGGCATTGGAAGAAGTTCTGTTGACAGCGTTTACAAAACAATAATTATTCCTGATCTGCAATTTGCAATTTCAAATCTGCCTTCAAATTATTCAGGCGCATTTCCAAAATATACATCGGCTGATGTTGGAAGGGCAACTAAATACGCTGCAGAAGCGTTGCTTGGTGAAGTGTATATGGCACGATCTGGTCCCAATTATGGAAACGAAGGACCGGGTTTAGGAGTAAATGAATGGAATTTAGCAGTGCCGTTGTTCAATGATATTATCAGCAGCGGGCAATTTGTTTTCAACCCGAATTACGCCAATATATTTTCCTATGCCAACCAAAATCCATCAGTAAATAAAGAAGCCGTCTTTGATATTATGTATTTGGCCGGACAAAGTCCTGTACTTGGAGCATCATATCCATGGTTTCTTGTACCGAATGCATACTTTAATTCATTACCTAATAATGCCAACCTAAGCGGATCATTAGGTTATCCCGCAGTGTCAACAAATTTTATGAATAGCTATGCTGCCAGCGATGCACGTAGACCGGTAACAGTTCATACAACACCTTTCACTTATACAGGAACGGTTAATGTGGCTCCTTTCTTCAAAAAATATTTAGATACTACAAAGCTTCCAACAAACAGCCGTTTTGATTATGGTATAAATTTCATTGCAATCAGGTACACGGATATTTTGCTGTTGAAAGCAGAATGTGTTTTGCACGGAGCACCAGGTTCGCAGGCAACAGATGTTGATGCTGTAGTAAACCAGGTTAGAGCAAGAGCTGGTTTGCCTGCAATAAGTAACGTAACACTATCTCAGTTGTATGATGAACGAAGAAGAGAATTTGCTGCCGAGGGTTTGCGTTGGTTCGACCTTCAGCGCAGCGGTGATCTCATTACAATTATGAATGCATTCGAAGCAACTGAGGATGCAACGATCCATAAAATGAACCCGGTGAATAAAAATTTTATCGTCTATCCTGTACCGCAATCACAGATAGATGCAGCCCCCGGGTTGTATACACAAAATCCTGGTTACAATTAGAAGCTACTCCCTCTTCAATCCGTATATGATTTAAGATTAAGAATCACCGTTCTCATAAAGCAAGCGTCAAATAAAAAAGCGGGTAAGCACTATCTGCTTTTTTTATTTGTTCAATTGACAAAATATTTCTGATTGTGTTGCAAGTACATTTTTTAACTTTAATTAACAATCAGGATAGCGCAGGATGATTATAGCTATCCTGTAAAATATCTTACGTCAACAACAAACATTTAAACACACCACTGCTATTATGAAAAAGAGGCTTGCTTTTTGGCGAAGTGCTATGCTCATTTCGCTCCTACTTCAACTAACAATTTTTTCTTTCGCTCAAAACAATTTTCCGGTAACCGGTAAAGTAACTGACAACACGGGCAAACCATTAGAAGGAGTTACTGTGCAGGTGAAAGGAACGAACATTACTGCTGTCACTACAACAGATGGAACCTTCTCAATTAATGCACCATCTGGAAATTCGGTACTTGTTTTCAGCTATGTTGGATTTGCTTCCACAGAATTGCCAATTGGAAACAAAGGGCAACTGAATTTGTCATTAACAGCTTCCGATAATACCATGGACCAGGTAGTGGTTATTGGTTACGGGACGGTAAAAAGGCGGGATGTTACCGGCGCCGTTGCCGGAATTGGCCAACAAGAGATTCGTTCCAGGCCAGTGGATAATGCTATCCAGGCCATGCAAGGTAAGGTTGCTGGTGTAGACATCTCATCTAACGAACGTCCCGGAACTGTTCCAACTGTTCGTATTCGGGGAGTACGGTCGTTAACCGCATCTAGTGATCCATTATATGTAGTTGATAATATTCCATTAATTACCGGAGGGATAGAAAATATTAATCCGGGAGATATTGAATCAATTGATGTATTGAAAGATGCATCTGCCACGGCTATTTATGGATCTCGTGGTGCTAATGGAGTGGTTATTATTACAACTAAGCAAGGCAAAGCTGGAAAAGTAACCTTGAATTTTAATCATTCTGTCACTTTAGAAAATTTAGTAGATAACAGGGAAATGTTTAACGCAAGTGAGTACATTACCTATAAGCGTTGGGCCTATTATTATGCCGGCTTGAATCCGGTGACAGGTGTCAGCACTAATCCCAGGGGAGACCAGCCGAATATTAATACTGACAAATCACTTTTTAGTGCAACGGCTGATCCTTATGCCTGGGCAAATATTAACCAGGGATGGGCTTCCGGAACATGGGACGGTTCGAAAGTTCAAACGACAGATTGGACAGGTATGGTGAAGGAACAATCAGTAACTACAGATAATACAATAAGTGTAAGTGCCGGCTCAGATAAAGTAAAAGCGTATGGTTCTTTTGGATATTTAAATAATGGCGGTGTTATAAAGGGACAATCGTTTGAAAGATATACGGCAAAAGCAAATGTTGATTTTACTGCTACCAACTGGCTGTCTTTTGGAAATAATATGACCGTTAGTTATGGTAAACAACAATTTGGACAATCTGGTGCGGGTATTGCTACAATTGGCAGCCCTGCCGGAGGTTTGTATGAATCAGCAAGAGGAATATACCCTTATGCAGTTCCGTATGACTCTTCGGGCAATAGGATCCTCTTTCCAGGAGGCGACAATTCCGTGAAAAACATAATTGATGAAGACAAATATAATATTGATGAAAGGGTAACACTACGGGCTTTTGGAAGTTTATATGCCCAGTTAAATTTTGGTTCCATTTTCCCAATCTTAAAAGGATTGAAGTATAGAATGAATTTTGGACCAGACTTTTCCGATTACCGTGATGGAATTTATGTTGATGCAAATTCAGTAGCAAATGGAGGTAGTACAAGTTATGCATCACTTTCAAACGTTAAGGCCGCTTCTTATACATTAGACAACCTGGTTTATTATGACAACACCATTGGTGATCATACTTTTGGTTTGACCCTGTTACAAAGTCAAACTAAGTATAAGCGGGATGAGGCTTTTGTAAGTGGAAATGGTGTACCTCAATCTTCTCAGTTATGGAATGCATTGACCACGGGAACTGTAACAGGGGCAATAAGTACTAAAGGCACTCTTATTGAACAACAGCTTTTGTCTTACATGGCAAGGGTCAACTACAGCTTCAAGGAAAAGTATTTATTAACGGCATCGGCCCGGCGTGACGGTTCTTCTGTTCTTGCAGAAGGCCACAAGTGGGACTGGTTTCCTTCCGCTGCTTTGGCCTGGAGAATCAGCAGAGAAAAATTCATGAATGCGCCATGGGTGAACGATTTAAAATTAAGAATTGGTGCTGGTGTTACCGGAAACTCAGCTGTTCCTGCTTATGCAACTCAAGGTGCAATAACATCGCTTTTCTATCCTTTTTATACAACTAGTGTTGCCGGTGCCATACCCAGTTTAGAAATGGCAAACCTGAACCTGGGATGGGAAAAGACAACCCAGTATAATGTGGGTGTTGATTTCAGTCTGCTCAGGAGCAGAATATCCGGGAGTGTGGATGTATATAAATCAAAAACAACTGACCTGCTATTGAAGAGAACTATTCCATCTGTTACAGGTTATACGTCTACTTTTGATAATGTTGGTGAAACGGCAAATAATGGTATTGATATTACGGTAACAACGGTTAACGTAAAACATAACAATCTTACCTGGTCTACTACATTAAACGCGGCCTGGCAGAAAGACCATATAGTGACCTTAGCTAACGGAAAACAAAACGATATAGCTAACAACTGGTTTATTGATCAGCCTAACGGAGTTATCTATGGGTATAAAGCTCTCGGATTATGGCAGGCAAAAGATGCAGCTGCTTATGGTGCATTTAACGCCAATGGACATAAGTTTTATCCTGGCAACGTTCGGGTTGCAGACCTTAACGGAGATAATAAGATCGATGCAAACAATGACCGGGAGATAATAGGATGGACAAGACCGCGTTGGGTTGTAGGTATGACCAATGCTGTTAGTTATAAAAATCTGGAGCTATCTGTTTTCTTATATGGTCGCTTGAATTATATGTACGATTTTGGCGGCGAAGGACAAGATGCCAGGCGAGTTCAGAGAAAGATTGACTATTATACGGAGAACAATACAAATGCTGAATTTCAGAAGCCAATCTTTAATGCCGGCGGTGCGCCAGGCGATCCATATTATCAGGCATTAGGTTATCGTAGTGCCTCCTTTATTAAAGTTAGAAATATTTCCCTGGGATATAATTTTAGAGGGTTGGGTAGATCTGGTTTATCTAACCTGAGGGCATACTTCCAGGTACAAAATCCGGGTATGCTCTATTCCAAGATCAAGTTCGTTGATATGGACGTTGTTGGTCCAACATGGAACAGGGGCTTCACTTTGGGAATTAATGCATCATTTTAATAACAATTAATTTGGATTACATGAATAAGCATAATAATCTTTTTAAAATATTAATAGCAGCAATTGCACTTTTTGGCACTCTTTCGTGCAAAAAGAGTTTCCTCGATGAAACACTCAAATTGTCCAGGGGTAATGATTTTTATAAAACGGATGCTGGCATACTACAATTGGCAACCGGCACATATTACCAGGTGCTTACCGGACCCACAAATGGAGAATGGTACTATTGCCATACCCAATATGGAACCGATGAATTTCATGTAGGCGGAGACCCATCTAATGCACCATATAATAATTACACTGCGGTGCTTGCTCCAGGACTGGCCACTAGTGGTAATTTACAAGGAATAAATGTGATGTGGGACGCATTGTACATCGGTATTGGAGACGCCAATTTATTAATTCAGAATGCTACTGCCAGCACTTCCACATCGGATGCCATCAAAAAAGTTGCTTTAGGAGAGGGATATTTTTTCCGTGCATACAACTACCTGAGGTTAGTACAGCAATGGGGCGCTGTTCCTTTGAAAACTACACCAAGTACAACTGTAGAACTTGAATTTAAGAGAAACGATCCCAAAGACATTTATGCACAAATTATTGCTGATTTTACAAAAGCAAAAGACTTGTTGCCAACTACAGGGGCTCCTGCCCGTGTTACTAAAGATGCTGCATCACATTTCCTGGCAAAGGCTTACCTGGCAAGAGCAAGCGAAATAAATGACTCATGGAATTCTGCTACAAAGGCAGCTGATCTTGCGGCTATTGGGCCTTTATGTGATGCTGTAATCGCTAATCATCCGTTAGCTTCAAACTTTGCGGCATTATGGAATTTTACCGGCATCAATTCAGCAAATGAAACGCTTCCTGAAATTATTTTATCAGCCCAAATGACCAATGATGTAACCACCAATAACGGTGTAGGTAATACACAGCATTTGTATTTTGTTGCGAGGTATGATATACAAGATCAATTGGCTCGTGATTTAGCTGGTAACAGACCGTTTAGCAGGATGGCAACAACATACTACGACTACCGCATTTACGATAGGGTAAATGATTCAAGATTCTGGAAATCCTTTAAAACTAAATGGACATTAAATGGAGCATCACCAGTTGCCCCTAATGTAAAGGGTGACCTAGGAATGATGTTCGTGATCAACCAACCTGGTGATCCCCGTAACTGGTCTAAATCAAAAATTTGTAAAACGACAGTAGGTGCTGCTAATTTGATTACAGATCCGATTACTGGTCACCCAATTCCAACTGTTTACGTTGCTTATCCTAATGCCACTACAAATGATGGTGCATTAGATGTTGATTTAACTACCGTTTACCAGGCCTTCCCACCACTCAGTAAACATTTTGATGGTTCAAGAAATTCATTGAATGATGTTGTTGGCCACAGGGACTTTGTTGTAGCTCGTTCAGCTGAAACCTATTTGATTGCCGCAGAGGCAAAGATCAGGTTAGCTAAAGCTGGTACAGGTAATTATGCTGATGCGCTGCCTTATATTAATGCAGTTCGTCAACGTGCACAGTATGCTAGCGGAGAAAACAGGGCTTTCTATAATGATGGAGGAAACACCGTGCAGTCGCAGTCACTGCAACCACCAGGAGTTATCAGTTCACATTATCCGGCAAATTCATATTATGAATCAAATAACATTCCGGTAACTACAGCTGCTTCTGCAAGCCTCGCTATTACAAATGTTGCCACTTTGCCTGCAGAAGATGAATTTGTTATTAGCAAACTAGGTTTGTCAGGAGCCTATGATAGAATGCTGTGTTTGATATTAGATGAACGTTCTCGTGAACTATGTGGTGAATATTTACGTTGGGAAGATTTGTCAAGGACAAAAACTTTAGTTCCAAGAGTAAAGGCATTTAATGTTGATGGTGCCCCTAATATTACAGACAAACACCTTTTAAGGCCAATACCACAAACATTCTTAGATGCGATACAAAGCAATGGTGTGAATTTAACGCCGGGTGAAAAACAGGCAATGCAAAACCCCGGATATTGATTTTTCTCAAGCAAGCAATCGTTCACACAAGGGCAGGGAATTAAGTACCTGCCTTTTGTTTTTAATCGATATACAATCGTTGTTAACTTTAATTAACCACTCAGGATGGCTCAGGATGATTGACCTTGGAAACTGGAATAGTTTGCAACGACTTTAAAAACGAACACTCCTGCTATTGCTTGTTAACTATACATCTATTGACTTTTTTTGCATCATATCAATTCTTTCAAATGATACGAATTAAATTCCCTTTTTTGTTTTTGCTTGCTGCAAGCTTATCTGCCATTGCACAAAAACAAAACGATGTGGTTACGCCGCTTCATGCATTGCAACCTGATTACCCCGTTCCATATACTGTTCCCTCAAAAGAATCGGTAAAAAAAGTCTTAGACCGCATCTATACTTATCTCGATGCTGCAACTCCAACGCAGTTTGTGAATCGCACAAGCAATAAAGTAATTGATAAAATGGATCGTCCCGATACCAATACTATTTTTAAACCGGGTGATTTTCGATTAACAAGTTATGAGTGGGGCGTTACTTATTCAGGAATGTTGCTGATTGGTGAAGTTACCGGTGACGCTCGTTATACTGATTATACAAAACAGAGAATGAATTTTGTTGCGGGAGCAGTTCCAGCCTTTCGTTCTTTGTACCAGCAATATCCAAAAAACTCCAACCCTTTGCGGCAACCTGTTGCCCCTCATGCTTTAGATGATGCAGGTGCCATGTGCGCAGCTATGATCAAAACTTACCGGTTGAACAATGATAAAGTTTTAAAACCTGTTATTGATAATTATATCAATTATGTGTCAACGAAAGAGTATCGTTTGAGCGATGGAACATTAGCTCGCAATCGTCCGCAAAAGAACACATTATGGTTAGATGATTTGTACATGAGTGTTCCGGCACTTGCACAAATGGGTAAGCTCACAGGCGATCAGAAATACTTCGATGATGCAGTGAAACAAGTATTGCAGTTTTCAAAGCGCATGTTCAATAAAGACCTTGGCATTTACATGCATGGCTGGGTAGAGAGTATGCCTGTCCATCCTGAATTTCATTGGGCACGTGCCAATGGTTGGGCAATCATGGCGATGACGGAATTGCTGGATGTGTTGCCTGAAAATTATAAAGGAAGAAGCGACATTCTCAATCAATACAAAGCACACGCAAAAGGTTTGGCTTCTTATCAATCCGACAAAGGACTATGGCATCAGTTGCTCGACAGAAATGATTCTTACCTGGAAACTTCTGCTACAGCTATTTATGCTTACTGCATTGCACGTGGTATCAACAAAGGTTGGCTCGATGCAAAAACTTATGGGCCCATGTGCATTCTTGCATGGAATGCAGTAACAACAAAGGTGAATGACAAAGGACAAGTGGAAGGAACTTGCGTTGGAACAGGGATGGCCTTCGAGCCTATGTTTTATTATTATCGCCCAACCAATGTTTATGCGGCACATGGTTATGGCCCTGTGTTGTTAGCCGGCGCAGAGATCATCAATCTGCTCAATCATTTTTCATTTGAAATGAATGATAGTTCTGTTCAACTGAAAGATGGAAAATAATTATTAGCTCATCAGCATTACTGCTATGAAGCTGCTGTTGCATAGTTTACCCTGAGTGGAATGAACGGGCACTCTTTTACGTTTTTATCAATGCTCAATAACTCACGTTTTCTTTTGACATGAAACTGAAAATAAAATATCAACTTCTTTTGTGTTCGATAACCTTTGTTGTTTCCTTAAACGCTCAAACATCTTTCAAATTTGATTTGGGAGCAGGTAAGCCGCAAGCAGGATATACCCAAGTAACCGAACAAACAAATTATACTCCTGCCCAAGGGTATGGTTTTGAATTTTCAACAAATCTTTTATCTCAAAACTTTGAAAAGAAAACAAAAGCTGAAGATGACTTCATTACGTGCAATCAACCTTTTTATTTTTCAGTAAAACTTCCTGAGGGTAATTATAATGTAAAGTTAGTTGTTGGAGATAAGTTCGGTACATCATCAACAACTGTAAAAGCTGAATGCAGGAGATTGATGGTTGAAAAGATCGAAACAAAAAAAGGAAAGTTTGCGACTGTTGATTTTACTGTGCATGTAAAGGATAGCATCATCAGATCTGCTTCCGGTCAATCCAAAGTAAGATTGAAGCCACGAGAAATAACATATTTCCATTGGGATGATAAACTGACATTGGAATTTAATGGAGCACAACCAAAAATTTGTGCTGTAGAAATTGAAAAGCTTGATAACATTCCAACTGTTTTTTTAGCAGGTAATTCAACGGTTGTTGACCAGGATCGTGAACCCTGGGCAGCGTGGGGACAAATGATCCCAGTATTTTTTCAGCCCAAAAAAATTGTTGTAGCTAATTATGCTGAGTCAGGCGAAACATTAAAAGCCTTTAAAGGTGAAAGACGGTTGGAGAAAGTATGGAGTATGGCAAGGCCTGGTGATTATCTCTTTATCGAATTTGCGCACAACGATCAGAAGGCCGGTGGCAACCATCTTGATCCCTTTACTACTTATAAACAAACTTTAAAAGAGTGGATCGCGGAAGCAAGAAAAAGACAAATGATTCCGGTATTGGTCACATCAATGAACCGTAGAAGTTTTGATTCAACTGGTCACATCACAAATACACTTGGTGACTACCCCGAAGCAATGCGGCAAACAGGCAAAGAAGAAAATGTTCCGGTGATTGATTTGAATGCAATGAGCAAAACTTTGTATGAAGCATGGGGACCGGAAAAATCCATTAAAGCCTTTGTTCATTTTCCTGCCAACACATTTCCAAATCAAAAAGAAGAATTGAAAGACAATACGCATTTTACATCTTACGGCGCTTACGAATTAGCAAAGTGCATCGTGAATGGTATCAAACAAAATGTGCCTTCGCTTGCAAAATATTTAAAACAAAACTTGCCTGCATTTGATCCTTCACACCCTGATCTCTTTGAGAATTTCAAATTGCCTGCAAGTTCCTTTATCGGCTCTGTAAAGCCCGATGGAAATTGATTTGTAAAAACTATCGACAATTTCAATATGAAAAAACTTTTATTGCTAACATTATTACTTGCTGTCGTATTTGTAAATGCACAAATTGGAAAACGATTTGCTTCTGAAAAGAAAATAGTTAAGGATCCAGTTACAGGAACGATGCTGACATTTTTGACAAGCCAGCCTTATGGCGATTCAAAGATTTATCAGACGCACTCACAATGGACTTCTGATGGCCAATGGGTGATCTTCCGTTCCGGTCGTGCAAGAAATGAAGCGTTTGCAGTAAATGAAAAAACTGGTGATATAGTGCAGGTGACGGAAGGCGGTTATACGGGTATGCTTTGCATCGCCAGAAAATCAATGAAGATGTATTTCATGCGCAATGCAGATACAACAAAAAGATTTGGTGGTCCATTGCAGGTTATAGTGGTTGATCTTGAAAAAGTGTTCAATGATAGTAAAGCAGGAAGGATGCAACCGGCATCATTTTATCAACATGTTTGCGGAACGATACCTGCAGAATTAGGCGTCGGCGGCGATATGGCTCTTGATGCGAATGAAGATTATGTTTATTTCCGCGTTGGCAAAGCAGAAGCTGCAAAGCATATCTCGCCTGATACTAAAATCGAAAACAATTTTGGCCCGAGAAATATGGGTGCTGGTCCGGCAGGATTAATGAGCATGAATGTTGCCAATGGCGAGATCAAATACATTGTTTCAGTTCCATTTCAAATTGGCCACGTACAAACAAATCCATGGGTTCCTGGCGAAATTGTTTTTTGTTGGGAAACCGGCGGTAAATCTCCTCAACGTACATGGACGGTGACGGCTGATGGAAAAGGTCTTCGTCCTTTATATCCCGAATCAGAATATGAGTGGGTAACACACGAAGCAATGATTACAAAAGACGAAGTGGCGATTGCAATTATGGGACATAGAAAAATTAGTGGAATTGATAGTACAGGTACTGGAGTCGGTGGTGTTAATCCTGGTCAGGATGCAGCATGGGGTCCATCAGGCACTCGTGAAAAACCAACAGGTCTTGGTATTGTTAATTTAAGAACCAGAGAAATGCGTATTGTCGGACAGACGCCTTCAGGTAGCGGATTGTGGCATGTCAACGGTTCTGCAGATGGACGCTGGGCAGTAGGAGATGATTTTGCCAGGAATATTTATTTGATTGATCGCCACACAGGTGAGATGTTGTTGCTGTCAACCGGACACAAGGCAACCGCTGCAGATCATCCGCATCCAACTTTTAGTGCTGATGGGACAAAGATTGAAATTGAATCGGCCATGCTTTCTGCAGATAATCGTTCTATGAATATTTGCATCATTCCTGTGCCGGAAGACTGGTTAAAGAGGAAATATACTAACATGTAAAAGCAGTCAAGACTCTGCGGCAGGTATAACAGGAAATTTTGTGGGAAAATCTTAGGGTTAAATTGTCAAAATGACGATTATTTTTGCAGGACAGTTCAGGATAAAGAGCAAGAGCGAATCCTTAGCTTTAAAAGCCTAAGCCTGTTATATGAAAAATATCTTCTTACTTCTCTTCCTTTTTTCAGTTGTAGTATCGTTTGCTCAACCTATAATGGAAACCGGTGGCCAAAAAATGCCGGACGAATGGATTGACAAAACTACTGGTCATAAAATCATAAAGCTTACGCGACGCGAAGGCGGCAACATGAGTTTTTATTTTCACAACAATCCTTTCGTTGGCAGCAAAATGATTTTTTACGGAACCAATTCGCAGAACAGCCAAAAGAATGATTCAGTAAAGCAGGAGATATATAATATCACTGCTGGCAATAAACAAATCTATTCTGTTGATTTAAACAGTTTGAAGGTTGATCAAATTACTTCTCAGCATTCGCCGATGAATGGAGAAATTGTTGTCCCAAAAAATGATCTTGTTTATTATCAAATTAAAGACAGTGTTTTTTCTACCAACATTGACACGAAACAAACAAAACTGATTTATGTGTTTCCTGCGGATTTCAAAGCAAGCATAACAACATTGAATGCTGACGAAACTTTGTTGGCAGGAGCCTGGAGCAGCGATAAAGAAAAAGAGATTCTAAAAAACAATCCAAACAAATCAAGCTATTTCAATTTGATTTACGAGGCAAAAGAGCCAAGGACCTTATTTACCATCAATGTAAAAACAGGAGAGCTGAAGAAAATATTCACAGATAGTGCATGGTTGAATCATGTCCAGTTCTCTCCAACTGATTCCAAACTCTTAATGTTTTGTCACGAAGGACCGTGGCATAAAGTTGATCGCATCTGGACCATCAATATTGATACGAAGCAAATTAAGCTGATGCATAAGAGAACGATGGATATGGAAATTGCAGGGCATGAATGGTTTGAGCCAGACGGAAAAATTATCTGGTACGACTTACAACAACCACGCAGTGTAAACTTTTTTGTTAGTGGAACAAATGTGAAAACGGGAGAAGAAAAGAAATATAGTTTGACGAGAGACGAGTGGTCGATTCATTTTAATATTTCAAAAGACCAAAAACTGTTTTGTGGCGATGGCGGTAATGAAGGTCAGGTGGCGAAAGCAAAGAATGGAATGTGGATCTATTTGTTCAAGCCAAGCGGCGATAAATTCATTTCGGAGAAGTTGGTGGATATGAAGCACCACAATTATAGCCTGGAACCCAATGTTCATTTTTCACCTGATGGAAAGTGGATCATCTTCAGGGCCAACTTTGAAGGCAATGCAAATGTGTACGCTGTGCAGATTGAGAAAAAGGGCTGATAGTTTGGGGTTTGGGGTTTGGGGTGAAGGAATAAAGCGTAAGATAGGAAATGGTTTTGTGAAAAGCTCCGTAGGAGCGGCGTGGTGCAACCTTGAATTGAAAGAGTAGTTGAAGGAATAATGATCATCGCATGTGATGATAGGAATTATTGAACATACAAGAGTGCGGCGCAAGAGTCGATGATAGTAGTAACGCAGTTTGGTTCATAAAAAAAATAACTAAGAGATAAAAGAGCTGGAAAAGAGATAAAGAGTTATTGGAACTTATTCCTGTCTCTCTCAAAACTTTTTCTTTTAGATAAATTTCTTACAATGCTGAAAAGACTTGCTTTCGTTTTTGTTTTTGTTTCTTCATTTTCGT
Organism: Flavisolibacter sp.; assembly: GCA_035554655.1. Taxonomy (GTDB): domain Bacteria; phylum Bacteroidota; class Bacteroidia; order Chitinophagales; family Chitinophagaceae; genus Flavisolibacter. The sequence continues at coordinate 169,876 of DATMIF010000034.1, forward strand.
TTTCGTTTTCGCAACTGCAGTGGCCCGCCATTACCAATACAAGTAAACCATGGACACGTTGGTGGTGGGAAGGAAGTGCTGTAAATAAAAAGGATCTTACCTGGAATTTAGAGCAATATCAAAAAGCCGGATTAGGCGGAGTTGAGATTACGCCAATTTATGGAGTGTATGGTTACGAAAAGCAGTTCATCAATTTTTTGTCACCACAATGGATGGATGTGTTTGGGCATACTTTAAGTGAATCAAAACGCCTAGGGCTCGGTGTTGATTTAGCCAATGCCACCGGCTGGCCTTTTGGTGGACCATGGGTGAAAGATGAAGATGCAAGCAAAACTGTTTATTATAAAACATATTTCGTTAGTGGCGGTGACCAGGTAAAAGATTTGATTGAATACAAACAGGACGCTTGGGTGAGAACAGCGAACAACAAGCCTGCATATATTAAGGACATTAAAGAGCCTCCGTCTGCAAATAACAACTTGCAGGATTTAGCGTTGGATCAAATTGTTTATCCCGGCAATCTTCCCCTGCAAACGTTGATGGCATATAGCGATAATGGAAGTGTTTTGGATTTGACATCGAATGTTGATAAAAGCGGAAAATTAAATTGGACTGCTCCGCAAGGCAAATGGATATTGTATGCCTTGTTTGTTGGGCTACATGGCAAAATGGTAGAACGCGGAGCACCGGGTGGTGAAGGTTATGCTATTGATCATTTTTCTTCGAAAGCTGCAACAGATTATTTCAAAAAATTTGATGACGCATTTAAAGGGAAGGATATTTCTTACCTGCGTGCTTTCTTCAATGATTCGTATGAAGTAGATGATGCAAGGGGGCAAGCTAACTGGACTCCGAACTTTTTTGATGAATTCAAAAAGAGAAGAGGTTATGATCTGAAAAATTATTTGCCTGCTTTATTTGGAAAAGACAATGCTGATAAAAATGCGAGAGTGTTGTTTGATTATCGCTCAACCATTGATGAATTGTTGCTGGAGCATTTCACGCAGCAATGGAAAAAATGGGGAACAACAAAAGGTGCATTGGTGCGAAACCAATCGCATGGTTCGCCTGCAAATACATTGGATTTGTATGATGCTGTTGATATTCCTGAAACCGAAGGAAACGATATTTTGCGATTCAAATTTGCGACATCTGCAGCAAATGTTAGTGGAAAACCTTTGGCTTCTTCTGAGTCATGTACATGGTTGAATGAACATTTTATGTCTTCATGGGGTGATGTAAAGAAAGCGATTGATCTGTATTTTCTCGGAGGCGTAAATCATGTGTTCTATCATGGAACAGAGTATTCTCCGAAAGATGCGCCGTGGCCTGGATGGCTATTTTATGCAGCGGTTCATTTTCAACCAACAAACCCGCAATACAAAGATTTTGGTACACTGAATAATTACATCACGAGAGTGCAGTCATTTTTACAGAAAGGAAGACCTGATAATGATGTGTTATTGTACTATCCATTGATCGATCGTTATTCGGAGCCGGGAAGAGATTTGCTGCAACATTTCGATGGCATGGAGAGAAATTTTGAAGGAACAGGTTTTGAGCATGTCTCAAAATGGATGCTGGAAAATGGTTATGGTTTTGATTTCTTTTCAGATCGTCAACTGCAAAAGTTTAAAAATGTTGGTGTCGCAATTCAAACTGGAGGAAACAATTACCAGGTTGTTTTATTGCCTGCAAACAAATTGATCTCAACCGAATCGTTCAATAAACTATTGGCAATAGCAAAGAATGGTGCGACAGTCTTGGTTTATAAAAATCTTCCTGTTAATGTTCCGGGCTTAAATGATCTGGACCAGAGAAGAAAAACCTTTCAAAATTTGATTTCTAAACTTTCTTTTAAAGAAGATGGCAAAATAAAGAAAGCACAGATCGGCAAAGGTGCTTTCCTTGTAAGCGATGATTTGACTGCATTGATGGATGCAGCGAAAGTGAGAAGAGAAAACGTTTCGGAAAAAGGTCTGTCATTCATTCGCAGAAAAAATAATGATGGAACTGTTTATTTCATCAATAACAGAGCTGATAAAGCGATTGATGAATGGATTTCTTTAAGTGCGAATGCAAACTCCGTTGCATTGTTTGAACCCATGTTTGGTAAAACAGGTTTGGGAAAATGGAGAAAAGCAGGAAACAATATTGAAGTTCGTTTACAACTGCAACCTTATGAATCTATTATTGTTCAAACCTATAACACTAAGAAGACTGCAAAAGAATTTGCTTATACAAAAACTTCTAGTAGTTCGATGGAAATCAATAATAAATGGACGATTGAATTTTTAACTGGTGGTCCTGTGTTGCCTCAAAAGCAAACTGTTGACAAACCAGGTTCATGGACAGATTTGAATGGAGATGATGTGAAGAATTTTTCAGGCACAGCCAAATACACAACGAATTTTGAAAAGCCAAACGATAATGCAAAAGCCTATCTTCTTAGCCTGGGAACTGTACACGAAACGGCAGAAGTTTTCCTGAATGGAAAAAGGTTAGCCACACTGGTCGGACCGAATTTTCAAACGATGATCTCTCCGTCAGATTTAAAGCAGAACAACCAACTGGAAATTGTTGTGGCTAACCTTATGGCTAATCGCATCAGCTACATGGACAGGAATAACCTTCCATGGAAAATTTTTTACAACACCAACATGCCTGCCCGCAAAAGAGAAAATGTTGGAAAGAACGGTTTATTTGATGCTTCATCATGGAAGCCGGTACCATCGGGTTTATTAGGGCCGGTAACATTAACTCCAATGAGTTATGAGTAAAAAACAAGCCATATTGCTTTTTGTTTTTGCGTTTGTAATTGTTGCTGTTTCATCTGCACAAAAAAATAATGTTGCATCAAAGCCGTTGTTTGATGATCCTTTGTATCATGGTGCCGCCGATCCTGTAATTATCTGGAACAAGAAAAAGAAAGAGTGGTTGATGTTGTACACCAATCGCCGTGCAACATTGAATGATTCTACCGGAGTAAAATGGGTGCATGGTACACCAATTGGCATTGCTTCATCAAAAGATGGTGCTCATTGGAAATATGTTGACACTGCCAATATTAATTATCGTCCCGACGCAGGTTATACTTTTTGGGCGCCTGATGTAACTGAATACAAAGGTGTTTATCACATGTATCTTACTTATGTTCCGGGAATTTTTGATAACTGGAATCATCCACGCAATATTGTTCACCTGACAAGTTCTGATCTTTTCAACTGGAAATACGAATCCACATTAAAACTTGCAAACGACAAAGTAATTGATGCTTCCATCTTTCAGCTTTCTGACGGAACATGGCGGCTCTGGTACAATAACGAAAGAGATGGCAAGTCGATTTACTATGCAGACAGCAAGGATTTGTACAATTGGGAGGATAAGGGAAAAGCAATAGCTGCACGGGGCGAAGGGCCAAAAGTGTTTCAGTGGCAGAATACTTACTGGATGATCGTCGATGCATGGAAAGGATTTGAAGTGTTTCAGTCAGATGATTTGTCGAACTGGAAGAAACAATCAAACCGCTTGCTTGAAATCGGAGGAACTGGTAAGGACGATGGTGTGATGGGAAATCATTGCGATGTTGTAATCAACAACGATAAAGCCTACATATTTTATTTCACGCATCCGGGTAGAACAAAAATAAATCCAGCACCTCCGGGCTCCTTCGAATCCAAAAGAAGTGTGATACAGCTTGCTGAATTAAAATATAGTAACGGCGAATTAACATGCGATAGAAATGAACCGACGATCATAGATTTAAAACAGTTAAAAAAATAAGTCATCATGCGCAGAACTTTTTTACTCTCATTGCTTGTATTTGTTTTTGACCAGTCATTTTCGCAGGTTCAGTTAACCCTGAATACTGCTTCGGCAAAAACAAAAATTGAAAGAAACATTTACGGACATTTTTCCGAACACCTTGGCCGTTGCATCTATGATGGTTTTTGGGTGAGTGACACATTAAATGTTCCGAAGAAAGATCGTATTCGTTTGGACATTGTTGATGCTCTGAAGAAAATTCAAATTCCAAATCTCCGTTGGCCGGGCGGTTGTTTTGCCGACGAATATCATTGGCGCGATGGAATTGGTCCACGCAATCATCGTCCAAAAATGGTAAACACCAACTGGGGCGGCGTTGTTGAAGATAACAGTTTCGGCACGCACGAGTTTTTGGAACTCTGTTCATTGCTTGGTTGCGAGCCTTACATTTCCGCAAACGTTGGTAGCGGTTCTGTTGAAGAAATGAACAAATGGGTAGAGTATTTGAATTTCGATGGTGAAAGTCCAATGGCTAATGAGCGTAAACAAAATGGACATCCGAAACCTTTCAATGTTCACTTTTGGGGAATAGGAAATGAAGCATGGGGTTGCGGCGGTGAAATGACTGCTGAATTTTATGCGGATCAATTTCGTCGCTATGGTTCTTACGCAAAAAATTATCCCAATGCAAGACTCCGTAAAGTAGCCAGTGGCGCAAACTCGGGCGATTATCATTGGACAGAAACCTTGATGAAAAACGTTCCTCTCAACATGATGTGGGGCGTGGGTGTTCACTATTACACAGTACCAACAGGTAACTGGAGAAGCAAAGGCTCTGCAACAAAATTTGACGAGAAAGAATACTTCAGCACCATGAAGAATTGTTTGCGCATGGAGGAATTTGTGACCAAGCATTCTGCCATCATGGACAAATATGATAGTGCAAAAAGAGTGGCGCTGGCAGTTGACGAATGGGGCATTTGGACAGACGTTGAACCTGGCACAAATCCGGCATTCCTATATCAGCAAAACAGTTTGCGTGATGCATTGGTTGCTGCAACTACACTTAACATCTTTAATAATCATGCTGATCGAGTTCGTTTGGCTAACCTTGCTCAAACTGTGAACGTGTTGCAATCATTGATCTTAACGAAAGGACCATCACTCTTGCTTACACCTACTTACTATGTTTTCGATTTGTACAAAGTGCACCAGGATGCAAAGCTGATCCCCATTCAATTCAATAGTCCTGATTTCGCAAGCGGCACTGATAAAATTCCTTCATTGAATATTTCTGCATCAAAAGATTCGCTTGGCACAGTTCATATTTCATTGGTGAATTTAGATCCTACAAAAAATATTTCCATTCAAACATCTATTGATGGAAACTGGAAAACGGTAACAGGAAAAGCATTGACATCAGCAAACCTTACCGACATCAATACTTTTGAACAACCAAAGAAAGTTGTTGAAACAGATTTCAAAGGAGCAAAGCTGGCGGGAAATAAATTGTCAGTAGATCTTCCTGCAAAGAGTATTGTAGTGCTGGAGTTGAAGTAACCACCATGTCCCTGCAAAGGGAAAAGGTTGAATAGACTTTTATTTGTCAGTAGTTCTTTTAAATAAGGCTGATGATTATGTAACCAGCTGCGTTACTACTATCAACGCCTATTGTGTCACTCACTGCATCGTTCTGAATTCTGTTCAGCATTAGGCAAGAGTCATCACTGGTTTGAATCTTTCAATTTCTTGAAGATTGCAGGCAGTAAAGACTAGTACTTGTCATCCCGAGGCACGAGGGATCTGTGCTTTATGATTTAGGAAACGATATAAACAAGTAACGCTGATGTTGGCTTTGATAATAAGAATTACAAAACGTAAAAGAGTGCGAGGCAACAGAAACTCCATAGTAGTAATTTAGTTTGTTAAATAATTCTCACACATCACCATAAATTATACAATGATGTACAGAAAAATTTTTGCTATTGCGTCAATCGCGTTTGCTGTTTCATCGTCAGCACAGCAAAAAGATTATACCATACAGGCAGTGAACTTCACGAAGGTCAAGCTGACTGACAATTTCTGGTTGCCACGATTGAAAACAAATCACACGGTAACTATTCCTGCATCCTTCGAACGCTGCGACAAAACCGGTCGTGTGAAAAACTTTGAAATGGCTGCAGCAAGAAGCGGGAAGTTCTGCACCATTTTTCCTTTTGATGATACTGACATTTATAAAACTATCGAAGGTGCTTCTTATTCACTCTCATTGTTTCCTGATAAAAAGTTAGAAACATACGTTGATACACTCATTGCAAAGATTGCCGCTGCGCAGGAGCCTGATGGCTATTTGTACACCGCAAGAACTATCGATCCGTCGCATCCACATTCATGGTCGGGTACAGAGCGTTGGCAAAAAGAAAGAGAAGGAAGCCATGAACTATATAACTCCGGCCACTTGTACGAGGCAGCTGCTGCACACTATTATGCGACAGGAAAAAAGACCTTGTTGAATATTGCAACAAAAAATGCTGACCTGGTTTGTTCAGTTTTTGGTCCGGGCAGGAGACATATTGCACCCGGCCATGAAATTATTGAAATGGGTTTGGTGAAATTATACCGCATCACCGGCAAAAAGGAATATTTGGAAACTGCGAAAGACTTTATTGAAGAACGCGGCCACGATATGAACTATGATGCAAAGAGTAAAGACCAGTGGAAGAATGGATCCTACTGGCAGGACAATGTTCCTGTAGTTGATCAAACAGAGGCAGAAGGGCACGCAGTGAGAGCTGGTTATTTATATTCCGGTGTTGCTGATGTTGCTGCATTAACCGGCGATGAAAAAATGCTGAATGCGATCGACAAGATTTGGAACAACATGGTTTCGAAAAAGCTGTATGTGAATGGTGGAGTAGGTGCAATTCCGGGAGGCGAAAGCTTCGGCGGCAATTACGAACTTCCCAATACAACTGCATATAACGAAACTTGTGCAGCCATTGCGAATGTGTACTGGAACGAAAGAATGTTTTTATTGCATGGTGATGCAAAATACATTGATGTTTTAGAAAAGAGTTTGTACAACGCATTGCTCTCAGGAGTTGGTTTGGATGGCAAAAGCTTTTTCTACAGCAATGCCATGCAGGTAAAAAATAGTTTTAATCATGGCGCTTTGGAAAGAAGCCGTGCCGGTTGGTTTGATTGCTCCTGCTGCCCGACAAATCTTGTTCGTCTGTTGCCATCGGTTCCCGGTTATATGTATGCTCAAAAAGGTGATGATGTTTATGTCAATCTTTTTGCAAACAGCACTACGGAAATTGCTGTTCACAATAAACCAGTAAGAATAGAGCAACAAAATAATTACCCATGGGATGGAGCTTTGAAATTTGTGGTTTCTCCAAAATCTTCTGATGCTTTTAATTTAATGATTCGCATTCCCGGTTGGGCACAAAGTAGTGTTCTGCCTTCTGACCTGTACAGTTTTGTAAATGCTAACAATAGCAAGGTTGAAATAGAAGTTAATGGTCGGCCGGTTGAATACACAATGGAAAAAGGATACGCATTATTAAATAGGAAGTGGCAAAAAGGTGATGTGGTTGAAGTGAATTTGCCAATGGAAACAAAGTTGATCAAGGCAAATGAAAATCTAAAAGACGATTTAGGTAAAGTTGCTATTGAACGTGGTCCACTAGTGTATTGTGCAGAATGGAAAGACAATGACGGCAAAGCCGCAAATATTGTGATGCCGCTGAATGCAAGCTTTACGCCGGAATTTAAAAGTGATGTATTGAATGGTGTTGAGATCTTAAAAACAACTGCTCCCGTTATCGAAATCAACAACGATGGAACAAGTATTTCAACTGTAAACAAACCGGTTACTTTAATTCCCTATTACGCCTGGGCAAACAGGGGCGAAGGTGAGATGATGATCTGGTTTCCTTCAGTCATTAAAGATGTTGATTTGATAACAAAAGATGCAATTAGCCAGACTAAACCCAAATAAGTGCAGTGAACATTTAATCGCTTTATATTTCTGAAATGAGCTTTAAAAAATTACTGGTTGTTTTATTCATCCAATTTTCTGCATTAACAATTTTCTCTCAGCAAAAGGAAATTAAGTATTTATCGGGTACGGATAATAAAAATACAATTGGATGGGACTTCTTTTGTACCGGTGGTCGCAACAGCGGCTATTGGACAAAAATTCAGGTGCCTTCTCAGTGGGAGCAGCAAGGCTTTGGAAGTTATAATTATGGCCGTGATTACAAAACCTATGGAAAGAATTTTCGTTTCGCTGATGAAAAGGGTTTGTACAAATATTCCTTTAACGTACCAGCTGCATGGAAGAACAAAAGAGTGTTTATTGTATTCGAGGGATCGATGACGGATACTGATGTAAAGATTAACGGAAAATCCGCGGGTAAAATTCACCAGGGCGCATTCTATCGCTTTAAGTACGATGTCACTGATAAATTGAATTATGGTAAGAGCAATTTGCTTGAAGCAACTGTAAGTAAAATGAGTGCCGATCCAAGCGTTAACAATGCAGAACGTTTGGCTGATTATTGGGTGTTTGGTGGCATTTTTCGTCCTGTTTATTTAGAAGCGGTTCCAAAAGAGTACATAGATTATGTTGCCATCGACGCAAAGGCAGATGGAAGTTTTGCTATGCAGGCATTTCCAAAAGGATTAACGGGAGCAAAAACAATTGTAGCAGACATCGTTGATGCGAAAGGAAGAACCGTTGGCACGGTTTCATCAAAAGCAAATGCAAAGGATTCAGTCATTGAACTAAGAACAAAAATCAACAACGCATTGCAGTGGACTGCAGAAACGCCAAATCTTTATAGAGTTGTTGTTTCATTGAAGAATGGTGCTTCCACAATTTATCAAACATCAGAAAAGTTTGGTTTCAGAACCATTGAAGTAAGAAAAGGCGATGGCATTTATCTCAACGGTGTGCAGATAAAAATGAAGGGTGTGAACCGACATGTTTGGTGGCCTGAAACTGGCCGCTGTGTAAATCCTGAAATTGATTTGATGGATGTGCAACTGATCAAAGAAATGAACATGAATGCAGTTCGCTGTTCGCATTATCCGCCGGATGTAAGCTTTTTGGAAAAGTGTGATTCGCTTGGATTGTATGTACTGGATGAACTGGCAGGATGGCAAAAATTTTACAGCACATCTGTCGGTAGTCCATTAGTAAAAGAAATGGTGACTAGGGATCTGAATCATCCAAGCATCATCTTTTGGGACAATGGCAATGAAGGCGGCACAAACAAAGCACTGGATGCAGATTTTGATCAATGGGACTTTTCAAAAAGAACGGTGATTCATCCGCATCATCGTCCGGGAAATGCTGTTAATGGAATTGACTGCAATCATTATGAAGATTATTACAGCACAAAAAATATTCTGAACGACTCGCTTATTTACATGCCAACGGAATTTCTGCATTCGCAGGATGATGGTGGTGCAGGATCGGGCATGGCTGATTTTTGGGAACTACATTGGAATGCAAAGAAAAGTGGTGGCGGATTTATCTGGGCTTTGTTAGATGAAGGTATTGTTCGAACTGATCACAACAATGTGATTGATGCAAATGGGTTGAACGCTAACGATGGCATTCTTGGCCCACATCGTGAAAAGGAAGGAAGCTTTTTTGCATTGAGAGAAATTTTTTCGCCGATAAAGATTTGGATGAAAGAATTGCCACAAAATTTTGATGGCAAGATTGAGTTAGAGAATCGTTACCACTTTACTAATCTTTCTCAATGCAGTTATCAATGGGCATTGGTCAATTACCGCAAACCAAATGATGCACTTACGGGTTACACAGTTGAGAAAAGGGGAACTGCAAATGCACCATCAATATCATCCAAACAAAAAGGTGTTTTGAATCTGGGCTTGCCCAATGATTTCAAAAATTATGATGCATTGATTCTTGCAGCATTTGATCCATTCAAAAAAGAAATTTATAAATGGACATGGAAGATCAAACCAAATGAAGACTTACTTGGCGGTGTTTTGACAACTAATGATAGCACTACTTCATTTACAGAAACTGATACAACGTTTGTATTACGTGGCGGTGAAAATTCTGTTGTGTTAAATAAGAAGACCGGCATGCTCACAGGCACAAAGAATGCTTCAATGGATAATCTTTCCTTTTCAAGAGGACCAGTATTGGTTCAGGGAAAATCAACACTTGCCGGCAGCAAACATTACAAGGAAGGAAATAGTGATGTGGTTGAATTCAATTACGACGGCAACATGAAGTATGCTAAGTGGAAAATGTTTGGTAGTGGTTGGATTAGTTTGGAATACGAATATCAATTGAATGGGACATATCCTTTTGCCGGTGTGAGTTTTAATTATCCTGAGAATTTCGTGTTAGGTGCAAAGTGGTTGGGCAAAGGCCCGTATCGTCAATGGAAAAACAGAACAGCCGGAACGCCTGTGAATGTTTGGGAAAATTCGTACAACAATACACAAACGAGTTATTCTCCGTTGGTGTATCCTGAGTTCAAAGGTTATTATGGCGATATAACCTGGATGGAGTTTAACACTGTTGAAGGAAAGTTTTACGTGGCCAGCAAAGACACAGGCTTGTATGTGCGCCTTTTTGATTTTTATGGACTAACAGGAGTGAAACCATTTCCTGAATTGCCAGCCGGGAATATTTCTTTCCTCGATTGTATTCCTGCAATGGGAACAAAGCTGGCGTTGAATATTAGTGCCAATACATCGCAATTGGGACCACAATCTGAGCCAACAAAAATTAACGGACCAATAAATCGTACACTTTATTTTTATTTTGGTTTACCAAAAACAACCAATTCAAAAGAACAATACAGTCGCCCTGCAATTGATAACGTTTTTTAAGGAAGTTTGTCTTCTCAATTTTTGACGATGACTGATACTGTACGAATACCGGCGAACAAGATGAAAGATGTTTTCTCTTCTATTCTTTTAAAGTGTGGATTTGAAAAGGAAAGAGCAGAAGCATGTGCAGAAATATTTACAGCGAACAGCATTGATGGAGTATACACACATGGAGTGAATCGTTTTTTTCTTTTTGTAAAGCTGGTTACAAAAGGTTTTGTTTTTCCTAATAATGATCCAACTGTTGTACACACAACAAATGCATTGGAGCAATGGAACGGTAATTTGGCACCGGGTGTTTTGAATGCAGTTAAAGCAACGGATAAAGCAATGCAGTTAGCAAAAAATAATGGCATTGGTTGTGTTGCTCTTTCAAATACCAATCATTGGATGCGTGGTGGTTATTATGGATGGCATGCCGCAAAAAATAATTTTGTTTTCATTGGTTGGACCAACACTATTGCTAATATGCCTGCATGGGGCGCAACAGATGCAAAACTTGGTAACAACCCTTTGGTAATTGCAGTTCCATTCAACGGTGAAGCGATTGTAATGGACATGGCCATGTCGCAATTTTCCTATGGTTCTATGGAGTTAGCAAAACTGAAAGGTGAACAACTGTCTGTTGACGGCGGCTTTGATAAGAATGGTAAAGCAACGAAAGACCCTTCTGCAATTTTGGAATCAAAAAGAGTTATGCCTGCAGGATATTGGAAAGGTGGGGGTCTTTCTTTATTGTTAGATATTTTATCAGTAATTCTTTCAGGTGGTTGGTCGGTGAAAGAAATTACTGAAAACAAGCCTGAACATGGTTTGTCACAGGTATTCATTGCTATTGATCTGCAGCAATTGAAAAACTATAACAGCATAAAGGCTTGTGTCAACAACGTTATCATTGATTACAAACAATCCGTTGCAGAAAGCGACCGCAAAATTGTCTATCCCGGCGAAAGGGTGTTACTCGATAGAGAGAAAAATTTAAGAGATGGAATTCCTGTTGTTAAAAAAGTTTGGGACGAAATTGAAACACTTTTATAACGTCGAATGAAATTCAGCCGATTATATTTTCTGATTGTTTCGATTATTGCACTACTTCAAGCACCTTCTTTCGCACAGGACAATTTGTGGCATGGCATTGAAAGAAAAATTCATTATAAGCCTGACGGTGAAGATTTTTTATTGGTAGGTGGAAACCGGAGATTCAATAGGGCATTGTATGGAGGAAATACGGCCTTTCGTGTTGAGGCAGGGGATCTACCCGAATTTGGATTGTATCTACCCGGCATGGGAGGTAACTTAAAATTCGGCGTGATTAAAAATGGTAAAAGCAAATGGCTGATTGATGCGAACGAAATTGAAACAAGATATCGTCCCGGTTCAATGGTTTATCGAATCAAAGACAGTTTGTTGGGAAAAGGGTCGCTGACAGTTACAGTTTTATCGTTGTACGAAAGAGAAGCCCTAATTATAAAGATCGAAGCCAACAATGTTGATGAAAACGTTCAACTCATTGCTGCTTACGGCGGGGCTACCGGGCAAAGGTTTTCACGTGATGGTGATATTGGTGCAGATCCCGAATCGTCCTTTTATTTGAAGCCTGAATATTGCAATGGCAATGTCTATTCAATCGAGAAAAATAATTTCAAAGTTTTCTTCGGAAGCAAAAAACCATTAACCGAAGAAGAACGTTACGAGATACAAAACTTCCCTAATCAAAAAAAAGATTCCGTAAATAGAAAGGAAGACTTAAAAAGTTTGCTTGGAATTTTTCCTTCAGCCTCCCAATTAAAATTATCAGATCCGAACAAGCAAAAGGATCCGATTGAGTTTTCCCGGTCATCTTCGTCATTTTCACCGGCTTTGTGTGGTCAACTTACATTGACTGATCAAGCGCAGTACTTTTTGATTTCAAACCAAAGAAATTTCTGTTTTACATACAAAGATCTTTCGTTGTTATTTCAAAAGACAGAGAATACTCGTAAACAACTGGCTAATCGAATCAGGCTTAACACACCTGATCCGTACATTAATACACTTGGAGGCGCTTTGAGTGTTGCTGCGGATGCTATTTGGGAAGATCCATCTTACATGCATGGCGCTGTTGCATGGCGCATGCGTTTGAATGGCTGGCGTGGCGCTTATTGTGCCGATGTTCTAGGTTGGCATGACCGTGCAGAAAAACATTTTAGTTCTTATGCGCTTTCGCAGGTAACGACGCCGCTAAGCGGACCAGTTGTAATGGACACGGCTTTGCATTTGGCACGTGGCCTTGAAAAGATGGGTACATCATTATTCAGCAGCGGATATATTTCACGAAATCCGAACGGTGATATTCGTCCGCACCACTACGATATGAATCTGGTCTTTGTTGATCAATTGCTCAATCATTTTTATTGGACGGGTGACACGAATTATGTAAAAAAGATGTGGCCCCTATTAGTAAGACATTTGGATTGGGAGAAAAGAAATTTCGACAGAGATGGTGACGGCTTGTACGATGCATATGCGGCTATTTGGGCAAGTGATGCATTACAATACAGTGGAGGAGGTGTAACCCATTCTTCGGCTTATAATTATCGTGCAAACAAAATTGCAGCGCAACTGGCAAAAATTATTGGAGAAGACAGGACTGCTTATGAGAAAGAGGCGGACAAGATTTTCAAAGCAATGAATGAACAATTGTGGTTGAAGGATAAGGGATGGTTTGCCGAGTACAAGGATTTGTTGGGCGAAAAATTGGTCCACCCATCAGCCGGATTGTGGACGGTTTATCATGCTTTTGATGCACAAGTGCCAAACGCATTTCAGTCCTATCAAATACTTCGTTATGTCGACGAAAACATTCCGCACATACCTGTCAAAGCAAAAGGCCTGAACGATTCAAAGTTGTTTACCATGTCAACTACAAACTGGCAGCCTTACACTTGGTCGCTGAATAATGTTGTGCTTGGAGAATGCCTGCATACTTCGTTAGCCTACTGGCAGGGCGGAAGAAATGAAGAAGCTTATAAATTATTCAAGAGCTCTCTGGTTGAAAGCATGTATCTGGGAGCCAGCCCCGGTAATTTTCAACAGCTTTCTTTTTATGATGCCATGCGTGGTGAATTATACAGGGATTTTGCAGATGATATTGGAACAGCAGCGAGAAGTTTAGTGGAAGGCCTGTTTGGAGTTGAACCGAATCTCCTTGAAAAGAAATTGCAGATTAAGCCAGGCTTCCCATCTCAATGGAATTATGCCTCTCTAACGACACCCGATATTGCATACACTTTCAAGCGTGATGGTAATATAGATGTTTATCAATTCAAAACGAGTTTTGCAAATGCAGTGAGGCTTTCGTTGTCCGTAAAGGCAAAACTGGATAATGTGGAATCCGTTTTTGTCAATGGAGGAAAGGCTTCGTGGTATTTTGATTCTTCTGCCATTGAAACGCCGATGCTATACATCGATGCATCTCCATCAAACAATTTCAATGTCGAGATAAGGTGGAAGGGAAGTGTCACAGAAAATCTATCCGTGAAGAAAACTTATCATTTTGGCGAAACGATCTCTCTAACATCAAAGAACATTGTATTTATAAAATATTTCGATCCGCAAAATGCGATTGCTAGGCCGGTTGTATCTTCCCGTAGCTTTAATGCGAAAGCGAATGCCACAGAAGGAGCAAAAACTTTTTTTGTGCAAGCGAAACAAGGGAAAGCGTTGTACTGGGTGCCGGTTTGCTTCGAGGTAGTGAAGCCAAGCCATAGCATTGCGGTGAACAGTGTGACGCCGGCGCAGCTTGAAAAAATAAATCTTGAAAACTATTTCAATGATGAACTGAATAACATCTTTAAAGATCAATACCTCTCTCCAAGACCAAAAACCACAACATTGCAATTGCCAACGCAAGGGGTAGGCAATTGGGCTTATCCATTGACAACGGTAAATATTGATGATTCCGGATTACGTAAAAGGGCAGGAGATAAAAATGAAATTGTAACAGGAGAAAAGATTCCATTTGCAACACCTTCTAAAGCGGGAATAAAAAACGTAGTATTTACATCTCAGTGGGACAATTATCCAAAAGAGATTTTTATTCCATTAAATGGTAAGTCATCACATGCTTATTTTTTAATGGCGGGTTCCACTAACCCGATGCAAAGTCGTTCAGTAAATGGAGAAGTCATAACGGAATATAAAGATGGTAGTAGCGATACTTTGCTGTTGAAAAATCCTGAAAACTGGTGGCCAATTGAACAGGATTATTATGAAGACGGTTTTGCATTCACCACCGGTGCACCAAAACCACTTCGGGTTTATTTAAAAACAGGAGAGGACTCCAGGACATTCAACAAGTTTATAACCATAAAAGGTTTTAGTAATCGTGGAATTGATGGAGGTGCTGCTACTGTTTTGGATATGCCATTGAATCCATCGAAAGAATTAAAATCACTCCATTTAAAAACTATCGCCAATGATGTCGTGATAGGATTGATGAGTGTTACACTTGCCAGATAAGATAATTTATGAAGAAAATCTTTTTATATTGTTCGTTTTGTTTTTTTAGTTTGAGCCTTCTTGCTCAAACAAAAGATAGCGTTTATCTATTTTGTTATTTCAAAGGCAATGGCGACGGTTTGCATTATGCTTACAGTGAAGATGGATTTGGATGGAAGACAATGTTTAATGACAGCGTTGTCCTGAAGCCAATGATAAGCAAGGACAAGCTATTTCGTGATCCCTGTATCGTTAAAGGTGCTGACGCTTTGTATCACATGGTATGGACGGTGAGTTGGGCCGACAAAGGAATTGGTTATTCCTCTTCGAAAGATTTAATTCACTGGTCGGCGCAACAATTTGTTCCAGTAATGATGCATGAAGATTCGGCAAGAAATACATGGGCCCCTGAAATTACTTATGATCCAAAGAAGCAAGAGTATATGATTTACTGGGCCACTACCATTCCCGGACGGTTTCAACAAAAGGATACATCAGCAGAAGGACAAAGGAATAATCATCGCATATATTATGTAACAACGAAGAATTTTAAAAGTTTCAGCAAGACAAAACTTTTGTACGAACCTGGCTTCAGTGTAATTGATGCTACTATTGTTAAAGCCGGAAAGCGATGGGTGATGTTTCTGAAAAATGAAACGAGATCTCCCGTTGAAAAAAATATTCGCGTCGCTACTGCCGAAAAATTGAAAGGACCTTACTCAAAACCGGGAGCACCTATCACAGGAAATTATTGGGCTGAAGGGCCAACAGCAATTAAGATCAATGGGCAATGGGTGGTTTATTTTGATAAATACAGGGATCATAAATACGGTGCAGTTATTTCAAATGATCTTATTCACTGGACAGATATTTCGGAAAAGATTTCTTTTCCTACAGGAGTTCGGCACGGAACGGTTTTTAAAATAAAAAGCCAGGAATTTCAGAACATGACGAAGTAACTTGATCAAATGCAAAAACAGCCAGTTCAGGCCTGACTTAAATATCTTTATTTGAAGTTAATTACGAAAAATAAAACTTCCGTTACTGATAATTTTTCTACGCCTGATACTTATTTAACTACCCGTCGCAAATCCAGATCCTGGAAATCAAAGCTGAAATCAATATTGGGAGAGATACCTTGCATTTTGATGCTTTGAGCTTGTCCAGACTTGTCTACGTTGAATATGGCCAGGGCATCGCAATTCATATCCTGGTATTCCCATTTAATGGCGAACGTATTGGCTTTGTAAAACTGCAATGGACCGTTCAGTTTAGGAGAACGATAGGATTTAAACCACAATTGGTTGCCTTTTAAAAAGATTTCAATCTTGCCAAACCATTTATCTTCGTAAATACCGGTGTAGTTGGACGGATTGATCTTTGTGTTTTTAACTGCAGTTACCGTTTCCCAAACCTTGTTTGTTAGGGAATCAGCATTATTTCTGCCCGCCTCATAACGTTTGCTGTACATGTCTATCCAGTTTACAGCATCAAGACCAAGGTACTTGTCTATTATAGTTTGATTGATGGCTCTAAAGGCCCATCCGCCGCTGTTTTCTGTATTAGTTAAGATCACAATTCCTAATTGCAGATCCGGTATCATGGTTATACTGGTTAGCATGCCGGGCAAACCACCTGTATGTCCAACCTGCAAATTCCCTTTTATATCACCTACTCCCCAACCCAGTCCGTAGCCGCTAAAATGTTTGTTGTAACGAGCTTCGTTGTTTACCTCCATTACAGTATGTATTCGCCACATTTCTTTTTGTCTCGCTTCTGAAAAAAGTTGTTTTTCCGGCCCTGTTCCATATTTTCCTTTGTGTAACTGTGTTATCATCCATTTGCTCAAATCATCAACATTAGAAACAATTCCGCCCGCTGCCCCATTAATGTTTTCCTTGAATGGAGCAATAGTTTTCATTTGACCGGTTTCGACCGAATGCGGCGTAGCCAGGTTACTTTTATCTCTTACATCTTGCAGAGAAGAAAAAGAGTTGCTCATTTGCAATGGATCGAGAATTCTTGTTTGAATAAATTTCTCCCATGTCATACCACTTACTCTTGCAATCAGTTCCCCTGCAATGATGTAAAGCTGGTTGTCATAATCAAATTGCGTTCTGAAGTTTGAAACCGGTTTGAAGTATTGAAAGAAAGTCAGCTTATCCTTTATGGTAAAATTTGATCCATCTGGAAAATCCATCAGGTCGCCTGCGCCCAAACCAAGTCCGCTTCTGTGACAAAGCAAATCTTCCACAATGAAATTTTCAGTTACATAATCGTTATACATTTTAAATTCAGGCAGATAGGTTTTCACCTTGTCTTTCCACGAAAGTTTGCCCTCGTCAATTAAAATTGATAATGCTGCGGTGGTAAATGCTTTACTGTTAGATGCGATCTGGAAATTTGTATGTTCATCGACTGACAGCTTAGTGAGTACCGATCTCACACCGTATCCTTTTTCATGAATAATCTTCCCGTCTTTTACAATGGCAATAGCAATACCCGCCACATTGAATTCTTGTATTGCATGATTTGCCAATGAATCAACATAAGAGGAAGAGACTTGCGCTTGTGCAGGAACAACACTTGCAAAAAGAAATACCGATACAAGAATTAAAAAAGATTGAACCCTTTTCATGAAAATCCTTTTGAGTTAATTATTTTTTGATGTTTTTAATGCTTTTCATTTGCCTGTAACACTCGTAAAAAGTTGCCGCCAAGAATTTTTGTTATGTCTTTCTTCGAGTAGCCTCTTTCTTTAAGAGCCTTTGTTATTAGTGGATAACACGTCACATCATCTAGCTGTAGCGGGGTAACATTAATTCCGTCGAAGTCGGACCCGAGACCAACGTAATCAACTCCCACTAATTTGACAATGTAATCAATATGGTCAATCAATTTTGAAAGTGGTGGACGAATAGCTTGTGCATCGGCAGCGTATTTATGATAGATGTAATCCAAAGCATAATAATCACTCATGCCGCTTTTCCTTAGTGAATCAAATTCACCGTTGTGAACTTTCATGAAGGCAGTTTCTTTTTTATCAAAACTGCTGTCAATAAAACCGGGATTGAAGTTTACTTGTATAACGCCGCCGTTTTTTGCTATGGCCTTGATCTGTTCATCTTTCAAATTACGCCTGTGTGGTGTCAGGTTATATGCAGAGCTGTGAGAGGCAATAACGGGTTTAGTAGTTAACTGTATAACATCCCAAAAAGTTTGCTCACCAGCATGGCTCACGTCTATCATCATTCCCAACTCGTTCATCCGCTTGATTACCTGCTTTCCAAACGCGGTAAGCCCTTTGTGAGGTAACACTTTCCCGCGGGTTTCATCGGCGGCGCTTGTAGCCCAGGACGGAGCAATGTTGTGTGTAAGTGTAAGGTAACGGGCACCTCGATTGTAAAGTGCTTCCAGTTTGCTGAGATCATCTTCTATCATGTGGCCGCCTTCAACTCCAAACATGGCAGCTATCTTATGCTGCTTTACTGTTTGCAAAAGTTGATTGTAATTGAGCGTTTTGGCTATTTTATCAGGGTTGCGCAAAATTACTGCATCAAGACTGTCCATTTCTTTATTGGCATAGGCGTACGCATTTTTAGCATCACCATCGCAATACACAGAAAAAACCTGCACATCCACTCCACCTTGTTTAAGCCGGGCAAGATCACTATGTGTTTTTGATCTGAGATCCTGGTCAAATGAAATTCCCAGGTCTGTAACTTTCATTAGTATGTCGTTATGTGTATCCACTACAATGGCGCTGCTATGTATTTTCTTGTATGATTGTGCATGAACGAGTCCACTGAAAAGAATAAATAAACAAAATATTTGAATCTTCATAACGAGCTATTTCTTTTGACGTGGCCAGTCAAAGCCACGGTTTGACGCCATTTTATTTTGATAGAAGTTGAATATCGGCACAATATTATTTAATGCAAATGATGTAAGCGGTCAATGCGTTTAAAAGATAAGACAAAATATCAAATAAGCATTGCTATCTCGGCAGACAATTCTGGTACTAAACACCTTTTGCTATAGAGATAAAAGTGTTACCTCATAAGATGACAGATTTAACATGCCGAATCGAATTACCGAGCGATGAAGGGAGTGACACAACAAAAGCTAATAGTAGCAATGCAGCTAAGTACATTATAAATTCACGATCAGCACCGGTATCTTTAGTTGATGTCGTACTGCATCAATCGTTTCGCCGTATAACCAGTCTTTCATTCCACTATGTCCGTGTGCACCAATGATCAAGAGATCGGCATTGGCTTCCTTTACCAGTCTTGGAATTTCTTTATGCCGGTTGCGAAAACCGAGAGCACTATCTGCCATTAGGCCTTTTTGCTTAAGAAATGCTACGTATTCATCAAGCTTCTCCTGGTCTTTTCTCGTTTCAAAATCATCAGCTTCATTGCCTAAAATTTTTGCTGAGGCACTTTCTACAATATGAATCAAAATAATTCTCGTTAGTTCGTTTGATTCCTTTACGGCATGGGCAATTAATGCTTTATCACGTTGGCTAAAATCAAGTGCGACAGCAATACGGTTGTAAGTGGGTATGTATATTTCTTCAATCGCTTTTTCAGATTTGTGTACCTGCAACGGGATGTCCTTTACTTTTCTGTGCGTGATTAAAGGATAAACAATGGCTACCACTAACAATGTAATAAATATCAGCCCGCCCAGGATGATAATGATTTTCCAAAACATGTTGTCGCTATGAATGAAATAATCTGTTGCCTGTTCAATTACCATACGCGTGTTTAAATAAACAAGCACAGAAGTAATAAGCCATGCAAGTATTTGTACAATTGGCTTGATGGCAAATGCACCCATTGTTTTTTTGTCGCTAACAAAATGAATTAGTGGAATGATGGCGAAACCCAATTGCAAGCTCAGTACTACCTGGCTTAGCACAAGTAAGTCATTGATGTCTTTTTCTCCGCTAACAAGTATGACGATTACTGCCGGAATGATGGCGAGAAGCCGTGTAAGCAATCTTCGCATCCAAGGATTGATCCTCAAACGTAAATAACCTTCCATTACAATTTGACCAGCAAGCGTTCCCGTGATGGTGGAACTTTGTCCTGCCGCAATTAATGCGATGGCAAAAAGATAAGGTGCGACGTTAGAACCTAATAATGGCGATAATAGCTGGTGTGCTTCTTTTATTTCCGCTACCTCGGTTCGTCCTGTCTTAAAAAAAACTGCAGCGGCCAACACCAGTATTGCTGCGTTAACAAAAAAAGCGAGATTGAGTGCAATGGCGCTGTCGGCAAAATTTAATTTCAATGCACGTCTGATTCCTTTTTCATCTCTCTTAATTTTTCTTGTTTGAACCAATGCCGAATGCAAATACAAATTATGGGGCATCACAGTGGCTCCAATGATGCCGATAGCAATGTATAAAGCAGCGTTGTTTGGAATAGTTGGTATGAAACCTTGAGCCACTTCACCAAGGTTTGGTTTAGCCAAAATAATTTCAGTTAAAAACGAAATACCGATAATAGCCACTAAACAAATGATGAATGCTTCCATTTTACGAATACCCAGTCGTTGTAACACCAGCAAAAGAAAAGTATCGAGCACTGTAATGAGCACAGCCCACAAAAGTGGTATGCCTGTTAGCAATTGAATACCGATAGCCATCCCTAATACTTCTGCAAGATCAGTAGCTGCAATAGCTATTTCGGCTAAAACATACAAACTGTAGTTCACATACTTTGGATAAGTTTCCCTATTGGCCTGTGCAAGATCTCTTCCGCGAACGATACCTAGTCTTGCTGATAAACTTTGAAGCAATAATGCCATAAGATTACTCATCAGCAATACCCAGATGAGTTTGTAACCGAATTGGCTTCCGCCTGCAAGATCAGTTGCCCAGTTGCCAGGGTCCATATATCCAACGCTTACCAAATAAGCGGGACCGAAGAAAGAAAGGGCTCTTTTCCAAACCGGTTTATGCGAAGCTGTAGTGTCAACGCTTTGATGTACTTCGCTTAAAGAATTATAGCTATGCTGTTGGTTCATACGTTACAAAAATGTTTTGTGCCAGTTGTTCGCTGATATTTACTGTGTTGTTTTTGATTTTGAGTTCAATGGAATGATCGAAGTGAAAGTGTTTTTTCACTTCCAGTTTAGTTCCGATGCCAATGTGCTTGTGCTCTAAAATTTCAAGCATTTCTTTTGATTGATTGGTCACTTGCCTTACCTCGGCAATTTGATGAAAGGGCAATTCTAAAAGAGAAATCTTATTCAGGTTTTTGATCTTGCCTTTATTATCAGGAATGGGATCGCCGTGCGGATCAAATTGTGGATGGCCGAGATATTGGTCAAGACGATCTATGAGTTGTTTGCTACTTACATGCTCCAGTTCCTCCGCAAGCATGTGCACTTCGTTCCAGTCGAACTTCAATTTTTCGGAAAGAAAATATTCCCAAAGCCGGTGTCTGCGCACAATAAACAAAGCAATCTTTTTTCCTTCAGCACTTAATGAAAAACCATAGTAGGGTTTGTAATGCAATAATTTTTTTGAATTCAGTTTTTTCATCATGTCAGTAACCGATGCAGGTTTTGTTTGAAGTTTTTCAGCCAGGGCATTTGTAGTTACTGTGCCTTCTTTTTCCTGCAGGTGAAAAATGGCTTTGAGATAATTTTCTTCGCTGATTGTAAAATTCAAGTTCTCTAATTTAAAATTTAGACAAACCTAAAAATTTTTTCTAAAACCGCCAAGAACTCACGGGTGCCCAGTTTTTCTTTACTTTGCGGAAATGCCCGGTATGTATAGAATAGGAATTGTTTTGATAGGTATTGTTTTATGGTCCTGCAAGGGTAAGAAAGATGAAAAGGGTTTCTCTTATGAAAGTTTTGCAGGCCTTTTCCCTCCTGCACAGTCAACTTACCAAATATCAGAAGCAGATTTGCTGAGCAATAAAGACACCACGGTAATCCGTTCTCCTGAGTTTGCAGCATTTATTCAGGACAGCATTAAAAATAAATTGTTCGGTAAGATCGGTAAAGTAAAGTATATAGCATTAGCAAGGATCAAGGCTCCGGAAAAAACAAGTTACTATATCGTAAAAGCCATTAGCGGTAATAAAAGAGTCGCCCTGTTACTTCCATTTACCAATGACCAATTTGATGTTGCGTTTCCATTTCTTGTTCCCGATAACGATGCCTCAACAAGCCAGGTAAGTTCAATTGATAAATTCAATGCAATTACAAAACTGGTCTCTCAAAAAAAATCCGGTGGTCAAACAGCAGAAGGGAAGGAAGTGTATCAATATGTTCCCGAGGCAAAACAATTCACTTTGTTGCTTACGAGTCCTTTAAATGCTACTGTCGACATCATTAATCCCATAGATACGCTTCCGCGGAAAAATAAATTTTCGGGAGACTACGTTCAGGACAAAAAAAATTACGTTTCTATTCGTGATGGCAGAAGTTCAACAGAACTGTTGGTGTTCATCCATATTGAAAAGGGCGATTGCTCCGGAGAAATCAAAGGATCATTGCTGCTCACTTCTTCTACTAAAGGGGTATACAGGCAGGGAGGTGATCCATGCCAGTTGAGTTTTCAATTCAGCGGTAATACTGTTTCGGTGAAAGAGGACGGAGGTTGTGGATCCCGTCGCGGATTGGATTGTTCGTTTGATGGAAACTACAAAAAGAAAAAAGAAGCGAAACCCAAATCGACAAAAAAGAGGTCTTCGTCTAAATAAAAATTCCTATAACATCGTGTAATTACTACACATTCTTTAAATTCGCTTATTTTGCACAGCCATAAATTTTAATTCGATGAATTTTCGATCATTTAAATTGCCTTATCCTGTTGATGAACGCTATTCAAAGCGAGTGGCCTATTTCTCTATGGAATTTGCCATTCACCAGCCTTTGAAAATTTATAGTGGCGGTCTCGGATTTTTATCCGGATCACATTTGCGAAGCGCCTACGAACTACGTCAGAACCTTGTTGGAATTGGTATTTTGTGGAAGTATGGTTATTATGATCAAACCCGCAACCAGGACCAGACCTTGCAGGTGACCTGGATGGAAAAAATCTACAGCTTTCTTGAAGATACAGGAGTACAGTTCGAAGTAACCATTCATGAACACCCTGTGCAGGTGAAAGTGATGTACCTGCCTCCGCATGTGTTCAATACAGCTCCTTTGTTTTTAATGACCACAGATATTCCTGAAAACGATTACATCTCTCAAACCATCACACATCGCCTGTATGATGCAAATGTTGCTACCAAGGTGGCGCAGTTTATTTTGCTTGGCGTTGGTGGTGCAAAGTTGTTAGATGAAATTGGGTTCAAGCCTGAAGTGTATCATTTGAACGAAGCGCATGGAGTTTCTGCAGCATTCTATTTGTATCAGAAGTACAATCAAAATATTGAAGAAGTAAGAAAGCGTTTGGTATTTACCACGCATACTCCTGAGGAAGCAGGAAATGAAAAACATGATATTTTCCTTTGCCATAAAATGAGTTATTTCTGCGGGCTGACTGTTGAAGAAGTGAAGAAAGTGACCGGCATGCCTGATGATCAGTTCAACCATTCGTTAGCAGCATTGCGATTTGCAAGAATTGCTAATGGCGTTTCTCAATTGCATGGTGAAGTATCAAGGCATATGTGGGGCAAGTATGATGACATTTGCCCGATCGTTTCCATCACCAATGCACAAAACTGGAGATACTGGGCTGATAAAACCTTGTATAGGGCAAGAGAAGATGGCAACGATGCGGTATTTGATGACCGCAAAAAATGGATGAAAAAGCGTTCATTTGAAATTGTTGCCGATCAAACAGGAAAATTATTTGACCCCAATGTATTTACTATTGTTTGGGCAAGGCGTTTTGCCGGGTACAAACGTGCAGGTTTGATCTCTACTGATAAAGAAAGGTTCGAAGCTTTGTTAAGCAATACAAAATATCCGGTTCAGATTATTTGGGCGGGTAAACCTTACCCTGTTGATTATCCTGCCATCTCCGAATTCAATCATCTTGTGCATTTGAGTAAGAATTACAAGAATGTTGCGGTATTGATTGGATATGAATTGGGATTATCAAAAAGATTGAAGCAAGCTGCTGATGCATGGTTAAATAATCCCCGTGTTCCTCGTGAGGCTTCGGGAACAAGTGGGATGACTGCAGCAATGAACGGTGCTGTAAACTTTTCAACAAACGATGGCTGGATCCCTGAATTCATTCACCATGGTAACAATGGTTTTGTTGTTCCTCCGAAAGATTATGGAAAGATGAATGTGCAGGAACAGGACCAATATGACCTTGACCAGATATATGAAATTTTAAACAAACAAATTCTGCCTTTGTATTATGATGACTATCCAACATGGAGACAGATTGTGAAGAATGGAATGAGAGATGTAATGGTACAATTCGATAGCAACCGGATGGCAGAAGAATATTATAACCTGTTGTACAATGCTAAATATGTAGGCCCTGAGCCAAAAGCATTGATACACGATGATATTGCTCACTAATACTCACTAGGTTAATTCATTATAGCTGTTCTTTAAAGGACAGCTATATTTTTATAAAACTACCACTGGCTGTCTCAATGCCATCAACACTTACTCTCAGGAAGTAATTTCCTTTGGCAAGCTTGGAGATGTCGATGGTCTCGTTCGGATAAACAAGTTTACATGTAAGTATGAGCTTGCCATAGTTGTCATAAATATCAACCAGGCTTGTACGGGCATTTTTTTGTTTGATGGTTAATTTGTTTTTGGCGGGATTCGGGCTTATACTAAAATCCTGATCTGCAGCAATTACTTGTCTCACTTCAGAGGTACGGGTCTTGCCATATACGTCCTCACTTACAATTCTGTAAAATGTTTTTCCGGGTAAATAGTCAATGTCGGTATAATCGTACTCAATACTTGGAAGATCAAGCGGACCTGTTCGTTTGATGGAAGCCAATCTTATCCATTGGACGGCATCTGTACTTCTTTCCACATGGTATTTCTTTACGGTATTATCTTCAACAACAGTCCAAACAAGATGAACACCTGATTGTTCTGATATGTCTGCAGTAAAATTCAACCACCTGATAGGTAGTCCAACACAAGTGGTGGAATTAGCATTGTTGAATGAAAAAATGAAGGATGCAATAAAGAATAGTAAAAAATGGAGCCGCTGCATGGGTTCGGATTTTTTATCGTGGTATAACCGTCAAAGAAAAAATAATTATCGGAATACAGCAAAGAAACTTACCTATGAATTGGCAGGGAAATCTACTTGGAAAATCTCCTCAGTTTGGTGTACCAAAACCTGAAATCAGTTCATTAATGGATTTGTGACCTGGGAAAAAAGAGACTAGTTTTCTAATCACACCTTCCACCAGTGCGTCAGGGCAGGAGGCGCCGCTGGTGATTAGGACAGAAACCGGCTGCTTGTTAGGTAAATAGTTTTCTGTTATCAATTCCATCTTTGTATGAAAATCATAATGCATGATTGTTTTATCCGAAACAATTTTTTCTTCATTGTTGATGAAGAATGTTGGAAGTTTTTCTTCGCACAGCTCCACGAGGTGAGAAGTGTTGGATGAGTTATACCCACCTACAACAATTGCAAAATCAGCATTAGCTTGCAGCATACCTGTTACTGCTGTTTGATTATCATTGGTAGCATAACATAAAGTATCTCTCGTATCGGCAAAACGTTCCCTGGTATTTTCTTCAGTCAAACCATGTTTCTTTATCATCGTTTCCCTAAGATAATCGGCGATAGCCTGTGTATCGCTTGCCAGCATGGTAGTTTGATTGACAACACCAATTCTTTCCAAATGTTTTGTTACATCAAATCCCTCTGAATATTGATCTTTAAATTCGGAATAAAATTGCTCTGCAGATTTTTCACCGGAAATATATTTTGCCAACTCCTTTGTTTGCGCCATGTCTTTCACAACAATCGCAGGCGCATTGGCAGATGCATGAGAAAAGGTTGCCCTTGTTTCCTCGTGGGTTGGTTTACCATGAATAACAATGGTGTATTGATTCCTTGCAATCACTTCGCTGCGATTCCAAACTTTTTCAACAAACGGACATGTAGTATTGTATTGTTCTACTTTGATTCCAATACTTCTCAGTTCTTTTTCTATTGCCAGTGTTGTTCCAAATGCAGGGATCAATACAATATCGTCTGCAGTTAAGTTGTCAAAAGGAATGATTTGCTTACCCCCATTATCCTGCAAAAATTCAACACCGCTTGCTTTCAGATCTGCATTCACTTGTGGATTGTGAATCATTTCACTTAGCAGGTATATTCTTTTTCCAGGGTTTTCTTCAATGGTTCTAAAAGCAATGTCAATTGCATTTTCTACGCCATAACAGAACCCAAAGTGTCGTGCTAAATAAATTTTTAAAGGTCCAAAATCAAGAAGCGTAGGCGCGAAATCCCGCTTCATGCGATCCTGCTCTTTACGTTTTTTCTTAATAGCGGAGATCAGCGGACTGCGGTACACAATAGGAACATCGAAGCTTTTCATTGGTTGCAAATTTAAGACTAAGAGAAGAAGGAGTAGAGGAGGAGATGAAGCGATAAGCTTTTTTAACAGTGTGATGAAGTCTATAGAACTCTTTTTCTCTTTAAAACCTTTATCTCTTAGCTTAGATGTATGAACGCTTCGAAGGACTGGATTTATAACACAAATATTTACGAAGTCAATCTTAGGCAGTACACAAAAGAGGGAACCTTCAATGCTTTTGCACAGCATTTACCAAGGCTAAAAGAAATGGGCGTGCAAACGCTTTGGTTTATGCCTATCACGCCTATTTCAAAAAGGGAAATGAAAGGAACCATGGGCAGTTATTACGCCTGCTCTGATTATACTTCAGTTAATCCTGAATTTGGCACTTTGCATGATTTTAAAAACCTGGTCGACTATGCTCACAAGCTTGAATTTAAGGTAATCATTGACTGGGTAGCGAATCATACCGGTTGGGACCATGTTTGGACAACAGCGCATCCTGATTGGTATGAAAAAGACTGGAGAGGAGAATTTAAAAGGTCAGCCGGAATGGACGACATCATTGAGCTGGATTACAGTAAGAAAGAACTGCGCAATGCAATGATAGAATCTATGAAGTTCTGGGTACGCAAATGTGGTATTGATGGTTTTCGATGCGACCTTGCATTTTGGGTAGAACTCGATTTCTGGCTCGATGCAATTGCTCAGTTGAATGAATTGAAACCTTTGTTTTGGCTGGCGGAAGCTGACCCTATGCAATATCCTGATTATATGCAGGTATTTGATGCTGCTTATGCATGGACATGGATGCACAAAACAGAAGATTGGTCGAAAGAGAAATTGCCTTTAAAAGTGCTGACCAAAGTGCTTGATGATTATGACAATGTTCCGGGGATAAAAGCCTGGTTTACGTCTAACCATGATGAGAATAGCTGGAATGGAACCGAGTATGAAAAATATGGCAATGCTGCTAAAGCGCTGGCAGTACACAGTTGTACCTGGCCCGGAATACCATTGGTTTATAGTGGACAAGAACTTCCAAATAAAAAACGGTTGAAATTCTTTGATAAGGATGTAATTGAATGGAAGAAACATTATGAACTGCATGAGTTTTACCGGACGCTTTTACATCTTCAACATGAAAATCCTGCGCTGCATTCAACAAGCGAGTTGTTTCAACTACATACCAATTGTGATGCTAATGTGTTATGCTATTTGAGAAAGAAGAACGAACATGAGGTGATTGTAATGCTGAACTTATCAGATCACAATGTGAAACTGAATGTTTTGGATAATTGGATAAATGGAAAGTTCAGGGAAGCATTTATGCATCACGAAAATGATTTTTCGATAAATAAAAGCTTCGAGATCAGGGCGTGGGAGTGGTTGGTTTGGGTGAAGTAAAGATTTGGGACTTGAGTTCTTCAATTTCTTTCAAGAACAAATCATCTTTTTCAGAAACTTAAATAGTGGCGATGTTTGCATATGCTTGTAAGGGTGGGAAGTGGTGATAAGCTTTGCGAACGATAAATGGCGCAGCTGGCGGCCGCGACGCAACAGGCAATCAATAGTAGCAATGATGTTTTGTTATGGCAATGAACGTTTTTAACTGCTGTTTTCCGAAATCATAATCTATATCTAAGCCCTACTTCCCCCGGCTCAACCCGGTATGCAATACCTTAACATCAAATAATTTTATTCAAATAACTTCGCTTAATGAAAGTCGATTTTAAAAAATACCAGGATGGATTAGTGCCTGCTATTGTACAGGATTACGTTACACAAAAAGTTTTGATGCTTGGCTTCATGAACGAAGAGGCATTAAAAAAAACCGAAGAAACTGGCTTTGTTACATTTTTCAGCCGCTCAAAGAAACGTTTATGGACAAAAGGTGAAGAGAGCGGAAACCATTTACAACTACGCCAGATTTTACTTGATTGCGATAAGGACACCTTGCTGATAAAAGCTGAACCGAAGGGTCCGGTTTGTCATACGGGTGCAGATACTTGCTGGAGCGAAAAAAATCATAAAGAAGATTTTTTGTATTACCTCGAACATATCGTTGAATTACGTAGAAATGGTACGGAAGAAAAGTCGTACGTAAAGAGTTTATTTGCAAAAGGCATTAACAAAATAGCACAGAAAGTGGGAGAGGAAGCCGTTGAATTAGTGATAGAAGCAAAGGACGTTAACAGGGAGTTATTTTTGAATGAGGCCGCTGACCTTTTGTTTCATTATATTGTATTATTGCAAGCGAAGGATTGTTCATTAGCTGATGTGATAAACGTGTTGCAACAAAGACATCAATCGAAATAAACATGAAAAAACTTTTAACGCTTCTTGCATTTTTTCCTGCCGTTCTATTTGCCCAAACCCAAAAGGGTTTTATTGTTAAAGGAAACGTTTCCGGCATTGCCGATGGCAAAGTGCAGATTGTAAATATGGGTGAAGAGCATGCAGTGATAGCAAGCGATTCTATAAAGAACGGTGTGTTTTCATTGTCGGGCTCTGTTACTGAACCAAACTTGTATTTTTTGGTGATGAGCAATGAACAGCCTCAATACATCTACCTGGAAAATCAACCTATCACGGTTACTGGTTCAAAGGCAGATATCAAAAACATCAAAATTGAGGGATCGCAATCACATACAGATTTTGTTGAGTTCAATAAAATTTTCAATCCTTTGATTGCTGAATTGAATGGTTTTGCTGCACTGATTCAAAAGGAAGAGAACGAAAAGAAGAAAGAAGATCTATTTAAGCAGTACGATTCCGTTGTAAAAAAAGTAGATGCTGAAGTAGCCAATTTTGTTGCCGCAAAGAAATCGTCTTTTGTTTCTGCATTCCTTCTTTCAGTATCTGCGCAGGTCCTTGCTGATCCAAATGTATTGGAGCAGCGCTTCAGCACTTTGAGCGAAGAAGTGCGCAACAGCGAAATTGGCAAAAGCCTTGCAAGCAACATCGCTTATTTTAAAGTAGGCGCTGTTGGAACCGATGCCTTGGATTTTACTCAAAATGACCTTGACGGAAAGCCAGTAAAACTTTCTTCTTTTAAAGGCAAATATGTGTTATTGGATTTTTGGGCAAGCTGGTGCAAACCCTGCCGCATGGAAAATCCAAACGTGGTGAAAGTCTATAATCAATTCAAAAATAAAAATTTCACTGTGCTTGGTGTTTCTCTTGACCAATCGAAAGATGCATGGGTGAAAGCCATTCAGGCAGATAAGTTAACATGGAACCATGTAAGCGATCTTCAACAATGGAACAATGCCGTTGCCCAGATGTATCACATTCAAAGTATCCCTGGCAACTTTTTGATTGATCCTACAGGAAAGATTGTTGCAAGAGATTTGCGCGGAGAAGATTTGGAAAAGAAATTATGCGAGTTGCTTGGCTGTGACAAGAAACAGATGTAATTGACTCTGGTGAATAAATTTAAAAAGCTCTCAATTGTTGAGAGCTTTTTTTATAGACATGTTTGAAGTAATTAAACAGACCTGTTTACATCGAAACTCTCCAATTCATTTGCCACCGCAGTTAAGAAGGTAGCTCCCAAACTTCCGTCAATGATCCTGTGGTCGTAGCTCATTGACAAATACATCATATGGCGGATAGCAATGCTATCGCCAGCAGGCGTTTCAATCACGACCGGTCTTTTTTTGATAGTACCAACAGCTAGGATTGCTACCTGTGGCTGATTAATGATAGGAGTTCCCATTAAGCTTCCAAACGTTCCAACATTGGTTAATGTAAACGTGCCGTCTGCAATGTCTTCCGGTCTCAATTTATTATTGCGGGCATTGTCGGCAAGCGAATTCACCTGCTTTGCCAACCCAACCAAATTCAGTTGATCGGCATTGCGAATAACCGGTACAATCAAGTTTCCGCTTGGCAATGCAGTGGCCATCCCAAGATTAATGTCCTTCTTTACAATAATTCTATCACCATCAACCGAACTATTGATCAACGGAAATTTTTTTATGCAGCGAATGATCGCTTCAACAAATAATGGCGTAAATGTGAGCCTGGCTCCCTCACGTTTTTCAAAATCTTTTTTGATTTTTTCACGCCACATTACAAGATTGGTAACATCAGCTTCAGTGAAACTCGTTACATGTGCGCTTGTTTGCTTGCTGCGAACCATGTGGTCGGCAATCAGTTTGCGCATGCGGTCCATTTCAATGATCTCAACATTGCCGCTATAGGTTGTCAATTGTGATCCGCTTGATACAGAAGGCCTCTCATTTTGTCTGTGTTCAACTTTATTGATCGGAATTACAAATTGTGACTGTTCTTTCTCTGTTCGCTTATCACTGCTTCCAACATGTCTTCTATCACTTACATACTGTAAAATATCCCGCTTGGTTACTCTGCCTTCATTACCAGTTCCGGGAATTTTTTCAAGCTCACTCATACTCACACCTTCCTGCGCCGCAATATTTAAAACAAGAGGAGAGTAAAAACGGTTGCTATTTATGTTTACAGTTTGCGGTTTGTAGTTTATTGTTGATTCGCTGCTACTAAATTCTTGGTGAGTAATTGGTTCAGTTTGCGACCTTGACTTTTCAGCTTGAGGTTGCGTAGTAACCGGTTCTTCTGATGGTTCAGTTTCCGCACCGGTCATAATACGAGCAATCACAGCTCCAACCGGAACTATGTCATTCACATTAAAAAGAACTTCAGAAATAGTGCCTTCTGCAGTTGATGGAACTTCAGTATCCACCTTATCTGTGGCAATTTCCAAAACAGTTTCGTCCATTCTAACGGCATCGCCGGGCTGTTTGTGCCATTTTAAAATGGTTGCTTCCATTATACTTTCGCCCATCTTAGGCATTACCAGGTCAACTGTAGCCATTGTAGTTTTGTTTTTATGCACCGGTCGACATTGCTACTATGAATCTTCACTTGCGTCGCACTCTTGTACTTCCGGTGCCACTATTCAGCAATCGTTTCAAATAAAATTTCCGGTCAAAAATAAGCAATGCGGTTTATTTGCCCTTTGCTTTTATAAACCGGTGAAGCATTGCCATCGCAGCTATAGAGGTTTGTTCAATATTGCGCATACGATCGAATCGGAAATGAAATTCTTTTGTTTCAATTTTATCCGCATTGCCAACAGCTAACCAAACCATTCCTACCGGTTTTTTTTCGCTGCCGCCATCCGGTCCCATGATGCCTGATGTAGCCAGGGCATAATCGGTTTTTAAATTCTGCAACACACCTTTCACCATTTGTATCACCACTTCTTCACTAACGGCACCTACAGAATCTAATGACTGTTGGGAAACACCAAGAAGATCTTTTTTTACTGCGTTATCATACGATACAACTGTTCCTTTGTAATTGCTCGATGCACCGGGGTCCATCGTAAGCAAATGAGCAATGTATCCACCTGTACAACTTTCGGCGGTGCCTACGGTTTGTTTTCTTTCTTTCAACAGCCTGCCGACTGCCTGCTGCAGTGTTAGGTCTTCATCAATAATCAACCATTGCTTCACCAGTTCTTTGAGTTGAATGGTTTGCTTTTCCATTTCCTGTTCCAAGCCATTTTTGTCCTCACCTGTTGCAGTTAGCCTCAACCGCACCATTCCGTAATGAGGAAGATAGGCAAGCTTGATATAAGAAGGCAAAGCTTCTTCCCAATCTTTTATTGCTTCTGCCAGCATGGATTCGCCAATGCCAAACGTTAACAAGGTTTGATGAATAATAACCGGCATTTGAAATTGTTTAAGTAATCTCGGTAACACTTCTTGCCGCATCAGACCTTTCATTTCATGAGGAACACCTGGAAGCGAAACACATACCTTTCCATCTTTTTCAAACCACATACCCGGGGCGGTTCCTCTGTCATTCATTAGCACAGTGCAGTTATCAGGCACGTCAGCTTGTTTTAAATTTCGTTCTAGCACGGGGCCGGGCCGTCTGAATACTTGTTCAAAAAGGTAGTGGACGTGCCGAAGCACTTGTTCATTTCGAACCATCTTGCCTCCGAAATAACTGCACAACAAAGGTTTGGTAATATCATCCGCAGTGGGGCCAAGTCCACCTGTCAGTAAAATAATGTCTGCATTTTTTGATTCTTCATCCAATGCATAACGGATATCCTTTTCGTTGTCCCCAACCGCAATTCGTCGTTTTACCCAAATTCCGATGGTGTTTAACTCTTTTGCCATCCAGGCACTGTTAGTATCGATGGTTTGTCCGATCAAAAGTTCATCTCCGATTGTAATAATGGCCGCGTTCACTTGTTTCATTTGTCTATCTTAATTTTAACGCAATGTACGACGCCATGAAAAAAATATTTCTTATTGCTGGTTTATTGTTGTCCGTTTGTTCGTTTGCGCAGAATATTTCGAAGCGATTACAAGAAGCGTATCAAAAGTTTGAAAACGATTCGCAGTTAAGCAATGCTATTTCTTCACTTTATGTTATCAAGGCAAATACAGGCGAAGTTGTGTTTGATAAAAATTCAAAAATTGGTTTAGCAACAGCATCTACTTTAAAAATTGTAACTGCTGCTACCGCTTATGAATTGTTGGGCAAGGATTTTAGATACGAGACGAAGTTTGGCTACGTTGGAACAATTAAAGGCAAATCTCTGCTTGGCGATTTTTATCTTAAACCTTCAGGTGATCCCACATTAGGAAGCTGGCGATGGAAAACTACTTCAGATACATTTGTTATCAATGAGCTATTGCCTATTGTAAAAAAGCTAAACGTTACCGGCTTTAATGACATTGTAATTGATAATAAAGGTTGGACTACAGAAACAATTCCGGAAGGATGGATATGGCAGGATATTGGAAATTATTATGGCGCCGGTGCCACAGGTTTTAACTGGAGGGAAAACCAATTTGACGTTGTTATGAAATCAGGGAAGGCCATTGGTGATCCCGTTAGTATTGTAAACACCAATCCGAAGTCACAGGTGCCATTGATATCAATGGTTAAATCTGCTGCAATAGGCTCAGGCGACAATAGCTATGTGTATTTTCCGTTGTTAGAACCAAACGGCATAGTAAGAGGCACCATTCCAGTACATGAAAATGCTTTCACTATCTCGGCAGCCAATCCATTATCGAAGAGTACGTTTAGTTCATTATTAATGCAGAATCTAATTTCGAAGCTGAAAATGGAGCAAATTCATTATGAAGCTCATTCTCTTGATACAACTATTTTATTTACCCATTATTCTCCATCTCTCGATAGTATCGTTTATTGGTTTCTTAAAAAAAGCATTAATCTTTATGGCGAAGCGCTAACCAAAAAATTTGCCTTCCAAAAATATCATCTTGGAGAAACTGACAAAGGCGTTGAGATAATAAAAAAGTTTTGGAAAGAAAGAGGAATTGCTGCAACTGAGTTGAACATTGTTGATGGCTCAGGACTTTCTCCATTGAACCGCGTTACTACACATGCGCAAGTAACGGTTTTAAAATATGCCACGAGCCAGCCTTGGTTCACTGGTTATTACAATGCCTTTCCCGAATACAACGGTATGAAAATGAAAAGTGGCACCATCAGTGATGTGAAAGGATTTTGTGGTTATCAAAAATCGAAAGATGGCAACGACTATATTTTTTCCTTTCTTGTCAATAACTACAATGGCTCTTCATCTTCAGTTGTACAAAAAATGTACAGGGTCTTGGATGAATTGAAATAGTCTGTCCGAACCTGGATTTGGATAGATTAAAAGATTTATAGGAGTCTTCAATTTATAAAGACTTTTCTTCTTATAGCAAATTCCTGCTTCCTTTTAATCCCTTTAAATCCGCGCAATCCAGGTTGAGACAATTATTTTGCAATCAACCTGTCCAGACTTACTTTGCCGGGGCCGGTAAATAATAATGTGAAGAAGGCGATTAAAAACATGCCTGCCACTTCACCTTTTCCAAAAAAATCACCGCCCATGGCAAAAAACAAGGCCACAGCCATTGAAATCACTAACGGAATACAAGCCAGTCTGGTAAACAAACCAATGATTACGAAGGCAGCGCAGAAAAATTCTGCAAAAACAACAAGGGCTAACGATGTAGTAGAACCGATATGAAAAGGATCTGCAAATTTTGGGGCCAGCCGGGCAAAGTGTATGAGTTTATCAAAACCATGGTTTACTAATATTAATGAACCTGCACCGACTCTCAAAATCAACAAAGCAAAGGCTAATGCATTTTCCGACACTCTTGTACTGAATAATCTTTTCATACGGATAATTTGAATTGTGGCGCAAGTTTACAGAAACAATTGAATCTTTCTTAAAAGTTTTTTGCTTTTTAATTTGCAGCTATTTTGTTAAACGTTCCCAGCCATTTTAATTTTATGACGTTCTTTGGAATGAAGTTGGTTGGCCTTAAAATAATTCGAATCTTTACAACGTTATGCACCCAAACGGTTAAAGGACATCTTATGAAGAAACTTTATTTGCCGCTTTTACTTTCCGCAGTTACCTCTTTTTGTTTTGCTCAGAAAACTTTTTACTTCAACGATCCGCAGGAAAAATTCAATGAAGCAAAAGAATATTATCAGAAGGGACAATACAACCTGGCCTATCCAATTTTTAAGGAGCTGCTGCAATCTTTGAAAGAAATTGATAAAGTGAACACACCTGTAGTTTCGCAGGAGATCACTTATTATACGATTGCAAGTGCCCTTATGCAAAATGAAGAAAGAGCAGAGCAGGATGCACTGGACTACATTACTGTAACAAAGAATACTGCGCGGGTGCAGATGATGAGCTTTCAACTGGCCGAATTTTATTTTCGCCAGCAACGCTTTCCAGATGCTGTAAGTTTATATGAACAAGCCAGTATAGCCAATCTTAATAACCGTGAGATAGCCGACATGAAATTTCACCAGGGTTACTCTTATTTTACCATGCAGCAATTTGCCCAGGCGAAACCACTGCTGGATGCGATTCGTCAAATGAAGAGTGATCCCAATTACATCGATGCCAACTATTATTATGGTTTCATTGCTTTTCGCGATAAAAATTATGGGCAGGCTTTGGAAAGTTTTAGGGTTGTAGAGAATGAACCCAATTACGAATCT
Organism: Flavisolibacter sp.; assembly: GCA_035554655.1. GTDB lineage: Bacteria > Bacteroidota > Bacteroidia > Chitinophagales > Chitinophagaceae > Flavisolibacter. The sequence goes on from DATMIF010000034.1 coordinate 205,560, forward strand.
ATCGTTCCTTACTACATCGCACAGATATATTATGTGCAGGGAAGAAAAGACGAAGCACTGAAATATGCTGAAGATAAAATCAAGCAGGGTAAGTCTCAATACTACGACCTTGAGTTAAAGCAATTACTCGGTCATGCAAATTTTGAGAAGAAAGATTATGTAAAAGCAGCAACCTATTTGGGTGACTATGTGAACCGTTCCAAAAAGGTAAGGAGAGAAGATTTGTATGAGTTGTCCTATGCTTACTATCAAAACGGCGATTATACCAAAGCTATTGAAGGTTTTAAGCAGCTGAGTGGCAAGGAAGATTCTTTAAGTCAGCATGCCATGTATTTGTTGGGTGATTCTTATCTAAGAACGAATCAAAAAGCCAATGCAAGAAATGCCTTTTTATTCGCAGCATCCAACAGCAGCAATCCTACACAACGGGAAATTGCGAGATTTAATTATGCTAAACTCTCTTATGAATTAGGTTACCAGGACGAAGCTTTGAAAAGCTTAAAAACCTTCATGACTGACTACCCTAATTCTCAATATAGAGATGAAGCAGTCGAATTATTAGTAGGCGCTTTGGCCAACACAAATAATTATAAAGATGCACAAACTCTATTGGAAGGAATTCAGTCTCCATCTCAAAACGTAAAAAGATTATTGCCAAGAATTTTGTACGGTCGTGCAACTGAGTTGATCAGTGATGGAAGATTGTCAGAAGCCGATGCGCTGTTGGATAGGGTTTTGAAAGATCCGAATAATGCATCCGTTCTTCCTTTAGCAAATTTCTGGAAAGGAGAGTTATCGTATCGTAGTAATAAAATTGATGACGCCATCAAATATTATTATGCTTATTTGAATGCAGGCGCACCAACATC
>DATMIF010000035.1:0-32636 GCA_035554655.1 Flavisolibacter sp.
TTTTACGCCTGTGCGCCCATGGTTAATTCAGCACACTGTTGATAAATTCATCGCAGGCAAAAATTACAACTGGCTTATTTACATCACCATCATTCAAATCGGTTTTCTTTTTCTTGAAACCGCTCTTCGCTTTTATTTTTCTTATATCACGGCATGGCTGGGGCAGGCTGTGGTAAAAGACATAAGGGTAAGAGTTTTTGGAAAGGTGCTTCATCTCAACCTTCGCCAGTTTGATAAAACTCCAATTGGTACTTTAACCACAAGAACTATCGACGACATCGAACGTATCAACGATATTTTTGCAGAAGGATTAATTCCCATCATTGCCGATTTGCTTTCCATTCTTTGCGTATTGGGAATTATGCTTTACACGGACCCGCTTTTGACGCTGATTTCATTGATTCCGTTTCCCATCATTATCGTTGCAACTTACTATTTCAAAGAAAGTGTCAATAAGTCTTTTCACCGTGTTCGGAACGCCGTGGCTCAACTAAATGCTTTTGTGCAGGAGCATTTAACAGGGATGTACATTGTGCAGGCTTTTGCTGCAGAAGGAAGAGAATTTAATAAGTTTAAAAGTATAAATAAGGAACACCGCAACGCAAACATTCACGCCATTTTTGCTTACTCCGTTTTCTTTCCAATAGTTGAAATTGTACTGGCGTTGGCCATGGGGCTAATTGTTTGGTGGACTGCAAAGGAAGCTTTAGGAACACATGAAAACCAAACCGGTAAGGTAATGTCGTTCATTTTATACCTTAATCTTATTTTCCGTCCGCTTCGTGTTATTGCCGACAAGTTCAATGTTCTTCAAATGGGGATGATCGCCAGCGAACGTGTTTTTAAAGTTCTTGATAACAAGGATTATTTAAGCCGCCATGGTAAAGTTGCACCGGTAGAAGTAAAGGGCAAAGTGGAATTTGATCATGTGTGGTTTGGATATAATGAAGAGAACCCTGTTTTAAAAAATATCAACTTCATTGTTGAACCCGGGCAAACGGTGGCTATTGTTGGCCATACCGGAAGCGGGAAAACAACCATCATCAGTTTGTTGAACAGGATGTATGAGATCAACAGCGGCAAAATAAAAATTGATGATGTCGCCGTTGAAGAGTGGGAACTTGATGCTCTTAGGAAAAATATCGGTGTTGTGTTGCAGGATGTGTTTTTGTTTTCAGGATCTGTGATGGAAAATATTACACTGCGCAATGAAAATATTTCAAAAGAAAAGGTGATTGAAGCGGCGAAGCTAATTGGTATGCACGATTTCATTATGCAATTGCCGGGCGGCTACGATTATAACGTGATGGAAAGAGGTGCTACTCTTTCGGTTGGGCAAAGGCAATTGTTATCGTTCATCAGGGCATTGTTATATAATCCTTCTATACTTATTCTGGATGAAGCCACATCTTCTGTTGATACCGAAAGTGAACAGATGATCGAAAAAGCCATCAATACTTTAATTGCTGACAGGACTTCCATCGTAATAGCCCATCGTTTATCTACGATCCAAAGAGCTGATAATATTATTGTTTTGGATAAAGGCGAAATCAAGGAAATCGGCAATCACAGGCAATTGCTTGAAAAGGGCGGATTTTACAGTAAATTGTATGAAATGCAGTTTGAAAAGAAGGTTCTTGCAATAGATTAATTATTTTTCCGTTTATAAACCCATAATCGTACTGTTTATGAATCGCTTTTTGAGTTTCGCGTCTGTCTTTGTTCTTCTATTAATTGTTTCCTGCCAAAAAGAAAAAAGCTTTGAGCTTGGTCAAATCTCAAAGGGCTCTTTACAGGATTCCCTTGGAGATTGTTTGTCGAAAACGGTTGCGGGCACTTACACATCTGCAAAAGGCCTTAATGATAGCAACTTTATTGATGTGGAGGTAAACGTCATCCAAACGGGCCGTTACACAATTTATACTGACACTGTTAATGGGTATTATTTCAGAGGTGCAGGTTCTTTTAGCAAAACTGGGGTAAATACCGTGAGACTAAAAGGATCAGGAACTCCTGGAGTTGTTGGTACAGATGATTTTTACATATTCTTTGACAGCACCTTTTGCGATGTATCAGTTACGGTTCAATCCGGGTCAGGCGGAGGTGGGGGCGGTACTCAGTCCGGCGACTATTTTCCTCTAACTCAAAATAGCTTCTGGACTTACGATGATGGAGCAGGGAGCGATACTGCAAAAACAACTGTTAGTGGCGCGTCTGCTATTGGAGGTAAAACTTATGAGCGATTCATAACAACTTATGAACTTGGACCACCAAATGACACTGCTTATTATAGAAAAGACAATACAACAGGATTCTATTATAATGCTGTTGACACGTCTATTTTTTCAGGATTGATAACATTTTCTCAATCCACCCTTGACGTTCTTTTCCTCAAAAACAGTTTAACAACCAATGCAACATGGAACTCTGATTTTAATGGAAAAGTGCAGGGTCAAAACATAACAGTCCGCTTCAAATTCACCTGTACCGACGCAAATGCATCGTTAACTGCCAATGGAATTAGTTATACCAATGTTTACCACATTACTTCGGTCATCCAGGCCGGTACTGCCGGCATATTTAACGATATCGATACACCGCAGGATTTTTATTATGCCAAAGGCATCGGATTGATAAAGGTTTCAGACCAATTTTTCGGCGACCAGGTGATACGGTATTATAAAGTATTTTGATCGCTGAATTTTAATACCGGCCCCGCTGTTGCGGGGCTTTTTTGTTTCACAAAACCACCTCTTATAATTCTCTTAAATAAGACCCTTATTTTGGTGCTGCTCCCTTATCTTTGCGCCAAATTTCAGGTACAGTATGATTGGAAAAGGTGTCAAATGCTTATTGGTAGCGGCTTTCAGCCTTTTTTCGGTGCTTGTTTTTGCACAAGGTCCCGACTTTCATGAAAAACATATTCCCAATCAAAGCGAGAGGGAAGAAAAACGGGAAGACACCAAAAAGTTTGACGCGAACGAAGTCATTTTCGGACACGTTTTAGATGCGCATCAATTCCATTTTCTTTCATATACCGGAAGCGACGGTAAACTACATCATGTAGGCATTCCTCTGCCTGTTATTCTTTACTCTCCTCAAAAAGGCTTTTCTGTTTTTAGCTCCTCCAAATTTCATCATGGTGAGGATGTTCATGACGGATATTTGCTGGTTACCCCTGAATACAAAGAATCTTTGATTAAAAGAGGATATAGCGAAGAAGATGTAAAGAAGTTCAGGAATGAAAGTATTGTTGCAGTTGATGAAAACAGTGTGCCACTTGAAAAGGCAAAGGTTTACGATTTTTCCCTGACACGCAATGTTGTTCAGATGATTATTGCTTTAGCGTTGCTGGTTTGGCTTATGCTTTCTGTTGCTAAAAGATACAGAGAACAAGGTTCAGGTAAGGCTCCAAGCGGCATGCAAAACCTGATGGAAGTACTGATCACTTTTATCCGCGACGAAGTGGGTAAACCCAACCTTGGTCCTAAGTACAACAAGTACATGCCTTATTTGCTCACAGTGTTCTTTTTTATTTTGATCAACAACCTGGTGGCACTGATTCCTGGTACTGCAAATGTTACCGGAAATATTGCTTTTACATTGGTTTTGGGAGTGATTTCTTTCATTGTGATTATGTTTAGCACCAACAAACATTATTGGGGACATATTTTCAATCCGCCGGTTCCTGGCGGTGTAAAGCCAATCATGATTCCTGTGGAGGTACTTGGAATATTCACGAAGCCCTTTGCCTTGATCATACGTCTTTTTGCAAACATGATAGCAGGCCACATCATTATCATTTGCCTGATTTCGCTGATTTTCATTTTCGGAAATTTAAGTTCAGGAGTGGGTTGGGGATTTTCTCCGGTGTCTATTGCCTTTACCATTTTCATTTATTTCATTGAGATATTAGTGGCCTTTATCCAGGCATATATTTTCGCAAACCTGACCGCAGTATTTGTTGGGCAGGCATTTGAAGGAAGCCATCATGATACCGACCATCATGAGGATGCTGTGATTGTGTAAGTCTTTTTTAAACCAATATAAACGTAGAATCATGAGTTTATTATTTGTATTGTTGAGTGCTGTTCCCTGGGCAAATGCAGGTGGTGCAATTGGCGCAGGCCTTGCTGCAATTGGCGCCGGTATCGGTATCGGCCAGATTGGTAAAGGCGCTGTTGAAGCCATTGCCCGTCAACCAGAAGCAATGAACGACATTCGTGCAAACATGATCCTGACCGCTGCTCTTATCGAGGGTGTTGCCCTCTTTGCAGTTATCGCAGGTATCCTGGCGATGTTCGTATAAGCTCAACTAAAAACACAACTGCACCTGAAGCACAGGGCCGAGGGTGCAGTTTCATTTGAAACAGAAATCTGAAATAGAAATTATCGTATGGAACTTCTTACCCCCTCGTTTGGGTTGATTTTTTGGACGCTGTTAGCCTTCGTTGTAGTGCTTTTCATTTTGGGAAAGTATGCATGGAGACCAATTTTAAATTCTTTGAATGAAAGAGAAAAGACAATTGCCGATTCTTTGGAGACAGCTCAGCGGGTGAAGGCGGAGATGGCGCAATTGAAAAGTGAGAATGAAGCATTAATGGCAAAGGCACGGGAAGAAAGAGCTGTAATGCTTAAAGAAGCTAGAGAGACAAAAGACAAGATCATCAATGAGGCAAAAGAACAGGCTAAAGTTGAAGCCAATAAAATTATTACTGAGGCACAGCAGCAAATCAATGCGCAAAAAATGGCAGCATTAACTGATGTTAAAAATCAGGTTGGAAAACTGGTTGTTGAAGTGACTGAAAAAGTGTTAAGAAAAGAATTGGCTTCAAAAGATGCACAGGAAGCACATATCCAGGATTTAGTGAAAGAAGTGAATTTAAGTTAAGAAGCTATAAGCTATAATAAAATGCCTAATCCACGTTTAGCATCGAGATACGCAAAATCAATACTTGACCTGGCTGTTGAAAAAGGACAGTTGGAAAAAGTGTATAGCGATATGCTGTACCTGCAACAACTTACAAAAGACAGTCGCGACTTCTTGAATTTATTACGCAGCCCGATTATTTCTTCTGAAAGGAAGCTAGCTGCTGTTGATGCGGTGATCGGCAAAAATATTAGTGAGCTAACCGGAGCGTTCACACGTTTGCTTGTGAACAAAAATCGCGAAGGCGAATTACCTGAAATTATCGTGGCGTTTATTAACCAGTACAAAGAGAAAAAAGGAATTCATACAGTAAAGCTGACTACTGCTGTTGCTGTAAGTGATGCAGTAAAAGATCAGCTGATTGAACAAGTGAAAAGAACAAGCGGCCTGCAGAATATCGAATTACAAACGATTGTTGATCCAAACATCATCGGCGGGTTTGTTTTGCAAACAGGCGACAAACTCATAGACGCAAGTATTGCTTATGATCTGAAGATGATTTCAAGACAGTTTGAGAATAACGACTTCGTTTATAAAATGCGATAAAAGATTAAAAGCGACAAACACTTAATAAAACAAACATTCATTTATAAATAGATCTGCTATGCCAGAAATAAAACCAGATGAAATAAGTGCCATTCTTCGCCAGCAGTTGAGCGGCTTTGATGCTCAAGCCAACCTGGAAGAAGTAGGGACTGTACTACAGATCGGTGATGGTATTGCCCGTGTTTACGGATTGGGTAATGTACGTGCCGGTGAATTGGTGGAATTTGAAAATGGAGTTCAGGGTATTGCCCTGAATCTTGAAGAAGATAATGTGGGTGCGGTGTTGATGGGCGAGACCGGAGGGTTGCAAGAAGGTTCTAAAGTTCGTCGTACCGGGCAAATTGCTTCTATTAAAGTAGGCGAAGGAATGGTTGGTCGTGTTGTAAATACTTTGGGTGAACCAATTGATGGTAAAGGACCAATTGCTGGTGACCGTTATGAAATGCCCCTGGAGAGAAAAGCTCCTGGTGTAATCTTTCGTGAACCCGTAAAAGAACCTTTGCAAACTGGTATCAAGGCTATTGATGCCATGATCCCAATTGGTCGTGGTCAACGTGAGCTGGTAATCGGCGACCGCCAAACAGGTAAATCAGCAATCTGTATTGATACCATTATCAATCAAAAAGAGTTTTACCAGGCAGGAAAACCTGTTTACTGTATTTATGTAGCTATTGGTCAGAAGGCATCTACTATTGCACAGGTGATGAAGACCTTACAGGATGCGGGTGCGATGGATTACACGATCATCGTTGCTGCTTCTGCATCTGATCCTGCTCCATTGCAGTTCTATGCTCCGTTTGCCGGTGCTGCAATTGGTGAGTTCTTCCGAGACACCGGAAGGCCGGCATTGATCATTTATGATGATCTCTCTAAACAGGCTGTGGCTTACCGTGAAGTATCATTGTTACTTCGTCGCCCTCCGGGCCGTGAAGCTTATCCCGGCGATGTATTCTATTTGCATAGCCGTTTATTGGAAAGAGCTGCAAAAGTTATCGGCAATGATGCGGTAGCTAAACAAATGAACGATCTTCCTGAAAGCATTCGTCACATGGTGAAAGGTGGTGGTTCTTTAACAGCATTGCCAATCATCGAAACACAAGCTGGTGACGTATCAGCATATATTCCTACGAACGTAATTTCTATTACGGATGGCCAGATCTTCCTCGAAACAAACCTGTTCAATGCAGGTATTCGTCCTGCCATTAACGTTGGTATTTCTGTAAGCCGCGTGGGTGGTAATGCGCAGATCAAATCCATGAAAAAGGTTGCCGGTACATTGAAACTTGACCAGGCTTTATACCGTGAGATGGAAGCCTTCTCAAAATTCGGTGGTGACCTTGATCCCGCAACAAAACTGGTATTGGATAAAGGTGCAAGAAACGTTGAAATTTTGAAGCAACCTCAATATGCTCCTGTTCCTGTTGAAAAACAAGTAGCTATAATTTACCTGGGTACACAAGGTTTGTTGCGTAATGTGAAAGTGAGCAAGGTAAAAGAATTTGAAGAGCACTTCCTGATGGAAATGCAGAACAAATTGCCTGATGTTCTTGCAGAATTCAAACGCGGTAATTTGCCAGAAGATGGACTGAAAAAAATGGTTGAACTAGCCAACGGGCTAATACCTCAATACAAATAAAGTTTAGTTTTGAATTCGAAAGCGGCTCCTGAAGCCGCTTTTTTTTACCCGGCGATATTTGGTTTTATAACATAAACTACTTTATGTTTGTGGGGGCAATCAGATGTTATGAGAAAGCTTTTCCTGCTAACTGCTTTGATTCTCTTTTTGAATAGCAGCTACTCCCAGGTATGGGTTAGCGGCCTGGTGAAGGATAATAAAACGTCTGTTAGTGGTGCCTCTATTACTATCAAAGACAGTTACGATGGGGCCGTAACAGATTCGAACGGCAGGTTTCGTTTTAAAACAACCGAGAAAGGCGAGCAGGTATTAGTTGTTTCTGCCGTTGGTTATAAAACCAATGAGCAGAAGTTTGACCTTTCATCAAGCCACCAGGACTTAACTATAGTTTTAAAAGAAGAAGTCAACGAACTAAGAGCAGTAGTGATTACAGCGGGAACATTTGAAGCCAGTGACAGGAAACGAGCAACGGTTTTAAGTTCGATTGACATTGTTACTACTGCCAGTGCTAATGCAGACGTGACGGGTGCAATAAAAACATTGCCCGGGGCACAACAGGTTGGAGAAGCTGAAGGGCTATTTGTTCGCGGCGGCACTGCTGCAGAAACAAAGATTTTCATCGACGGCACCCTGGTAAATAACTTCTTTTATACAAGCGAACCAAATATTGCCACACGTGGCCGCTTTTCGCCTTTTATTTTTAAAGGAACTGTTTTTAGTGCCGGTGGTTATTCGGCTCTTTATGGCCAGGCACTTTCTTCTGCTCTAATTCTTGAATCAATTGATTTACCTGAGCGTAGTTCTGCTACTTTGTCCATTTCTCCTATTGGCGGAAGCGCAGGCTTTCAGAAACTCACTAAGAATAAAAACGCATCGTGGGGAGTTAACTATGGATATACCAACGTGTATGCAGCTTTTAAAATTTTAAAAACAGCCCCGGATTATTTTAATATTCCTCAATACCATAGTGGTGATGCTAACTTCCGATTTAAAACTTCCAGGAGCGGTTTCCTAAAATACTATGGATACTTCAGCCATAATAAAGTTGGAATTAGAACCGGAAGTTTAGATTCCATCGGATATAAAGATGTATTTCGGCTGAAAAATTTCAACATGTATCACAATCTTTCATGGAAAGAAAGTTTTGGAGCACAATGGAAATTTAATGCCGGAATTTCTTACACAAATAATAAAGATGATGTACACGGTAGCAATCAGGATGAAAATGACAAGGATGTCGTATTGATGGGATCAGGCCTCGAGTACAAAACCTTTTTATTAAATGCAAAAGGAAATTACTTCAATGCTAAAGCCGTTTTTGAAAAAAGATTTGCCGGGTTGAATGCGTTGCGGTTTGGCTCGGAATATAATTTCACTGATGATAAAGCCAATTACACTTTATACAACGGTCACAAATCTGCAAATTATCTAAAAGAGAATTTAATTGCAGGTTTTGCAGAAACAGATGTTTACCTGACAAATGACCTGGCAGCAAAAATGGGTGCAAGACTTGAGAACTCTCAATTACTCAGCAAGATCAACATTGCGCCAAGGGTTTCATTAGCATATAAACTGGGAAAAGAAGGACAGGCTTCATTGGCCTATGGCATTTTTTATCAAAACCCTGAAAGAAGATATCTGCCTTCACCTTACGAACTGAATTTTGCAAAAGCGACCCATTACATTGCCCAATATCAAAAAGTCACTTTGCAACTTACGTTCCGTGCAGAAGTGTTTTACAAGAGATATGAGGACCTTCTCAAAACAGTAATGGTCAACAACCAGCAAGTTGCATCATCAAATAATGGCTATGGTTACGCAAAAGGGTTTGAACTTTTTTGGAGAGATCGCAAGACGATAAAAAATTTTGATTACTGGATTTCGTATTCTTATCTCAACACCAAGAGAGATTTCTTAAACTATCCTGCCGAGTTGCAACCCAACTTTGCTGCGAAGCACACAGCTAACCTTGTCGTTAAGAAATTTGTAACCAAACTCAAAACACAATTCAATGCCAATTATGTTTTCGCAACTGGTCGCCCTTACTACAATATTCAATATGACTACTCAAACAGCAAATACGCTCTTTATGACCAGGGCAAAACTATTCCTTATAACAGCATCAGCCTTAGTGTGAACTACCTTCCGAATGTGTTTAAGCAAAGTGCAAGCAGGTTTACTGTATTTGTATTTTCTGTTAACAATGTGCTGGGCAACAAACAAGTATTTGGATACACCTATTCTTATAATGGTTTGAGGAAAGAAGCCATCATTCCTCCTGTGAAAACTTTTATCTATCTCGGGGCGTTTCTCAGTTTTGGTGTGGACAGAACTCAGGATGTCATTAACAGCAACCTTTAAACAACTGTATATGAACTATCAACCTGTACCGGAAGGCAAAGACCCGCATCTTTGGCAACTTGCTCACAAGAGAGCATCCTTCAAAAAGCATTTGGCAACTTACATTGTTCTCAACATTTTTTTCTGGATAATGTGGTATTTCACAAAAGGAGTGTATGAGCATAATTATGAGTATGGATATCTTCCATGGCCTGTGTGGCCGATGTTAGGCTGGGGAATCGGCCTGGTTTTTCACTTTGTGGGCGCCTATGTGGCTACAGGCGAAAACTCAGTAGAAAAAGAATATGATAGACTAAAAAATCAAAACAAATAAAGCTTCATTATGAAAAAAATCATTTTAGCAGCCACATTTTGCATTTGCATACTTTCTGTTTTTGCGCAAAATGAGAAGTACAAAGCTGCAATGAAAGATAAGATTACCGCTCTTGATACTACTAGAGAGATGAGCACTCTTAAAGACATTTCTGCAGCATTTGAACGTATTGGTGACGCAGAAAAGACACAGTGGCTTCCTTATTATTATGCAGCATTATCACTTATTAATGCAGGTAATCTTTTGTATGTGGCAAATCCATCCAATGTTGAAGAATTAAAAAAGATAGATCCGTTGGCGGAAAAAGCAGAGCAGTTGATTGACAAAGCAGACGCTTTGAGTCAAAACAATTCGGAAATATACGCTGCAAAAAAAATGGCTGCATCGCTTCGTATGATGGTCGATCCGATGAGCCGTTATATGCAATACGGTGCGAAGGCACAGGAAGCTCTGGAAACAGCAAAAAAGTTAAACCCTGAAAATCCAAGAATTTATTTGTTGCAGGGCGAAGACAAGTTTTACACACCTGAGCAGTTTGGCGGGAGCAAGACAGAAGCAAAAAAGATTTTTGAAGAAGCGCTGAAGAAATATGATTCCTTTAAGCCGGCGAGCGACATCGATCCCACCTGGGGAAAAAATATGGTTGAATACTTTTTGAACCAGCTTAAATCATAAACCAATTTTGATGGAAGAGAATTTTTCAGTGCAGGAAAGCCTTCAGCTGATACAATCCTTGATTGCAAAAGCCAAGGACGATATTGGTAAAAGCAATTTTTACTTTTTGTTGTGGGGCTGGGCGACCTTCTTTACAATAATCGCTCAATTTTTACTGAAAGTGTTGTTCAAATGGGAACATCACTATTTTGTTTGGCTGGTGGTTATTCCTATCATGGTTGTTACCATCATTTATTCCTCGCAAAAGGCAAAAAAAATAAGGGTGAGGACTTATATAGGTGAAAGCATGAGCAATTTGTGGCAGGGAATTGGCATTAGCTTTTTTGTATTGAGCTTCATTATTTCCAATTCGCAACAGGGCTGGTTCTTTTCTTATCCTTTTTTTATTTTGTGGGTTGGGAACATTTGTTTCAGGAAGGATCCTGAAGTTCTCTCCGTTAGTAATTGGTGGCATCATCAACTGGGCTTTGGCAATTCTTTGTGTATATGTTGATTTTGATTACCAGTTACTAATAGCCGCTGCAGCTATCTTAACTCGCTATATAATTCCCGGTCATTTATTAGGGATCAAAAAGAACTGATCATGGAAGAAAAACAATTATCGGAACAAGAAAGTTTGATGCTCATTCAGCAAATGATTCAAACTGCAAAGCAAGAACAAAAGGATGATGGCAAGGGTTGGATACTTTGGGGTTGGATGTTGGTGATAGCTTCACTTCTCACCGTTTTTAATATGAGACTTCAGTGGTTTAGAAATGTGTTTTTATTCTGGAATTTGTTCGGGGCTTTCACCATCTTGTATTTTATATACACGACCATTGTTTATTTCTTCTTTAGAAAAACTAAAAGAGTAAAAACATATACCAGTGATTTGTTTGCCAGGCTCAATGCCGGTTTTTTTATCAGCCTTTTGTTCATTATTCTTTCAATAAACATAGCGGCCCGGGTGCTGTATAATAAATATGGAGTTGATGACGGAACTCCCGTACGCATTGGGTTTGCATTGCTCATCAACTTATATGCGTTTTGGGTATTGGCATATGGAACTGCTTTAAATTTCAAACCATCAATAGTTGGTGCTTATTGCACATGGTTAATTGGCTTTGCGGCATTATTTATGAAAACATTTGAACAGGTAATGCTGTTGCATGCATTAGCAGTTTTAGTTGGATACATTGTGCCCGGGCATATTGCTTACAGAGAGTTTAAAAAAATCCATAGAAAGGAAAACATACCAGAAAGTGTTTAAAGATCTCGACCCGATATTACATTCTCAGTTAAGACTTGCAGTGATGTCACTTTTGATATCTGTGAAGGAAGCCGAGTTTACTTTTTTAAAAGACAAAACAAAGTCAACCGCTGGAAACCTAAGCGTTCAAATTCAAAAACTGAAAGATGCGGGTTATATTGATGTGATCAAGCAATTTAAGGATAACTACCCCCAAACGATTTGTAAGATAACTACTAACGGCATCAATGCCTTTGAGCAGTATGTGAAAGCTTTGAATGAATATATTCACAAATAGAGGGGCGGAGTACATTTAATAATGACTAAAAGAGCTGATTGTTTAGTATTCCGATTAGTCACCCTTTGAGCGATCCTATCTATCAGGGGAAATATAAATTCAGAATAATTACTAAATCACTTAATATTTGTGATACAACATGCACATGCTATTAACATGTATGTCAATTGTAATAAAATAGCTGTTCAACTGAACTATTTTTGAAGTACATTGTTTACTGAATAACGAATAATGTCATGATTAGAACTAAACCAAAACCCTCATCCAAGTCAAAGAGCCTGGCGTTGGAATTAGAGGAATTAAAAAAAGCGGCTCTCACCTTAAGAGCATTAAATCATAAGGTACGTCAACAAATTTTGAATCTTATTCATGAAAAAAGGGAAATTACAGTTTCAGAAATTTATGCAAAGTTGAAACTGGAGCAGTCATTAACCTCATCATATCTTGCTGTGCTACGCAGAGCGAACATTGTGAAAACAAGAAGAGAAGGACAGAGTATTCATTACTCCGTCAACTATGACCATATTGCCATGGTTGAAAAGGGAGCAAAAATGATTAACGGTAATTCCTGATGTGCGTTCACATCTCATAGACTTGTCTAAGGGAACTGAACCTGTTCCCTTTTAAAGATTATTGCATTGTCATTCCAAAAAGAAAGCTTTGGAACAGATCCTTCCGAAATAATTCCGTAAGGTCTTCTTCAATTTTCTTTGTCGCTAATTAATATTCTACAAAGGCGACCCTTTAAGTAAGTTTCATCTTCGCCAAAGTTTTGAGCACTTCACTTAACACCATTGCAGCGTAAGAGAATAAAATATTTTGTTCGTTTTCCGAACAATAGTGGTTTTGCGACTGTTGCTTTTTGTTAAGACTTAGTTTATCAACTCGTCCAGGCTTTTGCCAGCACTACCTTATTTATTGTTTAAGGAACTCGTGGTTCTAAATTTGAACGTGTTGCCGCATTTTTTTTCAGCCAGACGGCTGATTAAAAATGTTTAAATGTTTTTTAAGTGCAAGTGAATGGCTGGTTTCGTTTTAGCATAGGTAATTTTAAGTTCTAAATGCAAGTTGGAGACAGTCGAAGATGAAATGACTGTTGTATTTAAGTAGCGATTAAAAATTTTAAAATGTCTGAAGTTATTCGCATAGAACATCTTTCAAAGAAATTTAGCGAAGTAAAGGCAGTTGATAATCTTTCTTTTTCCGTACAAAAAGGAGAGGTGTATGGCTTTCTCGGTCAGAATGGCGCTGGCAAGTCTACTACTATCAGAATGCTTTTGACATTAGTCAAACCATCCGGTGGAACTATTAGCATTTTTGGAAAAAGTATTCAAACCCATCGTAAGGAAATTCTCCAAAACATTGGCGCAATCATTGAAAAACCTGATTTGTATAAATACCTTACGGCACTTCAGAACATACATATCATCTCGAAGCTTAGTGGCGTCCATCCTGATTCAAAACAACTGATGTTGCAGTTGGAAAAAGTAGGCATTGCGGAAAGGGCAAACAGTAAGGTGAAAACGTTTTCCCAAGGTATGAAGCAGCGGTTGGGAATAGCCTGTGCATTAATTCACAATCCTGAGTTAATCATTCTTGATGAACCGACAAACGGCCTTGACCCGCATGGAATTGCCGACGTAAGAAATCTCATTTTGCGTTTGAGTAAGGAAGAGGGAAAAACAGTTTTCGTTTCATCGCACCTGTTAAGCGAAATTGAAGTGATTGCCGATTCAATGCTTATCATCGACAAAGGGCGAAAGATTGCCGAAGGAAAAGTGGCTGATCTTTTGAATCCCGCAAACACTTTGGTTGAAATTGAAACCGCCAATGATAATAAAACAAAAAGCATACTTCAGCAATCGCAATGGAATGCGTTCATCCAAGCGTCAGAAAATATTGTCTTAAAGATGCACAGAAGGGAGATTTCTTCTTTGACAAAATTTCTTATTGAAAACAACATTGAAGTTTTTGCGATACAACCAAAGCATTCTTTGGAAAATTATTTTTTATCACTTACAACGGCAAATCAACATGTGGCAGCTTACAAAGATTGAGCTCTTTAAAATTTTTAAAAAGCCAAGAACATACATTGCCTTCGGTGCTATTGCTGCTATCATTTTATTAGTACAAATGGCTTTTTACATTGATGGCCAAAAGTATATGAGCTTTATGATGGCCTCTGTTGAAAGTTCTTTTTCTATGGAAGGAAACATGATGAACGGCTATTTTGTTTTTTTTATTATTCTTCAAACCTTACTCGTGCACGTCCCTTTATTGATTTCGTTAGTAGCCGGAGACATGATTGCGGGAGAGGCAAACATGGGTACTTTAAGATTGCTTGTGGCAAAACCCGTTTCCAGAACAAGCATCATGTTGAGCAAGTTTTGGGCAACATGCATTTATACGATTCTTTTATTAACATTCCTTGCTGTTATTGGGCTATTGGGTTCAATGTTGATTTTTGGCACAAGCGATTTCATAGTATTTAAAAGTGATAAACTTTTGTTGATCGATCGCAGCGATGTTATGTGGCGATACTTTGGTGCCTATTGTGTTGCTGCACTCTCCATGATAACTGTTGCTGCACTTGCATTTCTGTTTTCAGTGTTCGCAGACAATTCCATCGGGCCTATTATTGCAGCTATGAGTGTGGTAATTGTGTTTACTATTTTGACAACCATGGATATTCCGTTTTTTAATGCGATAAAGCCTTACCTGTTTACGAACCACATGCTTAACTGGAAAGGTTTTTTTGACCGGCCTGTAGATACACGTGAAGTGTTAAAGTCAGTGCTATTCCTTATTGGGCACATTGCCTTTTTTGTTTCTTTGTCTATTTATGTTTTCAAAAAGAAAGACATACTCTCTTAAAAAAACACTATGAAGGTCTTACTCATTTTTTGCATCTCTTTCCTTACAATAGTTGCACATTCATTTGCCCAGGACGAAACAGACTTGATAAAAAGAGTAAAGGCAAAACTTGATAAGGTAAATGATTACACGGCGCAGGGCAAAATGAAAATCGATGTCTCCTTTATTGATGCGCCGGATTCAAAGGTTACGGTTTATTATAAAAAGCCAGATCATTTCAAGGTGAAAAAGGCGGGCGGTATTTCTATTTTACCTAAGGGTGGTATTAGCGTAAACATGGGAACCTTGCTGGCAAATAAAGATTATGATATTGTCCCCGGAAAGGATGCCAAAATAAATGGTGTAGATACCAAAGTTGTAAAGTTGTTGCCGCAAGATGAAAACAGCGATGTTGTGTTGACAACACTTTACATTGAAGAAAAGGATGCAGTTATAAGAAAGGCTACGGTAAACACAAAAGAAAACGGCAGCTATGAAATTGAGCTGAATTACGGAAAATATTTAGAATGGGGACTGCCTGATAAAGCAGTATTTCTATTCAATACAAAAGATTACAAGCTGCCAAAAGGAATCACCTTTGAATACGAAAAAGGAGACAAGAAAAAAGAAGCAGCCCTGAAGAACAAAAAGGGCAAGGTTGAAATCAGTTACTCCAGCTATGTAATTAACAAAGGTATCGACGATAAAATTTTTGCTGATTAGAGTGATGTCTCAATCGAGTCGTCAATCTTTTCGTCTTCAACATTTTTCAATACTTCAGCAGTTATTTTTCTTAAAGGATTTTTATTTCTCTCGTCGTATTCAGTTCTCCGGTTAATGATATCAACGCATTCAAATACTGCTGTTACAAATGATGTTATATCGGCTTTGTTCTTTCCTGCAATGTCAAATGCAGTTCCATGGTCGGGAGATGTTCTCACAAATGGAAGTCCGGCGGTAAAATTTACTCCTTCGCCAACTGCAATCGTTTTAAAAGGAATCAATCCCTGGTCGTGATACATAGCTAATACGGCATCAAATTGCTGATAGCTTCTCCTGGCAAAAAAAGCATCGGCACTGTATGGTCCAAAAACCAACATGTTTTGTTTGGCTGCTTTAAGAGCCGGCTTAATAATTTGTTCCTCTTCGTTTCCGATCAGGCCCTCATCTCCGGCGTGTGGGTTCAATCCTAACACTGCGATTTTGGGTTTATCAATTCCAAAATCTCTGCGTAAGCTTTGGTACAAAAGGTTAAGTTTAGAAAGGATAGCTTCCTTCGTAATATTTTGAGCAATTGATTTTATGGGAACATGCTCTGTCACCAATGCTACCCGCAAATTATCGGCATACAAAAGCATGAGGACATCATTGGCTTTTGCTGTTTCTTTTAAAAAAGGAGTATGTCCAGTAAAATTAAATTCTGCAGATTGTACATTTTTCTTATGAATAGGCGCTGTAACCAAACCCTGTATATGTCCTTCTTTTAAAGCATTTGCGGCAGCCATCAAAGATTTTACCGCATATTTTCCACCAATTTCATTTAGCTGACCGGGATTGATGATAACGTCTTCTTCCCAACAGTTATAAATATTGATTTGTTTATGATTGACCTTGGTGAAATCTTTTATGCTTTGGTAATTGAAATGCGCCTCAGGTACCGATTTCCGGTAAAAGTTAATGAGCTTATTAGATGCAAATATTACAGGAGTGCATTGATCAAGTATACGATGATCTGCAAAGGTTTTAATGATTAATTCAGTGCCAATGCCGTTGATATCACCACAACTTATTCCAATAACAGGTTTATTTGTTGTCATAAATAAATTAAGTTGGCAAAACTACCAACTTAATTCAAAACTAACACCGCTGTATGATTATGTTATTTCTTAACGACTTTTACTGTGGCTGTTTTCTCATTATTGCTGACCTGCAAAATATAAACCCCCGGTGATAAAGTTGTAAGTGAAGGGATAATTAAATTGTTCGTACCAGCATAGGCATTTACCGCCATTGTTCTCATTACATTGCCGGACGAATTTAGTAAGATCAGGTTGACCTGGGAGTTCTTAGTCACATTGACGTCCAGTGAAATAGATGACTCAAAATAATTGGTGACGTTTGAGACTGTAAAGGCATTAGTTGTTTGAAGTTGAATAACCCGTGAATAGGTTCTATAGCCAGCGGTATTAATCATACTGATTCTATAATACGCTTTTGGTGTTAAAAGCGAGTCTGCATAAGAATAGCGATTTGTTTCAGCTAAAGAATGCAGGCCATTTACGGAGCCAACCTTCAGGAACTTTATGCCATCACTACTTTTTTCAATTTCAAAACTAACTGGCTCATCTTCACGATTGGTTGTCCAATAAAGATTGGCGCTTCCGTTGCTAGCATTTGCATTGAAGTTGAGAATATGGGTGCTTAGCGGGGGAGGATTACTGCAATCAAGCACATTCAGGCTTATCTGGCTTACCCCGTCTGTAACCTGGCAGTTTGTATTTGACATGCTAGTCGAAGTAGTGCCAACAACTACCCTGTATTTGTCTCCATTATTTGAAACCTGGGTTGCAGTATTAGGAATTGTGTAAGTAGTTATATACTGGTATGCTGAACCGTTCCAGGTTGGAGATGCGGTTCCGCTAGCAGATGCAATATCGGACCAGCTTGATCCACCATCGCTGCTGCGCTGCCATTTGTAATACTGGTAGTTACTAAAGTAAGATCGGATAGTGTCGTTAATGGCAAGAACATTATTGTTGCATGTAGTCGGCGACAAAGAGGGAGAATATTGCATGTTTGGCAGGCAGGTGGCTAACGAAATGTCGTCCATAGCCCAGTCGTTACCTCCGCCGCCGGGAGCATTGTTTCTAATAGTCAGTGTAAATGAAGTTTGAGCCGGGCCTGTCAAATAAGTGAATCCACGCTTTGCCCAGGTATTGTTGCTGTCAGAACCTGCCTGGGTTGAGGGTAATAAGCCACCATAGACAATATTCCCAGTTGTATAGTAATCGGTTCCATTTATGTCAAACGTGATGTTAGGCTGAACACCAGAAGAGTCATTTGGCGCTGAAGGAATGTAGCCTGCGTTTGTTGAGGAAACTCCATTGGAATCGCAACCACATTTATAGCAGATATTCTTGAACCAGGCCGATATTTCGTAGTATGTATTGGAGCAAAGATTAGATACGGTATACTGAAAGGCCGTATCTGTTCTGTACGCCGAGTTTACAACCAGCATGTAACCACAGGGATTGCTGGCACTTACCGGTTTTGTAGGATCGCAGGGTGGATTTCCTTTTGACGGATTGCTAGCGCCGGTGTGATCGCCGGTGATATCCCATAGATTAAATACACGATGGGTCGGCGAACTATTGTCAGGCTTTGCCCACGTTGTAGTAGTAGTAAAACTGGAACCACCTGCACTTGTATTGTTTGCTATCCCATAATAATAGTCCTGTGGATTGCCAGTTGTGAAGGTTGCATATGTATAACCCAAAACATTTCCTGAAGGTGCCCTATTCTGATTTAGGCCTGATCCAAAAGTTCCATTGTTATCGCCACCAATTGCGTTAGTAGCAGATATTGCGTTTGGACAAAGACCGGGACTACTGTACACAACAGCATTTCTAGAGCTAAAAGAATAATTATTTACAACGCCTGAAGCTGCATTGGTGCTACCAGTAATTTTTCCACCTCCCAGGCTCAGCGTATTACCATAAGATGCATAGACAACCACTCTGTAAGTTGCCATAATGATGCAAGTTGACCCAAATACTGACGGTTTTGAGGTGTTTAATAATTTGCCTCTGCTAGTAGCAGATGCACCAGTACCAAAGTTGATTCGTATTACTGTATCTGTTCCATTGGTGTAGAAATAACCCGCATCGTCTGCAACTGCATCCGTGAACGATTTATATACCTTGCCTTCATTGGTACGCAAAGCTATTGAGCCTGGCACAAGCCTAACGCCACCACCAATGTGAAGTGTATCAAGGAATGCCAGACTATCCAATCCGGCAGAACCGCTTTTAATTACGAGTGTTGCTCTTATCTCTAAGGTGTCGCCCGGGTTAATAGTGCCCCCGCCTGAATTTTTGGAAACGTTGACATAGCTTTTACCATAATCCATGGTGGTGGCTGTTGGTGCAGGGTGCGTTACACAAATATTGAAATTACCGGTTGAAGTGGCAGCGGCATTAACGCTTGAAGCTCTTACATAATAAACTGAACCAACTGATAATCCTGATGCCGTCAAGGTAGTGGTGCCACAAGCAACGGAAGTCAATACGCCACAGGAGCCGCTATAAAGCTGTACCGCAGAAGCAGAGATGCCGGTTAAACTACTTATAGTTATCGTTTCACTACTGTTGGCTGCGGCAAATGAAAACCACACATCGTAATATGTGCCGGCTGCGGCGCAACCTAAAGGAATGCTCGCACTTGGCGTAGCGCTGGCAAGGGTGGCTGAAGTATTGGTACAAGTTGTATTTGAGTATAAAGAAATTGCATTGACACAATCATCGTTTGATGGTGGATAGGTTATGCAGATATTAAACGTTACTGTGCCTGATGGAGCTGAGACGCCAACATTGGAAACTCTTACGTAATAAGTTGTCCCAATGGTCAATGACGAATTAGTGATCGAGGTAGTTCCACATTGCATGGACGATAACGATCCAGGTGTGCCGCTGTATAACTGTATTTCCGGATTGGTAAAATTAGCACCAAGGCTACTTACTGTTATTGTGTTAATTGTACTAGCAGCTGTAAACTTATACCATACGTCCCAATGGTTGCCCGCAGATTCGCAACCAGCCGGCAGCCCTCCGCTAACGGACGATGCCAAGACGGTACCCGCTGTAGTTGCACAGGCAGATCCCGGTGTCAGATTGATAGCAGATATTGGTTCATCGTTGGGAGAGGTTACCAAACAAATATCGTAGGCCCAGTTTTTAGCCGGATTAGCTGTTCCCTGGGTAGTAGTATAAACACGTACATAGTAAGTAGTGCCGACGGTTAAGCTGGTTAAGTTCAATGTAGCCGAGCCGGCTGCTGCCATTTGACAGGTCACAGATGTAAGTCCGCCGGGACAGGTTCCCGAAAGAATCTCAAGGTAAGGAGTATAGGCACCCGTTAAGCTGGTTCCGAAGTTATTAATGGTAATGGTGGCTTTGGACGAAGTAGCGGTGAACGTATACCAAACACTGTATGCAGTACCGGTACCGCAAGTAGGAGCGGTAGTGGATGCCACCGCACCCTGCAAACTACCTGAAACAACTGAGCAGGTGGTGGAAGAAGTCAGCGAAGTTGCTGAAGTACACTGAGAATACAGTTTTTGAGAGAAGCTAACCAATACAAGGATGGCAGCTAATGGACGGACTAAAACATTGGTTCTCATGAACAGGATTTAGTTTAACAAGGGATTGGTTGCTTTTAATGTTGTAACACTAAAGAGACAAATGTAATGGTGTATCTCGATGTCCACAATAGAAAATATACCTAAGTGTAAAGCCGTAAATTCCGTAAGTAAAAACAGCAGTTTTTCTATTTGAAACCGTCTTGTCCCTTTTTATTTTTACGGACTATTTCAAGACTGAAATCCAAAACTATGAACCGAACTGCAAGTAACACTCTTCTATTTTTTTGCCTAATTCTTATTTCCCAAATTGCTTTTTCTCAACCATCAAATGACGATTGTTCGTCTCCAACGACATTATCGCCTGGCGCCAGTTGCACGCTGATAAACGCTTCGCTGTACCTAGCAACTATTGGCACCCCTGCCAGTTCGTGTGGCACTGCCTATGATGTGTGGTATTCGATGACAGTTCCCAGCAATGCTGTTTCCGTGACCATTGATGTTTCCGCGACAGGACAAAGCCTAAGCTCTTCCAATACTTTCTTTGCCATTTATTCAGGCAGTGCCTGTTCTCCAACGCTTGTACCTGGCACGAGTTGTACTGCTGCAGGGACCAGCATGGTTTTAAGCACACTCTCGCCATCGGCGACCTATTACGTTCGGGTATTTACCACGACTGCAACTACTGGGAACGGCACAAATTCAGGCAAATTTGCTTATTCAATTTGCGCCACCTATTCCGCTCCCCCTTCAAATGATGATTGTGCAAATGCAGTTAATTTGACTTCCGGAACGGCCAGCAATGGTTCAGTGTGGCTTGCAACTTCCAGCGGGCTTTCCACCCTTTGTACCGGCAACCCGGATGATGATGTTTGGTATAAGATCACCACAGCGACTTATTCGAACAGCCTTTCTGTCAATGTTTCTGCGGGAACTGATCTTAGTACCTCAGGTGCGAGAGTTCAAATTTTTACAGGTGCATGTGGGTCTCTTACATCTTATGCATGTGGCAACGGGTCCGTTACCACGGCTGTAACTGGAAATACCACTTACTATATAAGAGTGTATTCAGCCGGTACAGGAGCACTAGCCAGTTCTTCCGGTTCAACCTTTAGCATAACAGCAACAGCGTCTGGACCTACAGTCGTTGCAGCCGGGCGAAATAATGAAGTATTTCAACAGACTATACTTTCGGGTAGTGGCAGCTTACAATATCCATGGGAGATTACCTATGGACCTGACGAAATGTTATGGATCACGGAATCGAGGGGGTATAAGGTGTACAGGATGGACCCGGGCACAGGCACAAAAACAACTGTGTTAGACCTTAATTCTGCAAGTGCCGACCTTACTGCCTGGGGCGCAGATTCTTTAAGGGCTGTGAATCTAACCAGTACGTCGAACTGGAATACTTCTGCCAATAACTGGCCGCAAGGTGGTCTTGCAGGATTAGCTATTCATCCCAATTTTGGCGATGGCAGCGGTCACGATTTTGTGTATGTATCCTATGTTCACCGATATCTCTCTACAGCTTCAGGATCCGCAGGTATCTTCTTCAGGAATAAGATTGTGCGATTTACTTATAATAGTGGTACAGGAAAATTAGGAGCACCTGCAGTTGTCTGTGACACCATACCTGGCGGCCAGGATCATAATTCTCAAAGAATGATCATTGCTCCGGTTACTGCCGGTGGTACAAATTATTTGTTTTATGCCGGTGGCGATATGGGAGCGGGGCAATTTGCAAACAGGATGCGTCCTCAAAATGCACAGAATACGGACTCGTATGAGGGCAAAATATTACGTTTCAACCTGGAGCCCGATAGTGATGGAGATGTTACTGTTCCTAACGCATGGATACCCAATGACAACCCATACAATACGATTCTTGGAAAACAAACCGCTGTTTACAGCATAGGCATAAGGAATAATCAGGGCTTTGCTTTTGACACTTTGACTAACAAGTTATATGGCGCTTCGCATGGTCCTTATAGCGATGATGAGATCAACATTATCGAGGGCTTTAGAAATTATGGGCACCCGCTCATTGAAGGTTTTGTGGATGGAAACTACAACGGTAATTCAACCCAGGGAACCAATACCAGTGTTTCGGCAGGTGCACCATACACTGATAATCTTGGTGTGTCCACTTGTCTTCCAATTGGAAATGAAGCCAATAACAAGGCGGCATTAGATGCAGTTGCCAGCACAAAAGGAACTTATAAGGATCCTCTATTTTCTGCTTATGCGGCATCTGCTTCCACTGTTCTAAACATATGGCAAACAAATCCAGGAAATGCTTTGCCAGCTCCAGGCTGGCCCACGGAAGCGTGGTCAGGATTAGACCTTTACAGTAACAAACTGATTCCGGGATGGAAACGCTCTTTGATTGCGGCTTCTTTAAAATGGGGGCGGCTAGTCCGATTAAAGCTTAGTGCTGACGGGTCGGCAACCGTGCCTAATAATGCAGCTTCCGACACAGTTACTTATTTCAATAGTCAAAATCGTTTTAGGGACCTGGCTTTTGCACCTAATGGTAAAGATATTTTTGTCGTGATGGATAACACGTCAACGACATCTGGACCAGGAAATGCCAATCCAGTAGTGCCAGCTTGTGCCGGTTGTGTTCAGAAATATACGTTTCTCGGTTATTACTCCGATGCCAATGGCAAAAGCACTATTCCAAGCAGCATTGATGTTACGGCAGGAACAGCTAATAATTGCCAATCAGGTACTACCATTACTATTGACGCTACCAACAATAGTATTTGGGTTCCTATAACCGGCCAGGACGGAAATATATTAGCAGAGATTAAGGCTAATGGTAATAATCTTGGTACGGTAACTTCTTCTTTTTATACCAATACAGGTGCTGTTAGAGAAAATGCGTCCAAAAAACTATATGCAAACAGGAACATCACTATTACGCCTCAGACACAACCTTCTTCTGCTGTAGATATTCGTTTGTATTTAACGGCCGCAGAATTTAATGCACTGAAAAATGCTACCAATTCAGTTGGTGCATCCAGCGGGGTAAGCAGCATCTTAAATGTTGGAATATTAAAAAACCAGGACGCCTGTGGTTCAGCAATGGTAAATACTACTTTGACAATTACACCTCAATATGCAGAAGCTTTCGGAAGCAACTATGTATTACAGGGAAGCATTACATCGTTTTCTTCGTTCTATTTTGGAAACCCTAACTCTGGCACACTTCCTTTGCAACTACTCACATTATCATCGGTGCTGAAAAATAACGATGCATTGGTTCAGTGGGAGACGACAAATGAGATTAACACAGCCAACTTTGTTGTGCAAAGAAGTACTGACGCAGACAATTTTATTGATATTGGAAATGTAAAGGCCGATGGAGGCGTTAATAAAACATTGTATGCTTATACTGATGTTAACGTCATTTTGCAAACCGCTCCGATATTGTACTATCGATTGAAAATATTAGATGCCAATGGCTTGAGTAGTTACAGCAAAACCGTTAGTGTAGGTTTAAATAAAAATCTCAATGTTTTCTTATTCCCGAATCCTGTAAAACATAGTTTGAATGTTCAGATTAAGGGAACGACTTTCAATCCGGTATTCATTCAAATTTCGGATTTGAACGGACGTGTTGTTTACTTTGAAAAGCGGAATATTCCACAGGCAGCTACAATTACTATTGATGTTAAACGTTGGGCTCCGCAGATGTATGTTCTAAAAATCATCAACTCTAAAAACGAGGTGATAGTAAGTGAGAAGTTTGATAAGCTATAAAACTTTACGTTGTGACTATCTTTTTAAGCACCTGCAACCGCAGGTGCTTTTTATTTATACTGTCAACAAACACTTTCCCAAACGCAGACATATATTAAGTGGCGGAAGTAAAGATCATTTGCGGGAGTTGTTCGAATTATTTGTAAACATTCAAATCATGTTTAAGAAAAACAAGAGTATGAGGCGCACAAATGCAGCCAGGACCTGTCTCAATAATACCACGTTATCTTTTATTTTTTGCGTCCCAAGAAAACATTTGACAGCCTAAATAACAGTGTCTTTTTAAAAAAAAATTGGATGTTCGAATTTTTTTTCTCACTAAATTTTTCTGCAAGCGCCTGATAATATTGGCTTTCAAAAAAGAGATAAGTATATCCCTTACTTCCACCTAAGTAATATCATTGTTTTTTTAAGTAAAAGCTCTCATATTGGCACTGTAAAATCCTATACCTATTGAAGATGCAAAGCGAATTGTCTCACTTTTTTTTCTACATCTCCATGGCGTTTTAGGGTTTTGAATTGGCCAAATCAAGGCATATCCAAATATCGTTGTAAGACTAACTGTCCGTCTATGAAAAAATCTTTGTGTATTCTCTTTGCTATGCTGATGATGTATGTTGCATCGTATGAACAATGTCCATCAAGCTATACTACCGCATCATTAAATTGGGATTACCTGGATTTTCTTGATCCTTCTTTTTCTCAAAATACACTTGCACTTTGCCAGAACCAAAAATTTGCTTTTGGGACTCAGGCAGTAACTGTCACAACGAGTTTTGCCAATTCATCTGCATCGGCAAATCCGCCAAGCTTGAGTAGAATTGTTGGAGAAAATAATATTGTAACAGCTAAGGATGGAACATATGGTGCATCTGGAGATGATGTGCAATTTATGGGTGACGGTGCAATAACATTTACATTTCAAAATTCCGTGTTGAATGTAAAGTTTTCAATTTATGATATAGACTACAATCAGAAAGTCACGATAACGGCATTGAACGGAGCTGCATCTGCCTTAGTTTCAATAGTGAAAATCTCCGGCTCTACGCTTACGATAGCTCCTGTGGGTCAACCTGCAATTACACCTTCGGCAACTGCTAGTGCTACATCTGCCGTCGCAACTTCTTCAACTGACGGGGCAATAAATGTTGATATTGCAGGGCCAATAACCAGTTTTACTATAACTGTAAGCCAAACCGCTACAAAAACCACGGGTCAGTCTTCGAGCCAGGAAGATGGGTCATTTTGGATATCCGATATTCAAGCCTGCACTTCAGGTTCTTTTTCTATTAATTATCGAGGGGTTAGCCAACCTTGGGCAGGAATGCCTTCGTACATGATTGCAGTTTATAATAACCAGGTTTACTATACGGATCCAGCCACAGGCAAATCAAAATTAATTTTCAAGGATCCAGGAACTACCAATATCAACTCCGTAGCTTATGATCCGGTAAACCATTACATATACTACACTTACAGCCTGACAGGTTCTCCTCCAAACGATAAGGCTTTACGCCGTTATGATTACAATGCGGATACAATGGGAATTGTCATAAATGATATAGGTTCTTTATTGGGCATACCTATTTACGATAATGGGGTAGAGTCAGGTGGCGCCAGTTTTTATGACGGATCTCTCTATTTAGGAATTGAGGGGAATGGGAACGGTTATACAACGGGGCGTGAATCCAAAATATGGAAACTAGATTTTAACTCTTCGGGTGTTCCCATTTTAGCATCCCAGGTGTATGGAATTGATGGTAGTAATCATGACTGGGGCGATTTTGGAGTAATAAATGGCACCCTGTATGATTTCGATTCAGATCAGGGGAATGAAAACTTTTACACATTACCGTTATTCAGCCGTGCAGGAACCATTGCTGTCAATCCTGGTATTCCTAAACAAACCGGTATTGATTGGCAGGACAATCTTTACAATATCGGGAATACTAACGGGAATCCAAGCACAGGTTTTATTGCAACTTATAGCACAAGTGGAGTGCAGGGCACTCAAAATATAATAACAGTAAATGGAGTAGCACTATCCGGAAGCTGGGGCGATGCGGCCGAAGCATTTAAACCTAAACTGGACTTTGGCGATGCTCCTGCAAGCTACGATCCGAATTCAGCTACACCTGCTATGCATGAAAAAGACACTGCTCTACACTTGGGTGCAGCAGAATCAATAGAATGGAATAAAATATCTTCAGTAAATGCAAATGCCGATGCCAATGACGATGGGCTTCCTTTTGTTAAAATACTGACCACCAGCGGAAATTACTACACGGATGTGGATGTTTACAACAATTCCGGTTCAAATGCTACTGTTTGTGCCTGGATTGATTTCAATAATAACGGCATTTTTGACAACGGAGAAGGTATCACCAAAACTATCTCCAGCATTTCGTCTACTCAAAGAATTCAACTTTTTTGGCCGAGTGTGCCTACGACTTTGAGTGACAATTCATACACCTATTTACGTATCCGTATTACTTCGGCTTCCAATAGCATGACTACAGCTAATTCGACAGGGTATTTTTATAATGGTGAAGTAGAAGACTATTATGTTGTTATAAACGCTGTTCCACTGGCAGTAAAACTTACAAAGTTTACGGCGGAGAAGAGGAACGAACAGGAAGTTGAAGTTCATTGGAATGTAGAAGATGAAGAAGTGGGAACTACTTACCTGGTTCAACGAAGTATCGATGGCAATTCGTGGCAAAATATTTATCAAAAAACTGTTAGCCAAAAAGGAAGACTTGATTATTATTACTCAGACGAATCTCCCTCAAAACCCTTGTCATATTACCGCCTGAAGTTTACAGATTTAGCTAACCAAGCTTTTTACAGCCAGGCAAAAAAAGTTCAGTTTTCATTATTGCGTTCTTGTCATCTTTATCCTAATCCGACTTCTCAAAATTCCTCGTTAGAGATTGAAACGATTGGGGTCTGTAAAGCAGTATTGCTTTTGCTGGATGCTGGTGGTAAAACATTATTTGAACAACAGTTGTCGCTAAAAAACGGCACTAATACTATTCAACTGCCCATGATAAATACGTTAAGCAGTGGTATTTATACAGTTTGTTTATCCATTGCAGATAACTCCTACTCGAAAAAATTGATTATCCAGAAATAAAACCAATCATTTGTAAAATCCATTCCTAGTCCTTTATGAAAATCCTCAAACAAATTCTTTCAATTGCCGGGATAGCATTCTTTTTAGTTCCTGTTTCAGCACAAGAACAATACAGCCAGGTAAAAATTTTTACACCTAAAAACAATGATGAAAGAGCCGCCTTGCTGGGATTATTGCAAATCGATCATTTTGTATTCAGTCAGGATGGTGGCCTTATTGCCGAGATTGGTGAAAGCGACCTTACTAAATTAAAAACTACGCCTTACAAGTTTGAAATACTGGTGCCAGATATCAAAAAACAACTTGAAGAACTGAATGCGCAATATTTTTCTTCTTTAAAAAACAAAAAAGACAACTTGCAAAACAGGGTAGCCATAGAGCAATCTGGCAGTACTGTTAATTCAATCATTCCAACGCCATCTCATTTTGTTCTTCCTTCCACATTTGGCGGCTATTGGAGTTTCGCTCAAATGGATTCTATTATGACAGTTATGGCAACAAGTTATCCGTCCATCTGCCAAAAAATATCTATTGGGAAAACTTTTGAGAACCGTGATATCTGGCTTATGAAAATTTCTGATAACGTTACTACGGATGAAATGAATGAGCCCGAAGTTTTGTACATGGGTTTGCAGCATGCCAGGGAAGCGATTGGCGGCTCCAGCATGATTTTTTTCCTGGAATATTTGTGTGAGAACTATGCTGCCGATACCCGCATAAAAAACCTTGTTGATAACCGTGAGATTTATATTATCCCTTGTTTCAATCCGGATGGATGGGAATATAATCGCGTATATAATGGTGGAGTAGGGGGCATGTGGCGAAAAAACAGAAGCAAAATAGATAGCACGATAACACCAGCAAAAGGAAAGACACCTGCGGACACAGCTTATGAATATGGCGTTGACCTTAATCGCAACTGGGGCATTGACTGGGCCAATTGCAGTGCTCCCATATCGGGCCCCTCATCAAGCTGTGGAAGCGGCTCGGCTCTTAGTTCAGAAGATACTTATTGGGGCAATAGTGCATTTTCAGAAAAGGAAACAGAAGCTGTAAGAAATTTTGCAAAATCGCATCACTTAATCGCCGGATTTGATCAGCACTCCTATGGTCCTTATTACTCATTACCTTTTGGAAGAAAAGAATTACATGTAGGTCAAATGACTGTCAAAAGTCAAAACTTTTTTACCGCGGTTCCTGCACTTATGGGAACCTACAATGGAATGAGAGCTGCCGATAGTTACGATGCACTTGGCTATGAAGTAGCTGGCGGTTTCAAAGACTGGATGTTAATGGGCGAAATTGGTGTAGGCACTAAAGATACTATTTGGGCCATGACTGGAGAAGGCTCTGCAGGTGGGGGAATATCCGGAAATAATTTTTGGGCTCCGGCAAGCCAAATCGTTACTCTTTCCAGAAGCATGTGTTTTCAAAATTTGCAGTTGGCATTTGCAGCAGGTTCCTATGTAGATATTCAGGATAACAATGATATTGGATTGAGCAGTTCCAGCGGCAACTTAAATTTTATTATAAAAAGATTAGGATTAGGTAACGATCCTGTAACAATCACACTTGTTCCAATTGAAAATATGCAATCGGTAGGGACATCTGTTGTAATAAACAGCATACCTACTTATTACGACGCCGTTAAAGGCAGTATCAGTTATAGCCTTTCATCCGGTATTATAAGTGGCCAAAGAATAAGGTATGCATGGAAAGTGCAGACAGGAGGATATTCTTATAGTGACACGGTGATCAAATTTTACGATCCGACCCTATTGCTTTCCGATGATATGGAAGGCAGCTTTGCTACCAACTGGACTGCTTTCAGCAATGTGGCTGATACCTGGAATTACACAACACTGGCAGCTTTTAGCGGCACTCAATCCATGACAGAGTCTCCGGTAGGTAACTATACAACCGCCACCACCCGTACTGTTACCTATAAAAATGCAATTGACTTAAGTGGTAATACCGCTGCTTATTTAACTTTTTGGGCAAAATACCGTGCAGAGAATTTCCGAGACAAATTGCAGGTACAGGTTTCAACAGACGGAGTGACGTGGACGCCTATTGCAGGAACAACCACAGTGCAGGAACCCGGAACTCTTGATGGCTCTACTCTTAATGGTGAACCTGCTTTAACGGGCATCCGCGACTATTGGACACAGGAAGTTTTTGACTTAAGTGCCGCTGGCTACCGAAGTGCAAACTTTCGCCTCCGTTTCGTTTTCACTTCTGACAACGACCCGTCATCATTTAAGTTTGAAAGAGATGATGGTTTTTATATTGACAACCTGAAAGTGATTAAGACCACGGCTCCTATAGTAACACTACCTGTACAGTTTTCAAGCTTTTCTTCGCAGCTACTGGCAAACAATACAGTCAAATTGGATTGGTCTGCAAATATGGACCAGGCAGATCACTTTAAAGTTGAAAAATCTGCTGATGGAAGTTGGTTTACATCTATTGGAACAGTAAATAAAAACGACTCATATCAATTTATTGATAGTTCGCCTTTCGTTGGGACCAACTATTACCGCATTAAAGCAATTGATATCAGTGGAAAAGCTGTATATAGTAGCGTAGCAGGTATAGTTTACAGTCCTTTGGCTTTAATGCTATCCATTTATCCGAATCCAGTATCGGACAAGTTGAGCATTTTTCTAAAAGCAAACTCGTCTGAAAGCTTCATTGTGCAAATAGTCGGTATGAATGGACAACTGGTTTATAAAAAACAATTAAGTCTTTCAAATGAAGCGAGACAGCTTTTTATAGATATGAATGGTTTAAGCGGGAGTGTTTTCCTTGTAAAAGTCACTAACTCAAAAGGAGAAATATTGAGACTGGAGAAGATCGTTAGACTGTAAGTCATAAATGCTTTTAAAATTATGGCTCTTCCGAAAGAAGAGCTTTTTTATTACTGCTTGAAATAAGAATACATTTTACTTTCGCACTGATGTACACTTTGAAAAAATCACTCGGCCAGCATTTTCTGAAAGATGAAAACATCTGCAGGAAAATAGTGCAGGAGTTGGAAAAGCATTCCTTCAAAAACTTGCTGGAGGTTGGCCCCGGTGGTGGTGCGCTTACAAAATATTTATTTCAAATTCCTGATATTAATTTCAAAGCGGTTGAAGTTGATGAAGAAAAGGTTGTGTTCCTGAAAAGCACTTATCCTGTTTTAGAGGATAAGATCATTCACAAAAGCTTCCTGGATATTGATAAACCTTTTGATGAGAAATTTACAGTAGTTGGGAATTTCCCTTACAATATTTCAACGCAGATATTATTCAAAATTTTGGAATGGGAAGATAACGTTGAATGCGTGATCGGCATGTTTCAGAAAGAAGTTGCATTACGTGTGGCTGCTCATGAGGGCAGTAAGGTCTATGGAGTGACAAGCGTGTTGGTGCAGGCTTTTTATGAAGTGATCTATCTTTTCGACGTAAACGAAAACAGTTTTGTTCCACCGCCAAAAGTAAAAAGCGGTGTTATTAAACTGCTTCCAAAAAAAGAACAGGTTGCGATGAAAGATAGAACCTCTTTTTTTACATTGGTAAAAACTGCTTTCAATCAAAGAAGGAAAACCTTACGCAATGCCTGTAAAAGTTTATTTGATACTAACGTTTTACAACAATCTATTTTTGATAAAAGGGCTGAACAGTTAAGTGTTAATGATTTTGCACAATTAAGTTTTCAAATGAAATGAGTACAAGTTCAAATAAGAAAGTAATTATAACTGCTCCTGTTCATCACCAATTAATTGAAAAATTGCAGGTCAACGATTATGAAGTGGTGTATTACCCAACAATCAGTTACGAGGAATTATTTGCAATCGTAGCAGGTGTACAGGGCCTGATTGTAACCACTCGTATAAAAATTGACCGGCCAATGATTAACGAGGCACAAAAATTAAAGTGGATTGGCCGCCTTGGGAGCGGAATGGAATTAATTGATGAAGAATACGCAAAAGATAGGGGTATTGAATGCGTGAGCACACCCGAAGGCAACCGCAATGCAGTAGCAGAGCACACATTAGCTTTGGTTCTTGGTTTGATGAATAATGTGTATAGGTCATTTTATGAAGTGAAGCAAGGCAAATGGCTACGTAATGAAAATAAAGGTGTAGAACTGTCTGGTAAAACCGTCGGTATTATCGGGTATGGTAATACTGGTTCTTCTTTTGCAAGATTGCTTCAGCCGTTCAATGTAACTGTACTTGCATATGATAAATACAAAGACGGTTTCAGTAAGGGCTACATTAAGGAAGCAAACCTGGAACATATTTGCCGATACGCAGACGTTATCAGTTTTCATGTTCCCTTAACTACCGAAACGCATCACATGGCGAATGAAAATTTCTTTAGCAGCCTTCAACAAAAGCCATTTTTTATTACTACCTGTCGCGGACCGGTTACTGATACTACTGCATTGATCAATGCTTTGAAAAGCCAAAAAATTTCAGGAGCCGCATTGGATGTGTTGGAAAACGAAAAGATCAACAGCTTAAATACTTCTGAAAAAGAAAATCTGGATTTTTTAACTGCCCAGGGCAACGTCATTGTAACCCCACATATTGCAGGCTACAGCCATGAAGCCTTTTTGCGGATGCCCGAGATACTATTAGAAAAACTTTCTAATATGAGACTGCTTTAGCTTTACTTTTCATAAAATACTTCGTAAATCCTCCCTTTTCGCCATCGTTTTTCGCGGAAAAATTGGGGCATTTTCACTCTTTGTTAGCATTGCGGCCTCACCTAATTTTATGTTATTAAATCGCACTCTTATGAAAGCACTCGTATCCTATCTTGCTGTTGCTGCTCTAATTGTAGCTTCTTCTTTTACAGTTAGTCATCAAAAGCAATTGAATCAACAGAAAGTAACTAATTGCTTCGCACGTTTTAATGTACACAGGGCAGGAAAATCCAACGTTGAAATTACATGGACTGTTTCATCATCTGATGTTACACAGTTTGTTGTTGAACGTTCTTATGATGGCGATTTCTACGACAACGTAAACTCCGTAAATTTTAATGGATCTTCTTCCTACAAGTCAAAAGATGTAGGCGTGTTCCCTGGTGTAATTTATTATCGTGTTACTGCAATTAAATCAGATGGCACGACGGAATGTTCTCCAGTAGAAACAATCCGCATCACGCAACATGCTTAAAAGAAAGCGGAGCAATCCTCCGCTTTCTTTTAAGCAGCTGTATTTTTTGTGAAGAAAATCCGTGCTTATGAAAACATTTTTACTCTCAACTCTTATCATACTAACGCTAGCCTCCTCCGCACAAATCACCACGCCGGTAATGAAAGCAGGTTTTGGTGTGGATGGTGAACTGAAAGCCAGGGTTTATGATGCGAACCCCGCCAAATTCGACCAAACATTAGCCACCGGGGATGACTGGTTTGTTTACCCCGGAACTTCGGGTACGGCTTCTAACGGTACTTATGTTATAGACACAACCGGCGCAGCTGCAATGATAACGGGCTACTCGTCGGCTTCCAACCGAATGGCCTCATTTTACAGGGG
>DATMIF010000036.1:0-1893 GCA_035554655.1 Flavisolibacter sp.
TCCGGCATAGGGACATATGCGGGAAATGGAGGAACCCATGGGCCATAATTTGCTCCGCTTAACACTGCAGAAAAAATATCAACGATAGCTCCAAGCGAATATCCTTTGTGACTTCCGTGTTCTCTATCGCCACCAAGCGGAAGTAATGCGCCACCATTTTTTAACTCGTGAGGATCGGTGGAAGGTTTGCCTTCTTTATTTTGAATCCAACCCAATGGAGCAACACCATGTTTCCTTTGAAGAATTTCAAGCTTACCATTTGCCGCAGTTGTGGTTGCCATGTCAGCAACAAATGCTGGTTGATCACCTGCTGGTATGGCAACTGAAATTGGATTTGTTCCCAACAATCTTTCATTTGCAAATGTCGGAGCAACCAATGCACTTCCATTGGTCATCGAAATGCCAATCATATCTTCTTCCAAAGGCATCATAGCATGATAGCCTGCGATGCCATAATGATTACTGTTTTGAACACTTACCCAACCAGTCCCAACCTGCTTTGCTTTGTTCATTGCAATGCGCATGGCTTTAGGTGCAACTACTAATCCCAATCCGCTATCGCCATCGATAGTTGCAGTAGATGGTGTTTCATGAATGATCTTTATTTGAGGATTTGCATTTACTCTTTTGGCCTCCCATAAACGCACATAACCACTCAGTCGTGCAATGCCATGCGAATCCACACCTCGAATATCAGCCGACAACAAAACTTTTGCTGCAAGATTGGCATCGTCTTCAGTAGATCCAATCTTTAGAAAAACGTTTTTGGTAAAATCAAATAATTGATCGTAAGAAAAAACTTTGCTCATTTGCGCAAGATAAGAAGGAATGGGGTTTAGGATGAAGATGAGATGGTTTGTATATTAGAACTATGTTAGAAGAATACTTGAAACATAACTTAGAAAATGAACTCACAACACTTTACAGGC
Source organism: Flavisolibacter sp. (assembly GCA_035554655.1). Lineage (GTDB taxonomy): Bacteria > Bacteroidota > Bacteroidia > Chitinophagales > Chitinophagaceae > Flavisolibacter. The sequence continues at coordinate 930 of DATMIF010000036.1, forward strand.
CAGTCGGGCCGAAAGAACTTGAACTTATTGAACAATCAGGTTGGAAAAGATTTCCACCACGGCTACCGGAACAACCGATTTTCTACCCTGTAATGAATGAAGAATATGCTATTCAAATTGCAAGAGATTGGAATGTTCCTGCGTCAGGCTCAGGGTATGTAACCAGGTTTGAAGTAAGAACAAACTACATAAAGAAGTTCCCTATCCAAAATGTCGGCGGAATAATTCATAATGAACTTTGGGTACCAGCAGGGGAACTTGAAGAATTTAATAACAACATCGTTGGATTGATTGCAGTGACTAAAACTTTTTAGTAATTACGAAAGCCAGAAGGCGCGTGCACAATGCTGAATAGAATTACCGAACGTACACGCTGTGCGACGCAACAACAGCTAAATAGATAGACGGACTTCTGGCTCAAAATAAACATCTTTCGACAAGCTCAGGTTGACAACCAGTTCATTTTTAATTTTTCATTCTAAGTCCAAACAAAAAATGCTCCCATCACTGAGAGCATTTTTTCAAAACAATTTTGTTTTAGAATGGCAGATCGTCTGCAACGTCGTCATTCACACTCGCCGCAGCTGGTGATTCCTGGCGGGTGTTATAAGAGGTGTTCTCCGAAGTCGGAGAACCACCCATATTATTATCGCCTTTACGTCCCAGCAACTGCACTTCTCTTACACGAAGAGAAAGTGAAGCACCGGCAGTACCATCGTTGCGGGTAAAGCTGCGAACTTCCGGAGTGCCTTCCACAAACACCTGTTGTCCTTTTTGAAGGTAGGGTGCAAGGGCAGTTCTGTCCGTCCAGTAAGCGCAATCGACCCAGGTTGTTTTTTCCTGGTTGTTGCCCGAGCTGTCGCGGTACTTTTCAGTGTGGGCCACCGTAAAGTTGATTACGTTTTTTCCGTTTACTGTGTTTACGGTACAATCTTTTCCAAGATTGCCGATTACTTGCATTTTA
>DATMIF010000037.1:0-137969 GCA_035554655.1 Flavisolibacter sp.
GGAGTATGTGCAGTTTTTCACAGCCACCATTCTTGAGTGGAAACATCTGCTGAAGCCGGACAAATACAAACAGATCATCTTGGATAGCTTTAAGTTTTTGGTGGAACAAAAGCGGGTAAAAGTTTATGGCTTCGTAATTATGATCAACCACATTCACATCATACAATCTGAACACAAAAGAGAAAACGTGCAAAGAGACTTTCTAAAATATACTGCACAACAAATGAAATCAGACCTTGAAAAACATCACCCCAAAGCACTGTCTTCTTTTTTAGTGAATGTAAAAGACAGAAAGTACCAGGTGTGGGAACGCAACTCTTTAAGGGTTGACCTATGGAGTAGAGAAGTGTTATGGCAAAAACTTCAGTATATGCATCAAAACCCTGTCAGGGCTGGTGTGTGCCAGTGGCCGGAGCAGTATCAATGGTCTTCTGCCATGTTTTATCAAACAGGAATAGATAATCTTGGATGGCTTGCCCATGTAATGGACTAAACACTTAATTCAGTTGTTGGTGCAGCCGCAACACAAAAGCTAAAAGGAACACCAACAACGGCGTAAAGCCCATACAAGCTTCGCATGACGAAAAATGGTTAATCGACTGATTGCCATCATTAGTTTTTCTTTATATCAGTAACACTTTCGATAAAACTTCCTGCAAAAGGAAAAACGATTGTGATTATGAAACTGTTCTTATTCCTCTTCGTTATTTGCAATCTATCAATTTCCGCTTGCTCCCAATTAACAAAGAATAACTGGCTTGTTGGAGGTAACGGAAAACTCTTTTCCGACAATTCAGACTATAGTTCTGCTTCCTACACCTATTCGGCTAAGCATACTCAAATTGATGTTTCGGCATCTGTGGGCTATTTTTTTGTTGATAAACTGGCAATTGGTTTTCGGCCAACATTCTCCTCTCTCAAAGCTAAAGTCACATCCATTGGGGGTGGAACAACCAACACACGGCGATTTTGGTTTGGTCCCTTTACCCGGTATTATTTTTTGCAAGAAGACAAACAATTTAACCTGCTTGCTGATCTGGGCTACCAATTCGGGTTTTTAAAATCCGGGCAGGAGAAAGGCAATCTCAACACTTTCAATGCATGTGCCGGCCCTGTCATTTATTTCAATAACTGCATTGGCCTGGAGTTTCTTTTCGGTTACGCTTATAGTAAGGAAGGCGTAAAGGAGGGAGGCAAACTTGTTAACAAAGGTTTTCAAACTGCTATCGGCTTTCAAATTCACCTGGGAAAGTAAATGATATAAAAAGAATATATGGGTTTCATCAAATCATATTTATGAAAACAGTGGCCTGCTTTTCAATTGCGCTTCTTTCCATCTGTGATTGTTTTGGCCAGCTTACTAAAGGTAACTGGTTAATTGGTGGAAATGGAAAACTTTATTCCTACACTTCTTCCTACAGGAATTCAACTTACAATACCGATGCAAAATTCACGGAAACAGATCTTGCGGTATCCCTCGGGTATTTCTTCGTGGATAAGCTTGGGCTGGGTTTAAGACCTCAGTTTTCCTGGAAAAAGGGACATGGGCTTGGAGCTACTTCCGGTGTGGTAACTAATGTCAAACACTTTGTTATTGGCCCTCTTGCCAGATGGTATTTTCTAAGCACAGATAAGCCGTACAACATTCTCACAGATGTAAGCTATCAGCTCGGGATAAACGATTGGCACGGGCAGAGCGGGAACATAAATACGTTTTCAATTATGGCCGGACCCGCTATTTTCTTTAATAACTGCGTCGGTATTGAATTCCTCTTCGGCTATAGTTCCAGGAAAGAGAATATCAAAGACACTTATACAGATAAAAACAGGGGATTCCAGGCCTCTGTTGGCTTTCAAATTCATTTGGAAAAAGAATAAATATTAAATATGAAAAAGCTGATTCAACTTGTGATTGTCTTTATTTTGATCGCAAATACCAGCCATTCACAAACCCCCACAATTCTTCCTGTAGCGACAGACGAATACTGTCCGTTAACAGAGATCACTTTTACCGTAACAGTTCCAGGCCTCAATCCCAATGTAACGCCAAGCACAAATTTACCGCTTGTTGTACGCAACGCTTTTAATGCAGTTGTCGCTACAGATGGTAAAACAACCACTTTCCAGTTTATCGGGAAATTCAATGATGTAAATATTAAGCAGGCATTCAGGGTTACCTATGGCCAGGGCCTTACCTACGATTTTGAATTTAGAAAGATCAAATCCTTGTTTTATGATAATCCACATAATGACCCACCTGCCCAGTGCCAGGCATTCAAAGCTGTTCAAACTTCTATAACGGCCGGCTTTTGTCAAATTGTGAATAACACGATTAGTGTCGTTACCGCTAAATGGTTTACCAAGGATGAAGGCGGCGATTTCTGCTGGGGATCCATTCCAACTTACGAATATCAGCTTCCCAATGGCTGGTCAATAGGGTCAAACGTATCCAACGGATCCAATTGGATTCCTGGGGGAACACCAGTAACAGTAACTTCTGATGCGACGACCGGTGGCGTTATCAAAGTAAGGCCTGTGAATAGCTGCAATTCCAATTTTGTAAAAGGCTCAGAACTGGCAACGATAAATATTTCAAGACCAGCCCCAACGTTTTCAATATCACCCAATGGTGTCGAAATTCAATGTGGTTATGCCAAGACCGAAACCTTCAGTGTTTCAATGGCCGGTTCCACATCCTGTCCTGTTACTTATCAGTGGTATTTAGGACCGAATAATGGCTGGTTGGACAATAATGGTTCGCCCGCACCTACAGGTACATTTACAGGGCCGGCTTCAATAACTTTAACATCGCTGACAGCAAACTCAAACTTCTCTTCAATTCAGGTGACGCCAATACTTGGTGGTGTTGCCCAGCCAACTTTAACGGTACCAACCACCTTAAAGCCAATGAGCCTGGGCATTGTTGGTGGATCTAACTCAATTTGTGATGGCACTTCATCTCCATACTACTTATATAATGCACCTCCAAATTCATCTTCATATTGGGGCACTACAACTGTATTGCCAAATTATGGTGCATCTGTTGTTTCAGTCAATAGCCGGTATAGCAGCTCTACTACATTAACCAAAATAAATTCAGGCGTAGTTAACCTAACAGTATCCGTAACCAACCAATGTTATCAAACGGGTACTGCTACACGGTCAAATATCCTGGTAGGAGGTTATACTTCTACAGAGCTATTATCAGGGTACACACTTGCTTATCCTCCATGCTACACTCAAGGCTGTACACCTTCTGCCGTTTCTAATCAACTTAATTCCTCTGGACCGTACGGTATAACGGTATACACGGGTACTGCCTACACCAACTGTACTAATTCCTTATACTTGTATAATTCCGGGGTATCCGGCGGAACATGGTCAATAGTTTCCGGCTCAGTAGCTTCCTGGTCGAATTCCGGTGGAAACTATCTTCAGTTTTATCCAAATGGAGGGCCGGGAGATTATGTAAGGTTCAGATTAACGGTTAATACCAGTTGTGGCGTCGTCTATTATGATATTGATTTTTATCCGACGCAGTATAATTACTCGGGCTATTACATGCTGGCGCCTAACCCGGTCACAAGTGATCTCACAGTTTCTGTTGATGAGAACCAATTGCAAAAGATGAATGTAATCAAATCCTCAGACCAGGACATCAGGGAAGTTGTCGTAATAGATAAGATGGGACAAGAGAAATACAGGCAAACAGCAGGTAAAGGCACAAGACAAATGAGAGTTAATGTTTCCAATCTACCGACGGGATATTATGTAATACGGGTTTATAATGGAAAGGATTGGAAGAGTTTACCTTTTATCAAGCAATAAATCCATTTTTTAGAAATCTCGGTTGAGGACTGTTTCTTTTCAACAGTCCTCAATCATTTAGAACGCCAAAGTCATCGAGGCATGCTTTAATTTTTAATTTGCCTTTGAGGAGTCTACGCCGTTGTTGGTGTTCCTCATAGCCTCTGTGCTGATGCTGCACCAACAACACACCGCTGTAGTGCTCTTGCACGTTCCCGTGGGGTCTGGTTGTGCTAATCCCCGCTATCCTTAGTCTTCGTTCCTTACCTTAAGGCTATCCGTAGATTGTATCTACAGATAATTTTCTAACAACATTTTCAAGAACTAATTGCCATACGCTTGCCAACAGGTCAAATATTCCTTCAAAGAACGGGCACTGTATTCATTGCCGCAATGCGCAATGATTATTGAGCAATCAACTTTTGATGACAATCAATTATTGAGCAATTTTGTAATAGCGCAAATGCTATCTGTCAGCCATTTTATTGACACTTCTAAATAAAAAACAATCAAGACACAACAAAATTCTTTCGAAATCAGGGGAGCAACTGCTGCTGACGTGCCAGCATTAGCAGCACTGCATGTGACAACTTTCAATGAAACACATGGCAGTTTTAAAGCACCAACTTTTGAAACACGTGAATGGCAATGGCAAAAGGCTTTTCAAGACAAAGATGACAGTTGGTTTTGCTTTGTAATTATAAAAGAAGATGAAGGTTTAGTTGGATTTGCAAAAGGTCAACCTTATAATCATATTGACCATGCAGAATTTTCAGGAGAGCTAAATAAAATATATCTTCTTCACAAGTATCATAAATTAGGTTTAGGACGACAATTGGTTTGTAAAATTGCTACTGAATTTATACAACGCGGAATAAATTCTATGTTGCTATTTGGTGATGCCAATAATCCATCAAATCAATTTTATGAACGAATGGGTGCAACAAAATTATTTGCAAAGAATGGCGAATTTCATGGCGGTTACGGTTGGACGGATTTACAAAAACTTGTACTTAATAACTGCACCGCAACTTGACTTTTAAAAAGTGACACCTCATGTGGTGACATAAAACGGCTTACAACAAAAGTATTTGCAATAGCAGGGCTCGACGTTAATAATTAAGCAACGAAATGTATCTTCAGCTATAAAACAAAAATCAACATCGGTACCGGCGTGACGGAATACAGAATATCCTGCCATCGCAAATACCGATTCATGCAATGCATTTGGCGATCTTTTCGTCAAGAAAAAGTGGCAGCAAGTGTAATCCACCGTGAAACTTTACGATAAGTTCTTAGCTTGAAATAAAAGGTATGAAAATGTATTTCTCCTTGCTGATTTCAATGTTTGTCTGCTTTGTTGCCGACGCAAACGTGCGAACTTTTGTTGGCAGTACGCCAGCGCACAAGGTAGTAAGGGATTTTCTTCAAATTTCGTTAACCGATTCTATAGACTTCATCCGCTGGCGGATCGAAATGGATGCAGGTATATACAAACTTCAGTGCCGGTATGGACTGGCGAAACCTGGAACACCGGGGTTTTCAAACGAACAAAGCATAGCTTTTGATGGGCAATTAAGCAAATCGGGGCATTTTTATTTTCTCAAACACAAGGGTCAGGGCGTTTCCATACTGGAAGTGAATGCGAATGTGTTGCATTTCCTTGACAACAATAACCAAATGCTCATTGGAAACGGCGGGTACAGTTATGCTTTAAACAACACAGATCCTATTAAAGTAGATGCATTCAACATCCCAGCTATCCAAACGAGCATCAAAAGTCCATTGGTTTTCGAAGGTCGAACACCGTGTCGTGACCTGCCTGCCCTTCTCGGACTAAATAAAAGTGAAGCCTGTAATAAGATGAAATGGTATTTTCTTTTTTATACCGACACTATTACCGGGAAACCGTCCTACTTTCTTATGGGCGGTATGGGCTACCGGAAGGAAACAATGGCGAGAGGCACGTGGCAAATTATAACCGAAAAAGATAGACGAATTATCTACCGGGTTTACTCCGATAAATGGGTTCGTCCTCTCGACCTGCTGAAAGGGGATGATAATATTTTGTTTTTTATCGACGTTGATGGGCGTTTGCTTGTAGGGAATGAAGATTTTAGTTATACGCTAAACAGAAGAAGCGAAGCACATACGCCGGTAAAAAGGTAAACGTGTAAGCTTCTGACCCTTCCACTTCTTTCATCCACAGCACACAACATCGGCTTTTTGCAACAGCGGCTGAATGGCAAAAGCTCAACGATATACCTTACGCCGTTGTTGGTGTTCCTCATAGCCTCTGTGCTGATGCTGCACCAACAACACCCCCCCCGCTATCTTTAGTCTTCATTCCATACCTTAAGGCTATCCGTAGATTGTATCTACGCATAATTTTCCAACAACATTTTCAAGAACTACTTGCCATAGCTTGCCAACAGGTCAAATATTCCTTCAAAGAAGGGGCACTGTATCCATTGCCGCAATGCGCAATAAATATTGCGCAATCAACTTTTGATGACAATCAATTATTTAGCAACTTTGTAATAGCGTATAATAACGCAAATACTACTGTTGGCTGCAAGCGGCGCAACTTTCATAAAATTCGAAGAGTTTAGTACTGACAGCTTAAATATTTTTTACTGCCTGATTATCAGACCCAGAAATTCATATGGCGACAATAATTCTAAATCGGACAAGTGAATACATTAACCGCCTAAGAGACTATCTTGTTTACATAGACGGAAAAAAAGTTGGAACTATCAGTAACGGTGAGATAAAAGAGTTCAATGTACCCTCAGGACAGCATTCAATGGTTACTAAAATAGATTGGTGCAGCAGCCAGACTGTGACATTCGATGTTAGCGAAGACGAAGTAAAAAACTTCAATGTCGGCGGTTTCAAAAATGCAAGGTGGCTCATGCCCACAGGATTAATAATAATTGTTTTGAGCTACTTTGCTAATCTTCTGTTTGACATTGAATATTTGTTTTACTTAGTTATTCCTAGCTTTTTGATAATGGTTTATTACATGACAGTTGGACGGAAGCGGTATTTAACTCTCACTGAAGAGAAAACAAAACGACAAGTGAAAATGGCATTGCAGTGACAGATGCCAGCAGCCAACATGAGGCTTTATACAATAGCGGCAGACGAAACGCAACATCAACTTTTTATTTCCTTATCATCTGCAGTCTGGGCTGACCGAACGCTGTTGAACAGCAGTAGTAAACATCAACATAATTAGTTATTTTCAACTTTAGTTCGGGGCTTGACCTACACGGAATACCCGCTACTGCATAAAGCCCTGAACGTTGTGCGTCACTTTAGACAGACATCAAAGCATGCTGACTGGAATTTCAGACACAAATAAAGTGAGAATGATAAATGGCTTCCCCGCGTCTTTGCGACAAGAAGTAGAAGAGGCTATTAATGTATTGCCATCCGACTATAATGTACTTTTAACAGACGGTCAAATTCATAATATTGACAGTTTAATTCACCCGACTGAATACAAAGTTTATTTTGGCGGCGAGCTGCTCACAATTCCTTACAGACTTTACTTTAATGAACCAAAACTTGAAAAAGAAAAGCTCTTATCTCCGACACAGAAAGAAATTTTAAACTGCATTTATCTAAGACATCATAACGGGTTTGTCCGGCAAAAAAGGTTAGAGCAACTTGTTGACACAACCGACGACTTTGTTATTCCTTATACCCTTCAACTTTTAGGTGAGTTTGTAATGGAAATTTTGGAAGTTCTTGATAGACACATTAACGATAAGACAATTGACAAATACATTCACTTTATCAGTGAGAATAAAAAATATTGGCAACAGACGGAAAGTAGAATGATAAGTTATTGGAATGAGTATTATAGACGACCAGCATATCCGAAGTATTTGCCACCAAAGTATGCGACACGAAAAGAGTATATTGGACAGCAACTTGTCGACAAACTCAAAAAGCGAACGCACAACAAAAGTATTGCCTAAGCCGTTGTTGGTGTTCCTCATAGCCTTCTGTGCTGATGCTGCACCAACAACAGACCCCCGCTATCTTTAGTCTTCATTCCATACCTTAAGACTATCCGTAGATTGGTTGCTCGGATAATTTCCCAACAACATTTTCCACAACCTAATTGCCATACGAAATCTGCCGAAAAAACTTCCGATAGTCTCTCTCTGGAATAGGATTTCGTGACGCTTAAAAAACACAAACTTTCCATCTTACTGGCACCTTAAAAGAATCGAAAATCATCAGCACATGTGAAAATCAAGTTGGACACAACCAGATGACTTGGCAAGCGGAGCTGGATCATGCACAACATTTACTCAGAATTTCCACCACATCGTTCTGTACACTAAATAGCTTAATTAAAACAGTCTTATTTAGGACGAGAAAGGTACGAAGCAAGGAGAGAAGACTTCGGTGCACTATAGATGTTGAAAAACCGTCAAGACTTATTTATTAGTATTTCTTTATTTTCACCACCCTCTAAAATCTTTTGAAACATGAAACTTCCCATTCAGTCTTTCGCATTATTCAACTGTGGAAACTATTTTATTTATAAGGCTTGCTAATTCCTTTTCCGGCACGTTGAACCAACTTTGATTTGTATTTATGAAGACGGATATACGGAAAATGCATCAAACATGGAATAGCCTGTTAACTGCCAACAGGCGGCCCACCGCATTGCCTGCCATCAATTTTGATGAAATCGTAAGCTCCATATTTGCAACAGGCTCCTGCTACTATTATGTTATCGATTTCTTCGACATGAGCATATCCCATATCAGCGCCGGTTTCAGTGAAGCGCATGGTATGAACGCACAGGAAATTAAAACGATTAACGACATACTTGGCCTCATTCATCCCGAGGATATTGATTTTGTATCAAGAGCGGAAAAAAGGGCCTACGATTTTATGTATGAGCGACTACAGCCTCAAAAATTTACCCGCTATAAAGCTTCCTATAATTTCCGGTTCAAAACTGCCGATAGCAGCTACCGGCTTTTTAATCACCAGGCCCTGATACTAACCACAGACGAAAATAACAACTTCATCAAGTCCCTGAATATTCATACTGACATTAGCCATTTTGCTCAAAACAATAATGGCAAATTTTCACTGATAGGCCTGGCCGGCGAACCTTCTTACCTGAATATGGATGTGGATGAAAAAGAGCATGCAGGAAGACCTGATGAAAACCTTTTTTCAAAAAGAGAAATTGAAGTAGTGCGGCTGATTGCCAAAGGCTATGATTCCAGGGGCATTGCCCATGACCTTTGCATTTCAGAAGAAACTGTAAGGACACACCGCAGAAATATTCTCGCTAAATCGGGCTGCAAGAATGCTTCCGAACTCATAGCCCTGAGTATGAGCGAAGGCTGGATATGAATGAATGTTTTGAATACTGTTGCCCGCCTGGTTCGATCAGCCAGCGACGGCTACACAACTTCCTTAAGAATGTAAAATCCCCCTTTTGCGGTATATAACCGCAGTTGTCTTTTATTCATATTTGCACACATCCGGTCCATCCTCCCAAACCAATTAAACACCCCGAAAACTGTCTATGAAAAAATACTTTATGGGATTATTTGCTGCAGCAACGATGCTTTCTATTACTGCAAACAGCCAGCCTTTTAGCGTTGTTAAGTATATCAACACAAATACCTCTTCCAGTACGCCTTCTCAATTTGTCAATCTGAATGGTACTTTGTTTTTTAATGCTACTGACGGCACCAACGGCGCTGAACTTTGGAAGAGTGATGGTACCGTCGCTGGTACTGTACTGGTGAAAGATATTTACCCCGGAAATTCCGGCTCTTCTCCTGCAGGGCTAATAAATGTCAACGGCACCTTGCTTTTCATTGCTAATGATCTTGTAAACGGTTACGAGCTTTGGAAAACTGATGGCACAGATGCTGGTACTGTACTGGTGAAGGATATTTACCCCGGAAGCAGCGGCTCTAATCCATACAATTTAATGAACATAAATGGTACCTTATTCTTTGTAGCGAACGATGGAACTAATGGGGCGGAACTTTGGAAAAGTGATGGCACCACGGGTGGAACCATATTGGTAAAAGACATATGGGCTGGGAATGGCGGTTCAGGTCCTACTTATTTTTGCAATCTAAATGGCACCCTGTTTTTTTCCGCTGATGACGGCATCAATGGTACTGAACTCTGGAAGAGCGATGGCACTACAGCCGGAACCGAAATGGTAAAAGATATCTGGCCGGGCAATGCTTCATGGCCCGGCGACTTAATCAATCTAAATGGCACACTGATTTTTGCCGCCAGCGATGGCACCAATGGCCGGGAACTTTGGAAAAGTGACGGCACCTCTGCAGGTACTGTGTTAATAAAGAATATTTATACTGGAACCAGTAATGGCAATCCCCAATCTTTGACCAATTTAAACGGCACCCTATTCTTTTCTGCCAACGAGAGCACCAACGGCGCTGAACTTTGGAAGAGCGATGGCACGGCTGCCGGCACTTCCTTAGTGAAAGATATTTATCCTGGAAGCGGTAACGCTAATCCGTACAATTTAACGAACGTAAATGGCACCTTATTCTTCGGAGCAATTGACGGCACCAATGGTACAGAGCTTTGGAAAAGCGATGGCACGGCTGCGGGAACAGTTCTGGTTAAAGATATTTATCCCGGAAGCAGCAACTCTAATCCTTCAAATCTTTTCAACGCCAATGGTACCCTATTTTTTTCTGCTGACGAAGGCACCCACGGTACTGAACTCTGGAAGAGCGATGGCACAGCGGCCGGCACTGTATTAGTAAAGGATATTTATGCCGGAAGTAATACCTCGTCTCCCTCAGCGGTAATTGATGTTAATGGCACGCTCTATTTTTCAGCCCTGAATGGTATTAACGGAACGGAGCTCTGGAAAAGCAACGGAACGACTGCAGGCACTGTATTAGTAAAGGATATCAATTCAACATTCGCCAGTTCCACTCCGCAAAATTTAACCAATGTAAATGGCACCCTGTTTTTTGTGGCCAATGACGGCAGTAATGGAAGCGAATTATGGAAGAGCGATGGTACAGCATCAGGAACTGTGCTGGTAAAAGATATCTACACCGGAAGCACCAGCTCCGGTGCGCAAAACTTGGTGAACGTGAACGGCATTCTGTTCTTCACGGCCGATGACGGCACCAATGGTACAGAGCTTTGGAAAAGCGATGGCACGGCTGCGGGAACAGTTCTGGTTAAAGATATTTATCCCGGCAGCACCAGCTCTGGTCTAACGAGATTAACGAATGTAAATGGCACTTTGTTTTTGACAGCCAGTGATGGTATCAATGGCTTTGAGCTTTGGAAAAGTAATGGCACGGCGGCAGGCACCGTAATGGTGAAAGATATTTACCCTGGCAGCAATAACTCCTCTCCACTTAACTTAACCAATGTCAATGGTACCTTGTTTTTTAGAGCTAGCGACGGCACCAATGGTGCAGAGCTTTGGAAAAGCGATGGCACGACTGCGGGAACTGTGTTAGTAAAGGATATCTATTCAGGAAGTGTTGGTTCCAATCCATCTAATTTTCTCAATGCCAATGGAACCTTATATTTCGCGGCTTCTACCAGCACTAACGGAAGTGAACTCTGGAAAAGCGATGGAACTTCCGCAGGCACTGTATTGGTAAAGGATATTTATGCGGGAACCAGCAGTTCTACCCCAATTTATCTTATAAACATTAATGGCACAGTGTATTTTGCAGCCTTTGATGCTACCAACGGAACTGAACTTTGGAAGACAGACGGCACCACCGGAGGTACGGTACTGGTGAAAGATATTTATCCCGGAAGCACGGGCTCTGCACTCTCTAATTTTACGAATGTGAATGGCACGCTCTTTCTTATGGCCAGTGACGGCATTAATGGAAATGAACTCTGGAAAAGTGATGGTACAGCAGCAGGAACTGTTTTGGTGAAAGACATTTTAGCAGGGAGCAGTGGTTCTTCTCCATCCAATTTAACCAATCTAAACGGCACCCTGTTTTTTAGCGCATTTGACCTTACCAACGGGCAGGAACTCTGGAAAAGCAATGGCACGGCAGCGGGCACAATCCTGGCGCAGGATATCAATACGGGTACCGCAGGCAGTTTACCGAAATATATTGTATCCAACGGTATTTACCTATTTTTTGCGGCAACAGATGCTAACAATACCTCACAATTATTTGCAGGCAGTATCAGCACGATTCTTCCACTTAAGCTGGTTGATTTCACAGCTAAACTCCAACAGAATGACGGGTTGCTGAACTGGCAAACAGCGTTTGAACAAAACAGTTCTCATTTTGAAATAGAAAGAAGCGTTGATAACCGTAATTATACCAGGATTGGAAATGTATCAGCAACAGGTAATACCACAGGTAAAATTGAATACAGCTATACTGACAGGAATATTACCTCTCTGGGCCCAGCGCTTGTGTATTATCGCTTGAAGATGGTGGACGTTGATGGTAGTTCAGGTTATTCTGCTATTGCGTCACTGCGAATCAATGGTAGAGGAAGCCAGGTATCACTCTATTCCAACCCGGCAAAAGAACAGGCAACACTCCAGGTCTCATTACAGCAAAACGAAAAGCTGGTTTATCAAATCAGTGATCTCACCGGGAGAGTCATCGAATCAAAAATACTTTCTTTAAATGCCGGCAACACCATCCTGCCGGTAGATGTAAAAAAACTTTCGAACGGTATCTATATTATCTCCCTTTCCGGAGTACAAACAAAGGGAGGGCTGCAATTGATCAAACAATAGGGATTTGCAGAACAACTTAAAAAGCAGGGCAGTATCCCTGCTTTTTTTATGCGTGGGTTTGAGCGGCTGAGGTATGAATGAAAGTTGACTTGCCTGTGCTGGACTTTTCAACGTCTGCCCGGGTCTAACTTAGGGAACTAGCAAGCAGTATCTTAAAGGCATTCGGTACGCTTTCAGCACCATCCACTTTCACGGGCATATTTTTTTACGCCGTTGTTAGTGTTCCTCATAGCCTTCTGTGCTGATGCTGCACCAACAACACACCGCTGTACTGCTCTTGCACGTTCGCCAGGGGTTTGGTTGTGCCGACCCCGGGTTTTGAAGCAATAAACCCTGGTCGCCGATTTTGCCGTGGTCTAACTATTGCAGAGATACTTCTTTCAGCGATTTTAAAAAGAAATGGAATGATTCGCCCTTCATGTTTATGAAGGGCTTTTTAATGTCATGGATAATTTGGAAAGTCATTACAACATTAGGGAATGACTGCAGAAACAAAAAGCACTCTTTTAAAAACATTAGTTGCGATTGCATTAATGATTTTAGGGGTTTGGGGGTTCAATATGAATAACAAGACGAACTCAATCTTAGGTGCAATTCTTTTTATAATTGGCCTTGTAATTATGACCGTCATCTATAAAAGCAAATGGATTGATTGGTGGACGTGGTAATAATCGTCACCTGGTTTTGGAAAGGTTGACAATCATCGACAATATGCAGCGTGTTATTTATATTGTGAGGAAACTAATTGTTTATGGCTGATATTTTAGAACCTCCAAAAAAGAATAGGTCTAAAGTTGCTTGGATTATTATTGCTGTTATTGTTGCCCTGCTACTTATCCTCAATTTCGTTCCACTTTATAAATGGTTTTAGGTTGTTACCGATTCTGGAGAGGTCGTGGGCCGGTAAATATTTGGAAAGTCATCACTATTTTATTGGAGTATGAATAATGGAAAGCTAACTGTAATAATCTTTGGCATAATTGGCGGCATTATAGCATTGCTTATTTGCTGGCTTGGGATATGGATGTTTTTACAAGAGACAGATACGCATACATCTACCTATTTTTTTGCCGGAATTGCCATTAAAGGAAAAACATTGGCAGCAATACTAATTTGGCTTGGCCTTGTTCTCATATTTTACTGCATAAGGAAAATGATTAAATACCTCAAAGCTGTGTAGATATTTTTGGAGAGGTTTACTTTCTCGGCAATTGCTTCGAATAAAACGCTATACCGAAATATTTTCACGACGTTGTTGGTGCTGAGGCCTTGATTGGTGCTTAGCTAACCAACAGAAATGGGAGAAAACCTTCCTTAATAAACCAATTCTATATCCGGTTGTTGGTGCAGCCACGGCACAAAAGCCAACGGAACACCAACGGCGTAATAAATGAGAAGCATGGTGGAAGGGAGAATCTACCGAGGGAATGGACGATATACTACAACTAACTGATGATGGGTTGGCGCATAAGTTTGACCTGCATGTCCATCTTAAAAGAAACATTATAAGCGTTTAAACGACAACGATTGCACCGTAGTTCTCTTTTGCCTGGTCGATTTCTTTTTGATGACAGTTGCACACAAGCGTAAAACTTTCAGCGATACATTCAACGTAATTCACTCTGGCCTCTCTTACAAATCTCCATAACTGATTAAGTGATGGAAATACAAGCGTTATTTTTTGGTGTTGCAGCATACCGGCGTTTTTAAACGATGAAGTGAATAATAGGCGCTGACCCTTTGCAGAGATTGATAACGGGTCATTAGTAAGATAAGCCTATTAAATCGATTTGTGTCAATTACTTTCCGGCTCGATGTGTAATTATTTAAACAGATTGAAAATTAGTCTTAGCTTTTTAAAGGTTTACCAATGTCTTGGCTATTCTTCAGTTTTTAAGGTCTATATTCGCAATGTTAATTTGAGCCCCGCATTAGTATTCGTTAATTATTCTTCCAGTTATCTGCATTAGTAGTTAGTCTTACTTGTTGCTTTCTCAGATATTTTTTAAAACTTTCAATTTTTAGTATGAACATTTATGTTTCAAACTTAAGCTTCAACGTAAAGGATGAAGACTTAAAAGATTTTTTTACTCCTTATGGAGAAGTAACGTCGGCAAAAGTTATCAACGACAAATTCACAGGACAGTCAAAAGGATTTGGCTTTGTTGAGATGACAGATGGCACTGCTGCTAAAAAAGCCATTACAGAACTTAACCAGGCAAGTATTGAAGGCAGAACAATAAAAGTAATGGAAGCAAGACCAAAAGAAGAAAGACCTGCACGATCTAACAGCCCGTTCCTTAGTGATAACGGTGGTGGCTATAAGAAAAGGTATTAAATACGCTTCATAAAGAAAAGCGGCCTATCGGGGCTGCTTCTCTTTTTGTAGCCACCTCTAACTGTAGAACGCTGGCCAATTAGCATACTTGTAATTTCTTAAAACATTCAAATGTATGCTACCAGTTACTGTACATATTGTTTAAAGTGTAGCAGGCGAATCGCATCCTAAAAAAGGCCGCTCCGTCAATCAATAATATCAACCAATATCAGTTCCTGAACAATATCCTTAATTAGTTCAAATACTTCTTCACTGGTCTTTCTATCAGCAACAATTGTGTGATCGATAAAATCAAAGGAAAAAGATTCACCGATACCAAGTTGTCTGCACAATACAGTACACGTCTCGGGTATCGCTTTAAAACGTGTACCATCAATATAAACGCTAAAAACAATTATTTCTTTGAACACGGACGCACCTCTCACGTAAGGGATAGAAATGCGTACAGGAACTTTTTTTGTTTCTAACATATAACACTTTTACCGCACGATTGTTGAAGACTTAAAACAAACAATGATGTACTCCTCCAGCTGCTTCTGAAATACCAAATTATCTCTGGTGCAAGAGAATAAAGATTCCATATTCACAACAGGAAGCGTTTTAGAACTGATCATCTTCGCTATTTCTGGATTAGCATTTGCCCAGGCTGTTTGTATCGAGTGATATTTTACAAACGAAATGAGTATAGTTGGATCAAGGTGATGAGAATGTTTGTGCATTTCTTTTCTAATGATCGCAATGTCTGCGCTAATTTCTGGAAACAACAACACATTGAAATCGTCGGTTTCTCCGACCAGGTATTTCTTGTACGACATGTAAATGATTTGAGCGTAAGCCGGCGGAGGATCCAAATTCAAATGAGGGAGGAAATATTGAAACCTTCTGGAGTGCTCTGTAAAGTGAAGATAGGTTGATTAAATGGCAACAGCTAATGAATAATCATGAATCAATTAACCTTAACAAGGTAAGTGCTAGAGGCAGAAAGCAATCCTTCAACTGTACAATATCTTAACCTGCTCTCTCGCAAGAAAAAATGCAGATTTTTCACGCCGTTTGGTGTTGAGGCCTTGATTGGTGCTTATTCCGCCAACAACAGGAATGGAAGAAAACCTTTCTTAAATAAACCATTCTATATCCGGTTGTTGAGGCAGCAACAGCACAACAGCAAAGGAACACCAACAGCGTAAAAACTGCTCAAATTTTTACCATGGAGCAATACCCAAACATTCTCTTGCAAACGCAGTTTGTGATGAGTTGGCTCAATCATTCATGCATAATAAACAAAAAAGCATCGGTTTCTTCAATTACGATGTTTGCAAGGCTGCGGTGAAATAGCCGGGAGACGGCATTTCCTCCATATGCTCCCATTATCACGATCGCAGCTTCATCATTTTTTCGGATGAAGCTTACAAGTTCTCTTTGTAGATTTCCCTTCAAAAACTGTTTTTCAAGGTTTGGAAAATGCTGTGGAAGCCAGTCATTAAGGTAATCATCGAAGCGAAGACCATTATCTCCTTTTGGATTAATGGAGAGAACCGTGGATGGAAAATCTTTCCATTCAGGAAAAAGATAACTGTACATCTTCATGGCAAGTATACTCGAAAAACTTTCATCATAACAAAGAACAGCTCTTGTTGGCATCTGCATCTTGGCAGGCACTAAAAGAACCGGGCAATGCGTATCGACCAAAAGTTCTCTTGTGGAAATTCCTCCTAATTCTTCTTTCGCATCACAAAGGATCAAATCAGAAAAAGCACTATGATCAATCAGGTCTTCCAAACTAATATCAGTTGTATTATCAATGGCGCAATTGACATTTGCATTCCTGCAATCATCTCTGAAAAACTCCAGATGAGAGTTGATTAGCTTTTTGTTCTCTTCTTCCATTTCAGCGGTGCTTACCAAACCCGATGTGAGTGCCATATCATTCGGGAAAGGATATTGAGCAACCGGGGCCAGTGAAGGGGTAAGAAATACAGCATGTATTATTGAACCCGTTTGCTTTGCTATTTTCAATGCAAATTCGGAAAGGCTGCTTGAATAATTAACGGCGTTAAAGGCAACAAGTATCTTTTTCATAAAAAAATTTTTTGAGTCATGAATTAGTCGCGAGGTCAGATTCAGGAAAGAATGAAGCACTGTAATTGGATTGTCAGGGTAATAGGGTGCAACATCCCCACTAGGTTAATTACCATCAAAAACTGTACTGTTTACAATCCTTTCAAATGTTTTGAAAATTTAACAAAGCAGTCTTTAAAATTTAATATTGGCAAGCAACCTCGAGCTGATTGATTGAGCACTGTGGGGATGGAGTTGACCGGGATAACTGATGAATGCACAACAATGGCAGCAACCACAGGTACGGTCGGGCTTAAAAACCTGATCTCCTTGCTTGCAAAACGAATTCCAGCCTTACCTATGAAATTCATATGCGTTTTTCCAACCGTTGTATCTGCACCAGCAACAGCACGGTCATTGATCTTAAATAAACTAGGATGTCATTAATATCTTTATCTGCCATCATTGGCCGCATCATATACGGTATAAATTTTCCAGTTTTAATATTCCTGCTTTGAGCAAATAAAAAAGTTCTGCATCACTGCAACCTGCAACAACAAACGAAAACGGTAAAATGAATATCTTTTTTGATGTCGTTTCATAATCTTGTGTGATCGTATCATGAGAGCAATGCTAATATTCCCATATCTAGTCTTTTGTTCGCTGGCTTATAGCAGCGTCAATACTTGCCTTGCCACCTCCCAAAATCAAAGCGATAATGACCAACCCAAATAAGAGAATGAAGAATTCCAATCCCTCACCCTTATTAGGCTGCTTATACCAGTTCATAAAAAATCCATTGTTGATATGAGCTTTGAGCACAACACCTGTGAATTCAACGCCTATCGCAAAAGCCGCAACTCTTGTTAAAAATCCAGGCACTAAAAACAGCGGTGCAAAAAATTCAATGATGATTACAAGAAAACCAATGATCCAGGGCAGGCCTGCACCTTGCGTCAGAAAGTTTATCGATCCGGGAAATCCATTTCCACCAAACCAGCCTAACATTTTTTGTGCTCCATGGGGGAAGACAACAACTGCCAGGAACAATCTTGCAACCAAAGCGGATGTACTTTCTGGATTTGTTTCCAATATTCTTCTCATAGTTAAAAATTATAGGCAAGCCTTAATCCAATTGTTGGATAATGTCCTCCATATCCTCCACCCGTTCCGCCGCCACCACCAGTATAACTACCAGTTCCTGTTGTGTCATATACCAAATGTTGCTTCCAACCCATATATTGTAGCTCTGCATCAATAGCCTTACTAAAATTGATGCCGTATCCGGCACCATACCAAAAACTCGTTCCCAATCCCTTACTCCCAAAACCTGCACCAACTTGTCCATGCAAATAGGCTTTGCCTAAATAATATTTCAATCCACCCATCAGCGGCCAGTATTTAAAGTCAGGGTAGGAAATAGCATTGGCTGTTTTTCCGAAATAATCGATGTACCCAAAATTGAGTGTGATACCCGCTTTGCCAGGTTTATATTCCCCTTGAAAATTTCCACCAAACCCAAAACTTGAAAGATCACTGAAATGACCGAGAGGTATCGATGGATTCAAACCGATACTCCAGATAAATTGTTTTGTCGGCGAAGAAGATTTTGTTGAATAACTATCCTGGCCATGAACGATTAAAATAAAACATGTGGCGCTCAATAGGAAAGCAAGCTTTTTCATAATCATTAAATTTTAATTGTGAGGTTAATAACGCTGATGGTGATTCGATGGAAGCCTTTATAAAGCGATCATAGCAATTGATGAGTAAGCCATCTTGAAATCAGTTACTCATGTTCAAATTTTTTGCAGCAGAAAGTTTTGGAAAAAAACGAATGAGAAGGGCATAAGAAGAATACGGAAACGCCCGATTGAGGTTGCCTTAAAAATTGCAGGATTTTTAAACGGGCTAGCAAACTCTTCCAATATATGCTAATGATGAGTTGTCCAGGTCCGCAGCATTTTATAAAACTCAGTCTGTAACTTTTAAAGTTTTCAATTTATCACAATGAAATTTTGAAAAGATAAAAAATGCTTAGATGGTATAGCGTCAGAAAATAAGTTTGAACAATTAGCGAAGCAATTGAACAGTTGCATCAGAACTCCATAAACATTCTGACCTGCTGAAATTTCTAATTAATTATTGTAAAAGGCTGTCCCATGACAGCCTTCTACTATACACCAAAAATGCAAAGACAGACATGGCAAATATTTACACGAATCTATTAGTCTGTTATTTACATTATAGTTTTTATTACGGCCATTATCACCAATTCAATTCCTCCCCCTACAGCAATACCACCGGCATACCATGGCCATCTTACAGTCTTTGTTTCATTTACGGAAAGATCAACAACATTCGTATCCAAAACCTTTTCTTTCTTCTTATAACTAAAACTTCCCGTAATGATCATAATAATGCCGGCGATAATTAAAATTGCTCCGGTGATCTTCAGTGCCTTCATATTTCACTTCCCTATTCAATAGGGATCTGCTTTGATGCTTTTGACTCTTTTTCTGTTTTTGGAATATTGATCTGCAGAATACCATCATTATATTTTGCTGATATCCCATCGTCCTTTGCATTCTCAGGCAATTGGAATGACCGCGTAAACGAACTGCAGGTATATTCCCTGCGACTGTAATCTCTCCCATCTCCGCCCTCACTTCTTTCATTTTTTGATTCTGCACTAATCGTTAGTATATCATCATTTACTTTCAATTTGAAATCTTCCTTTTTATATCCCGGTGCTACAAGTTCCACATTGTAACTGTTTTCACTTTCAGAAAGATTTACAGCAGGCATTGACGATCCCATGGATGAAAACCTGTTATCGAAAAGATCCATATCAAAAAAGTTTCTCCATGGACTGAGAGATCTGTTTCCATTGGTATGTCTTGCAAGGTTGGCCATAACATACAGTTTTTAGATTAGTAATTGGAATTACAGAAAATTTCGCACAAACACTATTCCATTACGGAGTGATATATGCATGAGACTGTACAATATTTTAACCTGGTCTCTCGCAAGAAAAATGCAGGTTACACGGGTCGTGGCATAAGTATTGCGCAAACTCAATGTATAACAGTAATGAACGCCCTAAAAATTATAGGAATCATTTTAATAATAATTGGTGTTGCCATGCTCGCCACCGGTGGCTTTCATTTTAAGGAAAAGAAGAAAATACTAGATACAGATGCGATCGATATCAGCAGAACAGAAACAAAGATTGTAACCTGGCCAAGGATTGCAGGTGTGGTAGTGATTGTTGGAGGCCTTGCCCTGCTACTTCTGAACAGGAACGATAAGGGTTCGGTTGCCTGATTCTGCGGTAGTGCTCTCCCAATGCTCTTGCTTTATAAGTACAATAGGCCCTAGGAACCTTAAAAAAATGCAAGCTTTTCGATTCCTTCTCTTTTACAACTGGATGAAACAAGACTGATGCTGACCATTTTCTGAAATCATAGCGATGGCGCAAAGATTGCTATGATCATAGTAAAGCTTTGACACTATGAAAAAGGCTAAACTTGTCCCGCTGTTTTTATTGTTTCTAATACATGTCGCTCAGGCCCAAAAGACAGATTCACTTGCAAAGAAACTGGACAGCCTAAAAACCAAACCTATAACGGATAGCGCCAGGGGCAACAAAATCAATGTTACCAGTACAGCATATAATGAAAGAACTAAGGTCAATGGCCGCGTGTACTTCACACTGCTTGGAAGTGACTTTGCCCAGGAGGTAACTGGTCCTTTCCATACCCCCACACGGTCATGGCATAAAGTGCTTGGCTTTGCAGTTTTGGAGGGAGGACTTTTTTTGGTAGACAAACCTGTACAGCGCTATGCCCAGGATCTTATGAATCGAAACAGTCAATTCAGGGGTGTATCACATTATGTTACCAACTTTGGACTTACTTATGAAATCTATACTTTAGCAGGCTTTGGAATAGGCGGTTGGGTCTTTAATCGACCTAAAATGAGAACGACAACCTTGCTTGCAACACAGTCTTATTTAGTGGCCGGCGCAGTGCAGGAGTTAACAAAGTTTCTGACGGGAAGACAAAGGCCAAACTATCTGCCTGACCATATTACAGATCCAGCTCCAACTTTTCATGGCCCTTCGTTCTCTTTAAAACACGGTAGTTCTTCATTTCCTTCAGGACACACCACCGCCATTTTTGCTGCGGCCACTGTTTATGCTCAGGAGTATAGAAATCTTCGATGGGTGCCGTATGTTTCTTATAGTGCAGCCACACTTGTCGGATTAAGCAGGCTAACTGAAAACAAACATTGGATCAGTGATGTTTTTGCAGGTGCAGGGTTGGGATATGTAACCGGCTTACAAGTTGTACGCAATTACCATCGTTATGCTTATTTACAAAACCACAAACCAAAAAAAGGTAGTGTCTCTCTAAATCTTCAATACAACTATAACCATTTTGAACCATGCGTGACCTATCAATTTAAATAAGTCGGTTAAGACCAAATCGATATCACTGCTTTGAATAAACGCAGTTCAAAGCGCCATAAAAATCAATTATTTTTTGGATGGTTTGATCAGCCTGCCAGTCCCCTGTTATGGGAAACACTTTCAATCCAGCCTTTGGTATCATCTATGTTCTTGCCGAGTTTTCGTGATACTCTTTCCAGCAATTCCTTTTCTTTTCCGCTCTCATAACAAAGATCTTCATCAGTCAGATCTACATTGATCTCCTGGAGCATGTCTTTAACTTCATCCCAGGGAGCTTCCAATTTTAATTCGTAGGATCGCATAAAAAATGTTTTATTACTTGTTAAGCCACTATTGCTTTTTTTAAAACAGATTTTACTTTGCTTGCAATATGTGCAGCGTCAATGCCTGCATCACTGAGTAATTCATCTTTAGTGCCAGATTGCGATATTTTTTGAACCGCCATTTTTATCACTTGTCCCTGGCCTGAAAGTGCAGCGGCAGCGAAATCACCAAATCCTCCATGCTTAAAATGATCTTCAACTGTAATAACGATCCTTTGTTCTGTCGATTGAAGACAGTTTTTTAACGTAACAGAATCGATAGGATGAATAGAATAACAATCTACAACCCGGATGCTGATATTTTCCTTTTGCAATTCATCCGCAGCTCTTAGTGCTTCAAACACGGTAATGCCCGTAGCAGCAACAGTTAAATGATCATTATCGGATTGCCGTAAAATTCTTGAACCGCCAATGCTGAAATTGTCTTCGTTTTTATAAAGCAATGGCGTTTTTGGGCGAAGCGTACGCATATAAGCAAATCCCTGGTGAGATGCCATTAGTGGTACCAGCTTCGCCGTTGAAATGGCATCACAGGGTTGAAGTACTACTGAATCAGGAAGTGTACCAAAAAGGGCAATATCTTCCAATCCCATTTGCGATGGGCCATCTTCGCCTATACTAACACCAACATGAGAACCTACGAACTTTATATTAGCTTCTGAAACTCTTGCCATGCGGATTTGATCAGCCGCTCTTGTAAGAAATGCTCCAAACGTCGCAACAAATGGTGTCTTCCCCATACGCGAAAGGCCTGCTGCCACAGACACCATATTTTGTTCAGCAATAAAGGATTCAACAAATCTTTCAGGATAAGTCTTTTTAAAGGTTTCTGTAAAAGTGGAGTTCATGACATCTCCATCAAGCGCATAAATTTCTTTGTTCTGCGCACCAAGCTTTACCAACACATCTCCAAACACTTCTCTTGTCGCGTATGCTTTACCCTGTTCAAATTCCAGTCCCGTATCCGTTACATTGATAGCGTATTGAGGTGATTCGTTTTGCATTGGTTTTTTTAGTTCAAACCGAAGGTTATCATCGATGTTTCCAAGTTCTTTCAAAGCTTTTTCCAGTTCTTCTCTCTTCAATGCCTTACCATGCCAGCCATCTTTATTTTCCAGGAAAGAAATACCATGCCCTTTGAATGTCTTTGCTACAATGGCAAAAGGTTTTCCATTTGATTTCTGTGTAGCCTGCAAAGCATGATTGATTTCTTCATAATTGTGTCCGTCAATTGCCATCACTTCAAAATCGAATGCCTCAAATTTTCTGGCATATTCTTCTATGTGATGACCAAACATCGTCTCCTGGCTTTGTCCTAAGCGGTTAATATCAAGGATGACAACAAGGTTATCGAGTTTTTCATGCGCAGCAAAATTGGCTGCTTCCCATATTTGTCCTTCGGCTAGCTCTCCATCACCTGTAAGAACATAAGTTTTATTTCCGTATCCTTCGCGTTTCGATACAAGTGCTAACCCTGCACCGACAGATAATCCCTGGCCTAAAGAACCTGTTGCTGCTTCAGCGTATTTATATTGCGGCACAGGGTGACCTTCAAAGCGACTACCGAACTTTCGCAAGGTTTTCAGTTCTTCTAAAGGATAGGCTCCGGCCATCCCGAATAAAGTGTATAACAATGGAGCAGCATGCCCTTTTGAAAGCACGAATCGGTCATTGTATAAATCAAGAGGGTCATTAAGATTGTAAGTGAAATAACGGTCAAACAGAACCGTAGTGATATCAGCTGCAGACAAACATGAAGTCGGGTGTCCCGAACCTGCCTCTGTGGTAGAGATCAAACACCATTTACGAACCAGTTTAGCTTTTTGCTGAATTTCTTCCAAATGTTTCATACTGCATTCTTTGTAATGATTAAATATTTTACTGCTCGCTCAATAACGAAATTTATTCATCATTGGTAAACTAAGAATGCTCAGAAGGGAGGAGAATGATGGCAACAGCAAATTTAGACTAATAATTACGGTTACCTGTCAGCACAGCTTGTTTTGTATTTGAAGTTAGCGGCGTTTTAATCCTGTTCTACTCGTCATTTAGTAACTTTCTGTATGCTGCAGTTTTTGGATATCCTTTTAACTGTCCTTCATTTATCCATTATAGCCTTCAATCTGTTCGGGTGGATACCAAAACGCACAAGAAAAGCACATTTTATTTCAATTTCTCTGACGGCTGCTTCATGGTTTATTTTAGGCATCTGGTATGGAACCGGTTATTGTCCCGCTACAGATTGGCAGTGGAAGGTAAAAACTCAATTGGGACAGGAAGATCTGCCTTCCAACTTTGTTGAATACTATTTAGAAAAGATCATAGGGGGCAATATATCATCAGCATTCGTAAACACGTTAATTGTAGTTTGTTTTTGTTTAGCCGTTGTGTTGACGATATATGTCAATTTCATTTTACCGAACTTTAAAAAAAGTGTAAATAGCAATAAGTTCAATGTCCCGAATAGTTCGCTTGAAGAATGAAGAAATCGTGTGAACTTTGCAATATGCGTTTTTTGTTTTGTTCTTTGATGATCATCAGTTTCCCTTATATGGCCTTGTCGCAAACAAAAGTGAAACTCTCCGATCTAAAGCATCATATTGGGGACAGTATAACAGTGGAGGGGCAGGTAAAAACGATAGCATACCGGGATAGCACAAACTCCTCACCAACATTGATCACAATCGGCAATATGGGCGGTTCACTGAATATCCTGATTGAAAGTTCTGTAAGAAACAAGTTCAGTGTAAAGCCAGAAGAAGCTTATAGAAATAAGACTATTCAGGTGAGTGGAAAACTTCTAAATAACAATGGCAAAATGCAGGTTGCTATCATCGACCCTTCCCAAATTGTCCTGGTAGATCACAAGTGAGTCCTGCCGTTGTCCATAACTTCCGTCGATTGAATCTACCGGTATTTTTCCGGTAGCCTTCCACAACCCTTATTCTCACCCAAGCAAGTGCAAATAACTCTTCAGTGACGGGCAGTGCATTGATTACCGCAATGCACAATGAGCATTGCGCAACCAGCTTTTGATGACATTAATGATTTTCATTTTTATGAAGAGC
Organism: Flavisolibacter sp.; assembly: GCA_035554655.1. Classification (GTDB taxonomy): domain Bacteria; phylum Bacteroidota; class Bacteroidia; order Chitinophagales; family Chitinophagaceae; genus Flavisolibacter. The sequence continues at coordinate 24,851 of DATMIF010000037.1, forward strand.
AATGTAGAGCAGCGTTACCGGTAATAAATTAAAATGGCTGCTTCCCATTACCTCTCCTCTTTTGATTTTTGTTTGAGACTCCCCGGCCCGCTTTGGGCTCAAAGCCGGGAAACAAGCCTGCACAATTAAAAACATTATACCGGTAATTACCTAACTTTATACAGCTTGCTTTTCTATCATTCACCTAAAACCAACGAACATGCTTGCAGGATCAACTGCTCAGAAAACGCAAACAGCCATTAGCCTAAATCCGTCTAAAATTATGCAGATCGGTATGGGTTTCTGGGCCTCCAAAGTTTTACTTGCTGCCGTAAAATTTAAAATGTTTACACTGCCCTCTCCATCATCATTCATTGAAAATTCCAGTCATCCTGCCCTCTGATATCAGCGATTGCTTACGCTACAAGAAAACAGCCGCAAACAGAATTCAGCCTTATACAAAATAACAAAAGTGCGGGGTCAGCACTCTAATCACTGACGGAAACAATGGAACACACACTCACCAAGAAAGTTGATGCTGCCGAACTGGAGCAAAAGGTCAAAAAAATGTACAGCGATGTTGCCCTCAACCCTAAGGGTGAATACCATTTTGAAATGGGCCGCGGACTCGCTGAAAAATTAGGATATGAAAAAAATGACCTTGATCGTATCCCTGCCGAAGCCATCGAATCGTTTGCAGGCGTAGGATACTATTTCGACCTGGCAAATCTGAAAGAAGGCGAGCAGGTGCTCGACCTTGGGAGCGGCTCAGGCATGGATGTATTTGTTGCCGCCATTAAAGTTGGAAACAACGGACATGTCTTTGGTGCAGATATGACCGACGAGCAACTGGAAAAATCAGAGCGGCTCAGGAAAGAGCACAATTTCCAAAACGTTTCATTCCATAAAACTTATATCGAAAAACTGCCATTTCCGGACGCCAGTTTTGATGTGGTCATCAGCAATGGCGTCATCAACCTCTGTGTTGATAAAGACAAAGTGTTTGCTGAAATTGGCCGTGTACTTAAGCCCAAAGGAAGGATGGTTATTGCAGATATTGTTACTGAAAAGCAACTGCCGGAAAATGTAGTATGCAACTCAACCTTGTGGGCAGCCTGCATTGGCGGAGCAGCACAACAGGATGATTATAGTACTGCTATTAGAAAAGGCCACATGGAAATTGTGGAGGTAAAAAACAATCATGCTTATGGTTTCATTTCAAAATCTGCTCAGGGCGCTTCTAAAGAGTATGGTGTAAAAAGTGTCTCCATTCTTGCTCAAAAGAAATAATACAGGTCCTTTTTGCTCGATACCACTTTACATCATCTTTAAACGATACTTATGCCTGATAATTCTTCCCCTCAATGGCGAATGGAAGCCGAACAAATTTTAAGCTGTAATTGCGATTACGGCTGTCCCTGCAATTTTAATGCATTACCCACTTACGGTAATTGTGAAGCCTTACTCGCTTATCATGTCAAAAAAGGCAACTTTGGAAATATATCTCTTGATGGAGTAACCTTTGCCTGGGGGCTTTGGTGGCCTAAAGCGATTCATATGGGCGAAGGCACTGGAAAATTGTATGTAGATAAAAAAGCAACTGCAGATCAGGTAAAAGCCATTGAGGAAATTGTGAGCGGTAAGCACGGCGGCGGCGTCTTTACCATTTTTCCCAGCACATTTAAAACCGTGCTGCCAACACAAATAACAAGCATCGATTTTCATTTCAGCCCGTACGAAGCATCTTTCACTGTGGAAGGCGCTGGAGAATCAAGATTGAGCCATATCATCAATGAAAAAACAGGTGCCAGTTTCGAAGGCGAAGTGCTCTTGCCTAATGGCATTAATTATAAGCGTGGGCTGGTAGCCAGTGTAGACTGGCAGTGGAATGCCGACAGCATGTCGTTAAAGCATGAAAAAAAGCACGGCTCTACCAGTGTATCTACGTATACGAACGAAGGATGCATAGCCTAGCATGAACAGCATTGCTATTGAAAGCATCATAAAAAGAGACCGGCTCATTGTCGGCAGCTGCCTCTTTGCCCTTTGCGCCTTATCATGGTTCTATATTGTATACCTGTACAGGCAAATGTATCCCATGAATATGGACGCCTTATTCTTTGCCATGCCAATGTCTGCGCAATGGACTGTAACCGATTTTGTTTTACTTTTTTTAATGTGGGCTGTGATGATGGTTGCCATGATGTTGCCTTCAGTGACGCCGCTAATCTTAATTTTTGTTGCGGTAAACAGGCAGCGCAAACAAGTACACAGCCCATTTGTCTCCTCAGCCTATCTGCTCACCGGTTATCTTTTGGTTTGGACAGTTTTTAGTTTGCTTGCCACTTTATTGCAGTGGCTTCTGCAACGGTTATCACTGTTGAACCCCGAAATGGAAACCACCAACAAAGTATTGAGTGGTATGATTCTTTTAGGTGCCGGACTGTTTCAATTTACTTCTTTAAAACAAAAATGCTTATCCAACTGTCAAACACCCATCCTGTTTATTCATCAACACTGGAGAGATGGCAAAGCTGGCGCACTGCGAATGGGAGTTAAAAATGGTACCTACTGTTTGGGCTGTTGCTGGATATTAATGGTGCTGCTTTTTGTTTCAGGTATCATGAATTTATTGTGGATTGCTCTGATAGCTATATTTGTTTTGATTGAGAAAAGTTTTTCCGGCGTCAAATGGGTGTCCTACATTTCCGGAACTCTTTTAATAGCTTATGCGCTTTTTACCCTCGTAAATTAAATTTTTCATGTCCGTCCGGTGCCTTCTCTGCCATAAACGCAGGCTTTTGCAAAACAAGATGTAAGAACAGGTGCTGCAAAAAAGAATTGCTATTTTGCCAAAGCAACCAAACGCGAAGAACACTAAGGCACAAAATCGTACCCGTAAGAATTTTGATCGGTCCCGGTTGTGAAAATCTTTAAGGTCTTTCGCGGTCGCTATGCAAAAAAATAAAAGTTTAAATACCGCTCCGGATGAACAATAGGTTGGCCCCTCATCTATTGAGCCGCACAGTCAATAAATTGATTTTTATAAACTATTCTGTTTTTTTTGGCGGAGCTATCTTCAATTTCTGGTGTATGCATTGTAAAGTTTCCAAACCATTTTCATTTGAACCCAAAAACCATTACCATGAAACAGAAAATTTTAATTACAAAATTCAACTACAGCCTGCCGCACTCCGAATTTAGGGATCTTCTTATTTCTGTTGCCGGCGATTTTGCTAAGGTACCTGGTTGCCAATGGAAAATATGGCTGATTGACGAGGAGAAGAAAGAAGGCGGAGCTATCTATCTCTTTAACTCTGAAAAAGCCCTTTCGGCATTCAAGGAAAGCCCTTTGGTGCAGGGGGTATTAACTCACCCCGCATTAAGCAATTTTGATTTCAGGGAAACCGATATGATTAAACAGGCGGGCGCCATTACCAGGGCCCCGGTTTCAGAAAGTATAGTTGCTTAAGCTATTAATCAGTAAAAGAATTCCGTTGTTTAAGTTTGTGTAACTTACCAATACACACACATACATGATCTTTCGCCTTTATGATATTGTGTATGAAAACTGCCTCTTCAGGCAATTCAAGGTAAATGAGCTGTTGTTTGTAGAATACAAATGCTTAAACGACGAGCAAAAACTAAAGGTGCTGTCGCAGGACAATTTCTTTATTTACATCCTCGGAGGAAAAAAACTATGGCAGACGTTTCATTCAACCTACGAAGCAACCGCAGGCCAGGCAGTTTTTGTAAAAAAAGGCGCCAACATCGTACACCAGTTCTATGATGAGGGTTTTTGTGCATTGATCATTTTTGTACCGGACCGTTTCATTATTGAAACCATTCAACACAACGAGATGGCATCCATCCCGCCAATGCAGGGTGCATCAGAAACCGACTCCGTTGTTCCCCTGGAAACAGAGCCTGTTCTCGATGCTTACTTCCAGTCTGTTTTCAGTTACTTCGGGCAGGAACAGAAACCACCGGCTGCCCTTTTAGAGCTGAAGTTCAGGGAGCTGATTATGTGTATCCTTGCTTCAGGCAAAAATCAATTGCTTGCTGGTTACCTGCGTTCCTTATGCCGCGAAAACAAAACCTGTCTTGAAGAAATAATGGAACGTAACTTCATTTACAATATGAGGCTGGAAGAATTTGCCAAATTAACGGGTCGCAGCCTTGCTTCTTTTAAAAGAGATTTTCAGTCCGTTTTTAAAACTACCCCGGGTCGTTGGTTGATTCAACGAAAGCTGCAATACGCAAAACACCTTTTGCAGATAAGCGACAAAAACATCAATGAACTGGCATTTGACACGGGATTTGAAAGCCCCTCTCATTTTATCAGGGCGTTCAGGCAACATTACCAACTGACACCGCTACAATACAGGAAGCATTGCCGTAAAAATATTTTAGATGCCCGGCAGTGAATTTACATCGTACCATTATTCCTGCAGTCCTCCTAATGGCCACTTACTGTCAGTAAATCTTTTAAGCCACAAAATAAGACCTCTGTTTTTTGCAAATGGTGTGAGTATAGTACCAATATTTTTTCTTACCAATCAGTATGCTGTCGGCTTCCTTCGTTAAGTAATCTTTGCACCGGGCTTCTCGAACAACATCTTATTTTTTTTCGTCTGACCTTCACATTTAGAATTTTGATTATTGATCTCAACAACCATTCATTTGTATCAGCGGATTTTTTCAGCCTTTAGTGATAAACCCTTATCAATAGATTTAAATGTACAATATACCTTTATTGCTTAAGGTCGAAACCAATCGTCTTATCGAAAAACCTCTTCCTGCATAGGGAAAAATTCTTATAATTGTTGTCAGGGACTGTTTCCACAGTCCTTTTTTATTGAGCGTTTGGCTGTCTGTCAGGATGCTCTCTATGACTTCCGCAGTGGCCGGCTCTTGTAATGAGCTGCACATGCATAAAGATCTGGGTCTAATTCAGCCATTTTCCAATTCACTTAGCTTTGTCAAATGACCGGAAACATTTTACTAATAGACGACGAAGATGGACTGAGAAAACTTTTAAGTCGCATTATTGGGTTAGAAGGCTTTAAAGTAGAAGAAACCGGGACACTTAGGGGTGCTTTTGATGTTTTGAAAAGAAAGGACATAGATGTAATTCTTTGCGATGTTAAACTACCAGATGGCAATGGAGTTGATTTTGTAAAAGAAGCGAAAGCAAAGTATCCTTTGGCTGAAATTGTTCTGTTAACCGCCTACGGAAATATTCCAGACGGGGTGCAAGCCATCAAAAATGGGGGCTTTGATTACATTACCAAAGGCAACGATAATGACCGCATCATTCCATTGCTTTACCAGGCAATGGAGAAGGTAGCTGCACAAAAGGAATCCGCAGTTAAAATTAAAGACAAAGGTTCTCACTCCTTTGCTGACATAATCGGAAATAGTCAGGCTATTCAGCAAGCCATTCATCTTGCAAAAAAGATCGCTCCCACTGATACCAATGTTTTGCTTTTAGGGGAAACGGGAACAGGTAAAGAAATCTTTGCAAATGCCATTCATTCAGGTAGCAGCAGATCATATAAACCATTTATTGCCATCAACTGCAGTGCCTTCGCTAAAGACTTGTTGGAAGGCGAATTGTTTGGACACAAAGCCGGGGCTTACACAGGTGCAACAAAAGATAAAAAAGGATTGATTGAACTGGCAGATGATGGAACGCTGTTCCTTGATGAAATTGGCGAAATGAACATTGACTTGCAGGCAAAGCTTCTTCGTGTCATCGAAAATGGTGAATTCATTAAGCTTGGCGATACAAAAACAACAAAGGTTAACATACGTGTCATTGCCGCAACTAATCGAGACCTGAGCGAAAGTATTAAGCATGGTGAGTTCAGGGAAGATTTATACTATCGCTTAAATGTTTTTACTATCCAACTTCCATCCCTGCATGAAAGACCACAGGATATTCCGGCATTAGCCAATCATTTTCTTTCGATATACAGTCACAAACTAAACAAGCAACTCGAGCTAAGTAAAGAAACGCTTACACTTCTACAAAACTATTCGTGGAAGGGAAATATCCGAGAGCTTCGAAACGTGATAGAAAGAGCAACTATTCTTTCAGATAGTCCTCAAATCCTTCCGGAACATTTGCCCTATGAAATACAAAGACAGGACACAAACAGGGCCGATAATCTTTCTTTAGCCTCTGTTGAACGAAATCACATTCAAAAAGTTTTGAAATACACGGAAGGCCATAAAACAAAAACTGCTGAATATTTAGGTATAGGTCTTACTACACTTTATCGAAAAATGGAAGAATACAACATTTCCAAATAAGTTTTTCATTTTGAAAATACACCCTTTCATTTTGAAAAGGTTTTGATTGCGCACCTGCTCATCTCCTGTTAACTCCTTTCGTTTAAACGCTTGTGCAATAAGGCTTTTCGAAATTGATATGCCTTCATGCCAATTCGGGCATTCCCTTTGGCAATGAACAGGCATGAACAAAAAATCACGATCAGATAAAGTAAGAGTAATTCTTGCGTTGAGCATTGCATGCATTTACGTGGGTTCAATGCTTGCCGGCTTGATAGTAGAAGTTTTGAAACACTAAGCCATGCCTGGGGACGTAGCTCCCAGGTTCGCTGACTTTAGGAGTGTACTGATCATCTTATGAGTTCTGATCATTCTATCCTGGCCAACTATTATGTTCAAATGGTGATACATGTTTGGTATTAATCGGAAGTGATCGCAATGGAAAATGTTATTCGGCTACACTATACTAAACAACACTTATGATGATAAGGAATAAGCGAAACGAAAAATATTACGGTGACGAAGCGCCCCGTTTCAGGGATGTCCTTTTGGTGCTTGGTGTTACAGCCATTCTTATTGCCTTGTCATGGTTTGTCTATTACAAACTGCATTGGTTTCATTAAAAATAATAACATGATGATTTTACTTTTTCTCGCTGGGCTTATCGCCTTCTGGCTGTTTTACAAATTCATTGACTGGTTTGAAAAAATCTAAACTATGACACTGTTATTCATCATCGCAATTCTTGTCTTTATCTACTTGTGTTATGTATTGATAAGACCTGAAAATTTTTAAAACCTAAGTAATCATGACAACTGAAATTTTAGGCGTCATTCTGATGTACTTTCTTACTGTTGCAATAGCTATTCCATTAGGTAAGTACATCGGTAAAGTGTATGAAGGAAACAGGACGTGGCTTGATAAAATTCTAAACCCTCTCGATAGATTCTTTTTCGGATTCGGTGGAATCAATCCTGCAGAAGAAATGAACTGGAAACAGCACTTAACTGCTTTGCTTACGATTAATCTGGTGTGGTTTCTTCTTTCCATGTTAATTCTAATGAACATGGGTTGGCTGCCCCTCAATCCGGATAGTAATCCCTCTATGTCACCGGATTTAGCATTTAATACAACGGTAAGTTTTGTAAGCAATACCAACCTTCAGCACTATTCAGGTGAAACAGGAGTTTCCTATTTAGGGCAGCTCACACTTATGTTATTTCAATTTATCAGTGCAGGAACAGGGATGGCAGCATGTGCAGTAGTGTTTATGGCAATGAAAGAAAGGACAACTGATCAATTAGGCAACTTCTATAACTTCTTCATTAAATCATGCACCAGAGTGTTATTTCCACTTGCCGTTGTGGTGGCGTTAATTCTTCTGTTCAATGGAACGCCAATGACTTTTGAAGGTAAGGCGCAATACATTTCCATGCAAGGTGATACGGTAAATGTTAGCAGGGGTCCCGCTGCAGCCATGATTGCCATAAAGCAATTAGGAACAAATGGAGGCGGATTTTACGGGCCAAACTCAGCTCACCCATTAGAAAATCCAAACTACTTCACCAACATCGTTGAAAATATTTCCATTATTCTGATACCGATTGCAATGGTCTTTGCATTGGGATATATTATCAAACGCAGACGATTTGCATGGATGGTATTTGGAGTAATGACAATTGGGTTCTTCATGTTGCTTGCCAATTCCCTTTACCAGGAAATGCACGGAAATCCAATGATTGCTAAGATGGGAATAGCGCAGCCTGTGGGCAGCATGGAAGGCAAGGAAGTTCGGTTTGGATCTGCGGCATCGGCATATTGGGAAGTAACAACAACGGTAACCTCAAACGGTTCTGTAAACTCCATGCATGACAGCTTTACACCGCTTGGTGGCATGAGTGCTTTGCTGGGAATGATGATCAATGCTTTTTATGGTGGTGTCGGCGTGGGCTATTTGAATTTTTACATCTTCATCATCATCGCGGTGTTCATTAGTGGCCTAATGGTCGGAAGGACGCCGGAATTTTTAGGAAAGAAGATTGAAGCAAAAGAAATGAAGATCGCATCCATTATTGCACTTCTTCATCCTTTATTGATTCTTGCGGGAACAGCTTTAGCATCTTACCTGTATGCTCACAATCCGTCGGCTTATTCAGGATGGCTAAATAATCCGGGTAATCATGGTTATAGTGAGATGCTCTATGAGTTCACTTCCTCATCAGCGAATAATGGAAGCGGATTTGAGGGATTAGGAGATAACACACCGTTCTGGAATATCGCCTGCGGGATTGTGATGCTCCTGGCCAGATACCTGCCCATCATCGGTCCCGTTGCCATAGCAGGCATACTGGCAAATAAAAAATACATTCCCGAAAATGCGGGTACATTAAAAACAGATACAGGCACATTTGGAATTATGGTATTTGCTGTAATATTTATCGTAGCAGCTCTTTCATTTTTTCCCGCACTTACGCTGGGCCCTATTGCTGAATATTTTGGAATAAAATAAATCAAAAGATCATGTCAGTTCATAGAAGACAAAACAAGTTATTTGAAGCGGATCTGGTAACAGAAGCAGTTAAACAATCTTTTATCAAGCTCAATCCGAAGATCATGTTTCGTAACCCCGTGATGTTTACAGTGGAAATTGGAACAGCAGTGATGCTTACTGTTTGCATTTGGGTAGCGTTAGGGAATTCAACACAGGGAAGCCTTGCTTATAACCTTATCATTACTGCTATTCTTTTCATCACCTTGCTCTTTGCCAACTTCGCAGAAGCAATTGCAGAAGCAAGAGGAAAAGCGCAGGCAGATAGTCTTCGTAAGGCAAGAGAAGAAACAGTAGCAAAAAAAATCTCTAATGCAAATACGAATAAGCCTTTTAAAGAAGTGTTATCCTCTGAATTGAACAAGGGCGACCTGTTTATCTGCGAAGCTGGTGATGTAATTCCGATGGATGGTGAGATTGTTGAAGGAATTGCAACCATTGATGAATCAGCCATTACCGGTGAATCTGCACCTGTTATCCGTGAAGCTGGCGGTGATAAATCATCTGTTACAGGAGGAACAAAAGTTTTATCAGACAGAATAGTTGTGAAAGTGACAACAGAACGGGGTGAAACTTTTTTGGATAAAATGATCGCACTTGTTGAAGGCGCATCCAGGCAAAAAACGCCAAATGAAATTGCATTGACAATCTTACTGGCTGCGTTCACTCTTGTTTTTATCATTGTTTGTGTAACATTAAAACCGTTTGGCGATTATGCCAACACACCAATCACGATTGCCGCCCTTATCTCTCTTTTCATTTGCTTAATTCCAACAACCATCGGAGGTCTTTTATCAGCAATAGGCATCGCAGGAATGGACAGAGCTTTAAGAGCAAACGTGATTACAAAGAGTGGTAAGGCAGTGGAAACTGCAGGTGACATCGACACCTTGCTTTTAGATAAAACAGGAACGATAACCATCGGAAACAGAAAAGCAACTGCTTTTCATATTACTAATGGTGTTGATGAAAAGCATTTTATTAAAGCTGCTGTTTTAAGCTCGATGGCAGATGAAACTCCCGAAGGAAAATCAATTATTGAACTTGCAGGAATTAACCCGCTAAGCTACATAGTAAAGGATGCAAAGTTTGCAAAGTTCACGGCTGAAACAAGAAGCTCCGGAATAGATTATGAAAACACTTCAGTAAGAAAAGGAGCATTCAATGCCATAAAAAACATCGTTGAAAAGGGTGGCAACACCATACCCTCTGAACTTACAGAAAAAGTAAAACTTATTGCACAAAATGGCGGTACTCCGCTTGTTGTTTCCGAAAACAGCAAAGCTATCGGTGTGATCGAGTTGCAGGACATTATTAAGCCGGGCATACAGGAGCGCTTCGAACGTCTTCGCAAGATGGGAGTAAAAACCGTAATGGTCACAGGCGATAATCCGCTCACTGCAAAATACATTGCTGAAAAAGCAGGTGTGGATGATTTTATAGCTGAAGCAAAGCCCGAAGACAAAATGAATTACATCCGCAAGGAGCAGCAAGGTGGAAAGTTAGTTGCCATGATGGGTGATGGAACGAATGACGCACCTGCACTTGCACAAGCAGATGTAGGCGTAGCGATGAACAGCGGAACGCAAGCCGCTAAGGAAGCAAGTAACATGGTGGATCTCGAAAATGATCCAACGAAGTTGATAGAGATAGTTGAAATAGGAAAGCAATTGTTGATGACGAGAGGAACCCTTACGACCTTCTCCATTGCCAACGACGTTGCTAAATACTTTGCAATTGTACCTGCATTATTCATTGCATCCATTCCAGGTTTACAGGCATTGAACATCATGAGATTGCATAACCCGGAAAGTGCTATTCTTTCTGCTGTTATTTTCAACGCCATTATTATTCCGCTATTAATTCCACTGGCATTAAGAGGTGTTGCTTACAAGCCTATTGGAGCCAGTGCACTCCTTAGGAGAAATCTTTTGATTTATGGTTTTGGTGGTGTGGTAGTTCCATTCATCGGAATTAAGCTCATTGACTTAATCGTATCTATTTGGTTTTAAGTAAAACGAATTTGTATGAAACAACATATTCTTCCCGCAATTCGATTGACGGCACTTTGCATGGTCTTCTTCATGGCCATTTACTCTTTTGTTATTTGGCTGCCTGCACAAGCAGCACCCAATCGGGGAAAAGGCGAAACTGTAATAGCGAATAATAAAGTCGTTGGATGGAAATTGATTGGTCAGAAATTTACCGACGATAAATATTTCTGGAGCAGACCTTCTGCAGTGGATTACAATGCAGCAGCTTCAGGTGGAAGTAATAAAGGACCAACAAACCCTGGTTATTTAAAACAGGTTCAGGAAAGAATTGACAGCTTCTTAGTTCATAATCCCGGTATTGCTAAATCAGATGTTCCATCCGACCTGGTGACGGCATCAGGCGCAGGATTGGATCCTCATATTTCAGTTCAGGGAGCCTATGTTCAGGTAAAAAGAATTGCAAGCGTTCGAAATCTGTCCGAACAATCGGTAAAGTCATTAGTAGATCAGCATATTGAAAAACCACTTTTAGGGTTATTTGGGACACAAAGAATAAATGTGCTTCACTTAAACATTGATTTGGACAAATTGAAATGAGTATGAAAAAGATAATAGTGTGTTTAGGTGTTTTAATAAGTGTAGGTGCTTCTGCACAGGATTCAGAGAAGCAATCGCCTTTCATCTTTAGTGGATTTGTAGAGACATATTTTTTCTATGACTTCAACAAGCCATCAGATAATAACCGACCTTTTTTCTTTTACAGTCACAATAGACACAATGAATTTAATGTGAACCTTGCCTATGTAAAAGGAAGTTATGTTACCGACAGAACGAGAGCAAATATTACCTTGGCCGCAGGGACGTACATGAATGCGAACTATGCAGCCGAACCGGGCGTACTGAAAAATATTTACGAAGCGGACGCAGGTTTCAAGATTTCTAAGAAGAAAAACATTTGGATAGATGCAGGCATTTTGCCCTCTCATATTGGATTTGAATCCGCACATTCTCCTGATTGCTGGATATTGACCAGAAGTATCATTGCCGATAATTCGCCTTACTTCGAAGGGGGTGCAAAAATTACCTACACAACAGATAATAATAAATGGTTTCTGAGTGCTCTCGCATTAAATGGCTGGCAGAGAATTCAAAGAGTGCAGGGCAATTCTGCAATGAGTTGGGGAACACAACTACAATTCAAGCCATCTGCTCAAACAACATTTAACTACAGTAGTTTTTTGGGGACAGACAAACGGGATAGCATTAGAAAATGGCGCTACTTTCATAACGTATATGGCATTTTCCGGTTAACGAGTAAATGGGGATTGATTTTAGATTTCGACTTGGGACAAGAGCAACAAGCAAAAGGAAGTTCGGGATTAAATACATGGTATGGCGCCGCAGCTATTTTAAGATACGCTCCAAATTCTTCCTGGGCAGTAGCCTTAAGAGGTGAATACTATAGCGATCCAAATGGTGTCATTATTCCCACTTCAACGGTGAATGGATTAAAAACATCCGGTGCTTCTTTCAATGTTGACAAAACAATAAATGGTAGTTTTCTATGGAGAACTGAAATTAGAATGCTGCACAGCAAGGATGCTATTTTCATAAAAGAATCAAAATTCAGTAACAATAATTCTGCAATCACTACTTCACTTGCAATCTCTTTTTAATGGAAGAAATAAACGATAGGGAGAAAAGAGTTGAGCAGTTTCTGAAGCTGGCTAAAACAGATAGCCGGGGGAGGCTCAAGATCTACATTGGCATGAGTGCCGGTGTAGGAAAAACCTACCGTATGCTGCAGGAAGCTCATCGCAGGTTAGCGAACGGGGAGAATCTTAAAATCGGCTACATAGAAACGCATGGAAGAAAAGAAACCCATGATTTATTGGAAGATCTTCCCATTGTTCCAAGAAGAGAAGTTTTTTATAAAGGAAAGAGGTTAGAGGAATTAGATGTGCAAGCCATCTTGTTATTGCATCCTGATGTGGTGGTAGTAGATGAATTAGCACACACCAATATCCCCGGAAGCAAGAATGAAAAACGGTGGCAGGATGTTCTGGATATTTTAGAAGCAGGAATTGACGTAATATCCGCTGTTAATATCCAACATATTGAAAGCATTAACGAGGACGTAAAGAACATAACCGGAGTAGAAGTAAAAGAAAGAGTTCCTGACAGGATTCTTCAAATGGCAGATGAGGTAGTGAACATTGATCTTACAGCAGATGAACTGATAGCAAGGCTAAAGGAAGGTAAAATATATGACCATTCTAAAGTCCAACAGGCATTAACGAACTTCTTCCAGCCGGAAAAAATCTTGCAGCTCCGTGAACTGGCTTTGAAGGAAGTAGCAGGGCAAGTAGAAAGAAAGGTTGACTATTCAATAGAGTACAAGAAAAATCCATTCCGCCATGAACGTTTCTTAGCCTGTGTTTCCAGCAATCGTGAAATAGCACAAAAGATTATTCGTAAAACGGCTCGATTGGCCTCTTACTACAATAGTCAATGGTTTGTACTTTATGTTCAAACACCAAAAGAGGCCACGGATAAAATACCTTTGGATAAGCAACGGTACTTGATCAACAATTTCAAAATGGCTACAGAAATGGGAGCTGAAGTGATTCAGAAAAAAGAAGAAAATATAGCCAGGTCAATAATTGAAATCGTTGAAGAAAAAAAAATAACAACGGTTTGCCTGGGCAAACCACATCTAAAACTCTGGCAAATCATGCTAAAAACAAGTGTCTTTAATCAGCTTTTAAAAACACTGTCCAAACATGATGTTGATTTAGTTATCCTTTCTTAATGTGGAGTGTAAAAAATAAAATTCGTTTAGGGACCATCTTCCTTTTCTTGCTGGTCGTCATTTCTGGCGCATTCAGTATCTATTATTTAGTAAAATTGAAAGAGCAGTCCAGGAATGTATTGAAGGCTAATTATGAAACCATTCAATACAGCCACCAAATGCAAAAAGCGTTGGACAGTATTTTAGATAATAAGACTTCGTTTATTGATTCGTTTGGCACTGAACTTAAGAAACAGGAAAAAAACATTACTGAAGCTGGGGAGACGACTGCTACACAAAACTTGCGAAAGTGTTACAACAGGCTTCGTGCCGGTGACACTACTAAATCAAATATAGAATGCGTTAGATTCAATTTGCAACAGATTCTATTGCTAAACATGGCTGCGATAAAGAATAAAAATGAAGTAGCAGAAAAATCGGCGGAAGATGCAATGGCACTACTTATTGCCATTGTTGCTGTTATTTTCTTAGTCGGCTTAACATTCAGCTACAATTTCCCATCCATCATTACCGCGCCAATACAGAAGTTAACCCAGGCAATAAAAGAAATTGGTGCAAAAAACTATTCGCACCGCATACATATTGATTCGAAGGACGAGTTCGGGCAGCTTGCTGATGCCTTCAATGAAATGGCCGGACGGCTTGAGTATTTCGAAAGCAGTAACCTCAATAAAATAATCTTTGAAAAGGCAAGAGCTGAGGCGGTGATCAACAGCATGAAGGATGCTAGTATCGGTATTGATAAGAACAATCATGTGCTATTTGCAAATGAGCAGGCATCACAGTTATTGGGATTGAAGGCAGAGGAAACAGTAGGTAAATCAACAGAAGAACTGATTCGAAAAAATGATTTATTTAAGTTTCTATTGGAAAATGAAGGTAAAAGTCCATTTAAAATTGTTGTTGATGGAAAGGAAAATTATTACGTGAAAGAAACGGTAGATGTTTCCCAAGGTGAAGCAAGCAACAAGGTTATTGTGCTGAAAAACATAACTTCTTTCAAAGAGCTGGATGTTGCCAAAACAGATTTCATTGCCACCGTTTCTCATGAGTTAAAAACACCATTGGCTTCATCTGATTTTAGTTTAAAGCTTTTAGAAGATGATCGGGTAGGTCAAGAAGAAAGGAACGAATTGATACAGCAATTGAAGAATGACAATCAAAGAATGCTTAGAATCCTAAGTGAACTTTTGAATATGTCACAAGTTGAGGCAGGAAAAATTCAACTGGATATTCAGTCTGTAAATCCTTATCGAACAATCGAAAATTCAATTAAAGCTGTTCTTACAACAGCAAAAGAAAAAGACGTTAATATACAGGAAGAGTGCGAACCGGATTTGCCCAATATAAAGGCTGACGCCGATAAAATCAGCTGGGTACTAAATAACTTTCTCACAAACGCCATCAGATATGCGCCTTCAAAAACTGATATTATCATCAGTTGCAAACAAATAAACGGGCAACTTTTTTTTTCAGTTACCGACAAAGGACAAGGAATTGAAGAAGTTTATCTAGGTAGGATTTTCGAAAGGTATTTTCAGGTGCCCGGACGGTCTGACAGGAAAGGTTCAGGAATTGGGCTTGCTATATGTAAGGAATTCGTTGAAGCAATGGGAGGACATATTTGGGTCAAAAGTAAAATCGGGGAAGGTAGTACGTTTGGGGTCGATATCCCTATTGGATAAGAGCTTCCTTTTCATCGTTCCGGAACTAATTTCTGCATCTCCTGCTGTCGTCCGCTCAAACACACGCATTAGTTCTCAACAAACATCCTTCGAATATCCACTGCTCAATCCTGCTCCGCCCTGTTCGCTACTGTTTAAGCAGCTTTCGCCGCTCTTACGTCTCTTTCAGCAAAGCCAGTCCTCTTGCATCCTCTTCCCTCCAATTCACTTACCTCCCTCAGCAACACGGTTAATCTTAGTACTGCAATTCAAACTAACACCTTCATAAACCCATCCACTATGAAAACAGTACCCAACCGCATCATCATTTACACAAAAGATGTCATCAACATCACGGGCAAAAAAGAACGGACTGCCCGTAACCTGCTCTCCCGTATACGTACGGCCAATGGCAAATCAAAAGGCGATCTAATCACCATCGAAGAATTCTGTGCCTTCACCCGCCTCAGGCCCGAACATGTCATCACTTTTCTTAAATAAAAATTCAAACTATGGTAAAGATCAACATCCTCAAATGCTGCCACTACACCGAAGCGCAGTGGCTCAAATTGCTGCAGTCAAAGAAAGCAAACGCATTCCACTTTATGTTTCCTAAACAAACAAGACAAACTTCCCACCGCAAAAAAACAATGCTCCTGCAGTACTACATTGCAGTCTGTATTGGCCAGGAATTGGAGAGTATTGCCACGAGGTTCTTTTACAACATCACAACTCCGGGCCAGTCACATAATTTTCATTTCATCGTAATTACAAGGAAGCTTCGCCAGCTGGCGCACATCCTCTTTACGATATCCTCCGGTTTTAGCAAATACGGCCTGCCCGCTAAAGCCTTTGTTGACTATGTCCTCACCCTCCATGCATTAATGAATGAAATGGTCGCTTGTAAAGATCAACGGTATGCATGCCCGGAACTCGTAATGATTTGCAAACGATTGTCTCCCGCCGGCATTTAAAAAATCTATTTCATTACACAAAACTCAAACACCATGACAAAGATCAACATCCTCGAATTCCACAACTATTCCGAATACGATTGGCTCAAATTCCTCAGGCTTCAAAAAACAAACGTATTTGATATTGCATTTCCCAAAATAAAAAGAGAACCCTTCGATGATAAAACCAGTATACTCACCGAGTACCGCATTGCTGCCTGCATCGGCCAGGAGCTCGACTGGATCTGCGAAGATTTCATGTACAGTGTTCCTGCTCTCGATGAAACGGGTACATTCAACTTCATCGCCATTACCAGCAATTTTAAAGAGCTTGCACTGGTACTCTGTTTCATTGCCGAAGGTTTCAACGAACATGGTGAAGCCTCACCGGAATATTTGGAATACGTTGACATCCTGCTTGACTGCATATCCGAATGGAATACCATTGATGAACCCTGCGCCTGTCGCTTGCTCATCAACATCTGCAAACAGTTGGAAAATGACGCCTCTGGCGAATAATGAACTCGCAAACTAACCCTGTCATATTCATTAAAAGAGCCGGGAAGTGCTAACACTCCCGGCTTTCTTTTTAAGCATCAACAATCATTTCTAAATCACAACCCAAAGATCCCTGGCTCACTCGGGATGACAGGCAGGAATATTTACAATAGCAGTCATAAAAAAAACCAAGAGCGAAAATCACCTAAACAATATTGTTTCTGTTATTACCTAAAAGAATATCAAACAACAGAATGAAACGTGCGCCTTCAGGCAGTAGGCAAACCGAAACCTGTAAGCGCATCACTCAACACAATGGCCACCGCTCCAAATTATAGGAACTGTTTAAGCGCCTCATTTTTCACTGAACAAAGCATAAGGTAACAATGAACATACAGTGAAAAATTCAGCGCATCCAGAAAACTCCGCATATCACGCAGCAGGCTAACCGAACCAAAGCCCTTCCAACAAAAGACGCTTCCAATCGCGGGTTCTTCATAAGAAATCTCCCTCTGTCGGCATGTCCCGCATCGAACCCGCGAAGCGGCTCGCCGAGGCAAACAAAACAATAAAAATCCACGAGGCAACCCGCTTGAACTTTTGGTTACTTTTCTTTCAGGAGAAAACTAACAAATGAAAAAGAGGCCTTTCGGCCTCTTCCCCTGTGGTTTTCATAGAGCAATAACATCAACGATCCCCTTTTATCTTCTTAACAACCATTTTCAATAAAAGCGAAACCGTAAAACTCACCGCGGCACCAATACTTGCCAGCACCGCTGTCTTCATCATTTCCTGCGAGCTCACATCCAGCAACACGAACAAAATCCCTCCTGCAGTTCCGGCCTTCATCGAAGTATTAGTTTGCATCACCACCTCCTTCCTCTTTCTGGCAACTCGCCTGGCTCACTGCAGTGGCCACACCACCGGCAACAGCAACATAACCCGCAACCTTCACAAGCAGTAAGGGCAAACTCACAGGTGCAGTTAAAATAGCTGCGCTGGTAGCTGCCAGTGCCAGCCCTATATTTCTCAGCTTCCTAAAAAATGGAGGGCAGGGCGATTGTATACGTTCTTTGAGCTTCATAAGTATTCAGATTTAATTGTGATTAAAATGGTTTCTTCTCCGGCAAGCTTCGGGAACACGAGTTCAATGAGTCTTTGTAAAGCCTTCCTCGATTCACCTCCCTTGCCTTCACCGGTAATAAAAGAAACTGGTGCAATACAGCCCTTCAGTTCTTGCAGGGCATTGTTGGCGGGATGGATCAGGATCAGCTCTCGTCCCGGTACATCGGTCAGATGCAGGTGCCATCCAAACTTCGGGCTGTATCGCTTTATAATCCGGTACCCACCCTCAGGTATACACGATCTTTGATGTTCATTATGGATCCACGGCAGTTCAATCGTATAACAAATGAACCCGCCAATAAAGAACAACTCCCCGTTAGTACCATTAGGATGGTACCTTCTTATAAGTTCCAGTTTCATAGCTACGGATTTGATTAGTTAGAAAATAACCTCAACCTCAACCTCTACTTCCTACACTCCCTCCACCTTCACAATCTGCAGCGCATTAAATGCACCGTTCTTCAACGGGTACTGGTTTCCGTTTACCTCCTGGTAAAACTCTATTCCCAGTACAAGAAAAAGCGGGTGAATGCTGTTTGCTGTGAGGTTGTTCACAAGGTTGAGTGCAGCAGTAGCGACACCGTCTAGTGCAAGTGCCGCACTTGCGGAAATTTTCTGTTCAAAGCTCTGCCCTTCAAAATCAATCGAAGCTCCGGCTGCAGTGATTTTAAAATGCGTGGCCCCGCTGGGATAGCCGATCATTACATTCGGAACAAATGAAGGAATGTCGGCAGTCAAAGCCCCGGTTACACGGTCAATGGTGGCAGTGAAAGGAGCAAAAAGCGTAGTAGCCAGTTTCCCCTGTTCGTTAAAGTCAAAGCCTTGTAATAGCTCGGCTTCACCGTCAATCACATTTCTCTGTCCTCTTACGCTGGTTACGTCCGCCTGTATTACCCGCATCATCTCCTTTGTCAGTCTTGCCGTCATGCCGCTGTCGGCTGCGTTCTGTAAAAGCGGACGGAAAGCTGTGCGGAGCATCTTTCCTGCCTTGCCCGCCCTTCCAAATTCAGCGCCGTTCTCTCGTGTTCTCTGGAAGGCAGGGTCGTTCGCAATACGCTCACCGGTCAAACCGGTCTTCTCCTTGGCAATGTATCCGTCCTTCGTCTTTACGAACGTAATGTCGCCAATGGTTCCTTCCAGCTTAATGATACCTTTTTGTTTAGCCATAGTGTACAAAATTTAAATGGTGAAAAAATAGCAGCACTGAAAAACGTTTAGTCATGACTGTTATCGCTTGTTTCTCTTTGCTGGTGCAAGACTAGCAGGACTTTTCCTGGCTTCATAACCTCCTTTCCGTTAATGCCTTTTTTTACCGCAATTACACTGCTTCTGCCGGTCCTTTGGTGCCGTTTCATTGATGCTTGCAAACCAAAAGCAGCGGCAGCAAACAGGAAAAAGAGACACTACACCGAAGGCATGGAGAAAGGCAGGAGAAAGCCACCCGAAAGCCACTATTGCATCTGGAATTCCAGGTTTCTTGCAAAGTGGGATAAGCTTCGCTGATCGCTAAATGAGATATAGATAAAGCATGGTATTATGTCGTCCCCATGCCCTTCTTAATATTTACTTATCAATTTCTTAATCTGCCCTTAACCAAAAGGTAATATTGGTTTCAGTCCTTTGTTTTGTGATTTATAGCTTATGAACCTTTATATCCTTGCAGCTTTAACAGCAGTTTTTTCTTTACACTTCCATCAACCGGAAATTTTCCCGGCAAACAATTCCGCTTCACCTTTTTCTTATACAACAAACGCACAGGCCCCGGCTGTAACAAGGCAAATCAAATGGACCTGGCAATTACCTCGCGAAGTACGCAATGCTTTCAATAAGAGTGTCCATGCTGACTTGTATATCGAAAAAATGATTCGGTTTGAATCCGGTGATAAAACCTTCTTTAGGTTTTACCTGAATAATGGTGATCTGCTGGATGGAGACCATCATGATGCTTTCTTACAATCTGTCTCCGTGGACATAGCCAGTAATGGAATGATAATTCGCAATTAATCCCTTCCTTTTTCAAATAATGATACGGATCAACAAAGAATATATAAAGTCTCGAATTGAGATTTATTTCCAACCGACCCCCGTTTTTACGGGGGTTTTTTGTTGAATCAATGTGAATAAATGATTGCGGTAACAATTCAGTAATACTGTGGTAACAATTTGGTAACATTGGCCTGCTTCCTTTGCTCCCGGAAATAAATCTGTTCAGAGACATGCAAAGGAGCACCCTTGTTTGCCTATTCTTAAGTGCATTGCTACATGCCGGTTTCGCAATGGCCCAGCAAAAAGCTGTAACCGATACGAGCTTCAAACCTTCGGGCAAATTATGGGGATATACTTTCGGAGATTATTATTACAAAGCACATGCTGACGTCATGCACCGGGGCGGAGCCAATCAATATACAGGAATCGAGAAAGGGAGAAACGCATTCCAGCTTCGCCGGGTTTATCTTGGCTATACTTACGACATCAGTCCGGCATTCACCGCAGAAGTGTTGCTGGCTGCGGAAGACAATCTCACAACTTCAACAGGATTCACTACCGGCGATCTCCTTGGCGATAGCAAGCTGAGTTTCTACATTAAGCTGGCAAACCTCAGGTGGAAAAATATTTGGAAAGGAACCGACCTGGTTGTAGGTCAGGTGGCAACACCGGCTTTCTCTTTGGTCACCGAACCTGTCTGGGGCTATCGTGCAGTAGAAAGAACGGTGGCCGATATACGCAGAACGCCTTCGTTTGATCTGGGCGCAGCCCTGCAGGGAAAATTCGATAGCAAAGCAAACTTTGGATATAACCTGATGGTAGGGAACGGTAATGGTGCAAGGCCTGAGAATGATAAATTCAAATGGTTTTATGGCGATGTCTTTGCGAAATTTCTGGATAAACGATTAGTCCTCGATCTGTACGCAGATTATAACCGCCTGAACCAAACCCCTACCTGGCATCATGCACGCAACATGGTTAAAGCTTTCATTGCTTACACAACCCCGGCTTTCACCATTGGTGTAGAGGCTTTTACCAATCACGGCAAACAGGATGTTATTGCCATGAATACACTTAAAAGAGATACGATCTCCGCAAAAGCAGAAGCAATTTCCGCTTTTATAAAAGGAAGTATTATAAAAGATAAACTGGGGTTTTTTACAAGGATGGATCATTATAATCCTGATGTAAAATATAACAACAACCTTTACACATCGTACAATGGTTTAACAGGTAGTTACGAACCGAACAACAAAGAACTGTTTTTCACGCTGGGGCTGGATTTCACGCCTGTTAAAAATGTTCATTTTATTCCTAACCTATGGTATAACCGTTATACATCAAACCATAGTGGTTTGACAGGCTCCGCATACAGGGACCATGACCTTGTTTACAGGCTAACTTTTTTTTATGTGTACAGGTAAAATAGAATCGAATGAGGAAAATCTTATTTAGCATGGTTTATGAAACAAGAATCAAATTGAAATTAAGTTATCATTAATTGTATGTTACGAAACATCAGGAAGATAATTGCCTATAACTTCGCTCAACTATTTAAACAAACAGAACTATGAACATCTTCGCAAGATTGTTGGCTCCAAAGAATAAAGTGTTCTATGAGCTTTTTGAAAAAAGTGCCGACAACGTAAAACAAATGGGTGCATTGCTGGCCCAGGTCATTGGTGAACCGGACTTTGATAAACGCCAGGGACTTATTGCTCAAATGGAAAACGTGGAACACGACAACGATGAGCTAACCCATTTGCTTTTTACAGAACTTGGAAGAAATTTCATTACGCCTTTCGACAGGGAAGATATTCACTACCTCGCATCTGCATTGGATGATATTGCTGATTACATTTTCGCCACTGCTAAGAAGATCAATTTCTACAGGGTCAATCCAAATGACATTGGCATGCAAAAATTATCAGAGATTATTCTCCAAAGCTGCAACGAGGTACGTAAGGCCACAGGCGAATTGCGTGATATGAAAAACATGCGTCTCATTACCGAGTCTCTTGTTAAGATCAACAGTCTTGAAAACGAAGCCGATGATATTTTCGATATGAGTATTGAACGTTTGTTCGCAACAGAGCCTGATGCAAAAGAAGTGATCAAGAAAAGAGAGATCTACCAGGTAATGGAAACAGCAACCGATAAATGTGAAGACGCTGCAAATGTGATCGAATCCATCATTGTAAAATACGCTTAAACAATTTGACAATCAGTCAATGTGACAATATGCCGATTAAAAACTTGGAAGTTCAATTGACACATTGCCACATAAGCACATCGCCATATTAATTTATGAGTTTCATTATAGTCATTATAGCCCTGGCACTGATATTTGATTATATCAACGGCTTTCATGATGCAGCCAATTCTATTGCTACGGTAGTTTCCACTAAAGTATTGACGCCCTTCCAGGCAGTTCTTTGGGCGGCTATCTTCAACTTTGCTGCCTTTTTCATTTTTAAAGACCACAATGTTGCCAACACCATTTCAAAAACCGTGAAAGAAGATACCATGCCTGGCACAATTGGTCTTTCCGTTGTCTTTGCAGGCTTAATTGCTGCCATTGCCTGGAACCTTCTCACATGGTGGTTTGGAATTCCTTCTTCTTCTTCTCATACATTGATCGGTGGCTTTGCAGGTGCAGGTATTGCCAATGCCGGCTGGCATGCAGTCAACTCCGATCCTATCCTCCGTACTGCAAGCTTTATTATATTGGCTCCTTTAGTGGGGATGTTCATAGCCTTTATCATTTCACTTTGGTTCCTTCTTTCCTTCCGCAAGGATTTTTTACCAAAAATTGTTTCCATAGCAGTATTGGCCCTGGTAATATGGTTCTTATACAGCGTAATAGAAACAGATCCGGCAAAACTGAAAACGCATTACGAGTCCTACTTTCTGAAAGTAGTTTTCTATGCCAATAATTTTAAGTGGCTTTTGCTTGGATTGATCATGATCTGCTTTGCTGTATTCACTTTTTGGTTGAATACCTTAAATGCACACAAGGCCAACACCTGGTTTAAACGATTGCAGCTTGTTTCTTCGGCAGCGTTCAGCTTAGGTCATGGCGGGGGTGATGCGCAAAAAGTAATGGGTATCATCACTGCAGCTTTAATTGCAAATGGCAATATTTCAACTTTTTCTGAAATGCCATATTGGGTACCATTGGCATGCTATACTTCAATTGCATTAGGAACCATGAGTGGCGGCTGGCGCATTATCAAAACAATGGGAACAAGGATCACTAAAGTAACGCCTTTTGAAGGTGTGGCCGCTGAAACTGCAGGTGCCATTACCATGTTTGGTACAGAAGCTTTAAAGATCCCTGTGAGCTCCACGCATACCATTGCGGGCAGCATCATGGGTGTGGGTGCTACAAAGCGTCTATCCGCTGTGCGATGGGGCGTTACCATTAACCTTGTTTGGGCTTGGGTATTAACCATTCCCGTAAGCGCCTTGTTGGCAGCCGGAATTTTCTATATTGTACGATTGTTCCATTAGGTTTTATTTACGAGTTTTGCGGCCTAAATAAAAGGCATGGCAAAAATTTTAGTTACCGGTGGTTGCGGCTATATCGGATCGCATACATTGGTTGACCTCATCGAAAACGGCTACGAGGTTATTAGTGTCGATGATAACTCCCGTTCGAATGCTGCAATGCTGAAAGGTGTTGAGAAAATTACAGGCAGGCCAATTAAAAATTACAAGGTCGATCTCTGCAATTTCGATGACACTTTTGCCATCTTTGAAGAAAACCACGATATCAAGGGCATCATCCATTTTGCTGCATTCAAAGCAGTCGGTGAGTCGGTAGCAAAGCCTTTAATGTATTTCGAAAACAATCTTACTTCTCTTATCAACCTGCTTAAATGCGTGCAGGAATTTAAAACGCCATGGTTTGTTTTTTCTTCATCATGCACTGTATATGGTGAACCTGATACACCAATTGTTACGGAGGATTCTCCTTTGAAGCCTGCCGCCTCTCCTTATGGCGCCACCAAGCAAATGGGCGAGCAGATCTTAACCGAGTTTCAAAAAGCAAATCCTGTCAAGGTTATTTTGTTGAGATATTTCAATCCTGTAGGTGCACACCCTTCTGCTTTAATTGGAGAACTGCCAATTGGCAAACCACAAAACCTGGTTCCTGCCATTACACAAACCGCAATCGGTAAGCTTCCAAAAATGACTGTATTCGGTGATGATTATCCCACCAGGGATGGAAGCAACGTCAGAGATTATATCCATGTTAGCGATATTGCCCATGCACATACGTTAGCAATAAAATATTTGGAAGAAGAAAAGAATAAAAGCAATCTTGAAATCTTTAATCTTGGTACCGGTAATGGCGTTACGGTATTGGAAGCCATCAAATCCTTTGAAAAAGTAAGCGGCGTAAAACTGAATTATGAGATAGGGCCGAGAAGACCAGGCGATATCATTGCCATTTATGCCAACAACGATAAAGCAAAAAATATTTTGGGATGGACTCCAGAACGTTCGTTGGACGAAATGATGTCCACAGCATGGAAATGGGAACAACGCCTGAAAAATGACGAACAATTTTTCTCCTCGATAAAATCAGAATTGAATTAACCTACTTTTGCGGCACTATGACAAATCTTAAAGACATTCAACCTACTGGTAAAAAAGATACACGTAGCGGTTTTGGCGACGGCATTGTTGAAGCAGCACGGAAAAATAAAAACATTGTAGCACTTACAGCCGACCTTTTAGGCTCAATGAAACTGCAACAGTTCATCAAGGAATTTCCCGAACGTTTTATACAGGTTGGCATTGCAGAAGCAAACATGATGGGCATTGCAGCAGGCATGACCATCGGCGGAAAAATTCCATACACAACAACCTTTGCAAATTTTTCAACCGGCCGTGTTTATGACCAGATCCGCCAGAGCGTTGCTTACAGTGGAAAGAATGTAAAGATTTGTGCATCGCATGCTGGTGTTACATTAGGAGAAGATGGGGCAACGCACCAGATACTGGAAGACATAGGAATGATGAAAATGCTGCCGGGCATGACCGTGATTGTTCCTTGCGATTATAATCAAACCAGGCTGGCAACAATCGCTGTTGCTGAGCATGAAGGTCCGGTATATTTAAGATTTGGCCGTCCAAGCTGGCCCATATTTACAAGTGCTGATGAACCATTTGTAATTGGCAAAGCACAAAAATTTTCTGATGGAACTGATGTAAGCATTTTTGCCTGTGGCCACTTGGTGTGGAATGCAATTCAAGCTGGTGTTGCACTGCAGGAAAGGGGCATCAGTGTTGAAGTCATCAACATTCATACGGTAAAACCAATTGACGAAGAAGCCATTTTAAATTCCATTCGCAAAACAAAATGTGCAGTAACTGCCGAAGAGCATAACATATACGGTGGTATGGGCGATGCAGTTGCACAGGTAGCTGCAAAACACTTTCCTGTTCCAATTGAATACATTGGCACAAGAGATACATTTGGTGAGAGTGGTACGCCTACAGACCTTCTGAAAAAATATGGAATGGATGTTCCCGATATTATTGCTGCCGCTGAAAAAGTAATGACGAGAAAGAACAGTTAACCGGAACAGACTCACAATCACTATTTATTAATCTGCCCGCACAAAGGCAGATTTTTTTTTGACCAAACTGCATCACTATCCCCTTGCACAGTTTATCTTGAGCGAAACGAATGCTAAAAAAAGGACATAAACAAAGCGGTCTCAATCTCCTGTTTAATGAGGACAACAGGATTAACCATAATTAACCTTGTTTAGTCTCAATTGCTTAAACCTCTACGAAAACTTTCTGTCTGTAGTACATCACTTTTTTAAAACAATGATTTTTATGAAAAAAATACTTACAGGTACGCTATCATTAGTATTATTCTTTGGTGCAGCACACGCACAGGATTCAACAAAGCACTTCCGCGCAGGTAAAGAAAGAATGGCTCAGCAATTAAATCTGAGTGCAGATCAGCAAAAGAAAATGCAGGCCATTAACCAGGAGCAGCATAAGGAAATGAAAGCGCTCCACGATAAATATCAAAATCAAAGACAAGCCCTTTTAACACCTGATCAAAAACAAAAAATGGAAACGCTGAAGTCTGAAAGGAAACAGCACATGAAAGGAAAAATGGCGCAGAGAGATGGCAAATTCAAAAAGCATATGGCGATGAAAAGAGGCGCTGAACTTCAAAAACAACTGAACCTTACACAAGATCAAAAAGACAGGTTGAGTAAGTTGAGAGTTGATGCAAAAAGCCAGGCCCAATCTATCCGCAATGATCAATCCCTGAGTCAGGATCAGAAAAAAGAAAAGATGCAATCTTTAAGAAAAGACCAGCAGGAGAAGTTCAAAAGCGTTCTAACAAAAGAGCAGTTGGACAAATTGCAATCTTTAAAGAAAGATCATCAGTCAAAGAACACTAAGTAACAACAATTCACTCCCCAATATAAATCGTCCCGCCCTGCGGGACTTTTTTATTTTTGCCAGATGAAAAAGAAAACAGGCTTTGAAAAATTCATGTCGAAGGAGAAGACCGGTGCAGCAAAAAAGGAATATTTCAGGCAGGAGAAAAAAAAAATAACTAAAGAACGAAAGGAATATTTTGAAAAGAAAAGAGCCGAGGCAGCAGCCGCCAAAGGCTATACAGACAATAAAAACTTTCAAAAGCCAGCGATAACTAAAACAGTTGAAGAAAAAATGCCTTTGAACAAATACATTGCTCACAGCGGGGTTTGTTCACGAAGAGATGCTGTTGATGTTATTAAATCCGGCAAAGTGAAAGTGAACAATATAGTGATTAATGAGCCAGGCCATAAAATTTCCACCGGTGATGTGGTTGTTGTTAGTGGCAAAAAAATTACTCCTGTAAAAAACCTGGTTTACATTTTATTGAACAAGCCAAAGGATTACATCACCACTACTGAAGATGAAAAAGGAAGGAAAACAGTTTTGGATATCATTAAAAATGCAACCAAAGAAAAAATTTATCCTGTTGGCAGGTTGGATAGAAATACTTCTGGTGTTTTATTGCTGACAAACGATGGAGACCTCACACAAAAGCTCACGCACCCTAGCAACGAAATAAAAAAAGTGTATGCAGTAACACTTGACAAACCTTTAGCAAAAGCTCATTTTGATGAAATATTGAAGGGTGTGCCCCTGGAAGATGGCGTTGCCAATGTGGATTCTTTAGCTTTCACGGATGTAAAAGACAAAACACAAATCGGAATTGAAATTCATAGTGGCCGCAATCGCATTGTGCGCCGCATATTTGAACATTATGGTTATGATGTAAAAAATCTCGACAGGGTAATTTTTGCAGGCTTAACAAAGAAGAACGTAGAACGAGGCAAATGGAGATTTCTATCGGAAAAAGAAGTGCGTGATTTGAAATATTTTAAGAAAGGGAAGTAGAAATAAAACACACGAAAAAAAAGCACGAATTACACGAATTCCCTGGGTTCTGTTCGTTCATTTACGTTAGTACCTCTAAGCATGGAAAATAGTTCGTGTAATTCGATAAAACTCGTGTAATAAATCAGAAGCATGCAAAAAATTGAAGAATTCATTTTAGAAGAAGACGAAAATTTAGTTGCAATAAATAAACCATCAGGACTACTTACCATTCCTGATAGAGAAGGAAAAGAAGTGTCGCTAAAACAAATTCTGAAAGCTAAATACGGCGATATTTTTACCGTTCACCGTTTGGATAAAGACACAAGTGGTATTGTAGTTTTTGCAAAAAGGGAAGAAGCCCATAAACAGCTTTCTCAACTATTTGAAGCAAGGGAAACGGTTAAGATCTACAATGGTTTTGTTTTAGGGTCGCCCTTTGAAAAATCTGGAATCATTAATGAACCTATTGCAGAACATCCTGTAAAGAAAGGCATCATGACTGTTTACAGGAAAGGGAAAGAAAGCATTACTGAATATGAAGTGCTCGACAATTTTAAATTGTATTCGTGGATGCAATTCCATATTCTTACAGGACGCACACACCAGATACGTGTGCACATGAAGCATCTTGGCCATCCTATTGTTTGCGATGATTTGTATGGAGATGGCAAGCCCGTTTTTATTTCAACCATCAAAAGAAAGAAATTTAACCTGTCTAAAAACGAGGAAGAAGAAAGACCTATTCTTTCACGCCTTGCTTTACACGCTTCCAAACTTAAGTTTGAATTGAATAACAAAAAGTATGAACTCGAAGCAGAACTACCTAAAGATTTAAGAGCATTACTCCAACAACTGAACAAAAACAAATAAGGTCCGCAAAAGCAGACCTTATTTTCAAAGTAAATAAAATAGTTTCAGAACTTTTCAATGAAACCAACTGCAACAGTATTATTGGAAAATTCGTCGATTAAAATAAATGCCCCGTTCCTCGGATTGTCCTTATACAAATCAGCAAAGACTGGCTTAGCTGTTTTTAACGCTACCCTGCCAATATCATTCAGTTTGAATTCGGAAACTTCATTCAGTTCTTCGAACGTGTGAATATTCATTTTGCTTTGCAAACCTGTAATCTTGGCTTTCACAACATTTACTCCATGTTGCAATAAAAATGTTTTGCTGTTGCTTAATGGATGTTCATCCATCCAGGAGATGGTAGCAACGAATGAATTGGCCTGCGCCGGCACTGCGTCAACAGGAACAATCATATTTCCGCGACTGATGTCAACATCATCCTGCAATTCGACGGTAATACTTTCGTCAGACCTCGCAGATTCAACTTCTGTTTGCGCATGAAGGATCTTTGTAATCTTGCTCGTTCTGGCTGAAGGAAGAACCAGTACGTCCTGCCCTTTCTGCAATTTTCCGCTTAATAGTTTTCCCGCATAACCTCTGAAATCGTGATGTTCATCCGAGTGAGGACGAATTACAAATTGCACGGGAAAACGTACAGGCAATGCGTCATCTTTTTTATGAACAGGAATATCTTCAAGGTATTCCAGCAAGGTTGGACCGCTGTACCACTTCATTTTCGTAGAAGGCTGAACAACATTGTCGCCATATTTAGCTGCAATGGGAACAAAATCCAGATCGCCTTCATAACCCATTTTTTTAGCAGCATCCTGCGTATCTGCTTTGATCTTGTTGAAAATGCTTTCATCAAACCCAACAAGATCCATTTTGTTGATACAGACAAAAACAGTTTCAATCTTCAGGAGATTGGAAATAAACAAATGTCTTTTTGTTTGCTCAATCACACCATTGCGGGCATCAATCAATACAATTGAAGCTTCCGCATTGGAGGCACCGGTGATCATGTTTCTTGTGTACTCAACATGGCCCGGCGTATCTGCAATGATGTATTTTCTTTTCTCGGTTGAGAAATAAATATGTGCAACATCAATGGTAATGCCTTGCTCACGTTCGGCAATCAAACCATCCGTCAACAAAGAAAGGTCAACAAAATCCAAACCTTTCCTTTTGCTCGATGCTTCAACCGCTTCGAGTTTGTCCTTTGTAATTGACTTGGTATCGTAAAGAAGTCTTCCGATAAGGGTGCTCTTTCCGTCATCAACACTACCCGCAGTAGCAATTCTTAAAATGTCCATGGTTCAAAAATACTTCTTAATTAAAAAATGTTTCGTTATCACTATAACAATATCTGTCATTAGTTAGTTTTTTTTCTAAAATCAAGATTATGTAAATAGGCCACCCGTGCAATATTGGTCGAGCGGTAGTTATTGCCGCTTGCCAACTGCTGAAATATGTTCATATATCCGAACTGTAAATAACTGGTCGGTGTCGTGTTATACGCAAATCCTGTAAAGAAACGGTTCTGATCGAAATAATTGTAGGTGATTTGCTTGCCGAAATTGACAAAAACCTCATTACCTAAAACAAAAGACCATGACCCTTTTTTAACCTCCTTACTCAAAGGAATTTGCCACGAAAAATTATAACGAAGCCGGTAATTGAAAGTATATCCGCTTGCCAGTGTTGAATCATTTAAAATTTTTCTACGGTAACGCTCTTCAAGACGTAAAGCTTGTATCGTTCTGTTCCTTTTATATTTCGTAAACCACTGCACCTGTTGCCATAGACGATGTTCGGGCTGTGTTACCTTATTGTGATTATCTGCAGGATAAAACCAAAAATGAGCATAACCTGTAGTCAGTCTAACATTGTCATTAACGTAGTAGGTAACTCCGGGACGGATAAGAAACTGGGAAAGATGATTGAAGAAATCTTCTTTAGTTCTTAATTGAACGTCCAACCACATTCCCCATTTGTTGCTGAATCTTGTTTGATTGAAATAAGCAGTCCACACCTGCTCCAATTTTTGAGTATGCTTTTGCGCAAGAACTCCCTTAGCTGCTATGATCAATAATAGGCTTAATCCAATTTTATTCTTCACCAGTTATTGTTTTAATAAACCATCAACAGTGATTGCCACATAATACAACCCGCCGATAGTTGGACCACCTGCGTATTGAATATATCGCTTGTTGAAAATATCAGCACCGCCTGCTTTCACTTGCGAATTTAGCTTAGGAAAACGGAAAGTTACCTGCGCATCAAGGGTGTTGTATGATGGAATATTTCCTGTTACCAATGGGCTTTCCCAGAGGAAAGATTGCTGCCATCTCCACACCACATTAAAACCAATATTCTTTACAACCTCCCTGTTACCAAACGAAAGATTGGTTGTCCAACGCGGTGTATTAAAACCGGTAACAAAAATGTCGCTTGTATTTTGAGCTTTCATTTTGTTGAAGTTGACATTACCTGCAACTGTAAACTTCTTGTAGAAGTTATAAGTAATGCCTAAAGCAGCGCCATAGTTATTGTATTTATTCTTTGCATTTGTATAAACACGATAACGATCTTGGCCTTTGCTTGCAGCAGTCGTTGATGTAGCTGCAATGGAATCCCTATTGCGATCTAACATTGCCAAAACAGCAGAATTTGTACCTACAGTCTCTCCATGAGGAACGTACACCTGCACCTGCCCAAGAAAACCATCATACTGGTTTGTGTAAGCGTCGGCATCAATCACTAATTTATTTTCTGCCAATACGCTCTTGTACCCGATTTCAAATGAGTTGATTTTTTCAGGCCTTGCTTTTGAAAGATTGGCAACCTTCAATAAATTCTTATTTGCTAATGCAGCAGAATCAGAATTGCCCGCGGCAGCTACAACTGAATTAAAATTAACAACAGAAGCTTGCGTATAACTGTTCTCGAGATAGCCCAATCCTTCGTTGATGTAAGACAAACTGCCAACACGTTTTACTCTTCCGTTATTTACATAAGATAATGCTTCGAACAAAGCAGGGAAACGATAGCCTTGCTGGTAAGTTGCTCTGAAATTATGTTTTTGCTTAACCGTATAAACTGCTGCAATACGGGGAGTGAATTTTGGGTCGAATTCAGGATTGTAATCGAAACGAAGTGAGCCGAACACTTTCAAGTGTTCTTTGAAAAACGTTTTTGTGATTTGAGAAAAAGCACCAAACTTTTTGTAGTAGACGTTGTCTCCAAAGCTTCCATCTTTCAATGGTTTGTTTCTTTCTGCAATGGAGCGGGAAAAGTCAACGAAATTATTGCCGTCAGGTATGATCTCGTAAATTCTCGCATCACCACCAACTAATAAGTCAAAGATTTTTATCTCGTTGGAAAGATCCCATTGCGCTTCGGTGTTGTACATCCTGCTTCTTTGAATCAAAGCAGCACCACCGGTAACAGGTGCATCGGGAATAGAACCCGATTTAATGTCCCAGTTATTAATGTTACGAATTACATTCTTCAGTGAATCAAATCTTGCAGTACCCGGAACGGCACGACTTGCATCTGCAATTGATCTTGCATATTGATTAGCTGCGGCAAGATTAGCAGAAGTCAGTCCACCATTTATCGAAGCATAACTGTTCAACGCATTTTTATATTTTGTTCCCCAACTGCTTGTCGTTTTTGTATCGCTTGCTCCGCCACTATACAAATCCATATTATCTGCCAGCGGTTTTACATTGTAGGAATCGCCTGTGTTTTCAATGGAAACATAACTCCTGATCACATAATTACTTCCTTTCAATTCAACATCATGGTTTTGAACAATTACATTATCCAGTTTGATTTTGTTTCCTCTCTGGAAAACACCATCCATCTTTCCAATACGATAAGTGTAAGAAAGTTCAGCCTTCTCGCCAATGCGATAATGTAATGAACCATCAAATTTTAAATTGTCAACATTAGGATCAACCAATTCGTTTTCCCAATAGCCGGTTCTGGCTACACGAAGTGTTTGATTTGCTTTTCCATCAATAGTAAGTCCGCCGACAGAAACTGTATTGCTTCCAGCCAACACATCATCACCATATTTATTCCATCCATCGAACGCCACATTGTTAGAACCGTTCAGTGATGGAAAATTTGGATTGGAACTTTTTAAATTGTTAGGATTTTGATCATAACGGCTGTTTGAAATCCAGTCGATGCCTTTCATGTAGCCGATGTTTACTTTAAAAGCAAACTTGTTATTGAATGCTTGCGCATATCGCACAGCAGTTTCTGTTAGCAATGACGGTGAATAGTCAATTCCGTCAACATGATTAACACCTGTCTTTTGGTAAACACTCAGGCCTTGCGTAGTAAATGGGTTCTTTGTAATAAGATTCGCCATTCCATTGATGGCGTTCATTCCGTATAATGCAGATGCAGCACCGGGAGTAATCTCTACGCTTTGAATATCCAACTCCGTTGGGCCGATTGCATTACCAAGAGGAACGCCAAGTGTTGCAGCTTGCATATCCACTCCATCAACCAATTGCATAAAACGGAAATTGTTTGGAATATTAAAGCCTCTTGTATTTGGAACTTTAAATGTCAAGCTAGAAGTTGTCATCTGCACGCCTTTTACATTTTCCAATGCATCGTAAAAGCTGGGTGCAGGAGATTCTTTAATTGATCGGATATCAAGTTTCTCAATAGCAACAGGTGATTTCAAAATATTTTCGGGAACACGGGAAGCTGTAATTACAACTTCATTTCCTAACACAGTTTGTGTTGCTAAAGCCACTTCTACTTTCGAACCCAAAGAATTTATTTGTACTTCCTGTGGTGCAAAGCCGATTGATGTAAACAATAAAGTGAAAGGAACTTTTTGTTTTGTTCTTAATGTAAAAGCACCTTCATTGGAAGTTGTAGTTCCTGTAACGGTTCCTTTGATGCTGATAGCAACCCCGGGAAGTGGTTCATGTTTTTCCTGGCTGGTGACAACGCCGGATATTTCAATGAGATCTTGTGAAACTGCTGATGACCGCACTAAAATCATCAATACAACGAATGCAATTAATTTGTTTAGTTTCTCCTGGCTCAAGCTTTGGTTCAGTCGAAATCTTCTTCTCATAATGTTGATTTTTCTTCTTTTCTAAACATATAGTCTACATTTTTTGTAGACTATATAGTTTTAAAAAAATCCCGACAGTTTAAATCGGAATTGATATAAATCACAGGAACAAGCTCCTGCAAATAGTAATGATGCTCATAATAATCACCACAATCCCCACGACCACGAACATTTTTTTCACCGGCAGTTTAGCAGTGAGCATTGCCGAAAAAGGAGCAGTGATAACACCACCCAATAATAAGCCCGCCACCATGTTCCAGTGATGTATGCCTACAGTAAAAATGAAAGTGATTGCACTTGCAACTGTCAAAATAAACTTTGCAATTGTTGAACTGCCGATCACATATCTTGGTGTGCGGCCATTCTTGATGAAAGTACCAGTAACCATTGGGCCCCATCCACCCCCACCGAAGGAATCTATAAAACCTCCTATTAAACCAAGAACTGTAATATTTGTTTTTTTCTTTTTTATACCACCATTACCATTCACACTCTTTTTGGCAAAAGCGTTTTGAAGAATCTTGATTCCAAGATATAAAGTATAAGCACCGATTAGCGGTTTTGTCATTTTGGCGTAGCGTTCGCCAACATAAGTCAAAAGTAAAGCGCCACACACGGCACCAATTACAGCGGGTATCGCAAGACGTTTTGTAAGCTTCTTATTGACGTTTCCGAATTTATAATGGCTGATACTTCCTGCTGCAGTTGTAAACGATTCAGCAGAGTGAATGGTTGCACTAATGACAGGGGGAGGAATATTCAACATTAGAAAAACTGTCGTGCAAATCACTCCATAACCCATCCCCATCGATCCTGCTACTATTTCAGCTAAGAAGCCCACCAATACCATCCAATAAAAAATATGATGGTTCTTGCTTAGGACCTGAAGCAATGAATTTAGCTCTCCATTGATAAATAAGGTTAGAATGATAGCAGCGACAATTACTAAGACACCAATGGCAATGAGATATTTATTCATACCTCTTTGCCAGGTTTTAACTGCGGCTGTTGTCATTACTTCCGGCGGCACTGCTAATTCTATATCTGATGGCGCTTCTTTCATTTCTTCATCTTTCATACCTCTTTATCTTAGTCTACTTTTTCAGTAGAATATCAATTCAAAAAAACGCCGAATTACTTCGGCTGGCTAATTCAATTAGAAATAACCTACGTTCTTTCTTTTTTCCATCGCAGCTTCGGAACGCTTGTCATCGATACGGGCACCACGCTCAGAAATTGTTGCTTCTTTAATTTCTTCAATAATGGTATCAATGTCAACTGCGTCTGAAAGCACTGCTGCTGTACAAGTCATATCGCCAACTGTTCTGAAACGTACTGTTGCTTCGAATGGAATTTCATCTTCAGTTGTATTTAAAAAAGATGAAGCCGGCCAGTACAATCCATCACGTTCGATGATCTGTCTTTTATGCGAATAATAAATCGAAGGAATGGCCAATTTCTCTTCTTTAATGTAATTCCAAACATCTAATTCTGTCCAGTTGGAAATTGGGAAGACACGAACATTCTCGCCCACATTTATTTTTCCATTCAACATATCAAACAACTCAGGTCTTTGCTTCTTTGCATCCCACTGACCAAAATCATCACGAACAGAAAACATTCTTTCTTTCGCTCTTGCTTTTTCTTCGTCACGGCGAGCACCACCAATACAAGCATCAAGCTTTAACTCCTCTATTGCATCGAGAAGCGTTACTGTCTGAAGAATGTTTCTGCTTGCATACTTTCCAGTCTCTTCTTTTACTCTTCCTTTGTCAATTGAATCCTGAACGTATTTAACGATCAAACGAATTCCTGTGTGCTCAGCCAACCAATCTCTGAAAACAATTGTTTCTTCAAAATTGTGACCGGTATCAATGTGCATCATCGGGAATGGAACCTTTGCAGGAAAGAAAGCCTTTCGTGCTAAATGCACCAATACTATAGAATCTTTTCCACCGGAAAAAAGCAATGCAGGTCTTTCAAACTGCGCTGCTACTTCACGCATGATATAAATCGCCTCATCTTCTAACGCTCTTGGAAAAATGCTTTTACTCATAATCTTATTTTACTAAATGCAATCCGCATTCTTTGTGTGAAACTTCCCACCACCATCTTCCGGCACGTGGATCTTCGCCAGGTTCAATTGCCCTTGTACAAGGTGCGCAACCAATGCTCACAAAACCTTTGTCATGCAGCGGATTGTAAGGCACCGAAAAAGCTTTGATGTAATTTAAAATATCGTCGAATGACCAATGCAATAATGGATTGATCTTATAGATTTTTTTGTCTTCCAGCCATTCAACAACAGGAATATGACTGCGATGTTCTGTTTGCGATGCTCTCAAACCAGTTATCCAAACAGAGGCATCTTTCAAAGCCCTGTTCAATGGTTCCACCTTACGAACACCACAACAGATTTGACGATTCTCAACTGAATCGTAAAATAAATTCACCCCTTTCTCACTCACCATTTTCTGAACGGCATCTGCCTGCGGAAAATAAACATCGATATTGACTTTATACCTTGCCGTTGTTTTTTCAATAGTTTCATAAACCTCATTGAAAAGGCGGCCAGTATCGATGGTGAAAATATTTACGGGAATCTTATGTTTGGCAATGATATCAGTAAGAACCTGGTCTTCCTGTCCAAATGACGAAGAAAACTTTACACGTCCGGGAAACAATTGAGTAGTTTGCTTTAAGGCTTCCTCAATCGGGTGCTTTTCAAATATTTCCTGCAATTGTTCTAACAGAATCATCGATTTCGTTTTTAAACGCACTACTCCGTTATAGAGTATCTCTATTCAAATAGCAAACAAGCGGTGTGGATTGTTCTGACTATTTTTCGTCAGGAACAGGAGTGTAACGTAAGTAAGGTTTTACTACCCTTACACCTTTCGGAAATTTTTTGACAGCATCTTCGGTAGAGATAGCTGTACCAACAATTACATCTTCGCCTTGTTTCCAATCTGCCGGAGTAGAAACGCTGTGTTTAGATGTTAATTGCAAGGAGTCAACTACGCGTAGCACTTCAAAAAAGTTTCTTCCGGTGGACGCAGGATAGGTGATCATCAATTTGATTGTCTTGTCAGGACCAATTACAAACAGCGAACGAACAGTTTGTGTTGCATTAGCATTTGGATGAATCATGTCGTACAACTCAGCCACTTCTCTATGCTCGTCGGCAATGATTGGAAATTCAACATGACAATTTTGTGTTTCATTGATGTCGTTTCTCCAGCCCAGGTGCTTATCCAAAGGATCAACACTTACGGCCAGCACTTTTACATTACGTTTGGCAAACTCCTCTTTTAAAAGAGCGGTTCTTCCGAGTTCGGTTGTACACACAGGAGTATAATCAGCAGGGTGGGAAAACAGGATGCCCCAGCTATTGCCGAGATAGTCATGAAAATCAATTTCTCCTTCTGTGGTTTGCGCTTTAAAGTTCGGCGCAACGTCACCAAGTCGTAAAGCCATAATGTAAATTTTAAGAGTGAATAAAAAGCGAATTTAGGGTAAACACAATATCCTACCAAACAAGTAGGGTAATAATATTATCCTAAACTTTCGCGGCCAGAGGCCAGGTCTTCCAAAGTACGCTTTTCCAATATGTTTAAAGTTGCGTCACGCACCTGCTCCATCACATCGTGGAGACCACAATTTTTTTCATCGCAATTTGCACAGCGTTCATAAAAATATAAGCTAACACAGGGCAACATTGAAATAGGACCGTTTACAATTCGCACCACTGCGGCAACGGAAGTTTTTGATGGGTGTTCTTTAATATAATAACCCCCACCCTTCCCTTTCTTGCTATCAAGTATTCCAGCTTTTTTCAGTTCGAGCAAAATATTTTCTAAAAATTTGAGCGGAATCTTTTTCTTTTTAGCAATATCTGAAATGAGAACAGGCCCCTGGTTGTATTTATCAACCAAATACGTTAAAGCCCTAAATGCATATTGTGCTTTATTCGAAAGCATACTCATTCAGATTCGGCTTGAATAGTAAGTGTATAGTCGATCTTCGAATTCTTTCTCAACATTTCAGCAACTCCGCAGTACTTATCCAGCGAAAGATCAATAGCTTTTTTCACTTTATCACGGTTTTCTTCTGCAGTAGTGATGATATAATTCATGTGAATGTCCTTGAAAACCTTCGGCGGCTCCGTAGTTTGTTCCGTTTCGACTTCTATTTTAAGATCGGCAAAAGGCACACGCATTTTCTCCAAAATGTCCACAATATCAACGCCGGTGCACCCGGCGAGACCACTTAAGAGTAGAGCTTTGGGATTAAATCCTCCCTTTGCATCTATTTCTATTTTAGAACTTTCTTTGAATGAATCAAAGGCATGACCAGTTTTCCAGATTGTTGTTGTCTTCATTTCAGTTTATTAAAGCAAGCCGCAAATTTATTTTTTTACCGTTAATAATTTGTTGAGGTATATCAGGATGATAGCTGACTGATTTGAACCACCCATCTGCATTGTTACAACGGCTGTCATTCCTCGTTCGGCAACTATCACCGTCATATTCTCTGGTTACAGAAATAACCCATTTTTTCCAATTCAATCACTTCAAATTATCATCCCCTGCGAAGACTCACGAACAATTGTGATCCTATTCCAGCAACTCTAGCTCCGCTGAATCCGCTATTACCAAGCTCTTTAATCAGCTATTAATTTCTTCTTTTAAATCCCTCAAACTATGTTTCTCATTTTGAAGAGCATTACCAAGGTTCCAGTCAACTCTTTCTTTAAATGTATGCTGTCTCACCGGGCAATCATTCTTGATACAAATATGACATTGGTTGTAGAGACAACCATCGCAGTGAACAAATAGTTCCAGCGATTGACCAAATTCGTTTTGAATCAGTTTTGTCAGCTGATCAATTTCAAAATGCGACTGGTTAATATTAAAATACCACGGAACTGTCAGGTGGCAATCTACATGTAAAACATTGCCGTATTTGATTACACGCAGGTTATGAATATCGATCCAATTTTCGCTGCGGTTGGCCTCCGTAACATTCACCATTTTTTCGAGCAACTGCATATCCGCTTCATCCATAATCCCAGCCAGGGAAGTCCTTACGATTTTATAACCGGTATAGACAATAAATAGTCCGAATGCCATTGCCACTAAACCATCAATCCATGCTTTATGAGTTATCGAGATCAAAATCAGCCCAGCAATGATGGCCGCAGTTGAATAAGTGTCGGATTGCAAATGTTTCCCACTGGCCTGCAAAGCCAAGGAATTGTTTTGCCTGCCTTGTCGCAACGCAACAGCTCCTAATATCCAATTAATAATAGCAGTGGCTGCAACCAAATAAATTCCCAAATCAAGTTCACTGATCTCAACAGGATAAATTAAATTCTTGATTGCATTATAAATAATGAGAACTCCCGCGGTCAGCACCAAAGTGCCTTCTACCGCTGCAGAAATAAATTCAGCCTTACCATGTCCATAAGGATGATCAATATCTTTAGGTTTAGCAGAAACATACAAACTGTATAAGCCAATGAATCCTGCAATGACATTTACAATACTTTCAAGCGCATCTGTTAAAATTGAAACAGAATGGGTAAGATAATAAGCTGCAAACTTTACGATCAATAAAGTTGATGAAGCTATAGCAATCCATCGCTGAAGTCGAACATTATTTTTGCTTTCAATAGTAACGCCGGGAACCAAACCAAAAATTTCGCGCAAGATAGTAAAGGGTAATTGTGAAAAGTCAAACTCTTATTGAAGAGTCCTATGATTTCGACAATTGCCTTTATTAAATGAGATCGATTGACGGTTATACTGCAGATTGATAACGATCTTCGATGAAATTCCAATTCACCACCTTCCACCAGTTGGCAATATAATCCGCTCTTTTATTTTGATAACGTAAATAATAAGCATGTTCCCAAACGTCCAGACCTAAAAGTGGAAATCCTTTCAAATCCGAAACATCCATTAAAGGATTATCCTGGTTTGGTGTGGATCCGATTCTTAACTTCTTGTCTGCATCAACGACCAGCCAAGCCCAACCACTTCCAAAACGATTTTTTCCTGCATCAGAAAATTGTGTTTTGAATGTATCAAAAGAACCAAAGCTTTCATCGATGGCCGTAGCCAGTTTGCCTGTTGGTCTCTGATCAGATTTTGGAGCCATCGATTTCCAAAACAATTCATGATTATAATGACCGCCGCCGTTGTTGCGCATTATGGTAGAGTATTTTGAAATCTTTCTTAACACATCTTCCAGGGGTTTGTTGGTATCAACATTCTCATTTTTTGCTGCCGTTTGCAGATTAGTAGCGTATCCTGCGGCATGCTTGGTGTAGTGAATTTCCATTGTCGTTCCGTCAATGGCTTCATTTAATGCGTTGTAAGAATAAGCTAACGGCGTTTGTTGAAAACCTGTGCTGTTTTTACCGGAAATAATTTTTGCCGAAGAGCAAGATGATAAAATAGTGGAACCAACGTAAAGACCTAACCCAGCCTTTCCTGCATTGAAAATAAAATCTCGTCTTGAAGTTAAAGGTGTCATAGATTTTTTTTCAAAATTACAAACCTATGCTTTGCGGCGGCGTAGTTTTCTCCAGAAGCGATAATACCATTCTTTGTTGAACAATTGTGAGTCTCTCATTGCATTGTAGATAAGAAAGAAACCGATTGGTAATAAAATAAATGAAGAAAGCCACATGCCTGTAAAAGGAGACAAAGAACCTTCTCTTGCAGCTTTTTCGCCGCCCGTGCTGCTGAAATAGAACAACATGAAGAATATGATCGCAAATATCAGAGGACTGCCCAAGCCACCTTTTCTTATGATTGATCCTAATGGAGCTCCAATCAAAAACATAACGATACACGAGAATGACAGCATCAGTTTTTTATGCCACTCTACTTTATAGCCCCATAAAGATTTTCTTTGAGGGACATCCTGGTCTATCACAACCTGGTTACTTACAACAGCGTTATTGAGTTTACCCACAATTCTTTCATGCACATAGGATTTAATGCTATCGGGAACCAACTGGCTAAAAGTTTTCGCCTTTACTTTCTCTGGTGTGAATTTCCATGAACTATCCATATATCGCCTGAAAACAAAACTATTCATCACTTCTGCTTTCACTTTGTTACCCAGTTTGTTCCTGTCTTTCTGCATCGAATCAATTGCAACAGACAACTGCCGCATACTTAACATCCGTGCATTGTTTTTATTTACGCTGTCTGCAGTTCGTTGCTGAAAGCCCAAAGAACTGATATCGAACATGCGTTTATATTCTTTAAATCCAAGGCGGATGTATTCTGTGTTTGGTGCACTGCCTCTCTCTTCATAACGCCATCCATTAAATAATATGAACTCAATAAACCTCCTGTTCTCAGATGAACGCATGACCCCATTTGATGCTATAATAAAATTATCCTGTGTTGTGGTCGTCTGTTCGTAAATAATCACATCTTTAATCAGGCTGTCTTTTTCTTTCTTGCCAATTTTTATTGCGAATTGTGGGATCCGGTCATAAAACACGCCTTCTTTTAAATCGAAGGAAGGATTAGCCTGAACAACATCATATAAAAGTGTTCTTGACTTTAAAGTGGCAACAGGAATAATGTTGTTTGAAAAAGCAAATGCTATCCCGCAAATCAAAATAGTTACAAACAACAATGGCCTCATAAAACGAAGCAGCGAAATACCTGCCGCCCTGATGGCTACCAGTTCGTAACTCTCTCCCATATTACCGAAGGTCATGATGGATGAAAGTAATATGGCAAGGGGCAAGGCCAAAGGCACTAATACGGCACTTTGATACCAGATGAACTCAAACAACACTTTTGTGCTGATTCCTTTTCCAACAAAATCATCAACCCAAAGCCAGAAAAATTGCATTAGCAAAACCAGTACAGTAATAAAGAAAGTTGCAATGAATGGGCCAACGAAGGCTTTAATGACCAGTATGTCTAATTTTTTCAGCACCGATGCCTTTGATAATTTTAGTTTATGGAAGTTTCAAAAATACATCTTTCGTCCGCTGAGATGGAATTAATGCAGGATGCTGAGATCATTTTAACGAAGAATAGGATTTTGGAAAAGATGAAAGCATTGCTTGAAGAAGTCCAAGGAAAGCAAATTGAATTCGTAAAGAAAAAACCATTGAGCGCCGAGGTTTTTAAAGTGTCTCCTAAAATATCCAAAGGAGAAAATTATTTGGGCCTACCCTATTTAATTCTTGATTATCCAAGATATTCTTCCGAAAACAATTTTCTTTTTATTCGTACCATGTTTTGGTGGGGAAATTTTTTCAGTTGCACCTTACATCTTGCTGGAGGTGCGAAATTGGAATTTGCAGACCGAATTAAAAGTTCGCATTCCCAGTTACAAAATTGCTATATCAGCGCTAGTGAAGACCAATGGGTACATCAATTGGAAGAACCTAATTATCACAAAATCCATTCAATGAACAAAGCGCAGTTCGACCAGTGTTGTGACAACTTTAATCATATCAAAATTGCAAGCAGCCATCCGCTGGCTGAATGGGAAAAAGCACCTTTTAAGCTATTTGAAAACTGGAAACGGTATCTGTCCGTATGCGGATTAATTCCCTAGGCGGTGAAAAAGATCTTTCACCTGGTGATCCCACAAAAGGCTTTGGTCTTTAATTTCTTTTTTTTCAGCAAAATCTTTAATGACCAAAATCGTTTGATTGGTAACTTCTGACTTTTCTATTGAAAATTCAAAGTATTCGTCTTTGGGTGCATGGCTCCAGTGAAAGCGGATAAATTTTTCTTCTTCGCTATCTAATACTTCTGCTGTGTCTTCAGATCCATTCCATGAAAAACTGTAGATGCCATCTCTCTCATCTACCTTATCCGCAAACCATTCCTGCAATCCGGACGGGTTTGAAAGGAAGTCGTATAGAATGGTTGGTGAACATCTCACAGGATATTCCAAGGTATACAATTGTTTTTTGCTCATCTTAATCCTTTAATCTTATCAGGGGTTGCAATAATAGAAAAATATTTGAACCGCCAAAATAATTTTTAGCGTTTTGTCGACGTTTTTAAGGTATTAAACTGCATTCTTTAAAAATTTACCCAAATTTTTTTTGTTCATATGGTTGCTTTCCCTAATTTGGTTAATAATTCAGCTAATAACTGAATGAGAGCAACCGAAACTGTGATGGATATTTTGGAGATGATCCAAAACTAACAAATGCCAAATCTTGAAAATAACCATCAAATAAAACCAATCATCCTATGAGTATGCGTCAACTCAAGATCACGAAGTCTATTACTAATCGTGAATCTCAAAGTCTCGAAAAGTACCTGCAAGAGATAGGGAAAGTAGAGCTAATCACTCCAGAAGAAGAAGTCCGTTTAGCAAGATTAATCAAACAAGGCGATCAAAGAGCATTGGACCGTTTAACCAAGGCCAATCTTCGTTTTGTGGTATCTGTGGCTAAACAATATCAAAACCAGGGACTTTCTTTACCAGATTTAATTAATGAAGGAAATTTAGGTTTGATCAAAGCAGCACAACGTTTTGATGAAACCAAAGGTTTCAAATTCATTTCCTACGCTGTGTGGTGGATTCGTCAATCCATTTTACAGGCATTGGCCGAACAGGCAAGAATTGTTCGCCTGCCTTTGAACAAAGTTGGATTGACCAACCGCATTCAAAAAGCATTTAGCCAGTTGGAGCAGGAGTTTGAAAGAGAACCTTCTGCAGAAGAATTGGCAGAAATGCTGAACATGGATCTCGATGAAGTAACATCTTCTCTTGGTATCAATGCACGCCACCTAAGCATGGATACGCCATTATCAGAAGGAGAAGAAGGTACACTCCTGGATGTTCTCGAAAATCCAAATGCAGAAAAAACCGATGCCCAATTGGATCATCACGATTCATTAAAACTTGAAATTGAAAGATCGCTTCAAACTTTAACCGAGCGTCAAAAAGAAGTGCTTTGCTTTTTCTTTGGAATCGGTGTTGATCATCCATTAAGCCTGGAAGATATCGGTGAAAGATTCAATCTGACAAGAGAAAGAGTTCGCCAGATAAAGGACAAGGCCATAACTAAGTTAAGAACCCAACAAAAATCACATTTGTTGCGTAGTTATTTAGGCTCCTAAGCGTTTCGTCCATCATCCTCCTTTATTTTTGCGCATAATTTTTTTAGAGTGAACTTTGTTCACTCTTTTTATTTTTTTGAAGTAAAAGAAATTGTGAACCATGTTTGAATCACTACAAGACCGGTTAGAAGGCGCCTTTAAAAACCTGAAAGGTGAGGGCCGTATTACCGAATTAAATATTGCTGCAACCGTTAAAGAAATCCGTCGTGCATTGGTTGATGCCGATGTGAACTATAAAATAGCTAAAGAGTTTACTGACACTGTAAAGGATAAGGCTCTTGGAGAAAAGGTGATCACAGCTATCAGTCCTAGCCAGTTGATGGTGAAGATTGTAAAAGATGAATTGGTGCGGTTGATGGGCGGCGAAGCTGCTCCATTCAATGCAAAAGGTGCTCCTGCCGTTATTTTAATTGCAGGTTTGCAAGGTTCTGGTAAAACGACTTTCAGTGCGAAGCTTGCCAGTTATCTGAAAAAACAGAAACTCTCTCCCACGCTTGTTGCGGGCGACGTTTATCGTCCTGCAGCGATGGAACAATTAAGAGTTTTAGGCGAGCAAATTGGTGTTGATGTTCATATTGAACTGGAAAATAAAAACCCGGTCGAGATTGCGCAAAATGCCATCAAGGAAAGTCGGAGCAAAAATAAAAATGTAGTTATTATCGATACGGCAGGGCGTTTGGCAATTGATGAAGCCATGATGACCGAAGTTGCCAATATTAAGAACGCCGTCAATCCTAACGAAATTCTTTTTGTTGTTGATAGCATGACAGGGCAAGATGCAGTAAACACTGCAAAAGCTTTTAATGATCGTCTTGATTTCTCAGGTGTTGTGCTTACTAAGTTAGACGGTGATACACGAGGCGGCGCTGCCCTTTCTATCAAGTACACGGTTAACAAACCAATCAAGTTTGTAAGCAGTGGCGAAAAAATGGATACGCTTGATGTATTTTATCCGGAAAGGATGGCCCAGCGTATTCTCGGTATGGGCGATATTACTACCCTTGTTGAAAAAGCCCAAGAGCAATTTGACGAAGAGCAGGCAAGAAAACTCGAAAAGAAAATCCGCAAAAACCAATTTGATTTTGCCGACTTCAAACAGCAACTCGAGCAGATCAAAAAAATGGGCAATCTTAAGGATCTGATGTCAATGATCCCCGGCGTTGGAAAAGCTGTTAAAGACATTGATATAAGCGATGATGCTTTTAAAGGAATAGAAGCTATTATCAATTCAATGACCCCCGACGAGAGAGCAAATCCTGATTTAATTGATGGCAGCCGCAAAAAAAGAATTGCAAAAGGCTGT
The DNA here is from genome assembly GCA_035554655.1 of Flavisolibacter sp. Lineage (GTDB taxonomy): Bacteria > Bacteroidota > Bacteroidia > Chitinophagales > Chitinophagaceae > Flavisolibacter. The sequence goes on from DATMIF010000037.1 coordinate 69,512, forward strand.
GGAAAAGATATTTCTGAAGTAAACGCCTTTATGAAACAGTTTGATCAAATGCGGGAAATGATGAAGACTATGAATAAAATGCCCATGGGCAGAATGATGCCTGGAATGAGAAAATAGTCTGAACCGTGATTTAGTGGGATTTATTCGATTAGTGCGCCTATAACGTGATAACAAAAAGCCTTTAAAAAGCTGAAGGCTTTTTTTATTCCGTTAAATCTTTCTAATCTCACCAAATCACGGGTCAGACTTTTTGCATTTTCCATATCAAGGCTTAGTTTTGCGACTTAATCAATATTGTTTCACCGCATTTAAATTTCTATTTAAGATGCCAGTTAAAATCCGATTACAGAGACATGGGTCTAAAAAGAGGCCCTTCTACTTCATTGTTGTTGCAGATGCACGCAGCCCCCGCGATGGTAAATTCATTCAAAAACTCGGTACCTACAATCCGCTGACTACTCCTGCTACTGTGCAGTTAGATCGTCAACGTGCATTGGACTGGTTGCAAAAAGGCGCCCAGCCCACTGATACCGTTCGTAAGATTTTATCGTACAAAGGCGTGTTATACCTGAAGCATTTATTGCGTGGTGTAACGCTTGGCCTGTTTGATGAAGCAACAGCGATGACGAAATTCCAGAGTTGGCACTCCGAGCATGAAGCTCAGATTCGCAAACGCCAGGAAGAAGCTCAGCGTGAAAGAAGAGGCAGAAGAACTCCTCCTTACCAGCGTCGTGAAAGAAGACCTGCAGGTGGAAATTCCGAAGGCTAACTCTCAACCAAGACCTTCAAGAAATTAAATCCTCTCGTTTGAGAGGATTTTTTATTGATAGGTTAGATTAATTATTCAGACAATTGGAAAATAATTTGCCTTGTACTTTTGATCAATGACAGAATATTTTAAAATAGGAAAATTTGTTGGCACATTCGGACTTAAGGGTGAATTGGTTCTAAAACATAACCTCGGCAAAAAAACTTCGCTTAAAGGTTTGAAAGCAATTTTCATTGAAGAAAGAAAAGAAAGTTTTATTCCCTGGTTTATCGAAAGCACAAAAATTAAAAACGAAGAAGAAATTCATATCAAACTTGAAGGGATAAATAATCGTGAACAGGCTATTAAACTGACCCAAAAGGAAGTATGGCTTCCGGAAGAAGAGTTCAAAAAGTTTTCGGCCAAATCATCACCAATAAACTTGTTGGGTTATGATATTATTGAAGGCGAACAAGTGCTTGGAAAAATTTTGGAAGTGATTGAACAACCTCACCAAATTCTTTGCAGAATTGAATTCAACAAAAAAGAGGCACTTATTCCTCTTCATGAAGAAACCATTCAAAAAATTGACAGAAAAAAACAACAGGTTACAGTCTCGCTGCCTCCAGGATTACTGGAAATTTATCTGTAGCCACACCAACTGCCTTGATTGCATTTCTGGCCTGTATCATATGACGTTGTTCATGTGCTACTAAAAATCGCAACGCATCTCCCAACTTAAAACGGATCAATTTGCTGAATGCTGCAGGCACATAAACCGAATTCAAATTTCTCCTTCTTGCCACATCAAGCAATTGCAACAATTTATTTTGATGTTGAAAGAACTCTTTAAATGCGGCTTCAACATTTACGCTTTTATCGGGGGAAAACATTTTAGCTGTTTTCATTTTATTTTTTACCTCAAAAACATTTTTCGGCATGGTAGCATTTACAAAATAACTGCCCCAAAAGCCAGGAACAAACCATGCATGCACATCCCTGGTAATATGGATCATTGATTTTTCAATCAAGGGCAAATAATGACGACTATAGGCATTCAAGTGATCCAGCACCTGCACGGCACTCCACTGATTCTTTTCAGAACAATAATTCAATTTTATGGGATCGGCTGTTTGCAAATGCTCGGCAGCCGCAATAACCTGTTTTACGTCGGCTTGTAATTGATTGATCAATTCTTCGCTTTTGAACTTTTTCATACAAACGTTTTAGTCCAGTTAATCTATTCAAAATACAGACCACAGTGTGCAGACTGAAGAGTAAATTTGACTGTGGCAGAACGTGTACGACATATTGCCCATTTTGACCTCGATGCCTTCTTTGTTTCCGTTGAACTTTTAAAAAGACCGGAATTAAAGGGCAAACCCATTATTGTTGGTGGAGACGGGCAAAGGGGTATTGTTGCGGCATGCAGTTATGAAGCAAGAAAATACGGTATTCAAAGTGCCATGCCGGCGTTAACTGCTAAACGTCTCTGTCCTCATGCGATTTTTTTACGTGGCAGTTATCACGACTACAGCCACTATTCAAGATGGGTTACTCAAATAATTGCTGATTCAGTACCGGTTTATGAAAAAGCTTCTATCGATGAATTTTATATTGACATGACAGGGATGGATCGCTTTTTTGATGTAAGCCAGTATACAAGAGAGCTTAGAGAAAAAATTATTCAGGAAACAGGCCTGCCTATTTCCTACGGGCTGTCAACAAGCAAATTGGTAAGTAAGATGGCAACCAATGAAGCGAAACCGAATGGTTATTTAGAAGTTGTTCCAGGAAAAGAAACTGATTTTCTGTGGCCGTTAACTGTTGATAAAATTCCGGGTGTGGGAAAACAAACACAAATACAGTTACATAACATCGGCATTTTCACTATTGAACAAATTGCTAAAACGCCGGTTGATCAATTGGAGTATCATTTTGGGAAATGGGGAAAGAAATTATGGGAAAAATCGTATGGGATTTCAAGCTCTCATGTTGAACATTACAGCGAGCAAAAATCCATATCGCATGAAAACACTTTTGATGCCGACTTCGCCGATCTTAATTTTCTTCATACAGAATTGGTAAGGCTTACTGAAAAAACCGCTTACAGCCTGCGTGAAGACGAGAAGCTAACAGGATGTGTTACCTTGAAATTGCGTTATGCTGATTTCACAACTGTATCGAAGCAAGAAGTCGTTGATTATACGGCTCTCGACAATGTGCTCATCGCCAAGGTGAAAGATCTCTTTAACAAATTGTTCAAGAAAGGGGAAAGAGTTCGCCTGCTCGGTGTTCGTTTTTCTCACTTGGTTCCAATGACCATTCAAATGAATTTATTTGATGACGCTATAGAAAAGCTTGAATTATACAAAGCAGTTGACGATATTAAAAATCAATTTGGTAGCGATTCGGTTTCAAAAGCTACTTCTCTTCGCAAAAAGCCAAACCCGCCGTTAAAATAGTTTTACCGAATTTTATTCTGATTTTTTGTAAGTTAGCTGAATAAAATTCGGTTTTATGGCGTTTTCAATGGATGAAAAAGATTTGAAAATCTTAACAATGATCCAGCCTAATTCTTTTCTTACCAATAATGAACTCGCTAAAAAAGTGAACATGGCCCCGTCAGCAGTATTGGAAAGAATTAAAAAGCTGGAACAGAATGGAATCATCGAAAGTTATCCAACACGTATAAAACCTGAAGCATTAGAATTAAAATTACTTGCCTACATTTTTATCAAAACAAGTGAAGGACCAGGTAATGCGTCGGTGGCAAAGCTATTAACAAAAATCCCTGAAGTTTTAGAGTTGCATCATATTGCAGGAGAAGATTGCTATCTCGCAAAAGTGAGAGCGAAAGATCCGTTATCACTGGTCCATTTGATGCGTGAGAAATTCAAAAGTCCAAACATCCTTTCTACAAAAACTACTATCGTACTGGAAACGCTAAAAGAAACGAATCAATTACCAATTCCAAAACCTTAGTCATGGTTAAAAGCTTAACGAAACACCCGAAAGCCTTAGTGCTTTCCGCATTTGCAGCGGTATACTTAATCTGGGGCTCCACTTATCTCGCCATATTAATTGCCATCAAAACCATTCCACCATTTTTTATGGCAGGAAGCAGATTCTTAATCGCAGGACTCATACTCATGGTTTATGCGTTATTGAAAGGAGAGCAAATTCCCGACAGCAAATCAGTTTGGAAAATTTCCTTAGCCGGAATATTAATGCTTACTATAGGCAACGCCTTTTTAGCCTGGGCTGAGCAATATTTACCCAGTGGTTTAGCTGCCATTCTTGTAGCAACCGTACCATTATGGTTTGTTCTGCTCGATAAAAAGCAATGGAAATATTATTTCTCAAACAGACAAATCATTATTGGATTGATTATTGGCTTTGCAGGTTTGATTTTATTATTTGCGGGAAAAAGTTCTGCCAATCTGTTTGACAGCAGGATGAAAATTATCAGTCTTATTGTTTTGTCTGTTTGTACAGTTGGCTGGACTATTGGGTCTCTCTATTCAAAATATCAAAAGACGAATGGTTCAACTTTAATGAAAGTTTCAATTCAAATGCTGGCAGCCGGTATTGTAAACTTTATTGGAGGCTTTGCATTGAATGAGCAACAAAACTTTATCCTTAAAAATATTAGCTGGCAATCTGTTGGAGCGTTGGCTTATTTAATTGTGATGGGATCGTTAGTGGCCTACATGGCATATGTGTGGTTATTGAGTATCCGCCCGGCTTCATTGGTTGGAACGTATGCTTATGTGAATCCTGTTGTTGCTGTTTTCCTGGGATGGTTAATTGCCAATGAGCATGTAAATACGCAGAAAATTGTTGGACTGCTTATTGTTATTGCAGGACTGGTGGTGGTAAATATGTCGAAGGAAAAGAAGGTTGCGGTGATATCAGCTTCTTCGAACAAGCTAAGTAAAGTTGAGGAGGTACAAGAGTGCGACGCAAGAGAAGCTTCATAGTAGCAACCCAGTTTGGCTCATAAGTATTAAAAATAAAAAACCGGATTTGGAAAAATCCGGTTTACACCCTTGCTATGAAAATAGAAACGTTATTTCTATTAAAGATGATGCAAATCTAAAAGGCTCTTTGGTCTCTGTACATGACCAACGTCATCCTTTTAAATGATTTATTTCAGGAAGCGATTAAGTTCTAATAAGATCGAGATGTCACTTAATAATTTACTAAGTGTAAACCATCATTCTAATTGTTCATCTTATTTTCTGGCACCATTCATAAACAGCTAAACAACCTACCTTTATTGCTATTAAAAATTTTTGACTATGCAAACAGCCTGGAAAGAATATCAGGAGAAAAATCAACAGCGTTTTTTGGATGAAATGCTCGAATTGCTACGCATTCCATCTATTAGCGCAAAAAGCGAACGTAAAGACGATATGCGTAAATGTGCGGAGTTAGTAAAGCAACGGCTATTAGATTCTGGTGCGGACAAGGCAGAAGTAATGGATACAGATGGCCATCCCGTTGTGTATGGAGAAAAAATCATGGATCCTAAAAAACCAACTGTGCTTGTATATGGACACTACGATGTTCAACCTCCTGAGCCTTTGGAATTGTGGCATAGCGGTCCGTTTGAGCCCGTTATAAAAGATGGAAAAGTTTATGCAAGGGGAAGCGCTGATGATAAAGGACAGTTTTATATGCATGTGAAAGCGTTAGAAACATTGGTGAAGACGAACAGCATGGAAACAAACATCAAATTTTTAATTGAAGGCGAAGAAGAAGTTGGCTCACCTAATCTTGGAAAATTCGTTGGAGCTCATAAAGATCTTTTGAAAGCTGATATCATCTTAATTAGTGACAGCTCCATGTTAAGCATGGAAAACCCCTCTCTTGATGTGGGCGTTCGAGGCCTATCATACATAGAAGTGGAAGTGACCGGCGCCAATCGTGATTTGCATAGTGGCACTTATGGTGGCGCTGTAGCAAATCCAATTACTATTTTAAGTAAAATGATAGCTTCTTTGCACGATGAAAATAATCATGTAACGATTCCCGGATTTTATGACAATGTTGTTGAAGCAACAAAAGAAGAAAGGGAATTAATGGGAAGAGCACCTTACAATGAAGAAGAATACAAAAAAGATCTTGGTGTAAAAGAATTGTGGGGAGAAAAAGGATTTACAACAAACGAAAGAACAGGTATTCGTCCAACAATTGAAGTAAATGGAATTTGGGGAGGATATACTGGTGAAGGAGCAAAAACAGTCTTGCCATCAAAAGCAACTGCAAAAATTTCTGCAAGGTTAGTGCCTAATCAAAATTCAAGGAAGATCACAGATATGTTGTTGGAGCACTTTAAAAAGGTCGCTCCTCCTTCCGTTACTGTTCATGCGTTTGAACATCATGGCGGTGAAGCTTACATGACGCCGATTGATAGCAAAGGATATAAGGCAGCAGCAAAGGCCGTTCAAACAACATTTGGAAAAACGCCTATTCCGGTTCGTGGCGGTGGAAGTATCCCTATCTGCTCTATTCTTGAAAAAGAGTTAGGAATCAAGATTGTGTTCATGGGTTTTGGTTTGGATAATGATAACCTGCATTCGCCAAACGAAAAATTTAATCTTGAGAATTATTATAAAGGAATTGAAACCATTCCTTACTTCCATAAATTTTTTGCAGAGAGCTGAGAAAAATAAAAATTAAAAGGTTTAAAGTCAAAAGTGTTATGCTTTTGACTTTTTATTTTGATGGAATGCCAAGGCTGTTATCAAGTGCATTGTATTTAAACGATTGAACCTTAGGCAAGGCAGGATTAGGTATCGGACGATACTGCGAGATATAAGGGGTACTTGCTCCGCTCCATGGGTTGGGTATTTTTACAATACCATTCGTATCAGGAACAACACAAGACATATTGTCCTGCGGAAGAATTATAATATTGCCGCTTTGACTTGCCATCAGGTTTTTTTGCAATTGCCTTCTCTGCCAAAGTTGTTGAACGGCATTTTCATTCCCCTTAAATCGCTGCAGTGTATCCGGTAATTGAAAAATGTATGGGTTTGCTTTCTTTGGAAGCTGGGCAATAGCATACGTTGAAAAAGTACAAAATGCACCAAGCAGCAGCAATTTCATGGCATTATCTTTCTTCTAAATTAAAAAAATAATTTTGCCGCGATGGCTGAAAAGGATAAACTAAGATTAGATAAATACCTATGGTCAATACGCTTGTTCAAAACAAGAACAATGGCAGCGGCTGCCTGCGATACGGGCAAAGTGCGTCAAAATGGAACGCTGGTAAAAGCATCGAAAAATATATCTGTGGGCGATGAGTATGAAGTAAAAACAGAAGCAAAAAAATGGATTATAAAAGTTACAGGGCTATTGCACAGTCGTGTCGCCTATTCAGAAGCGATCATGTACTACATAGATCTTACTCCGCAAGAAGAGGTTGATCGCATGCAGTTTCAGGCTGCCTCATTTCATACAGGAAAGCGCAAGAGCAAAATCGGGCGTCCAACCAAAAAGCAAAGAAGAGAGTTGGACGATTTTTTAGGTGAAGAAGAGTAATAACAGGTAACTTTTTTTAACTCGCTTTCAACGGCAGTATTTACCCGCTTGTCTAACAGAAAGGATTAGCTTGACTTGCAACCTTATCTTTACCCCACTTGCAATTGCTAACCTTAACATCATTCCTATATGGATCCTATGGTGAAACAAACAATTTTGTGGGCCGATGATGACTATGATGACCTGCAAATGATGCAGGAAATTTTATCAAAGAAGAAGGGAAGTTTTGAAATTATTGAAGTGCACAACGGAAAAGAAGCTCTCGAATTCCTCGCAAGAGCAAAAGAAAAAGGAGACCTTCCTTGCCTGGTTATTCTAGATATCAATATGCCTGTTTTAGACGGGAAAGAAACGCTTTCAATTTTAAAAAAAACTCAAGATTACAAAGATCTTCCTGTGGTTGTTTTTACTACTTCAGAGAGCGAAATTGACAGGATCTACTGCAAAAAACTTAATACTGAAATGATTACAAAACCTCCAACATTTAAAACACTTGAAAACGCCCTGGACAGACTTCTAAAGTTTTGTAGATAATATTACCTGCTCACTCTCTTCTCACTTCGATCAACGGACTCGGCAGGGTTACCAGAAGCATTTATTTTTTTATGGAGTGCAATGGCAAGTTCTGTTACTTTCTTTCGCTGGTCTTTCATTTCTTCCCATGAAGCGCCATTTAATAACGATGTTTTAAGCCTTGATGCTTCGGTTTCATAAACTTCTCTCAGGGAATCAACATCCAGCTCACTCCAATTCATTTCCATAATTTAAATATTCATATAAGCTACCGCAAAGACCATTCCTCAGCAACAAAAAAATTCATTGATTGATAAGTTTTCGGAAAATTTTCGGAAAGGCGACGAAGCGGCAACTCAGGTTGGGGACCTTCGTATTTACCAGCTATGAAATTGCTCAGTCTCTTGTGCTTGGTTTTCCTTATTGCTTGTTCTAAGCCGGATGAAACATCCCCCACCATTTTAATTGTATCACCACAGCAAAACGAGGTGTTTGCTTCGGGCCAAACTATAACAATCAAAGCGACTATTATGGACAACAATAGTATTCATATGGTTCATACTATTGTTACAGATAAGTCCGGAGGGCATTGGGTACATTCAGAGGAGCACACTGATGGGAAAAACTATAACATTAATAAAGCCTTTACTGTACTGAGCGGCAAAACATACACAATTCATATTGACGCGACTGACCATAATAAGAATATCACTGAAAAAGAAATAACGGTTTCCGCTAACTGACGCTTGCATCCTTTGCCGTATGACTCTGATTCAGCGGCTTCCTTTCACGGTTATCTTTGTCTTATGCGAATAGACGTCATAACCGTTTTGCCGGAATTACTCGAGAGTCCTTTGTCACATTCTATAATGAAAAGAGCTCAAAGCAAGGGCCTGCTTGAAGTGTACATTCACAATCTGAGACAGTGGGCAGTAAATGAATATGGACAAGTGGACGATTATCAATACGGTGGTGGAGCAGGGATGGTAATGATGTGTGAACCTTTATCAAACGCAATTGAACTATTAAAGAAAGACCGGACTTATGATGAGATTGTTTATCTAACTCCCGATGGCTGTACACTCAACCAAAAGATAGCCAACCAATTTTCGTTGAAAGAAAATTTATTGATGATATGTGGCCACTATAAAGGAATTGATGAACGAATTCGTGAACACTACATTACAAAAGAAATTTCAATTGGCGATTATGTGCTTAGTGGCGGAGAACTGGCGGCTGCTGTGCTAATTGATGCGATAGGGAGATTAATACCGGGGGTATTGAACGATGAAACATCTGCGCTCACAGACTCTTTCCAGGATAATTTATTGTCGCCGCCTGTTTACACCAGACCAGCCGATTTTAATGGATGGAAAATTCCTGAAATATTATTAAGTGGTGATCTTAAAAAGATCGATGAATGGCGTCACGAACAAGCCGTACAAAGAACCCAGGAACGGAGGCCAGATTTGCTGACTGAAAACGATTGATTGATGTGGATCAACGACGGCTTTTAAATATGCCATCCAATTTTAAGACAGACTCTCAAATCACTCTGATATAACATAAAACAAAAAGCCCCCTGTAGAAACAGGACGCTTTGATTAGGACATTGCTTCCTTTCAGTTATGGCATAGTCAGAAGCAACTTCTTTGTATAATATTTTGATGTTTTGGATTTTAAAAAAAGTGCCCCGCTTAGACAAGCAGGGCTTCACCCTTAACCATACGAAACCAAGACGTTTAATCTATATTAGAGTATCTTTCGATCTATTACTATCAGAAGGCTATATAAAATTACGCCTGTTCATCCTGCTGACGACATCTGTTTCGATGAAAGCCGAAAAAAACTCGTTAAATATTAAGGAGTGAGCCCAGCCTAATTTGACAATTTTTATACCCTTTCTATCCAACAATCTGTTAAACAAAACCATTGTCCAGCAACGATTTCACCTCGATTATCGCATGGGTGCATTTGTTTTTTATATGCTCAAGATTCTTTTCAAATCGAGCGTCATTTTGGATAATGGCATCCTTTTCTATTTCTTCAAGGTAAGGATGCAACTCGTCTGCAAGACCAACATATCCAACCGTAGACTTCAAACTGTGAGCAGTCCTTCTTACTGCATCAAAATTGTTTTGTTTTACAGAATCTTCAAGTTGTGAGAGCTCCACTGGTGCTTGCGTTAAAAACTGGTTTAATATCTCTTTTTCGAAATCCTTATCGTTTCCTGAAAGTTGATGGAGATAACTCAAATGTATATGATGAGCAGGCTCGGTTTTTTCGGGAATATGTTGCGCATGGCGTGCAATTATATTGTATAAAACTGTTTCCTTAATTGGCTTTGAAACATAGTCATTCATGCCGAGTTGCAAGCATTTTTCTTTTTCTCCAACCATGGCATGTGCTGTCATTGCAATAATAGGAACGTCGAGTTTTAATTCGTTGCGAATGATAGTTGTTGCAGTATATCCATCCATTTCAGGCATTTGAATATCCATCAACACAATCGAATACGAGTTTCCTTTCAATTCTTCAACAGCTTCGGCGCCGGTATGCACGATAGAATAATCGAGTGACCAGCTTTTCATTAAATGTTTTATCAGTTGCTGGTTCATATGATTGTCTTCCGCTACCAGCACTTTTATTTTTTGAAGCGGCACCTGCTCTTCCTGTTCGGCAAGAGCTTCTGAATACATTTGAGCAAGATCAGGTAGCTTATAATTTAATTCAACAATGAATTCTGACCCTTTCCCTAATTCACTCTCCACCCGAATTGTTCCACCTTGAATTTCTATTAATTGCTTAACAATGGAAAGCCCTAAACCAGTTCCACCAAAACGTCTTGTAGTTTCCAACTCTGCTTGTTGAAAGCGTTCAAAAATTGCGGACCGTTTTTCAGGGGCGATGCCAATCCCTGTATCCTTAACACAAAGTCTTATTCTAACATCGGTTTCTGAGGATGCAAGCAATTGAACGTATACTGTAATCTCTCCCTCATCAGTAAATTTTACGGCATTACTTATAAGATTTACCAGTATTTGGGTAAGCCTGACAGCATCGCCTGATAAAATATCGGGAACATCCTTGCCAATGTGCACATTAAATTTCAGATCCCTTTCCCTGATCTTTTCAATGAACATAGCACCTACAGAACTTACCATGCTTCGCAAACTGAAGCGAGTTTCTTCAATATGCATCTTTCCTGCTTCTATCTTCGACAAGTCGAGAATGTCATTTACAAGCGCCAATAAATTTTCTCCTGCAGAATGAATGTTTTGAATATACTCTCTCTGCATGGGATTCAACTCAGTTCGCTTTAAAAGGTTAGTAAAACCAAGAATTGAATTCATCGGTGTTCGAATTTCGTGGCTCATGTTAGCTAAAAACTGCTCCTGCATATTTGCTAGTTCCTTACTTCTTTTCTCTGATTCGTTCAAAGCCTTTATCATTCGCTGTTGATTGCGGCCCTGGTTAATAATAAAAAGAAAAGCTACGATCAATGATCCGAGCGCCATTGCCGTAATAAAGAAACCCCATATCCTTGCCCTTTTTCCTGTTAACTCTATTGAATCAATAATGTCGCGTAATTGCTTTTGCCGGTTGGTTTCAATGTGTGTAATGATATGTATGATACTATCACGGATTACAGTACCACGATTGGTACCGATTAAGTTTTGGGATGTAATTTTCCCCCTCTTATAAAATGTGTCGATGACTTGCTTGTTGAAATCTATCTTCTTTTGTAACAGATCTTGCAGCTGGCTTAGCTCACTTTGAGAAATTCTGGGTCGCAGGTTTTGAATCATTTGCTGCAATTGCTGCTCAATATGGCTGTTAGCCTCTTTTGTTTCCCTTATATATTTTTTGTTACCGGAAATAACAGCTCCTCTTACATTACTTTCAATTAAAAAAAGATCTACTTCTACGGTGCGCAAATCATTTTGTATCTGCAATTCATTACGCAGGCTTTTATTACCCCCAATGAGCCGGTTAATGTTGTAACCTGAAATCACTTGCAAAAAAAGCACGATAACAATACCAAAAAGAAATAGCCACAAGACAATGTATCGGGAGTCGGGTCTGCGCATCTTAAAACCTATATAGCCGAAAATACAAAATTCAGCTATGGGCTTAAGAATGTTTAATAGGAAGAATGTATTTTTTGAAGAAACGCACCACTGCAATGATGAAAATAACGGTACTAAGCAAACTCAACAGAACTATACCCACACGCATATTGCGAGAGAACAGCTCGTTAAGCAGAAAATACTCAGAAACAATGAGCAGCAAAAGGATTAATATGAAGACGGTCAGTTTTTTCATAACAAAAAGAAAAGCTGCAAAACCAGCAGTCGTCCCCTAAGCATTTACATGTTCGGGATACAATACTGGTTTGGTGTTTCATAGAAAATTTGGTTGCGACCTTGATGAATGTATTGTATCCCCTCTGCACGGGTAACCGGATGCTTTCCTGGATATTGGATGATTCCGGTGTAAATCTATAAGTTGTTTTACCACTAAACGAAACTGTTAGCTTAAATGCGATAAGCGTTCGATGAAGCGGAATTAAGCAACGGTGAATTTTATAGCAAATTCAGTCTTTTATTGAGGTTGGATTTATGAGTATCGGCAACAGGTATTGTGGTTTTACCAATGCTGATTGTTCCTTCCTGTATGTAGTCTATTTTATTGATAGCCACAATATAACTACGATGTACACGAATGAATTTTGACGAGGGTAGTTTTTCTTCAATTGATTTTAATGTTGCATGCACAACATGAAATTTTTGTGCGGTATGAACCTTCACATAATCGCCCATGGCTTCGAGAAAAAGTATATCGTCAATAGCGATTCTTTTTAGCACGCCATTGTCTTTTACAAAAACAAAGCCCTGTTCTTCAACCTTCACCTCCTGCTTATTGCTTTCAATTGTTTCCTGTGCTTTTTCTATAGCCTGTTTAAACCGAGGAAGAGCAATAGGCTTTACGAGATAATCAACTACATTCAATTCAAATGCTTCTACAGCATAATCTTTTTTGGCCGTAGTGAAAATAATAAGTGGCTTATTATTTCCCAATTTACGGATCAGATCCAAGCCGGTCATATCCGGCATTTCAATATCGAGGAGTAAAAGATCAACTTGTATGGAATTTAGTGAATCGAGGGCTTCGGTGGCATCATTGCATTCTGCGACCAATTCAAGAGTTGGCACCTGCGATACCAGTTGCTTTAGGGCCATGCGGGCCATCTTATTGTCGTCAACAATTATACACTTCATAGTTAAGGGATAACAAATATACTGATAGCTGATTTTTCAATTCGATACAATTTCTATAAAAACATTTATGAATTGCAATCTTCATTCCACAACTTTATTTACAATTGCCGGGCATTTAATTCACATAGCGAAAACAAAACTGATTTTTTCTGCCAAAAAAGCCATCAAAGTTTTATCTCTTCTTGCTTGTCCTATATTGTTTTCTTTCAGCGATTACATCTGCTTTATTCCGATAACAGGCAACGATTTCTGCCTGATCAGGTCATTGAACGCAGGAATGTCCTTCGCTTTAATGTTTTCCAACTTTTTCAATTCAACATCAATCTGTAATGACAGATCATTATACACTTCTGCCACCTGCTTGCTGGGCGCAAAATTTCCACTGTTAGCCACATCAAAAACACCGGCCAATTTATCGTTGAGGCGAATTGGATAATTCAAAACGTCCTGTCCACTTTTTGACTTTGTTTGATACAAAGCTTCTTCAATTGAAGTCATTTGCTTGTTAATACTATCAGCCATTTGCCTTACATCTTTGGAAACACTCTTTCCTTGCATATCAACAAAGGAGTTGATTTGCGTTCTCAACGCACGAATATCTTTTATCGCTTTCTGTGTTTCATTGAATTTATCTCTCACTTGCTTGAGAAAAGCAAATTGAGCATCATATTCCTGCTCTGTTACTTTATAATTCGGATCAGCTTTAATGATGAAAGGAACTTCAACCGAATCATTTGTCACCTTCACTTTAGCAAAATAATTTCCGGGAGGGGCTGTAATTGCACCGGGCACGCCATTCCATAGAATCATTCCATCGATCTTATCTGCTTCAGGATAACGCAAGTCCCAAACAAATTGATTCATTCCATGTGTCACTTCCAGCTTTGTATTATTCTCCTTTGAATCAGTAAAATAAGTTTTGATCTCTTTATGATTTTTATCCAAAACGGTTACCGACGCTTTTGCAGAATCATTTATCTTTTTTACAAAATAGTTGATAACTACTCCGGCAGGTGGATTAATGCCAGCATTTTTTGGTGTACCGAAATTTTGTGAGAAGCGACTTCCCGGGACACGGTAAGCCGGCGTTACATCAAACACATGTAAGTCCTTCTTCGTGATATCTGTATTCATTTGTTGCAATACAGTCAGGTCATCCAGTACATAAAACGCACGGCCTTGTGTTGCTACAATCAAATCATTTTCTTTAATCGTAAGGTCTGTAATTGGAACTATAGGCAGATTCAACTGAAAGTGCTTCCAATTGGCCCCATCATCGAACGAAATGTACATTCCGTATTCTGTTCCGCAATACAGAAGCCCTTTTCTTTTTTGATCAGCTCGAACTACTCTTGTAAAATCAGTTTTAGCAATTCCGTTTGTGATCAGCTTCCATGTTTTTCCATAATCTTCTGTTTTGTAGATGTATGGCGTAAAATCATCGCTCTTATATTTTGTTCCTACAGCATACGTAGCACCTTTCTTAAATGGATCCGCATCCAGACTATTCCACATGATCCATTTCGGTGCATCTTTTGGCGTTACATTTTCCCAATTCTTACCAGCATCTTTGCTTACATAAATCAATCCGTCATCGCTTCCTGTCCATAATAGATCTTTTTCGTATGGCGATTCCATTGCCGTGAAAATGGTACAATAATACTCTACTGAAGTATTGTCTTTAGTGATAGGGCCGCCACTCGATGCTTGCTTACTTTTATCGTTGGCTGTAAGATCAGGCGAGATCTGTGTCCATGTTTGTCCCTCGTTTTCCGTTACAAATAAAACGTTACCTGCAGTGTATAAACGCTTTGGGTTGTGTGGCGAAAAGAAAATAGGAAAGTTCCATTGGAAACGGTATTTCAAAACATCGGCGCCCGCTCCCATCGGATTATCAGGCCATGGAGAAACAGCACGGTTCTCTCCTGTTTTATGATCGAGCCTTGAAATATAGCCACCATAATTCCCACCATAAACAATATCCGGATTTAAAGGATCAGCAACAACATAACCACTTTCTGCTCCTGCAGTTGGCTGCCAATCATTATCGGTAATGGCAACACCACTTGTTCTGCTCTTTATTCTTATTGTTGAATTATCCTGTTGCGCACCGAGTATGCGATAAGGAAAAGAATTATCTGTAGTTACACGATAGATTTGAGCGGTCGGCTGATTCCCGTATGTACTCCAGTTATCTCCACCATCAAAAGAAATTTGTGCGCCTCCATCATCAGCAACGATCATGCGATTTCCATTCTCAGGATCAATCCAAAGATCATGATGATCGCCATGCGGTGTACGAAGCGATTGAAAAGTTTTACCACCGTCTCGGCTACGCATGAATTCAACATTTGGTGCATATACTGTGTTTTCATTTTTTGGATCAACAAAAACTTTTGAATAATACCATGCTCTTTGACGAATGTTATTGTCACTGCTGGTCAGTATCCAGGTTTCACCACCATCGTTCGATGCAAACATTCCACCATTTTGATTTTCGATAAGTGAATAAATCTTATCCGGATTAGATGGAGCAACGGCGACACCAACAATTCCCCAAGTTCCTTTTGGCATTCCTTTTTTGGAAGAAAAATTGGTCCATGTTTCTCCGCCATCGGTACTTTTCCAAAGCGAACTTCCTTCACCCCCGCTTTCCATACTGTAAGGCGTACGTAAAACATGCCACATACCTGCATAAAACACATTAGGATTACCTGGCTCCATTACCAAGTCAGATGCACCTGTTTGATTATTGACATACAAAACCCTTTTCCAGTTTTTTCCGCCGTCAGTTGTTTTATAAACACCACGGGTTTCGTTAGAACCAAACAAATGACCCATCACGGCTGCCCAAACAATGTCAGGATTTTTTGGATGAATAAGAATGCGAATAATATGGCGACCATCTTTCAAACCGATATTTCGCCATGTTCTTCCTCCATCATCGCTGCGCCACATGCCGCCAAGACCTTCACTTACATTGCCACGCATGGTGTTCTCTCCTTCGCCAACATAGATAACATCTTCATAGCTGGGTGCAACAGCGACAGCTCCTATAGAACCACCAAAATATTTATCAGAAATATTTTTCCAGTTGCTTCCACCGTCAGTGGTTTTCCATACGCCACCGCCGGTTGAGCCGAAGTAAAAAGTATTCTTGTTTGCGTAACTCCCTGCCACCGCTCCACTTCTTCCACCCCGAAAGGGGCCGACCAAACGATATTTCATCTTCGATAAAAAGACATCATCGTTATTTGTATCAGGTGTAGTGATATTTTTTTTCTGCGCAAAGCATTGAACAGAAACAAAAGCAAGTAGTGCGAAATAAAATTTTCTCATCGTTATATTCTGTTGAAGTGCAAAAGTTAGGAAGTTATTTTATTACCTCGATTTTTAAAGAATGCTGGTTTAAAGTTTCAGTATATACCTGCACAGCAAAAATCTGTGGCATCCACAAAGCGAACTCCTTTGTTGGTTTGGTTAGATCGGAGACATTGTTAACTAAAGGAATACTTCTGCCATTTAAAAACACTGCAGATGGTTTTTTGTTTACAATAATGCTAACCGGCAGGGATTTTGGAACAAACAGTTGATTACTGGTACTAACATCAACTGATATCTTTTTCCCTGCATCTTGTCCGCTGCATTTTATGAGAGAATATCTTTTGGCTGTAAGCGAATTCTTCGAAACTCCATCATCTTCAAACCAGGTAAAATTCGTCTTAGCAGATGAAGGAAAGTAATTCAATAAATATTGTCCCTTAGATAAGTATTCTGAAACATTTTTAATTCGTGAAACTGTGGGAACAAATGAACCTTCCTTCATAAAAACAGGCGAAGAGTTGAGATCAACAGGAATGGTGATCCATTTACCACCATCATAAACAATGTTTGAAAAAATATTAAGCCATTTCCCCTTCGGCAGATACAGCGTTCTTTCCTTTACGCCCTTTTGCAAAACTGGTGTAACAAGCAAATTTTCACCCCACATGTATTCATCCTCAATTTTAGCGGCGCTTGTATCATTAGAATAGTAATAATAGAGCGGCGCCATTAATGGCTTACCAGAAGAGGTTTGTTGATAAGCGATGGAATAATTGTAGGGTAACATCACATACCGGAAGCCAACTGCGTTTTTTGCATAGGTCTTATATGGTTCTGCAATCAATGCCGCTTCACTTGGAAAGCTAAATGCCGCTGTATCTTTCTCATACAATGCGGTACCGTGAGGACGAAAAATTGGAGTGAAGGCCGCAAACTGCAACCAGCGGACATATAACTCATTATCACCTTCGCCTCCTGCAAATCCGCCCGCATCGCTATGTACATAAGGAACACCACTCATGCTCATTCCTAATAAAATTGGAAGTTGTGCTCTGAATCCACTCCAACTTCTGCTTACATCTCCCGTCCATGAAAAAATTGAATAATGCTGACTTCCCGCAAAGCCACTCCTATTCAGTGAAAACAAACGCTTATTAGGATAATCCTTTGCGTAATAATCATACAACATCTTTGTCCATTTGTGTCCATATATGTTATGCACTTCATCAGCACCAAACAAACGTTTATATCCGTAATCTTTTAAGTTATGATAAAGATCAGTGGGATGCTTTTCAGGTTCGCCCAAATCGCCCCACCATGCTTCCACTCCGTTCTGCATTTGTTTTTTATAGAATTGCCAGAACCACCGCTTCGAGTCATTTCTGAAAATATCAACCAACCCACCATGGCCAAAATAAAAATCAGTTAAATAGTAAGGTTTACCCAAACTATCAACTGCTAAATATTGTTTCGACGCTTGATAATTTTTGGAAGTTTCAACAAAAAAAGGTTCCGTTACTAAAATTGTATTGATACCATCCTTTTTAAAATCACTGATCATTCTTTTCGGATCGGGCCATGCAGTTTTGTTGATCCAATCGAGGTTGCCAAGTGTGTGTTGAATGCTGTCGCCAAACCAAAACAAGTCAAAGATGATCGCATCAACAGGAATATTTTCATTCTTCATTTTTTGAAGAATATCCTTTACCTGAGCTTCGCTTGTGTAACCAAAACGGCTCATTAAATTTCCAAGAGTCCATCGAGGAGGAAGCGGTTGTGTACCTGTAAGTTTGTAATACGATTGAAGTATTTGCTGGTAATTCCCAAAAATGACGTACACATTAATCTCGCCGGAAGATGCACCGTATTCGAGAACATCTTTGTTTGTTTTACCGATATCCAAAAAGCCATTCGAAGGATTGTCAAAGAACAATCCATATCCTTTTGACGATGTAATGAAAGGAACGGAGTAATTTAAATTGTCTGCTCCTTCACCGTAACCATACCAGGGATTGTTATACAAATTGAAACGATAGCCGCGACGATTGAGAGGCAATGCTCTTTCTCCACCACCAAAAATCATTTCATCTGATGCAAGCGGAAAAACAAAACCTTTGTGCCCTGTAGAATCAAATTGCTTAATATCTACTTTACCATTGACTACAATCCCGTCTTCTTCAGAATGGTCGACACGAACAGCATTACTCTTCATTTGTGGTTTCAATATAACTGCGTCACTAACATTTTCATTGTGCCATTGTTTACTGCCAATGCGTGTAATCTTTATTATGTTATCAGCATAAGACTCAACCTTAAATTTTACTGTTCCTTGTTGTGCGAAAGAAAAAAACGCAACAAAACAAAATAGGCAGCTTGCAGGCAAACGCTTCATGAAGAAAAATTATTTTGCCAAACTACTAAAAATGGAAATGCTAATTGTTGATGAATATTTCAATAGTTTTATTTCATGAAGAAGTCGTTCTCGATTAAAGGCAATTTGGTAGATGTTCACCAGAAGAAGATCTACCCTGCCGAAATTTTTGTTGAAGGCGAAAGAATAATTGCTATTAACAAACTCGAACTTCAAACCTCAAATCTTGAACAGTATATTCTTCCAGGCTTTATTGATGCACACGTCCACATAGAAAGCTCTATGCTCATTCCTTCAGAATTTGCAAGACTTGCAGTCGTTCACGGAACTGTTGCGACGATTAGTGACCCTCATGAAATAGCCAATGTTTGCGGAATGAATGGTGTAGAATACATGATTGAAAATGGCAAAAAGGTTCCTTTCAAATTCAATTTTGGTGCGCCAAGTTGTGTGCCAGCAACCTCATTTGAAACTGCCGGTGCAGTTGTTGATGCAAGCAATATTGAAGATTTGATGCGAAAGGAAGATATATTGTATCTGAGTGAAATGATGAATTTCCCCGGCGTATTGAATGGTGACGAAGAAGTAATAAAGAAACTTGCTTCTGCAAAAAAATACAATAAGCCTGTGGATGGGCATGCGCCTGGATTGAGAGGAGAAATGGCAAAGCAATACATTAATGCAGGCATTTCAACCGACCATGAATGTTTTATAAAAGAAGAAGCATTGGATAAACTTCAACATGGAATGAAAATCATTATTCGGGAAGGAAGTGCCGCCAAAAATTTTGAAGCATTGATCGATTTATTGAATGATCATGAAGACATGATGATGTTTTGCAGCGATGATAAACATCCGGATAGTTTAGTGGAAGGTCACATCAACCAATTGTGTGCAAGAGCAGTAGCAAAAGGTATCGATATTTTTAAAATCTTAAAGGCAGCTTGTGTAAATCCTGTTGGTCACTACAAATTAAAAGTTGGATTGCTTAGAGAAAATGATTTTGCTGATTTTGTTTTGGTGAAAGATCTGAAAAATTTTGAAGTAATTGAAACCTATATAAACGGCCAATTGGTTGCTCAGAAGGGACAAACATTGATTGAAAGCAAATCTGCAACAGCTATTAATAATTTTAATTGCTCTGAAAAAGCAAACAGAAATTTTGAAGTGAATTCATTTGCAAAAGGATTTGTAATCGAGGCTCTTGATGGCCAACTCATTACAAACAAAATTGAAGCAGCGAATGAAATTGATTTGGACAAAGACATTTTAAAAATTGTGGTTGTTAATCGCTATAAAGATGCACCTGTTGCAAACGCATTCATAAAAAACTTTGGTTTGAAAAAAGGAGCAATTGCTTCATCGGTCGCTCATGACTCTCACAATATTGTTGCAGTTGGTGTTGACGATGAAAGTATCTGCAAAGCAGTAAATCTTGTTATTGAAAACAAGGGGGGAGTTAGTTGTGTTGGAGGTGAAAAAGACATCATTCTTCCTTTGCCTGTTGCCGGATTAATGAGCACGGAAGATGGCTACGAAGTGGCAAAAAAATATTCAGCCATCGATAAAGCAGCAAAAGAATTAGGCTCCAAGCTTTCTGCGCCTTACATGACTTTATCGTTCATGGCTTTGCTGGTAATTCCTCATTTAAAATTGAGTGATCTTGGATTGTTTAACGGCGATAAATTTGAGTTCATAACTCATGCTTCCTGACCAATCCAAACGGCCCCGCCAATGCTGTCTCTTTCCGCACCCGTAACAGAAGAAAGCACATTGTATTCCTGTCTCCATCGCAGTACTCCAATCATTCCCATGATCAGAGCCTCTTTGTATTTAACCAGATTTTCATCAGGAACTATTACTTCAACTCCGATTGGTGATAACTGATCTATTAACCTTTCGATTAAGAAATTATTGAATGCACCTCCCCCGGTAACAAGAAGTTTGGAGTTTGGGGGTTGGGCCCTGAGGTTATCAGCAATTGCAAATTTTATTTGCTGAACAATGTGTTCAACGAAAGTCCGAAGCAGATCATTATGAGGAAGCCCAAATGATTTCAGCAAAGGGAAGATTTGTTCGGTTCCAAAATTATTAGCCAGTGATTTTGGAAACGGCTGTTTGTAATAGTCCAATGCGTTCAGCTTATTTAGAAGGTCTTCATTGACGTTACCCAAAGAAGCCATTTGACCACCTGCATCATATTCTTTGTTTACCAGTCCTGCGATTAAGTTTAACACCCTGTTTGCAGGGCAAACATCGAAGGCAATGTATTTATCCGGAAGGTTGAAAGAAATATTTGCAATGCCGCCGAGATTTAGAAACAGTGAATAATCTTTCAGTAATAATTTTTCTCCTATTGGAACAATGGGGGCACCCTGACCTCCAAAGGCAACGTCCAATGCTCTCAAATCACTTACAACAGGTAATTGCGTTTCGGCAGCAATGGCTGCGCCATCACCTAATTGCCCAGTCATTTTTCTTGAAGGAATATGAAAAGTAGTATGCCCGTGTGACGCAATCAACCCAACCTGGTAATGCAGATTGTTTTGTTCTATAAACCTGTTGATCTCTTTTCCCAAATAATGACCATAATCCGTATGAAGTAATTGATAATCCAATGCTGACAATGCAGTCGCACTCTGTAAGCGTTCTTTCCATTCGGTTGAATATTCGTAACAATCAGCAACCGTAATTTCAAAATTCCAATTACCTGCATTTTCATAAAATTCAGCAAATACTATGTCCAATCCATCCAGCGAACTCCCGCTCATTAAGCCTATAGTTCTGTATAACATATCAAAAATTAAAGCAGCGAAGTTAGAAGTACAAAATCTTAAGAACATGATTTCTCTCAGATTAATTTCCCTTCTGTAATCCTGATTTATTACGGGAAATTTCCTGAGCAACTTCATCTCAGTTCCAACTCCTTACTTCCGACTTACGGCTTATCTTTGACGCCGATGGTTATCAATTTAAGCAAGGCGCACTCTCTGGTAAGCAACTGGGTTGCGGAACTGCGAGATGTTACAATCCAAAACGACCGCATGCGTTTTCGTCGTAACCTTGAACGTATTGGCGAAGTAGCTGCTTTTGAAATCAGTAAACGGCTGCCTTACGTGGAAAAAGAAATTCAAACGCCTCTTGGCGCGGCCGTTTGCGAGGTATTGGCAGAACAACCTATTCTTACTACTATTTTGCGGGCAGGACTTGCGCTTCATCAGGGATTATTGAGTTATTTCGATAAAGCAGATAATGCCTTTGTTTCGGCTTATCGCAAACATAACCCTGATGGCAGTTTCGAAATCGCACTTGAATATTTATCATGCCCCGAAATTGATAACCGCATCCTGATTATTTCAGACCCCATGCTTGCTACAGGTTCGTCACTTGTTAAAACCATCCAGTATTTGAAGGATGAGGGTCAGCCTGAAGCCATTCATGTTGTTACGGCTATTGCATGCACAGTTGGAATTGAATATCTTAGACGGGAAGTACCGGAGGCTATTATTTGGTGCGGCGCTATTGACGATGAACTTACAGCTAAAGGATATATTGTACCGGGACTTGGCGATGCAGGAGATCTTGCATACGGAGCTAAAATCCAATCGTAAAAATCCAACAGGCAACAAATCCTTTATTGCTTTCGTTTTTAGTTTAGTTACAGCCAAAGCCTCGCATAATTTTCTTTGCCGTGCTCGTCTTTGTTTGTAATTTTCATATTCAACTTTTCTGTAAATGAGAAAGTTATTTTTGACTTGCGTGATTGTGACCGCTACCCTTTTTGGAAAAGCACAGGATCCTAATTTTTCCCAATTCTTTGTTTCTCCACTAACATTAAACCCGGCCCTTACAGGAAAGTTTGACGGAAACTACCGGCTGGCACTGAACTTCCGCAATCAATGGCCATCTATTTATAATGCTTTCAGAACTTATACGGCATCTTTTGACGCAGGCATTTTAAAAAATCATATCCCCGATTACGACCAATTCGGTATTGGCGTACTTGGATTAACTGATAAAAGTGGAAATGGTGTACTTCAACACAATTACATAGGTTTATCAACTGCCTATCATAAAGCTTTGGATGAAAGCGGCAATCATCAAATTGGTTTAGGCTTCCAGGGTATTTATGTAAATAAGCGCCTGAACCGTGAATCATTGAAGTTCGAGGATATGCTACGGTCAGATGGTTTCACGGGTCTTACCAATGAAGATTTTTCAAACTTTCATCTGAACCTCTCCTATTTCGATTTGAATGCAGGTTTCTTTTACAATGGTACCACCAACGGTTCCAATAATTTTTATCTTGGTGCTTCTATGTATCATATCAATCGTCACGAAGAAACCTTCAGTGATACCGGGCATTATTTTATGGCATCAAGAGTAACCATACAGGCAGGTGGAATGGTACCTGTTGGCGATTATAATGCTTTTCATTTTAGTGCCATGCACAGCAGGCAGGCCAATGCAGTTAATACCCTTATTGGTGGTGCTTATATGTTAAATGTTAATCCGGATCCTTACAGTCCTACCAATTTGTATTTGGGAAGCTGGTTCCGCTTTGGCGATGCGATCATTCCATATGTTGGACTGGAGTTCGGCGAGTTTAGAGTTGGTGCTACATACGATATAAATGTTTCGGGCTTAAAGCCTGCATCTAATATGAGAGGTGGTGCCGAGTTCTCGTTGATCTACATTAAAAAGCCGGTAGATCCAAATGCGAAGAAATTGAACTGCCCGAAATTTTAATTTGGAAATTACTATTAAAAATTTGCCTCACTTTATGTGAGGCTTTTTATTTTAAACCAATGTGTATTGCTACTATTGATCGCCTGTTGCACAGTTTACACTGAGCGAAGCGAATGTGCACTTTTGTACGCTTTGTAATTCTTTTCCTCAAGAACCTGTAATCTTTTTATAATGCCACTTGCACAATGCTCATTGATGTTCTGAACGATGAAGTGAGTGACACAACAGGCGATGATAATAGCAGTAAAGCTAAGTACACAAATACTCATGAAAATATCCAGTGAAAATCTCCCCACAAACAAACTCAAACTTCAAGCTATTCTCTTGTCTCTTGCTGCGGATCGTTGGATTGCCTTTCTGAATGGTTATCAGGAATATCACTCACGGACTTATCATTAAACTCGTTTGGTTGCTGGTCCTGAAACTCAGGTTGATTTTGCAATTGCTTATCTGTCTCTGTCGGTCGTGGATACGATTCAAAACGATCGTTTCTTTTTTCTCCTTTGTTCATAATGATAATTTGATTTTAAACAGTTTTTAAAATCAGTAAGCCTTGCACTATGTACAAGGCTTACTAATATGACTCTAAAGATCAGGATCAAAACGGAATGCGCATTTTAGTACTCGCTTTAGATTCCGCTTTTGAATTGTCTTTTGCGAATGGATCACATACCACCCTGGCCACTGCGTGATGAACCACCTTGGTCACTGCCTTCGCTTCCGCTACGACCCGTGTTGCCTGTACCAGTGCTGCCACTACGTCCAGAATCACCACCTTCTAAACCTTGTCCTGAAGAAGAGGATCCCATACCTGAACCCTGGTTTTGTTGACTACCTTGAGTTCCACTTGTACCTTGACTTTGCCCACCTAAACCTTCAGAACCGCGTTGAGAACCACCTTGTGAACCTTGAGATCCACCACTCGTGTTTTGAGAGTCGCCGAGATTACCCCTTTGTGATCCGCCTTGAGAACCACTCGTTGATTCATTGCCCATGTTTGAGCTTCTGTTTTGATCTTGATTTCTGTTGTTGTCTGCCATAACTGTAATTTTTAAAGTCAAAAAAATAAAAAGTCTAAGCTTATCTATAAAAACATTGTGCCTAATTGTTTATAAATGAAATGGCTCTGTAGAT
Source organism: Flavisolibacter sp. (assembly GCA_035554655.1). GTDB lineage: Bacteria > Bacteroidota > Bacteroidia > Chitinophagales > Chitinophagaceae > Flavisolibacter. Next base: position 94,185 of record DATMIF010000037.1, read on the forward strand.
GGGTGCGGCCAATAGAAGCGACTTTCGTTTGTGGAACTATATCAACAAGGTGAAAAGGTCAATCGTGAAGCGTGAATTGAAGAGTTCCTTTGTTGATCCGTTTTAAATAACTGAACAAACTGTTGCTTCACGATTGATTAATGAAAAGCATGATCATTCAGTTACTTGACCATCATAATCACTTCCCGTTAATCCATCTTTTGTTGATAAGCCTGTTCCTTTATCTCGTCTTCCCATGCCGGAAGATTTTTCATCTAATGTTGATGACCCACCAAGGTCAGCAGAACTTTTTTGATGTCCCACGTTGCCCTTCATGGTTTCACTTGATTGATTTTCTTCGATGCTGCGGTCCTTTCTTGGGCCTTGTCCGATTCTGTCTTCTGCCATAATTTAAGTTTTAAGTAAATAATTAATGATTGCTTCCTCTTCCCTCATTGCTGCCCCCGTCTGAGCCACTATATTGTCTTCCTTTACCATAACGGTTTTGTATCTGGCTCATGGTTTCATATTCATGAGACTGGGTAGAAACTTTCTTTCTTTTCGAAGTAATTTTCTTCTTGTCTGATTTTGAGTCTTTGCGCATAAAAAACATTTTCATGTAAGTAATTCATAGGGCACGAACAACCGTTAGCGATTGCCACGGTTTCCAATATTGCCCGAACTTTTTTCAGCGCCTGTGTTACCTACTTTGCCCATGCCTGGTTGCGAGCCACTTTGATTTCCACTCGTGTTCTGCGTTTGCTGATTTTGTCCGCTCCTGCTGCTATTTCCTAAATTGCTTCCACCACTCCTGTTCATGTCCTGATTTTGATTCTGGCCACGTTGGCCTCTTTGATTGTCTGCCATAATTGACAATTTTTGAGTTAAACAATAAAAATTATCAGCGGCTTGTGATGCTGTTGGTTTTAACGATGGGGAAAAGAATAGCTGAAAAAATTATGCCCATCAGCACTATTTTTTTTGAAACACGCAGATGTGTTTGCTTATTATTTGCGAGAGAGAATTTCCGAAATTAGTCCATTTAAATCTTTTTGATAAACCTGCGTTTTCATTTTCATTTCGCCATTAGGCACTACTTTATTTCCAAGCAATGCATACCATGTTTGCGAAGAGCCAGGAACAAAAAATCCGTGGTCATTCCAATTGCTATTTTTACCGCGGCCATGGTCAGTTGTAATCAAAAATGTAGCTCTTCCTTCGTAGTCAGGAATAGATTGTAATAGCCGCCACAATTCACCGATCATTCTGTCTGCATTATTTGCTTCCTGCAAATATTGGTCGTAACGATTAGCATGACCAGCATTGTCTGTTCCACTGAAACTTAACAACACAACCGAAGGTTTATTCTTCAGCACATATTCTTTGCAGGCGATGTAGGTTAATTCATCATAGCGTGTGGCAACGTCTTTGTCTGAAACTCTCTGTTGAAGATTATTTATCAGGGATTGCGCAGGCGTTAAATCTTTTCCATCAATATTTTGCAATCCGCTATTTAATACAAAACTGCCTTTTTCTTCCTTGTCAAGAATGTAAGGGAATAACTCCCAAGAAGTAAACGCTGCTACTTTGCCTGCATAGGTTGACGAAGTGTTTAATTCTTCGAGAATATTTTTGTTTTGATTTTTCTTCTTTTCATTTTTCCAGATGCTGTAGTCAACATTGCCAGTTAGTAATTCACTGTAGCCTGGGTAAGAAAGTGCGTAAGGATTAGCAACATTCACATAATTATGATACTTCCTGTTGCCATATATTTCGCCTTGCTTTGCAATAACGCTCCATAAAAAAGGCATCAACTTCTTTCGCCTGTCGCTGGCATTATCATCCCAGTATAAAGCTTTTGCTAATGTTGTGTCAGTATTAATTTCGGGATCGCTAATTAATGAGGAATCTGCGCCATTAAACACTTCTTCCCATCTAAACCCATCAAGTGTTATAATGAATAATTTGTTTTCAGGGTTTAGTGGACGAATAGTGTCCCGGGTATTACTTACGGATACACTCATTGTCATCAACACCAGGCAAATCAAAAGGCCTCTCATACTTTTTTATACAAAAAAAGTGTACCAATTTGAAGCCAGTGTAAAGTCTGTGACAAGAAATCGTAAATAGTAGTGCAGAATAGAAAAGAATTCTCTCCTCAAAGGAGAGAATTCATAATTATTTAATATCTGAAGACTTATTTAGTATCAAAAGAAAGAGGAATGTTCAATTTTATGGAAAAATTTCTACCCATATTAAATACACCTTGCCTTCCGGTTAAAGGGTTTACATCAGTGTATTTTAACCTGCTCAAATGATTTTGATAAGCCACATCGCTTAAATTACTTCCGAGCAAATAAATGCTGAAAAGCGTTTTATCCTTGCTAACGATATTTGTTGAAATGCCCGCACTCATCAAAGTATATGCACTAGTTGCTGTCTCTGTATTATACGCAGTGAAAGGTTTGTTTTGCCTGAAGGTGTGATCAACATCGAAGTAAAAGGACAAATTGCGAACACCTTTCCCTTTCGGAAGCAATTCAGCTCGTAGTTCACTCAACCATCGTGTAGCAGGAATGAATGGAACATTTTTAGTGCCTTCAATAGGTTCTTTAAATGTTCCTCGCACATACGAAATGGTATTTTGCCAATGCAGCCAATCTAATGGATGCGGATGCAGGTCTACCATCGCTTCAAAGCCCGCAAGGTGAGCTGCAAGTTGTTCAAACTTGAATGCAGGAATCAAACTCTGGTCTACTAATACTAACGAGTCTCCTCCATTTACACTAGATAATTTGCTGTAAAAAATAAAGTTGTTGATAGAATTGTAAAAAGCAGCAGCATTAAACAAAATATGTTCAGAGTTTACTTCAAATCCTGCATCTCCCTGCCAGGAAGTTTCTGACTTCAGATTTTGATCGCCATATTCGTAACGGTTTGTTCCTTCGTGAGCACCGTTGGAAGCCAGTTCGGGAATACTTGGCGCACGAAAACCTCTTGCAAGATTTAATTTCAAAACAAAATTTTGAGTCGCTGCGTAACTAACACCTGCGCTACCTGATATGTTAGAAAAATCTTTTTTAAACCGGGTGAATTTTACACCTGATCCTTCGATGAGTTCTTTCGAATCGAGAGAACGATTATCAAAACGAACACCTCCGCTTAAAGTAGTTTTACCGATTGTTTTTTGAGTGTAAACAAATGCACCTATGTCAAACACATCATACTCAGGTATCAATACTTCTACTCCTTTGTTTTGATTGCCCTGTTGCATGCCACCAATTCCAATTGATGTTGCCCATCCTTTTTTATCATTGAAATGATAAGCGAGGTTGTAGTTGAAAGTTTTTAAGTCGAAGAATAAACTCTTTTCTGATGGCTCGTCTGGATTACCAAATTCCTGCCTTTGATTCCGCTGCCATGCAAGGTTCAAGGATATTCTGCCTGAACCTACTTTAAAACTGTTATCATCAATTAGTTTAAAATGCTGTATGTGCTGGTATGGAATGAAGGGATCAGCACTGTTAAAGTCACTTTCTGTAGGTGTACCGTCTATTCCATTGGGTAGTGCCTTAACAAAGCTTCCATTATTGTCTCTTTCTCCCTCAATAATTCCCAACTTTTGATTGAAGTTACTAACAATAAGATGGGTAAAGCCCCAAGCGCCATTGTAACCAACATAGCCGCCGAAATTCTTATTGTTGAATTTAGAATTCCATACACTGCCATCATACTTGTTCTTATAATCTGCAGCAGCAGTAATATCTCCCCAACCGTTCCAGTTAAAACCGTTGTGGTTGCCACCAATACTTCCAAAAAGAGAACGTTGCTTGTTGTTAGTATTATAACTGCCTAACAAATTTGCTTTGATGGTATTTACTGGAACAGGATTAGTGGTAATTATATTTATCACACCCGCCAATGCATCGCTGCCATAAATCAACGATGCGGGTCCTTTTACAATTTCAACACGACTTACGCTGTTTTCATCAATTTCAATTCCATGTTCATCGCCCCATTGCTGTCCTTCCTGCCTTACGCCATCGTTAATTACCACCAAACGATTGTATCCAAGTCCGCGAATGATTGGCTTTGAAATAGCGGGACCAGTTGACAACTGGCTGACTCCAGGCTGGCGACTAATAGCATCAATGATATTAGTTGAAGGAGTTGAAAGTAATTCTGCTTTGTTAACTCTAACAATCGCTATCGGCGCCTTGCGGACAGAGGTGGCGGAACCCACTGCCGTAATGGTTACGGCTTCGTTTTCTACAATAGAAGAAGTAAGCTTGAAATTTTTGCTGTTATCTCCAGGGCCTATATCTACATGTTCCACTGCCGATTTATATCCTGCGTAAGAAACCTCGATAAGCGTATGGCCCAAAGGGACATTCTTCAAAAGATAATTGCCACTGCTGTCCGCCATAGTTCCTATCCTTGATTCCGCCAGAGTAATGGAAGCTCCGGGTAGTGGCATACCGGTTTTTATATCGATAACTTTTCCAAAGAGTTGCGTACGGCTCTTTTGCTGGCCGAATAAAAACGATGTACAAATAAGAAAACCAATTAACCAAACTATTCTCTTCATTTAGTCTTAATTGAAAGTTTAAAAATAATTCCATCCAAAATCTAATTCAATTAAGCTGTCGGTGGTCCGCGGTTTTCTTTGTGTTGTGAAAATAATGGAAGATGGAAAGAGTAAAGTGCTTCTTGTTTCTTTTCAAAATGGAATAGCTTAAAAACAAGCTGTGCGCTTACAAATAGAAAAGGAGTCGTTACAACAAGATCATCAAAATGACAATTATATCCCTGTTGATGAAATACAGCAGTTTTGTGTACCTCCTTGCAGGTTGAAACATCCCTGTGATGAGCTACAATATCATGAAAGAAAGACTTGGGCGCAATGCCAATAAGAAGAATCAATATTAAAAAAACTGCCCTGGCCTTTTGTATGGTAGTAGTTTGTTTCAAACCTGTGCAAAGTTAGAAGAAATTATTTCCATTGTTCTTCGTTAACCTTTTGTTTGTATGAACTGCTGTTGATAAAAGTAGTCTCGCCCAGAATCGAACTGGGATATCAGGTTCCGGAGACCTGCGTACTATCCATTGTACTACGAGACCAGATCAATGTGACAATGTGCAAATATGCAAATGTGACAATGATAAAAATATTGTCGCAACGTTATAACGCATCTTATTTTATCAAACCGTGTGCGTTATAAGCAAAGATCTTTACTGCGATAGCGAGCAAAACTACACCAAAAAATTTCCGGATAGCAATCAATCCCGCAGGGCCCAACGCTCTTTCTAGAAGTCTTAATGACTTCAACACAATAAACACGATAATGAGATTAATAAGAATGGCTATCAAAACTGTTGTTTGTGTATAGTTTGCTTTTAAAGAAATGATTGTGGTTAAGGTTCCTGATCCTGCAATTAAGGGAAAAGCTATTGGAACCACTGTGGCTGCCTTAACATCTTTCTCGCTTTTAAAAAACTCTACACCTAAAACCATTTCCAGGCCAAGGATAAAAATCACAATGGAGCCTCCCACTGCAAATGATTTTACATCCAGTCCCAACAAATTCAAAAAAGGTTCGCCGGTAAAAAGAAACAGTATCATCAATGCACCAGAAATTATTGTTGCTTTAAAGGAGTTAATTCCACCCATTTTTGTTTTCAGTGAAATCAAAACAGGTATCGAGCCAATAATATCAATAATGGCAAACAAAGTGAAAGTGACTGTTAACAAGGCTTTCAGATCTATTTCAAACATTCGGCAAAATTAGTTCTTGCTTCATCAACAACGGGAATCAGATCCTGGAAGTAAAAACCTATTGAAGACCCGGATGTTTGAAAATCATTGTTGGTCTTTGGAGAAGCGTATTCCTTGAAAACAATTTCTCCCTTTTCAAAATAAATGGGTTTTGAAAAAATAGGCCCATCAAAAACAAATGTGTGAAACTCGCCGTTTTCTCCGCAAGCATCCACATTCTTCGGAAGGTCTCTTAAAAACTCCCTGTCAATGACTCTCCCAGCAAATTCTTTAGGCAACATATCGGCCTTAATGCAAACAAGAATTGTTTTGAAACCAAGGTCAAGAAATTCATTTATCAGTTCAACACTATCCCGTTTCCAAATAGGAAAAACTGCATAAAGGCCGATTGATGCCAGTTGTTGTTCCCGGTAATTCTTCAAATCCTCTAAAAAAATATCACCAAAAACAGCATGGGTAAAATTTTCTTTTTTTAAAAGCAAAAGGTTTTGTTTCATCTGTTTCTCGTATTCCTGCATAGACGGTTCTTCAGGCAAAATTATTTTTTGCAAAGGAAGACCTATTGATTCGGCTTGTTGCTTCAACAAGTTCTCACGAACACCATGCATTGATACGCGTTGATGCTTCCCATTAATATTAGTCAACAATTTTTCAATCGAATACAACCCACCCTTTTGTGCATGATACAAAGCCAGTGCACTGTCTTTGCCCCCACTCCAATTGAAAAATGCTTTCATAAAATCTTAGAAATTGAAACGAATACCACCGTAAGCATTGAAGTCTGCAGTGTTGTATCCATAAATGTCAGAATAGTCTTTGTCCAGGATATTTCTCAGGTCTGCAAAAACTTTCACCCGACTTTTTGCAAGAGCATATTCTGCATAAAAGTTCAAAAGCTGGTAGGGCTTTAATGTAACGGGCTGATAGTTGAAAAAGTCAAAGTCTTTTCTTTCACCTATTAAATTCAATTGAACGTTTACATACAGTGCCTTTGTCAGCTGGCTTCCAACAAAAAAGTTGAAAGTATTTTTAGGGCGACGCAATAAATTGAAATAAGTAGTATCCTTTCCATTTTGTTTTGTGTTGATCTCCCCGTTTACATAGTTATAAATTGCTTTGAGCTGAATTTTATCTGATAGCTTACTGCTTGCTTCCACTTCAACCCCATGATCTTTTTGCCTGTCCTGGTTAACGTATTTCCCTGTGAATGCAATAACATCTTTAATCCTTCGATTAAAATAATCAACTCTAAGGGTGGTCTTTTCGTTCGAAGTAAACACCTGTATTCCGGCTTCTGCATTTAATGATGATTCTGGTTTTAACTCACGATTTCCGTATGGAGAAAACAATTGGTAAAGGCTGGGCGTTTTGTAACCGGAAGAAAGGTTTGCAAAAAGCTTGATCTTTTTTTCAATGAAATAAGAAGGATTAATGTTGAAAGCAAAATTGCTTCCATATTCAGAATGATGATTAAACCTTCCGCCACCTTCAATATTGAAATTGTTCGAAGCATAATTCAAAGCAGTATATAAGCCAAATTGATTTTGCTTTACACTATCTCCGCTTCGCGAAGACTTAACTGTATATGCTGTGGGAATGTAAGGAGGATAGGGCGGATAAACAGAAATACCATTGAAATCTGTATTAGAATTTCTATAATCTGCACCCGCAGTAAGTTTTATCTTATTGATTGGGTAAACAAGGAATGCTTCGGCAAAATGTTCCTTTGAGTGATAGGCATCGTTAGAGTAAATCTGGTATGCATTAATGTCTTTCGTTGAATCATCCAAGTAAAAACGTCTTGTTTTGACAAATTGGTATCGGACATTTATTTGTCCTCTTCCGATCGTGATCACATTCCTCGTGCCTGTTTGAAAATTCGTGTTGGTGTTTGTGTAATCCTTTTCATCCATGGAAGCATCCATGTCCAGATCGCCTTTAAACTTCGAATAACGAAGAAATGGTTGCACCCGAACAAAATTTCCTGCCTTCAATCCCAAATTAACATTAAGGCTATTTTGCTGATAGCCATCTTTATCAAAGATTTCCGTTGAACCCCCTGGTTTCTTTGCTTCTGAGAATGCGTTAGTGTTTACATGTGAGTAACCAACATTATAATCAAATCCCTTTTGTGAGCCATTCACATTTAAATTACCTCTGAAAGTATTGAAGCTGCCATAATCAGCAACTCCATTTATTGCAAAAGGTTTTGTGCCCCCTTTTTTAGTTATAATGTTGATCACACCTGCAATGGCATCGCTGCCATACAAGGTGCTTTGACTTCCCTTCAAAATTTCAATGCGCTCCACGTTATCAATTGAAATATTGCGGATATCGAAATTGCTTCCGATGCCTGATGCATCGTAAACAGGTACGCCATCAATGGTGATCAAAGTATAATCCACCTTAGCGCCCCGGAGGTAAATGTTTTTTTCTTTGCCCAAATTGCTGTTGAAGCCATTGATAAAAACACCTCCTAATTCGCTGATCACCTGTGCAAGGTCACGGCTTCCTGCGTGTTCAATATCCTGCCTTGTAATCAAGGTAACGACCTTTCCTGTTTGTGTGGTTTTTGTGGAGAACTTACTTGCAGTAAGTGTTACTTCGTCCATCAATTTCGAACTGTCCTGTGCAAATAACTGGCTGCTGATCATCATGGCAGCCACAGCAAAAATTTTTCTCATAACGGTTAAAATTTTTTAGTGACTGCTTCCGGAAAATAAGTAAGAGAAGATAAGTTCAATTATCATCCCTGCTTTTCACCCGAAGCAAAATGTTGTGATGGTAAATGGCAGGTCTTCTGGCTTGGAACTTTGAGCACCTTCCCATGACGCTGCAGCGTCATAGTGGTCATTCGCTCTGCAGGCAGTAATTGATCAGATACACTACTTGCATTCCTTACAGCTACGGGGATAGCGCCGGACTTTCACCGGACTTCCCATTTTAATGGCGCAGTGGCGCCAACCAAATACGGCCGCAAATGTAGGCATCAGCAATTGCTGTTGAAATTATTTTTTACATCATGATGTGGAAATTTTTCTATTAGTTGGTTCGACGAGCACCAGCCTCAGCTATTTCAAAACATTCTGTTAATCAGTTTTTCTGCTTAAATCCTTTAACAATTGTATGATTCAAATGGCATGGTTTCGGCAAATATTTGGATAACCTAAAACATGAACTATGAAAAAAGCACTACTCAAATTAAGAACTATGAAAAAGTTGATCATACCAGTGTTGGCAATTGCTGTTGTTATGACGGCTTGTAACACAACTCCTGATACTGCTACAACTCAAAAAGCAATACAACCTGCTGTAGATACAATAGGGCTTGCTCAATTCCAGGCATGGAAAGCTCAAAACGAGTTGATGAGTACACAACAAAACACCGCCATGCAGCCTCAAACACGTGAGGTAGTAAAATATTATCCTGTGAGTAGCGCTAGAAGAAGTTCTTCAGTATCTAGATCTTCTTCAGGCTCCTCAGGAACTGTCGCAAGAAAGAAAGGATGGAGCAGTGCTGCTAAAGGCGCTGTGATTGGTGGTGTAGCAGGTGCAGCAGGCGGCGCCATTATCAATAAAAAGAACCGGGCACTTGGTGGTGTGATCGGCGGTGTACTTGGTGCTGGCGCAGGTTATGGAATCGGTCGTGGCATTGATAAACGAAATGGACGATACTAAAAATCAAATCGAATTTGTATAAAAGGGCTCTCAACGAGCCCTTTATTTTTAATATAGCGCCGGTTTCCACAAAAAAACTGTGAAATCTGCAGGAACTGCAAAATGAGTGATTACATTTGTCCCGATGGAATACAATACAACGAGAAATTATTTAACGATGCGTGAGTACGGCCGCCATATTCAAAAAATGGTGGAGTATATAATGACTATTGAAGATAGAGAGCATCGCCAGCAACAGGCAAACGTGGCAATTGAATTAATGGGATTTTTGAATCCGCATTTGAAGAATGTCGAGGATTTCCGTCATAAGCTTTGGGACCATCTTTTCTATATCAGCGGTTTTAAGTTGGATGTGGATAGCCCATATCCTATTCCAAAAAAAGAAACGTATAAAGCAAAGCCTAAGGCTATTCCTTATCCAAAACGTTACCCAAGGTATTCTCACCTGGGCAAAAACCTTGAGCTTGTTATAAACAAAGCATTACAGGAAGAAAATCCTGAAAAACGCCAGGGTTTTGCAAATGCTATTGCATACTACATGAAGCTTGCTTATAACAACTGGCATAAGGATGTTGTTCATGATGATGCCATCCAGAGTGAGCTTACAAACATCACAAAAGGTCAATTGGAATTCACAAATACACCTTATGTAAAAGCATATCGTCCTTCCCAGGATCGTGACAGAGACCGTGGTGGTTATGGAAGACAACAACGCGGAAAGTTCCAGCAACGCGGAGGTGGTGGTGGAAATGGCCGTAATGATAAACGTGGCGGCGGGAAGTTTGGAAAGAAAAGATTTTAATTAAACGACTGAAATAGGAAAGGTTGGTAGGAAACTATCAACCTTTTTCTTTTTGCCAGTAATTTGCAGGCGAAAAAATCAACTCATACACATGACATCATTTGAAGTTGTAGGCGGGAATAAATTAAAAGGCCAGATCATTCCACAAGGAGCAAAGAATGAAGCATTGCAAGTGATCAGTGCTGTTTTACTTACCGAAGAAAAAGTTACGATCAGCAATATCCCCGACATTCTCGATGTCAATAATCTAATTGAGTTGCTTGCAGAAATGAATGTAAAAGTCGACCGTTTTGATAGGCACACCTGCACATTCCAGGCAGATGATGTAAACTTAAATTACCTGCGAAGCAATGATTTCAAAAGTAAAAGCGGAAGGTTGCGTGGTTCTGTAATGTTAGCAGGACCAATGCTAGCACGTTTTAAAAAAGCTTTCATTCCAAAGCCCGGCGGCGACAAAATTGGAAGAAGAAGATTAGATACCCACATCATTGGTTTTGAAAAATTAGGAGCAGAGTTTACACATTTCGCCGATGATGGATTTTTCTATTTGTCAACAGATGGCCTGAAAGGAAAATATATGCTGCTCGATGAGCCCTCTGTGACTGGTACTGCTAATATTGTTATGGCAGCAGTAATGGCAAAGGGTTGCACTGTTATTTACAATGCCGCATGCGAACCATACGTACAGCAATTATGTAGGATGCTCAATAAGATGGGTGCTGATATTAGCGGCATTGGAAGCAATCAACTGGTAATTGAAGGCGTTGAAAAATTACATGGGGCGGAGCATCGTATTTTGCCGGATATGATTGAGATTGGCTCTTTCATTGGTCTCGCTGCCATGACGCAAAGCGAATTGACCATTAAGAATGCCAGTGTTGAATATTTAGGAGTCATTCCGGATAAATTCAGGCAACTCGGAATTCAATTGGATTTTATCGGTGATGATATTCATATTCCTGCACAGGAAGTTTATGAAATACAATCTTACATAGATGGAGGTGTTCCTACAATTTATGATCATCCGTGGCCTGGCTTCACTCCCGACTTATTGAGTATTGTTTTAGTTGTAGCCATCCAGGCGAAAGGTTCTTTACTGGTTCATCAAAAAATGTTTGAAAGTCGCTTGTTCTTCGTTGATAAATTAATTGAGATGGGTGCACAAATTATTTTATGCGATCCGCATCGGGCCGCTGTTATTGGTTTAGAAAGAAAATCAAAACTGCGTGGCATAAGAATGAGCTCTCCTGATATTCGTGCTGGGGTTGCATTGCTTATTGCGGCACTAAGTGCAGAAGGCAAAAGCATCATTCAAAACATCGATCAAATTGACCGAGGATATCAATACATTGATAAGCGATTACAGGCTCTGGGTGCTGATATCAAAAGAATAGATTAGCCTTTTACCCAAACAACTTTTTCTTCCAACGGTTTTCTTTTTCCATCAGGCGATGGAATAGCAACATAACCGAGGTAAAAAAATCCAAGCAGCTTATCGTCATCGCCCAAACCAAAAAATGATTTTGCCTTTTCATTATAAGTAATGCCTCCGGTTGTCCAGTATCCCCCTAAACCATAAGCAGTAACGGACAAATAAATATTTTCGACAGCGCAAGCTACTGCAGCAATTTCTTCAACTTCCGGATGCTTTTTGTTGGGATCTCTTTTCATACAAAGAGCAATAACATGAGAAGCTAACAAAGGATTTTTTTGTTGTTTTTGGTAAGTAGCTTCCTTAAATTTTTCTCCGGAAGTTTCTTTATACAACCCGCTTTGAAAGTTGGCAAGCATTTTCAATCCATCACCTGTAAACACAACAAATCGCCAGGGTTCTGTCTGCCCATGATTTGGCGCCCATGTTGCATTCTCTAAAATCAGATTGATAATTTCATCGGGGATGTGTTTACCTGCTTCAAATTGATCCGGGAAAACTGAGCGCCTGTGCCTTATCAAATGATTGAACTCTTCAACATTGTATTTCATTTGGCAAAATTGAAGAAATGAAATTTAAAAAACAGACATTTGAAGTCGTCGACAACAAACACAGGAAAAGAAAACTGATAAAAAGAAATGAACCAAATAGTTAAAACTGTTTTTGCCTTAATGTTTATTCTCTCTTTTGGATGTTTAAACAACGCATCGTCTAATCATCGGACAAAACTTGATACGTTACCAAATGGCATTCTTGGAAAATGGGGAGGTCTTGGAGAAAGCACTCCAGTGTTTGATATACGAAATGATTCCATCTATTACTTTCAAGAACAGAAAGCATATCCCTATAAAATGAAGGCTAATGATATGTTGATTGAAAGAAATAACGAGATTGGTGTTCTTAAAAACATTTCTGTCGATTTGGATACTCTTATATTTTATGACGAGTTGGGGTAAAAATCAAAGCGTATAGGTTCAATTAGCTTTTTTGGGTGTCTTGTCCCAACACGTATGGTTATCCTTCCAATAATGTAAAAATCTGACACGAGCTTTTTCGTACAACTTCCTCTTTTATCCATTCATGCTTCCCTAATTCTTGTTGATATAGTTTATCTATTTCATCCACTTTTTTCTTTCGTGTTTTGAGGAAAATCGTTTCACATCATGAGAAAATTTACCTTGTCAGTATTGTGCGTCCTGATCACAACCCTTTCACTCGCCCAGCAAAAAGGCAAAGCATCCATAACCATTTTTAACGAACAAAGTTCACCCGTTGAAAATGCTACCGTTGAATTATTAAGAAGCAAAGATTCAGTACTTGTAAAAGCTGCCATAACCGATAAAGCAGGTATTGCGGAATTTGAAAACATTGGTTTCAATTCTTACGTCGTTCGTGCATCTGCAGTAGGAATGAATACGAGTTATACCAATTCTTTTTCTGTTGATGAATCTCAAACTTCAATTGTATTGCCCGCAATTAAACTAAATCCAAAGCCTGCATCACAGATGCAAGGCGTAACGGTCACTGCAAAAAAACCTTTCATTCAAAAACTTAGCGACCGCATTGTGGTGAATGTTGAGAGCAGCATCGTAAACGCAGGGAGTTCAGCGATAGAAATATTGGAACGTTCTCCCGGTGTTACCATTGATCAAAACGATGTCATCAGCCTGAGAGGAAGAAGTGGTGTGATTGTGATGATCGACGGAAAACCCAGTCCAATGACAGGACAGGAACTTGCAAACTATTTACGTGGCTTGCCAAGCAGTGCAATTGAAAGAATTGACATCATTACCAATCCATCAGCTAAATATGATGCAGCAGGTAATTCAGGAATTATTGATATCCGGATGAAAAAAGATCAAAGGCTTGGAACGAACGGAACTTTCACTGCAGGATTTGGACAAGGAAAATATCCAAAAGCAAATACTGGCGCCACATTCAATTATCGAAATAAAAAGGTTAACGTGTTTGGCAATTATAATTATGCCTATCGCGAAAGTTTAAATCATCTTATTCTCAACAGAAATTTTTTCAATAACGGCGTGTTCAATAGTTCCGATGATAAAGACAATTATTCAAAAGCGCCTTTTACTTCAAACACAGCAAGACTTGGAGCTGATTTCTTCCCCAGCAAAAAAACAATTATCGGCTTTGTTGTCAACAACAGTTTCAATCATTTTACCAGGGATAATAAAAACAACTCCATCGTTAACGATAATCAAAAACAACCGTCTTTTACTTTTAAAACACAGGCCAATAACAATGACCATTTTAGCAACACCGTAGCTAACATCAATTTCAAGCACACGTTTGATAATGCCGGAAAAGAGCTGACGACCGATGTTGATTATGGTGTGTTCAATAATGGTTCTCTTTCTACTACCTCTACCAAATATTATAATCTCAACGGATCAAAACGACTACCTGATTACATTTTAGATGGCGACCAGGATGGAAGACTTACTTTGAAAACTGCTAAGGCAGATTATGTAAACCCTTTGAAGAAAGGCGCAAAATTCGAAACCGGTTTCAAAACCAGTTATGTTTCTTCTGATAATGACGCGAAATTCTGGGATAGAAGCAGCGGTACGCCTATCAATGATGAAAATAAAACCAATCGTTTTTTGTATGATGAATACAACAATGCCGGTTATGTCAATTTTAGCAAAGAGCATAAAAAGTTCTCTCTTCAATTCGGCTTGAGGGGCGAACAAACCAAAGTAAAAACACATCAACTGAAAGGAGACATCAAATGGGATTCCAGTTACTTCCAATGGTTCCCAAGTGCCTTTTTCAATTACAAGATAAAAGAAGATCAAACGCTTGGCGTATCGGTAAGTCGTCGCATTGATCGTCCTGGCTATTCTGCACTCAATCCATTTTTGTTTTTGATCGATGTAAGCACTTATGCAACAGGAAGTCCAGGATTATTGCCTGAACTTACATGGTCGTATGAATTAAACTACACCGTTAAGCAAATCAATTTCACTTTGGGATATAGCCACACCAAAGACAATCAGAACATTGCTATCGCAAAGTTCAAGGATGTATTTCCCAACATTCCTTCTGATGATAATGTAACCGTTCAGATACCTATCAATCTTGCCTCTTCTGATTATGTTGGATTAACCGTTGCAACACCGGTACATGTTACCAGATGGTGGAACATGATCAACAATGCAAACGTTTATTACAATCATTTTAATGGACACCTTGGAGGCACTTCATTAAACAATGGCTCCCCTGCTGCTGATGTAAGAACAAACAACAATTTTACTTTCAAAAAAGGGTGGAGTGCAGAGTTCAATGCAAGTTTCAATTCCGGCGGCCGCTATGGCTTTATGGTGTCTAAACCACAATGGGGTGTTGGAATAGGTGTTCAAAAAACTGCTTTCAAAAACAAAGGAACATTCCGTTTTAATATCACTGATATATTTTGGACAAACCTACCGAAAGCAACCATTACCTACGAAGGAAAGTATGTTGAAAACTGGCACGCATTTAGAGAGACGAGGGTGGCCAATTTAAGTTTCACTTACCGTTTTGGAAATAGTAAAGTACAGGCAGCCCGAAGAAGAACAACAGCATCAGAAGAAGAAAGGAGAAGAGCTGGCGGTAATTAAAATAATTTTTCTCATGTGCATGTCCAATGCATAAGCGAGTCCCTTTTCTAAGGGACTTTTTTATTGTTGCTTACTCTTCAATATTTGCAAATGAGGTTGAACTATTTCAACGGAGTGCTGGTTGAGAAATTGTTTGAGATGTTTGTAGAAATGGCTGTAATCGTAATAACCATAAGTGCTGAAATGAAAGTTCTTTGGCGATGAAGTCATGTCTTCAATCGCTTTCCTTATGCGCAAAATCTGCAAAGCCTGTTTGCTATTGATGCTCGTGGTAGCTTCAAAATAACGCTGCAACGTTCTTGAACTGATATTATACTGCTCAGACAATTCTTCAATCGAAATATCAAACTGGTTTTTTTCCGAACAGTCTTTCAAAACCTTTGTAACAATCTCTACCTGTTTAATGGAACCTGAATGTTTTTCTACAATTCCATCATAATAATCAGAAACAATTTGCATTCTCTCATCGAACGAAGAAGCGGATTTTATTTTCTCGATTATTTTTCTATCAATAAGATAAGCAAGCGGAAAAATGTATTCTTTGTATTCCGAGAAATTGACCTTCTTTTCAAAAATAACCGGTGATACTTTGAACTTGATCCCGAAAATTTTATTGCCCCTTGAATGATGGCAGATCATGTTTTTATGCCTTGGCAAAAACCCATCTGACTTCATTTCAAAACATTCGTCTTCCAACTGCATTACGAACGGCGTTCCAAGATTAATGAGATACGTATATCCGACATTAGGGAACAATGCATCTGAAAAACCCTCTGGATACTTGTCATACAATTCATCAAAATCTGTTTCCCAGAAAAAATCAATGAATTGCGACAAAGATTTTTTTGCCTTCTTTCGATGGTAACGGAATTCAAAATGATCTCTATGGAAAAATTCTACATGCTGCACAATCCAAATTATCTTTTTCTGAAATCAGTAAAAAGTTAAAAAGCCTCTGCAATTAAAATACAGCACAGTATTAACTTCGCTGTTTTATTTATCATGACCGTAAACAATCAGCAAAAGATCATCGTTATTACTGCTCCATCAGGTGCAGGAAAAACCAGCATCACTAAATACTTACTGAATCAATACCCGGATAAAATGGCTTTCTCTATTTCTGCCGCTACACGCAAGGCAAGAGGAAATGAAAAAAATGGCGTTGATTATTATTTTATGACGGAAGCAGATTTCACCAATAAAATTCAGCACGACGAGTTTATTGAATGGGAAATGGTTTATGAAGGAAAATATTACGGCACTTTGAAATCTGAATTGATAAGAATCTGGAGTGAAGGAAAAGTTCCTGTTTTAGACATAGATGTAAAAGGCGCCATTCATGTTCAGGAACAATACCCTGAAACGACGTTGACACTTTTTGTTGAACCGCCAAGCGTTGACGAACTAAAACGCCGGCTCCAATCAAGAGGAACCGAAAGTGAAGAGTCGTTGAACGCAAGAGTGAGCAAAGCTTCTTATGAACTTTCATTCAAGACAGCCTTTGATCACATCGTTGTAAACGATGATCTGCCGAAGGCTCAAAAACAGGCCGAAGATATTGTGACCGCCTTTCTTTAAGCTCTCACCAGTTTTTATATCTTTACCTCAACATGATCGCCGTTACTACACTGGTTTGGTTTTTTGTAACCATCCTGATGATGGGATTTTTTGCTGGGATTGAAATGGCCTTTTACAGCGCTAACCGTTTCGGAATTGAATTAAAGAAGAAACAAGGCAAACACAGTGCTGTAATGGTTGCCCGCTTTATTGAGAACCCCCAACTTTTCCTCAGCACAACTTTAATCGGCTTCACACTATTTCTTGTTTCATTTGTGCTGCTATTTAGCGAAGTAACGAAACCATTATGGGCACTTATTGGTTTGCAAAATGATCTTGCCCGTTTATTGCTTGATATTTTACTGGCTACATTCATTGTTCTAATTTTTGCAGAGTTTATTCCACGTGCCATATTCAGGGCCAACAGCAATAGCCTTTTAACAAGGCTGGTTTGGGTAATCAATATTTTTTATCAATTGCTTCAGCCAATAGGCAAGTTATTTATTGGTTTATCCGATTGGGTACTTAAATATGTTTTCAATATCCGTATCAACGAGCAAAAAGAAGTTTTTCCCAGCGGATCTCTTGATACCTTATTTCAACCGAATACCGACGAAGATGAACCGGCAAAACTGGATACGGACCTTTTTGACAACGCATTGAACTTTCATAACACCAAGGTGCGCCAGTGTCTGGTACCAAGGAAAGAAATTATTGGCATCGAAATCAAATGTCCAATTCAAAAAGTTCGTGAAAAATTTATTGAAACCAAACTTAGTAAACTCATTGTTTACGAAAACAATATCGATCATATTCTTGGATATGTTCACCAGTTGGATATGTTCAAAAGCCCGCAGGACCTTCAATCTATTTTATTGCCTATACCTGCAGTGCCTGAGAGCATGAGTGCAATGGACCTGATTAGTCGCTTTACCAGAGAAAGAAAAAGTATTGCCTGGGTTGTTGATGAATTTGGAGGCACTGCCGGCATTGTAACTATGGAAGATGTGCTGGAAGAAATCTTTGGTGAAATTCATGATGAATACGACAGCGAAGAATTTGTTGAGAAACAGCTTTCAGAGAACGAATACATTTTTTCAGGAAGGCTGGAGCTCGATCACATTTCTGAAAAATACGAGTTAGAATTTCCGGGAAATGAATCTGAAACTTTGTCCGGCTATATCATCAATCATCATGAAGCCATTCCTCAGCAAAAAGACAGGATTATCATTGATGATTACGAATTCGACATTCTTAGCGTAAGCGATACACGCATTGAAATGGTCAAGATGAAAGTGCTGAAATAAATTACTCCTTTTAAAAAAGGCTTGCAGCACAGTGAAAAAATTTCATTAACAGTTTTGTTTTTCCGTAGTTAAAGAGATGTTCTTGTCCTAAAATTTATTCATTCTGTTTTGATGAAAATCAGTCATTCAAAAAGAACACAGGTTTACCTTGCAGTCTTCATGCAACCAATATCGTTGGTCTCATTATTGAATACTCAGGCTACTGACCATGGAAAACAAAAAAGAAGATACAAACCAGCCCATTTCGCATAGTGGCATTTTCGGAGCAAAAACCGAGATGCTTTTTGCTGTATTGTGTGGGGCTTTTCTATTGACGGGATTTGCTTTATCCTTCATACCCGGCATCAGTACATACACCCCCATTGGATTTTATTTGTGTGCCTATTTCTTTGGCGGATTTTATGCTACGAAGGAAGCATTTGAAGGTGTTAGTCATGGGCATTTCGATATTGATTTTTTGATGATTGTTGCTGCCGTTGGCGCTGCCATCTTGGGTCATTGGGAAGAAGGCGCTTTATTGCTTTTTTTATTTAGCCTTGGTCACTCCCTCGAGCATTATGCTTTTGACAAAGCAAAGAAATCAATATCTGCGCTGGCGGAACTTACACCCAAAACTGCATTGCTCAAAGCAAGTGGCGATTTAAAAGAAGTGTCTATCGAAGAATTAAAAATCGGCGATGTAATTGTTGTACGTCCGCATACAAAAATTGCCTCCGATGGTTTTGTTATTAATGGAACAAGCAGCATTAACCAGGCTCCCATTACCGGTGAAAGTATTCCTGTTGATAAAATACCTGTTGAAGGTGCGAACATTGAAATAAACTCCACACAAAAGTTAGATGCCAAACACAGAGTATTTGCAGGTTCTATCAATGGCTCAGGAACACTTGAAATAAGAGTAACCAAAATTGCCTCCGATTCTACAATTGCAAGACTGGTGAAGTTGGTAAACGAAGCGCAATCGCAAAAATCACCAACGCAAAATTTTACAGACAGGATTGAAAGATATTATGTACCTGCTGTACTCATTTTAGTTGTTGTTTTGTTGTTTGCATTTCTTGTTATTGATGAAACTTTCGGTGCAAGCTTTTATAGGGCAATGGCAGTACTGGTTGCAGCAAGCCCGTGTGCACTCGCTATCTCTACCCCAAGTGCTGTATTGAGTGGTGTTGCAAGAGCCGCACGAAGCGGTGTATTGATAAAAGGCGGCAGGCCATTAGAGGAATTGGGTTCATTAACCGCGGTGGCTTTTGATAAAACCGGCACGCTAACGGAAGGCAAACCAAAAATGACAGGTGTTTATTCACTTAATGGTGTATCTGATGAGAAGTTATTGGAAATTGTAATTGCAGTTGAAAAATTAAGCGATCATCCACTTGCAGGGGCTATTGTAAAGGATGGAACAGAAAGATTGAAAAGAGAAGTACCTGCTGCGACCAATGCTTGTGCCATACAGGGAAGAGGAATTGAAGCAGAATATGAAGGTTCTACTATTCATATTGGTAATAAAGAACTTTTTACTGAAAAGAATGATGCGCTACCTGGTGAAATTAAAATAAAGGTTGAAGAGTTAGAGAAGCAGGGAAACACAACCATGCTTGTTCAGCAAAACAACAAATATATCGGTGTAATTACTTTGATGGACGTGGCCAGAGAAGACGCGAAAGAAACTTTATCTGAGTTGAAAAAGAATGGCATTCGCAGGATGATTATGCTGACAGGAGACAATCAAAAAGTAGCAGAAGCCATAGCAAAAGAAATAGGTATTACAGATGCCTGGGGCAATTTGTTGCCCGAACAAAAAGTAAAAGCAATTGAAAAACTAAGGATGAATGAGAAAAAAGTAGCTATGGTTGGCGATGGTGTGAACGATGCGCCGGCTATGGCAAAAAGCACAGTGGGAATTGCTATGGGTGCAGCAGGAAGCGATGTTGCACTGGAAACTGCAGATATCGCCCTCATGGCCGACCAGTTAAGCAATCTTCCTTTTGCAATTGGGTTAAGCAAAAAAGCCCGAACTATTATTAATCAAAACCTGGTCATTAGTCTTGGAATGGTAGCTATACTTGTTCCCCTCACTATCATGGGTATTGCTAAAATAGGACCAGCGGTCGTTGGTCACGAAGGATCGACCGTGGTTGTTGTTTTTAATGCTTTAAGATTGCTGGCGTATAAACGTTGAGATAAATTTCCGCACAACATACCCGGCCAAGGTTTTGTTCAATTGCACTGCACAACACCATGTGATTTTATTAAACGCACGCCTATGATTGCCTTCCGTCTCATATAACTACATGAAATGACTTTACTCAGCCGACAGCGCGGCGCTGCTGATTATTTTTGCAGTCGATTGTTGTTATATGAATACATCTACATTGCAGGATTACTTTCAATCCTTCCGGCACAATATTATTGGCATTGACACTTCTTTTATTTCTCCTTTTGGAAAGCAAAACATAGTATACGCAGATTGGACTGCCAGTGGCAGGGCCTATAAACCTATCGAAGACAGAATAGTAAATCACATCATGCCTTTTTTGGGTAACACGCATACAGAAACAACAGCTACAGGTATGGCCATGACAAGAGCCTACGAAAAATCGAAGCAGATCATCAAAAAGCATGTTCATGCTAACCAGGATGATATTTTAATTTTTGCCGGCAGCGGAATGACAGGAGCAATCAATAAGTTACAGCGATTATTAGGGTTACGCTTTCCGGAACGAATTATGGACTACGTGAAAGCAGCCCGGCTGACCGAAACGCATGAGCAAAATGAAGTAATAAAAATACACGAGTTGTTCAACAATTATCTTGATATAGATCCACTATTAAAACCGGTTGTTTTTGTCTCACACATGGAACACCATTCCAACCAAACTTCCTGGCTTGAAACGATTTCTGATGTAGAGATAATTCCAAATAATAACGAGGGAAATATTTGTCTTTCTTCCTTGAAAGATTTGCTGGATAAGTATGCACACCGTGGAAATAAAATCGTTGCTATTACAGGTTGTTCAAACGTTACAGGGATTCAAACACCGTATCATGAAGTAGCAAAATTGACTCACGCACATCATGGCTTATGCTTTGTTGATTTTGCCTGCTCTGCTCCGTATGTTTCCATTGATATGCACCCACAGGATAACGGTGCACACTTAGATGCAATTTTCTTTTCGCCCCACAAATTTTTAGGCGGTCAGGGGACTCCTGGGGTACTCATCTTCAACAAAAAGTTGTACAAAAATATCATCCCTGATCAACCCGGCGGAGGCACTGTTACTTATACTAATCCATGGAAGCAACACGAATACATCAACGACATAGAGCATAGGGAAGATGGAGGCACACCGCCCTTTCTTCAAGGAATTAAAGCAGCACTGGCTATAAAGCTCAAAGAGGAAATGGGAACAGAAAATATGTTGAAAAGAGAAGATGAATTATTAGAAATTATTTTTGATAGATTACCAAAAGTGCCTGGCATCGAAATCCTGGAGGGACAAACTACTAAACGCCTTGGTGTAGTTTCCTTTATTCTTCATGGCACACATTATAACCTTGTAGTGAAAATCCTGAATGACAGATTTGGTATCCAAACAAGAGGTGGTTGTGCCTGCGCAGGCACCTACGGTCATTTATTGCTGCATGTTGATCAATTGCATTCTTATGAAATTTTGAAAGAGATGCACAAGGGGCATCTTTCGTTTAAGCCTGGATGGGTACGCATGTCTGTTCATCCGGTAATGACGAACCAGGAAGTAGAATATATACTTGATGGAATACAGCAGGTGGCAGTTCATTATCCGGAGTGGAAAAAGGATTACCATTACAATGAACAGACGAATGAATATTGTCATACAGCGTTCAAAGATGATTTGGGAGCTGTAGTTGACGACTGGTATAATCTATAAATGATTGGTTGGAAATTGCCCGCGTACCACCATCTATTGTTGATTGGTATAAGATAATTTTTCTTAAATGAATCTTCAAAAAGCTATGTTCTTCTTACTTGGTGGCGTACTGGCCTTAATGACCGCAGGTAAGTGTAAATAGAATGAACCTGATTATCTGTAAGGCTTTTAAATTTCCCCATTGGCGGGGATAATCTTCTGCCGGTAGGCGTAATGCCTTCCTGTATCGCTTTTTTGAAATCCTGCTCTGAAAAACTACCAATACCAGTTTCCTGGTCGGGAGTAAGATTAGGCCCATATAATCTTTTCCCACCAGGATCTTTTAATTTGATTCCGCCCTGTAAATAGCCTTTTGTTTTTTCAGGATTGGAATAATTAAGACCAAGAACTTTACTGGAATGGCAATGGTAACAACCAATTACGGCGACCAAATATCGTCCATATTCACCAGGATTATTTTCATTAGGCCTTTGGACACCTTTATTATAAGACTGCGGTTTCGTTGCAAAGCGAATCCCTGTTTTGCCTATGAAGTTGATATGGCTTATTCCAACAGTAGTATCGGCCGCTGCAACGGCAGGATCATTTGACCTCAAGTAAACAATGATATCATTAATATCTTCGTCTGCCATCATGGGTCGCATCATGTAAGGTGTGAACTTCCCGCTTTTTGATATTCCTGTTTTGAGTAAATAAAAAAGTTCAGCATCAGTATAACGTGTAGGGATACCGTGGGTTTTCGATTGTGTAAGATTTGCAGAATAAAGATGACCAGCAATTTTTGGGAGATCGTTTAAAGGTCTGCCAATAAATTTTCCAACTTTTGAATCGTAATGACAGCCTGCACAAATATTGAATGCAAGGTTTTTTCCTCTTTCGAATGAATCGGTATTTGATGTAGCTGTTAACTTATCCTTTGTTGTATTAAAATAAAAGCGGCAACCTGCAATAATCATTACCACAACCAAAAATGATAACAGCAGTAGTAAACTCTTTCTGCAATTCATAACTATTCTTTAGAAATTCGCAGGACAGAAGGTTTCTGCCCTGCGAATTTTTCGATTAATGCTCTTTCTTTTCGCCAACCATTTTAAATACTTTACCCGTGTTACCAGCCGGGCCTAATCGTTGCGACGCCAATACATAAATTTCACCATCCATGTCCTGTCCAAATCCTTTTATGAAATGTCCAAGGTTATCCGGAAAACTTTTAAAACTGAGTTTGTCATAGGACCATAATCCTCCTTCGCTCCCTGCGTTACTTGAGTATACTTCACCCTGTGGTGTACTTGCAGTTCTTGAAAAATTACCAAATATATATTTACCCTCCATGCCGGGTATCGTATTCCCTCTATAAACATTACCTCCAATGATTGTAACAAAATGTCCTCCTTCAGGATTGGCCACATTGTTTGCCTCAATCACAGGATCGATAAGCGGGCTGCCGAATGCATCTTTATCAGGACAAGAAGAAAGTTCCATCAATTCATTGGCAGCATTGAAGCAATGTGTTCCTTCTTTTACATTCCATCCGTAATTACCTCCCTTTCTAACTACATCAATTTCTTCATACAGGTTTTGACCAGCATCGCTAAGGAACATCCTTTTCGAGCCGCTCATATCGAAAGAGAAACGGTATGGATTTCTAAAGCCATAAGCCCATATTTCATCGAGGCCGGCTTTACCTACAAAAGGATTATCATGAGGAATGGAATAGTTCTTTCCATCGCCAGAGGAATTGATATCAATGCGCAGCACATTTCCCATTAGGTTTTGTTCAATATCCTGACCGTTGCCACCAGCATTTGCTGCATACCAGTCTTCAACATGGCCGGGCCCGATGTCATTTTTATTGCCGCCGTCACCAATAGAAATATATAAATAACCATCGGGGCCAAAGGCAATAGTGCCACCATTGTGGTTTGATTGAGGATGCGCAAGTGTTAACAATTTTCTTTCAGTGCTCATATCTGCAACGTTCAGATCAGAGGATACTTTAAACTCGGAAATAGTAGTGGTATTGTTCCATGTTTTTGGAAGACCAGTATTCCCCGCATCAGTTGTTGGGCCGCCCGGCGGCGGCGGTGCTGTATAAAAAAGGTAGAACCTGCCATTGCTTTTATAATCGGGATGAAAAGCAAGACTAAGCAATCCCCTTTCATCATAAAATGGAGAAAGCTTCACCATTTTTGTTGTAAGATCAATAAATGGTTGTGCTTTTTTTTGACCACTGGCATCGATGATCCAGATCTTTCCAATTTGATCGACAACAAACAGGCGATGTGAGCCGTCTGGTGGTTCAACAAGTGAGACAGGAGAAACAAAATTATCTGCAATTGTTTGCAGGTCTAAATCTCTTGATGGGTTTCCTCCATTTCTGGAATTTTTCATTTCCTGAGGTACCGAAGATGATGGCGCCTCATTTTTTTTGCAAGCTGTGATAAACAGGAAGGAAGCGAATGATAGCCATGTCAGCAAACGCGGTGTTGTTTTTTGAAAATTCATACAATTGGTTTTAGGGTGAAAAATTGTGAGGTAGGGATAATATTGCTTTCTAAGGTTCGGAAGTATTGAAGCCTTTCAGGCTAATCAATAAGATCGCCTGCTGTTACATCCAACAACAATTCGTATTAACCGGGAGTTGATCTACAAAAAATACCTCAGCACTGGTTTAATACAATTGGTGTTTTTATGTTAGCACTGGCAGAAGTTTTTAAGAAGCAAAAGAAATAGTGCAGATAAATAATACGCAAAGTTCAAAAACGAGTTGCCTGGTTTGATCTCTTGACAAACCATGCTTTATCATTCATGCGGCCCGGGTCGGTATTTTCCAGGAGAGATTAGCCGGCATAAATCGACAGTACATTTCTTTGCAGCGATTAAAAGGCTATCGAAAGTTTGGTTGCCGTAATTCCACCCTGCCCTTCGAATTGCAAAGAGGTAGTCCAGCGCAAGGCCATCTTCTTCCGTAACAAAAACTGCAGGCCAAATCCGAATTCAGAGGCGACATAAAACATCGACCACTCCGATGCATAATACCGTTGATGCTTCAATCCTGCACCTAAAGCGCAAGAAAGGAAGACGCCTTTTTGGTTCGGCTTAAAAAATTTGTGAACAGTGCCAGTTGCTGAATTAAAAAAAGCTGTTCCACCATCGCCATCAGAAAGTAAAGAAGCATTGCCTATTGAATACTGAAAACTGCGATTGATTTTTGCTCCGGCTGTCCAATAGCCTTTTTCAAGTAGCAAGCGTTCATAGCTAACGCCTGTTAAACCACTAAGTGTATTCCATTCAACTCCGGCAAAGGCTTCAACAAAATTTTTAGGCGAAGAAGGATTTTTCTGACTTCGAGAACTTAATGATAAAAGAATAAAAGTTAGAAAAATGATCGTGTTTCTGATTCTAAATGTTTTTGTTTTCATGAACCAAAAATGGTCATGAGGGGCTCGATTTTCAAATTGAATATTGCAAGGAGCCTTTCACGATTTGCAAAAAACGCAAGTAAAAACCAAGCTGTTAACTTTTCGTTGACGCAGGTATTTACGAAGATTTTTTAAGCATTAGCAAGAACATCAAAAAATCGGTGCCTGCAAGTGCGTTTTTCGGCCTCAATAAATATCCGGCAACAAACTATTGATGTAGTTCTCAATGTTCATGTAGCCATTCCCCGAAATTGTTTTTGCATCAGAAGCATTGGAAGGATTGAGGCCATTCTTCTTTTCCCATTCATCCGGCATGCCATCCCTGTCTGTATCCTGGGGAATTTTTCCTGTTTTCAGAATGGGCCAACCGCCTACTTGTTCTACTTTATCTATCAATCCATTTTTTGTTAAGCTATATTTTCCGGTGCGCACCTGTTCAATGATGCGCTTTTCCTGGCTATCACGATTAAGATAACATCCTACATATTTCAATACCAGCTCGTACGCCTCTGTTGCTGGTTGAGCGGTAACAGGTGCCGCTTCAAAAGCTATTTTACTACGGTTCTTTTCAGCAGAAGTGCCATCTTCAAAATCTACCCCACCTGCCCAGTTGTTTGCAGATATTTCTGAAAAGCCTTCAACATAATTTCCATCAACATACCACAAGCAGGAAAATCCCATTTTCTCGGCGTTATCAATACGGGCAATCCTTCGTTTTACATCTTGTTTAGTTGCAGGACCAGGTTTGTAATAGTTGTTCACCAGGTTAATAGATAAAGGTTTTCCGTCACAGGAGCGATGTTCCCAGTTGGAGATAACACAGTTGCGAAAATCGAGCATGACTGTAGGGTTCTGATTATTACCTGCTATACTTGGATTTCTTGCAGCGCCGTTTGCTAAAAGGTTGTGATGAAAAGAAGCCTTGTATCCGCCAATGGAAGCGCAATAACCATGTGGTCCTTTCTCATGAATCGAATGATTTAATGGCTCGCTCATCACACACCATTGCACTGTTATAAATTTAGCACCGTGCCAGGTGTTGATGCCTTCATCAGTAGACCAGCTAAACACGCAGTGGTCAACAATTACATTTGCCGAACTATCAAGGTCAATCGCATCAATCTCGCTTCCTATTAAACCTGATCCAATGCCGGGTCTTATCCTTACCCCGCGGATGACGATGTCATGAGTGTTACTAATTCTCAATGGAAAACGTTTTAAACAAATGCCATCGCCTGGAGCTGTTTGCCCTGCTATGGTTAAATAAGGGGAGGTGATATGCAGCGGTGATTGCAGATCGATTGTTCCTGAAATATCAAAAACAACAATTCTCGGCGCCGGATTTGTGACGGCTTCGCGAAAGCTTCCAGGTCCGTTGTCATTTAAATTAGTTACCCGTAAAACAATGCCGCCTCTTCCACCTTTTGAATACCTGCCCCACCCTTCTGCCCCGGGAAATGCAAGTTGTTGTGCGTTGAGATGAACTGCGATGCTAATGAATGTAATGATGCACAAAATGAACTTCCTCATAAATCTCATTTGTCTACTTCTTTATGTTGAGTTTTTGTAAATGTATAAATTAACAGTCTTTCTCTATTTTCACAGTGCATGAAAAATATTTTCCTTCTTCTTTGTGTTTGTTGTTTTGGCTCTGCACAAGCACAAACTCCTGATGTATACGAAACGAATTATAACAACGGTCTTTGCTCAGCAACCATTGCATTGTATGCAGACTATAATTTTTTTTATGAGTCTGGTTGTGGGGCTTCTTCCCGTATTTGTTTTGGAAAATGGTCAATGAAAAAGGATACGGTAAAGCTTCAGCCGGTAAACCCGAAAACTTTCCCTGTCATAAAATCGGTGGAAGCTACCACTGTTGCCGGCGACAGTATATGGATCAGTATTTTAGATAAGAACGGCGCCAACATGACGGCACAAATTTCAACAGGACTTGAAGTTGCCGGACGTGGGAGTTATATGTTTACTTTGGATAGCACTGGAAGTAAAAAATATGTTTACAAAAGAAGTGGCGGCAAGATTGTTTTGCGAACCTTGAATAAATTATTTGGACAGCGCTTAGAAATCCCAACAGATACCGCCAATAGCTTTGTTATTACCTTAAACATTTCTTCTGGTTGGATAAACAGTACGCACGCCGATTGGGAAGAAACGAATACTATTTCTTTTTTGAAAAAAGAAGACCGTTTAATTTCTACCAAACCTCTGCAACAAATATTTCACAAGAAAGAGTAAGTAGACTAGCGTCAGTGAATACCTTATTACGTTTTTGATTACACTTTACACAATTGTATGCTGCGGGGAGATAACCATCATTCAATTAGCTGACGCCCATCATTTCTAACGCCGGCATCCCTTCATAAGTTTATTAATTCAAAAACCGCAACGCCTGTTGTGGGATTGCTTGCTAAAATCTTCATTATGGATGAACGTGTAGCTATTGTCTTGCGACAACCTCCGGCAGTGGAACGGATGCTAAGAAAATTCCACACACCAACACTGTAACAACTAATTTTTGAGTATATGATAGTAACAAAAAAAACCGCAGTCGATAAATTCATGGAATTGGTCGAACGCCGTAATCCGCATGAGCCCGAGTTTTACCAGGCTGTTTATGAAGTGGCATTAAATGTCATCCCTTTTATTGAAGAACATCCTCAATACAAAAGAGCAGCAATTTTAGAAAGGATCATCGAACCCGAACGTATCCTCATCTTCCGTGTACCATGGGTAGATGATGAAGGAAATTTTCGTGTTAACCGCGGATACCGTGTTCAAATGAACAGCGCCATCGGTCCTTACAAAGGCGGACTAAGATTTCATCCCGATGTAACCCTGGACACATTGAAGTTCCTTGCTTTTGAACAGGTATTCAAAAACTCGCTCACTACTTTACCAATGGGCGGAGGTAAGGGCGGTTCTGATTTTGATCCTAAAGGAAAATCGGACAATGAAGTGATGCGTTTTTGCCAAAGCTTTATGTGTGAGTTGTATCATCATGTTGGGAAAGACACAGACATACCTGCCGGTGATATTGGCGTAGGGTCACGTGAAATTGGTTATTTGTTTGGTCAGTTCAAAAGGCTGAAAAATGAATTTAATGGTGTACTTACCGGTAAAGGATTTGCTTATGGCGGTAGCCTCATTCGGCCGGAAGCAACGGGCTATGGACTTTTATTTTTTGTAGAAGAAATGCTGAAGACAAGATCACAAACAATTAGGGGGAAAAAAGTGTTGATTTCCGGTAGTGGCAATGTAGCTCAATATGCCATTGAAAAAACAATTGCGTTTGGAGGCATACCGGTTTCTGCTTCGGACAGTGATGGCTTTATCTATGACAAAGAAGGGATCACAAATGAAAAGCTAGCGTGGCTTATGGAATTAAAGAATGAGCGCCGCGGCCGCATAAAAGATTACGCAGAGCATTTTAGTTGTGAATATTTTGAAGGAGAAAAACCATGGAGCATTCCTTGTGATATTGCACTGCCCTGCGCCATTCAAAATGAAATCAATGAGAATGATGCGAATGTATTGGTAAATAATGGTTGCATGCTTGTAGCCGAAGGCGCCAATATGCCCAGCACCCCGGAAGCCATTACCGTTTTCCAAAGTAATGGTATTTTATATGCGCCGGGCAAAGCTTCCAATGCAGGTGGCGTTGCTGTTTCAGGTTTGGAGATGTCGCAAAACTCCATTCGCATGTATTGGACAAAAGAAGAAGTAGAAGGCAGGTTGCGTATAATTATGCAGAACATTCACGAGCAATGCAAACAATATGGAAAAACCGTAAACGGCCATATTGATTATGTAAAGGGCGCCAACATTGCCGGTTTTGTAAGAGTGGCTGACGCCATGCTTGCCGAGGGGCATGTGTGAGAAATACAAAATGAAATTTCAAAAATACGACGGGTACATGCCCGTCTTTTTCATTTCCACGCTTTTTTCAACTACCCAAAATCAAGACATTATCAAACAAAATTACTTTCCCTTCTTCTTGATTATTTTTATCGGTATTAAATATCAGCTTTTGAAAAAAATCATCCTTGGCCTTATAGTAATTACGTCATCCTGCTTGTGCTGTTGCCAGAAGAAGAATTCCGCTTCATTATCCAAACCTGTATTCGATTCAGTTCCGGTAATAAAACCACTAAACCCAATGTTGAATGAGATTTCAGGAATTGCCGATAGTAAGATCAATCCCGGTTATATCTGGGGCGAAGAAGATAGCGGAAACCCTAACGCAATCTATTTGATCCATCACAATGGCACCGTTGCCAAAACGATTTATTTAAAAGGCATTTCTAATAGAGATTGGGAAGACATGGCCCTGGTCGATGGCCAGATCTATATAGCTGAAACAGGCGATAATGCGCAAACCTATACTAATTACAGGTTTTACAAATTTGCAGAACCTGCAATGAGTACAGATACAGTAAGCACTATTGAAAGCATTAACTTCACTTATCCTGATGGACCACACGATGCGGAGGCCTTCCTTGTTGACGATTCAAAGAATATTTACATCATCACAAAAAGAGACAACCTTTCAAACATCTATAAGTTGAGCTATCCTTACAATACAACCAATACCGTTAGCCTGATTGACCACCTCAGCTATAACGGTGTGGTCAGTGCAACCATGAATGCTAATGAGATTATTGTAAAAACTTACACTAGCTTAATTTATTACAAGCGTCAACCTAATCAAACGATAGCGCAAACGCTGAAGAGCACTGCCCTTTCCCTGCCGTATATTTTGGAGCCACAGGGAGAAGCAGTTGGTTTTGCCAGCGATGGCTCGGGCTATTATACCATCAGTGAGAAAGGGTTTGGCAGCACAGTAAACGTTTATTTCTATAAAAGAAACTAGGATAGGTTAGCAGGAAACCATACAGAAGTTCATGCCGCATAGGTACCTGCCATGATTGTTTTGGGCGGTTTTCTTTTTAGCACCAGCGCTGCAACAACCGATACCAATATTCCTACAGGCAATATCTCTGCATAAGTGAAAAGTGTAAAGCCCAAAGGCGTGGCATACATCTCCTTTGCTTTATTGAGTTCATTGATTTTTGACTGGAGTGCAGCACCGGATAAAGATGCTTTCGCCTGTTCTACCATGGCAGCGCTGTATTTATCCATAAAGTCCGGAAGAAAATTCCTGTAAACAATTGCCCAGGTAATCACGTACAACGTAGACGCAATTAATGAAATGAGCAAACCCATACCTAAGGCTTTACCGAAACTGATAAACACTTACTAGTCCAAATATAAAAGCATTTTGCTGGCGAAGGTGTGCTTAGTAATCCTGGCTTCTGTGAATGCGCATAGAATTAACCTATTTAAACCACCTGGAGATCCTCCTGTAAATTTTGTTGAATAATTTTCTGTAAAAATGCTGAAGGCTTACAAGGTTTTTTAGAATGAAAGTTCACAAAGGCCAAAGTAATTCTGGCTTTATTAATCAGCTCCTGCTCTTCATTAAATAATTGGTAGCCGAGGATAAGTTTTGCACCCCTGGCTGCTAAGATGGAAGTTTCTATTGTCAACTCTTCGTCGTAAAATGCTGGCTTTAAGTATTGTATCTGTACATTCACAACAGGTAATAACACACCTGCTTCTTCAATTTCTTTATAAGGAATGCCTAAGTGTCTGAACAAGTTCCACCTGGCGGTTTCAAAATATTTTAAGTAATTGGAATGATGAACAAAACCCATTTGGTCGGTATCACTATAAGAAACCCTGATGGTACTAATAAACGGCTGCATAATTATTTTTTTCTATAAAGCTTGTGGCAGCTTGATTTTCGTTCAGCGGACAATTTAGATGAAGTTGATCAGAGAAAAAATGATGTAGCTCGTTGCAAACAATACTCCCATCACAAGGACAGATGATGACAGTTAAGCGAAAGCATCTTTTATATTCGTTACAGTTATTCGCTTAATCTCTACTGCATGATCAAAAAAACTCTTACGCCTTTTTTACTACTTCTTTCTGCTTCTTCTTTTGCAAACAACTGGTATATTTCTCCTAATGGAAGCGATTCCAATGCTGGTACAAAAGATCACCCCTTTCTAACTATTCAAAAAGCACAAAGCAATGTAGCGCCGGGTGATACGGTATTTATAAGAGAAGGCATTTACAAAATGCAGCAGTCGCAGATAACTTCCTTTTCGGGTGTAAAGGCATTTGTAACCTTGTTGGACAAAAGCGGCATAGAGGGTAAGCGCATCTGTTACTGGGCATACCCTAATGAGAGACCTGTATTTGATTTCAGCGAAGTAAAACCCAACGGTTACCGTGTGCATGCTTTTGAAGTAACGGGTTCCTGGCTTCATATCAAAGGATTGGAAGTAATTGGTATGCAGGTGCCAATGATCAACAGCAACACGCAATCCATTTGTTTTTCAAATGATGGCGGCAGCAACAACATTTATGAACAATTAAGCATGCATGACGGACAGGCCATTGGCTTTTTTCTTA
Source organism: Flavisolibacter sp. (assembly GCA_035554655.1). Classification (GTDB taxonomy): domain Bacteria; phylum Bacteroidota; class Bacteroidia; order Chitinophagales; family Chitinophagaceae; genus Flavisolibacter. The sequence continues at coordinate 126,170 of DATMIF010000037.1, forward strand.
CAGCCGGCTCCAACAATCTTATTCTCAACTGCGATGCTTATCGCAATTTCGATTACACATCACAAGCAGGAGGCGGCCGCAACGGCGGCAATGTGGATGGTTTTGGAAATCACCCCTCCCAAGGAAGTGTAAATAATATTTTCAGGGGATGCCGCGCATGGTTGAACAGCGATGACGGCTATGATTGCATTTCGGCATTTGAAGCAACCGTGTTTGAAAATTGCTGGTCGTTTTACAATGGTTATTCTGTTGGTTTTATCAGCCGTGGTGATGGTAATGGATTTAAAGCAGGCGGCTATGCATCACGACCTTTCAATGCATTACCCCCAAACATTCCTCGAAACACTATCCGTTTTTGCCTGGCAGTAATGAACAAAGCAAACGGTTTTTATTCCAACCACCACTTACAAGGAAATGACTGGTACAATAATACAGCGTATGGAAACGGCGTGAACTTTAATATGCTTAACCGAAAGGCAAAAACAGAAGGAGATTATTTAATTGACGCACCGGGTTACAGCCATGTGCTTCGCAACAATATTAGTTTCAGATCGAGATCGGCCGATATTATTAACGACGATGGTGAAAGATGCACGATTGATCACAACAGTTTTTTGAATAACAACATTTCCGTTAGCGTCGATGATTTTTTGAGCGTCGACACTGCACAACTTACCGCACCACGGCAGCCAGATGGAAGCTTGCCGGCAATTAATTTTATGCGAATAAAGCCCGGAAGCAAATTGATTAACAAGGGTGTTGATGTTGGTTTACCTTTCACTGGCAAGGCGCCCGATATAGGATGCTTCGAGAGCAGTCAGAAATGATAGTGCTGCCTTTCTCAAAAAATGACCTTGTTTTGTCTTATTAATGCTATGCCATCTGCATGCTTAGTGTGGTTTGCTAGCTAGTCTCTATAAATTTTGTGGAAACCCTTAACTAATAGGCACTACTTTGTAAAAACGAAATTTGTAAACGCCTTTGAAAAACACGTTATCGGGTGAAGCACAATTAATTTTTTGGGAGAACTGTTTATGTGATCTTTGAAAACATCATATGATTTTGGAACATGACTAACCCCTGGTACCTGGTCAAGGATATTAATAAAATAGATTCACCTGCATTGATTATTTACAGAGAACGGGTCTTATATAATATTGCTATGGCCCTTCAAATGGTTGGTCATCCATCAAGATTAAGACCTCATGTTAAAACCCATAAAAGTCCGCAAGTAACCCAGCTCATGCTGCAAAGCGGTATTACGAAATTTAAATGTGCTACAATTGCAGAGGCAGAGATGTTGGCGCAATGTGGCGCTCCTGATGTATTGCTAGCTTATCAACCAACAGGGCCAAAAGTTCAACGGCTGCTAAAATTAATGCGGCAATACCCTGGTACACATTTTTCCTGCCTTATTGATTCAGAAGATGCAGCAAAAACTATTGCCAGTGAAAGCCTGCATTGCAGCCTGGTTACGGATGTATTCCTTGACATAAACACGGGCATGAACCGCACTGGCATGTTGCCAAAAAATGCCGTGATTACATATGATGCTTATACACAACTAAAAGGAATAAGGCCTGTTGGATTGCATGGATATGATGGACACATTAACGACCCGGATCCGGGCATACGAAAAGAAAAAGCAGATGAGGCTTTCGATATACTGGAAAAAATAAAAGATACATTGTTTGATAAAGGAATGAGGGAACCTGTTATTGTTGTTGGCGGCTCACCAACTTTTGCCATCCATGCCCAACGAGATGAAGTGGAATGCAGTCCGGGAACCTTCGTGTATTGGGATAGAAGCTACCAGCAAATGTTTCCCGATCTCGGTTTTCTACCTGCAGCTTTGGTAGTAAGCCGTGTTGTATCATTGGTAAATGAAACCAGGATCTGCCTCGACCTCGGGCACAAATCTGTTGCTGCAGAGAATGCATTGAGTCGCCGCATTTATTTTTTAAACGCTCGCGAATTAGAACCTGTTGCACAAAGTGAAGAGCATCTTGTTGTACAAACAAATATTAACCATACTTACAAAGTTGGTGATGTATTATATGGAATGCCTGTTCATGTTTGTCCTACCTGTGCATTATATGATGAGGCTTACGTAATTGAAAGGGGCGAACTAAAAGAAGTTTGGAAGATGACGGCACGTGACCGAAAAATCTCCATTTAAGTGCAGTAGATGCATATTGCATGTGATATTTTTCCGCTCATCATGGCACCGGTGATAAATTAATTAAACCAGACTGCATAGCCCTGCCTCCGTAAATCAAGGGCAAGCTTTTTCTCCGTTAGTAATGCCTGTTGCCTGTTCATTGGTTTACTATTTATATGATCGTACAGGCTGGGGCGCAGGTAGCGGCCATATTTCTGAACAATATTGGCCGATAGCTTATGCCCTTTTTGATTTCTATAGCAGCTCTTATGTTGTTGCAAACGTTCCTGTGGGGTCTTACTTGTCATGCCCACATACAGGCACTCAAGCACTCCATTAAATTGCGGGTTGGCGAGCCGGAACTTTGTGTTCTCAGTAAACACCCGCTTTGAAAGTTCAACAACATAAACCCGGTATACTATTGCTGGCATCGAAATTTGTTTTTGCCTTAGACGAACATCTAAATTACGCTTCAGCAAAATCGAATCATAAATTCACAAAAATGCTTCTCTAAACAAACACAAAAGAAAATGTCAGCAATGATCTAACTTACTTAAGATATCACTATCCCCTCACCTTAAACGCAATTTTATGTTCGACGAAATACTTAAAATGGTAAAAGAACATTTGGGCGACAATGCCGAAGTCTCAGCCAATATACCTGCAGGGCAGGAGGATGCATTGCATAACGAAGTTGCCAGTCATGTTACCAACGGGCTTGCCACCGGGGCCAGCTTACAGGGTGGCATTGGCGGCTTGTTAGACAGCCTTAAAGATGCTGCTACTTCAGGGAGCCCTATTGCAGGCGCCATAGAAGGCGGATTGATAAGCAGTCTTGCAAGTAAATTTGGCCTGCCTCCAATAGTTACGGGAGCAATTGCCGGTGCCCTTCCGGGGTTATTACAAAAATTTGCACACAAGGCTAACGACCCTAACGACAACAGCATCACTCCCGAAAGCATCAGCAAATCCATATCGGGCATGAATACAGATTCGCTTTCCAATGTAAGCACGGGTGGATTGACAAGTTTAATCAATCAAAATTGAGAGCGTTTTCATTAGAAGTTGGCAGAAAATATCACACGTTCCAACTCAATTGTCAAAGTTGGAACGTGTGCTTGTTTTGTGAGTGAAATGAACTGACCGCAATTTGTTAGTACAACAAAGCAGCTTCCTTCTTATTTTCCACCGCCGGTTTCCGATTTGTGGCCAGCTTCATTTTTTTGTGCCAGTAAACATAAGACAGGATACCAGGTATGAACCAGGCCAGCATAGTAAGCATTAATGGATCGAATGTTTTAGATACTGCAATACCTGAATACACAGCAGCTACCAGGTCGAAAAACAAACCTGCATAAGCCCATTCTTTTATCCTGTTGAAGCCTGGAATCAGGATAACAATTACACCAATTAATTTGGCCCAGCCTGTAAAAGGAATAAAATATTCCGGATATCCCAGCATGCCATGAATTAGTTTAATAGCATCTTCATTTACCAATATGCTCGACCATGAAGAAAAAAGCATTAATGCACTAAACAGGATAGTAAAAATCCAATAAAGCGTGTTGACTGTTTTCGGTTTCATAATTTTTAGTTGTGGAGATGATCAATTTTAAATAGCGAATAGAAAAAGGAAATTTTTACCTGTTCCTTTGTTTATTCCTTTACATACAGCATATATAGCCATTGCGTGACCATGGCCAAGATTGAAATCTTCTTTGAGCCATTTCACTATCTCACCTGCCTTTACACGGGGATTTAATTTTCCTTTTTTTAGCGAATCCCTTTTCATCTGCAAGCTTTTTAAAATCCTCAGGGCTGTTGCCGGTTTTTGCTTCTATGTTATCGAGATAAGCCTGGAATGACACGATGGCTTCATTTATAATTATTGCATAAGTTGACCCAACAAAGATGAAATCAATTAGCGGCTTTTGCAATGTGCAAATACGCCTTTTAAGAGGGGTAATTACGACAATCATTTGTTACTTATAACCAGCGAGGCTGTGGATGTTCTAATTGCTCAAACAAAATATGGAGCCTCAATTGCCTGGGAAACCTTAGTGGGCGCACAAGCGTATTAGAATTATTTGAGCATGAGTAATGAACATGCTTTATTTTGTGTGAACACTATCACCAAAACGGAAAATCATTCATGTTAAAACAATTATTGCATAAACTCCTGTTCACCGCGTTGCTCGCTATAAATTTTCACAGCGAAAGTTACAGCCAGCCTGAGAAAGCAGAAACAGAGATAAATGAGATGATGAAAGAGTTAGATGTTGTCGGCCTTTCTGTAGCAGTGGTAAAAAAAGGAAAGATCATTTATAATCACTCTTTCGGATTAAAAGATATTGCAACCAACACGCCCTTGACCAATGAAGATATTTTCAGGATCGCCTCGATATCAAAATCTTTTTCGGCTACTTCTATTATGCAACTGGTTGAAGCCGGAAAGCTATCACTTGACGATGACTTCAGTAAGTTGGTGGGCTTTACTGTACGCAATCCAAAATTTCCGCAAACAGTTATTACCCTGAAAATGATAATGAGCCACACGGCAGGTATTAATGATAGCCAGGGATATTTTTCGCTGGATGTGATAGATCCGGCCAAAGGCGCTAACTATACAAAATGCTATAATGATTATGAGCCCGGAACAAAATACCAGTATTGTAATCTTGACTATAATATGACAGGCACTGTGATAGAAAGGATCAGTGGTGAACGATTTGATAACTATGTAAGAAACCATATACTTAAGCCACTGAAACTATATGGTGGCTATTGCGTTGACTCGTTGGATGCGAATCGGTTTGCTACTATTTATGATTACGATTCAACAAAAAAACTGGTGCCTTCTCGGGGTGCGTATGATCCACGCAGGCAGGACCTGCAAAACTATGTGATGGGCTACAGCACTCCCATCTTTTCACCTACAGGCGGCATGAAGATATCTGCGGCCGATCTTTCCCGTTATATGACGATGCACATGAAACATGGAAAGTACCATGGGGTCAGGATCATTTCTAAAAAAAGCTCCAGGACCATGCAAACCATCGTTGCACAAAAAGAGGGTTATGCACTTGCCATTATGCATACAAACAAACTCATTCCCGGCAAAAAGCTCACAGGCCATACGGGTTCTGCTTATGGATTGTACAGCGCTATGTTCTTTAATTCAAAACAAAAGTTTGGGATAGTGGTCATCACTAACGGATGCAGTCCTGTTTACAAGGACGGCTATAACCTGGTAATAAGAAGAGCAGTAAATAGTTTGTATGAGAATTTGATAAGTAGGGAGGAATGACAATCGTAGCCCACAAATGTTGGCATGTAAATTCAATGAACGTGATTACGGTGTTTGATGGCGTTGATCTCATTTTGGAGATTGGTTAAAATAGCCTGTATTGCATTTAAAGCCTGCTCTTCTCTTTTTTCTATTTCCAGGTCTTTTTCATTGTCTTCATTAATGTCCACCACATCCTTTTGTATTTCGTCAATATCCTGGCCTATGTCTTCAATATCTTCCTGTATCTCGTCAACATCATCCTGTATCATTTCAATATCATAAGTGTTCTTATTCACCGTCATCTGGATAAAAATAGAAAGATAAATCGCTTCCAGCGACACTACGGTGGTAAGTACCAACAGCATTTTGTCTACTGCCACCAAGTGAAAAACAGGTAAAAGAAAAGAAACAATAAAGAGCAGGGTATGCAGCACCAAAGAAGCTGTCGAGCCAATGAACCTGGTTGCCAGCTCAGCCGTCTTATCCAATCTTATTCTCGTGCTCTTTTCTAAACTCATGCGATTAAAGAAATTTTCTGCCATGGCGGCTAAATTAACCGATCACCGTTGATTTATTTATGACCTCTTTCTATCTACAAAAAGGTCGCCGTACAAAATACAAGCCGAATCCCGAAGTATCGTGAATTGGATGATAAAAAAAATGTTATTGCCTCAGATCGGGAGGCTGAATAAAGCTGACCCGTTGCAAAAAGTTTCTTTTAAACAACCATCCCATGGTATGTGTTTTGAAACTGATTCAAATCTGTTTTATAAGCAGGGGTGCACCGATGCCAGTGAGGAAAAGATACCGACAACTGAAGTTTGAAATAGACGAGCAGCAAGACCACTATGAAGGGGTTCTGCTGCGCTTTAGGCTTAACCGCGAAGAAGTTACGGGACTATTGAATGGCAGCATAACAGACTGGGTGTTTCAATCAGATAGCCCGGCCTTCTTAAAAGTTGTTCCATCAGGCAGGCTTTGTAAATATGCGTTATGGTATGACCGTATACCGCAGCAACTCAATAGGATTTATAAAGGAATGTGGGAAGCCGCATTGAAAGCCGGTTATGAGCTTAGTGAAAAAGAATAAGCTTCCATATCACATCAACGTGATTTTTTTCTTGTGACAAAAGCCAGAAACACCTAATGCCAACTAGTAAGGAAATTTGCAGCCCGCTCCCATCCGGGGGTTGGTGCCACTTGCCATATCAAAAAACTAATGACGGTGAGCAAAACTAAACCGCCAGCAAACCAGCGATCGAACCGGCGGGTGAAAACAGTTTTTACCACAAGGAATGTTGCACCAATTACCAGCTTGGGAAAGAATGCACCTAACCACTGCTCCCAAATGGAAGAAGCATAGAGGTTGTGGATGGCAGGCACTCGACCTGCGGCTGCACTTATCATTGTCAGTGTGGCCAGCAGCATCATGGGCCGATGTATCTCGGGACGGTGACGGTTCCACACTGCAATGATGACAAATGTTGCAAACTTTAGCATATCACTGAGCGGGACTATCAGGAATTGTTTGCGGTTTAAACCCGCCCGTATAAGTTCTGGTTCCAGCTTTGCAGTTGCGATGCCTGTCCATGTGCCAAAAACGAGAACAGAGGCTGCTACTACAATGCCGAAGACGCCGAGCATCATATGCGTACGCACTCTATCACTGACAACAAGTAAGGTTTGCACAACAAAAAGCGTCATCCAGGAAGTCATTGCTATTCCATGAGCAACAAGTAACCCTTTCAGTGGAGGAAAAATCGGATGGCCGGGAAAGGCCTTTCCATGCAAATAAAACTGCTGGAAACCAACCAACATGAGCACAAACAATACACCTCCGAAAACAGCGTACAGCATCCGCTCTGTATTTTGCCTTAATGGTGTGTCCACCCCGGTACCTGCCCGCCCCCTAGCAAAGTAAGTTACGGTCTGCGCTTGCAATTCTTTTTCTACTGTGGTTGTCAGGTTGGTTCGTTTCATTTAAATGTTTTAAAAAATTTTAGTTCTATTCCGTAAACCTAACAGATAGCTCAGCATCTATTGTGCAGGTAAAGCATATCTGATTGTGTTTATAATTCTCATTCTTTTTTCAAGGGAGAGGAAGCAGAGCAGATCGCAGTGTTACACAAGGATATTTGCTTTCAAAAGTTACAACATTATAAATGTTTCCGCGATAAATGTTTTAGCAGGAAATGTAACATTGTAACTTACCTCGAACTTCTTTGTAGCAGAATAAGCCCAACGTTTAATCCTTCCCTACTGACAACCGTCATCGTTTGGTTAACGACTACTAACCAATTCCGATCCAGCCTAAACTTCAAACATGGCGGTGCCACTGAAGACCATAAAAACCAGGACAGGTAAATTTATTTTCCCTTCAACCTTTTCAGTACAGGCTTGTTGTTATACTACCATTCTGCTATAGCCGATTTACGATCCAGGGAAACCAACATTTTTAACCATTAAAACATATGCCCATGTGGAAGTTTTGTATTGCGGCAATAATGCTGCCTTCTATTCTTTTACTTTCCTGTCAAAAAAACTCCAGCAGTGTGCAGGAAGAAACTGTGGCCGCTAAAAGCATTGTTACACAGTTAGACGAAATGTCTCTTGGTACTACTGCATCCGGCGCTCCATTTAGAAACACCACTCCCCGCCAGTCCAGTTTTCATCTTTTGTCGTTTGCCATTGCAAAGGCAGGTTTAGCAGATGAATTGAACCATCCCAAATTTGCTTACACGTTATTCGCGCCAAGCGACGAAGCCTTTGCTACCATTGGATTGGATAGCCGCGACGCAATAAGTGCAGTATCTCCTGAAAAATTGAAATCCATCCTCCTTTATCATGTCCTGGCAAGCAAGGTGCCTGCAGCCCAGGTTCCCTCAACCTACACAGAACTTACCATGTTGAGTAAGCAGAAAGCTTACATCATTCGCCGCAATGCCGATGTGTTTATAAATGGCGCTGCAGTTATATCGGCCGATATTGCTGCCAAGAGTGGTGCGATCCATGCAATTGACCGTGTATTATTACCGCCATCGGGTAATATTGTAGAAGTAGCTGCAGCGAATCCTAAATTTAGCTACCTGGTTGCAGCAGTGAAAAGAGCGGGCCTTGCCAATGCGTTATCAGGACCTGGTGCGCTCACCGTATTTGCACCCACAAACCAGGCATTTATCGATGCCGGTTTCCCGACTATTGCTTCCATCGAGGCAGCTTCGCCAGCCGCTTTAACCCCTATACTCACTTATCATGTTGTTGCGGGGAGGGCTTTCTCATCTGACCTTAGTGACGGACAAACGCTAACCATGTTATCAGGAGGAACGACCACTATTTTGCTGACTAGCGGAGCCCAGATCGACGGGACAAGTTCCGCACCTTCCAATATTATCCAGACTGATATTATGGCTACCAATGGCGTGATTCATGTTATAGACAGGGTTCTGCTACCCTAAATATGTAGCTGACCAATGACGAAGGCCCTAACAAAGGGCCTTTACTTATTTGCAGTAAGTTTCTTCAAAAACAAAATCTACACAACAAATCACAGTTCTTTAATGACCAAATCTTTCCAACGCACTTTTATACCACCGCCATCATGTATTTGCAAGGCAATAAAGCCTTCGCCTTTCCCAATGTTTTCATCTTTTAAATACACCATTTGCTTACCATTAAGCCAAGTGGTCACTTCATCACCAATCACTTTAATTTTTAGCTTGTTCCATTTGCCTACTTTCAATTGTTCTTCGTCTGCGGGTTTTGGTTGTATCAGCCATCCCCTTCCATACGATTCATAAATACCACCCGTGTGGTGACCTTTAGGCGCCACTTCCACCTGCCAGCCACTGATCTTCACGCCTTCAATACCCGAGCGAATAAACACGCCGCTATTTCCATTTGCTTCCTGTTTGAATTTAAGGGTGAGTATAAAGTTTTTGTAATTGCTGTTGGTAGAGAGGTAACCATACTGCTTATCCGGCCCGCTTTCGCAAACCAATTCACCGTCTTGCACGTACCATTTTTCAGTGCCGTGTACTTTCCAGCCATCAAGATTTTTACCATTGAAAAGAGATTTAGACTGGGCTGTTAAAACAGTTGTTGTAAAACAGAAAAGAAAAAAGCAAAATAGTTTTCTCATAAATTGGTTTTAAGATGAAAGCAATTTTTTCACCACTCAGCATCTACAACTCTTTGGCAAAGGAAATATACACCTTAAGTATTTGCCAGTAAAATGGCATCCAAATCTTCGCCCGGTTTAGCTATTATTTTTTCTGTCGCAGAATCCCACTCGATTCTCCTTCCAAGCTTATAGGACAGTCCTCCCATGTGAGCTGAAATGGCTTCTTCAAAACCTTCCCTGATAGAACAACTTGGGGTGCCTCCATTTCTTATGCAACTGAGCCATTCCCGCAAATGAAGAAATGTAGAATCGACACGTTTCCCATCCCGGTAGGTCCACAGCAATCCTTTGTTCGCAAAATATTTTGTGGTGGCAGAAGTGACGGCATCGGTTCCACTAACTGCCGGATCATACTGATAAATGGGTACGCCGGCTTCAATGCGTTCTTCTTTTATCAACTCAGCGTATTTAGTCGATCTTGGATCTGCATATACAGTAATGCGATTACCCAACTCCATACTGCCATCATGCCCCATTAATACGGTGCCGCGATCATATTGATTCCCCAATGTGGCACTATAAACGAAGGTCATTCCTTTCTCTTTCCCTGATTCCTGGCTTGTACCCGTAGTAAAATCCGGGAACTCCATGGTCACCTGCATTACATCGGGAACATTGCGACCATCACGATGCGTATAGATGCCGCCCGAAGCTGTTACAGATTTGGGAATACCCATCTTCAGGATGCAGTTGATGCGGTCAAAATCGTGGGTCATTAAATCGCCGGACAAACCTGATCCATAAGCCCACCATTTGCGCCAGCGGAAAAAATGCTCGAGGTTAAAAGATTCTTTTGGGGCGTTTCCGAGGAACTGATCCCAATCGATGGTTTTAGGACTGGCGGCCGGTGATATCTCGTACTGCCAGGCACCGTTATCATCATTCCTGTTGGTATTTGTTTCCACCAAGGATACATGGCCGAGAATATTTTTTTTGATCACATCCTGTGCAGTTAAAAAACTTTGCGTCTGCCGGTGCTGGTGACCCACTGCAAAAACTGTTTTGGGATTTTTATGCACTGTCTCACGCAACAGATAGGTTTCTGCAATGTTATGGGTCATCGGTTTTTCAACATACACGTGTACACCTGCATTCAGCGCTTCCATGGCGATTGGCGCATGCCAATGGTCAGGTGTTGCAATAATAACAGCGTCAACTTCACCGCTATGGATCAATTCCCTGTGTGTACGGAATCTTTTCATTTTATTATCTGGAGCGGTAAAGGAGGACAATGCGTTTTCTGCATGCTCATCGAATACATCACAGATAGCAGCCAGTTTTATATTGAGGTTTTCCTGCGCTTTGAAATCTGCGAGCCTCGTGTCTTTCGGGTTATCAGCCAAGGCCCGTTTCATTTCCTTTAACCATTTGGTGGTGGCAAAACCCAAAGCACGACAAAGCTGTTCACCGCGAATACCAAAACCAATGATGCCGATGCGCAGTGGCTTACCACTCATAGGACCAGAAGCAGGGGGTGCCGATGCCTTAATGTTTAAAGTCTCCAGCAAAAATTGTTTTTCTTTTCGTGCAGAACTGGCAAGGCTTGCGCCTGAATACCAAACTGCACCAAAGATGGGAATACTACCAAGGGTTTTTAAAACATCCCTGCGGTTCCATTTTACGAAATGATTATTTTCAGTTGACATGATGTTTAGTTTAGTGGTGTGAGTTTGTTTGACGTGACTGTTTTCACCGTGCCTTTTGATATAGCATCTGATGCGATTCTTTTGCGTTTAGCAAAAAGGCTCTCTAATCCAAATGATGACGTAAGCGGGAACAGATAGATGACAAAAAGCGCTGCCATCTCCACCAGGTTTTTGTTTACGATCCAGTAACTGCCCTCTGAAGGGCCCTGGGGTAAGCCAGGAAAAGCAGGATGCGCAAGATAGTAGAACAGCAAGAGCAACATGCCACCAGCACAACCCCATTTTACTTTGATGCCTACAAGAAGACTGATGCCTATTGCGATCAACCCGTAGATATTTAAATAGTCAATGACGCTAATAAGGGAGTCGCTGGCGAGCCAGGCAAAGAATGGTTTTAAAATGGAGGCGCTTACTAAATAGCCGCGGGATGTCCAGGAAGGATTATACGCTTTTATGACGCCCTCATAAAGAAAATGCCACCCGATAAAAATGCGAAGCAGCACTAGTCCAAAAGCCTGCACCCT
>DATMIF010000038.1:0-353182 GCA_035554655.1 Flavisolibacter sp.
TGCAATTAGCAAAGCATCATCAGGAACTTTTTCTGATGAAACAATAGGAATGCCATAAGCATCCACATATTTTTTATAAAAACTGTCTAAAGTAAATACTGAAGGTGGCGTCGTCACCATCACCTTCTCGTAACTCGTAACAAGCTTGTTGGGTTGAGAACTATCCCGAACAGTTTGGGCAAAGCCCTTAAGTAAGATCACCAGAAAGAATAAAAGGAAAAAAAACTTTCTCATATCAAAACAATTACCCGTTACAAAATATAGCCTGCAATTGTATGTTGCAGGCTATCTTCAACGCTTGCTTAATGAGAGACTCTAAAACTGTTATTTATTACTTCACAATTGCCGGCTGCTAAAGTATACAGATACAGCTATAGCCAATCAAAACATTTTATCTTGAATTTTACAATTTTTAACCAGTCGTTGAAGTCACAAAAATCCACCTGCTTAAAATCGGGTAAGTTTAAGTCAATTAATGGTTAGGCTGTTGCTATGTTGCATCGTAGTTTTATTTGCGCAACCAACAAAAATTATCAAATATTGAAGAACCATCTGTTGATCGCCGGGCAGGAACAGTTTAATCATCCTACAGTTCTCTTAAAAACGATGGCTAAACTGTTTGTTTTTTTATGAATCGTCAGAAATAAATTGCTGTTATAATTCTTGTTATGCTTATGAAAAAAATTTTGATTGCAGTATTCACTTTATCTTCTGTTGCCTTACATGCACAAAAGCAATTACAACCAACTACGGCAAAAGAAAGGTTGGCTGGTGAAGAAAGAAAAAAACAGTTGGCACAAAATTCACTGATCAAAAACCTTAAGTTCAGAGGTATTGGCCCTACGGTTATGAGCGGAAGGGTTGTTGATGTAGATGTGAATCCCGATAAGCCAACTGAATTCTATGTTGCTTATGCAAGCGGCGGGTTATGGTACACTAAAAACAATGGGCAATCATTTGTTCCTGTTTCAGATAATTTACCAAACACATTTGCAGGCGATGTTGCTGTTGACTGGAAAAATAAAATTATTTGGTATGGAACCGGAGAAGCCAATGCACAGCGCTCCTCATATGCCGGCACTGGTGTTTACAAAAGCAGCGATAATGGAAAGAACTGGGAATACCTCGGACTACCCGAAGCACACCATATTGGTAAAGTAGAATTGCATCCAACAAACCCCAATATTGCATGGGTGGCGGTTATCGGCCATTTATATTCTCCCAATAAAGAACGAGGAATCTATCTCACTCAGGATGGTGGCAAAACCTGGCAGCAAACTTTGTACATCGATGACAATACCGGCGCTATTGATGTTGTGGTTGATCCGGTGAATCCGAATAATGTATATGCCACTATGTGGTATAAGACACGTACAGCATGGAACCTTGTTGAATGCGGAAAAACTTCCGGCATTTATAAAAGTATTGATGGTGGAAAAATATGGAAGCTGATTAGCGGAACGCAAAGCGGTTTCCCTAATGGAGAAGGCGTTGGAAGAATTGGTCTAGCGGTATATCCAAAGAATCCAAACATTATTTATGCAGTAGTTGACAACAATTTCAAGCGTTCCGACACAAGCAGAAGAAATGCAGTTGCAGTGAGCGACACCATTTACACCATCCAGGATTTTAAAGGGTCGACAAAAGAAAAATTTGCACAGTTGGATGAAAAGAAGTTCAATGCTTTTCTTAGGCAACGGAGTTTAGGAAGATATAATGCTGCAGACTTAAAAGAAAAAGTTGCTAACGGAACCTACAAACCATCCGTTATCGAAGATTACTTTAGCGACAGCGGCGATGCCATTGAAGCCATTACCAACACTCCTATTATTGGTGCAGAAATTTATCGCAGCGATGATGGCGGAACGGCCTGGAAAAAAACGCACCGCAATTATCTCGACAACATGTTCTTTACTTACGGTTATGTGTTTGGACGCATTTGGGTATCGCCAACCAACCCTGATAAGATCATCACTGTTTCAGTGCCACTAATGTTGTCTGAAGACGGCGGAAAAACATTCAGAGACATCGGGAAATCCAATGTACATGTTGATCATCATGCAGCATGGTTCGATCCGAAAGATGATAGTCACATCATCAATGGAAATGATGGTGGATTGAATATTACTTACGACAACGGGGAAACCTGGTTCAAGGCAAATACACCCGCCGTGGGACAATATTATTCTGTTGCTGTTGATAACGCAAAACCCTATAATGTTTATGGCGGATTGCAGGACAATGGCGTTTGGTACGGGCCATCTACTTATCAATTCAGTTATGACTGGACTGCCAATGGAAATTATCCATACAAAAGTATTGGCGGTGGTGATGGCATGCAGGTACAGGTTGACCCTAGAGACAACAATATTTATTACACAGGTTCGCAATTCGGTGCTTATTTCCGGGGAAGCATTGATGACAGCAGGCAAAGATTAAGTTTGCGTCCTTCACACCAAATGGGTGAAAAGCCCTTGCGTTTTAATTGGGAAACTCCTATCCTGCTTTCAAAACATAACAATGATGTTCTCTATCTTGGCACCAACCGTTTTTATCGTTCAATGAACAAAGGAGAAAATTTGCAAGCCTTATCAGGCGATCTTACCAATGGTTATGTGGAAGGTGATGTCCCTTATGGTACGCTGACAACCATTGCAGAGTCTCCGATGCGGTTTGGTTTATTATATGCAGGTTCCGATGATGGGAACATTCATGTATCGAAAGATGATGGATATACGTGGACAAAAATTTCGGATAAGCTTCCTCAAAAATTATGGGTTAGTCAGGTTACCGCTTCTAATTTCAAAGAAGGAAGAGTGTACGCAACATTGAATGGTTATCGCTATGATAATTTCACTCCTTATCTTTTTGTAAGCGAAGATTATGGCGGAACATGGCAACCGCTTGGAAAAGATCTTCCAATGGAGCCGCTAAATGTGATTAAAGAAGATCCAAAAAATGAAAACGCTTTATACCTTGGAACAGATAACGGTTTATATGTTTCATTGGACCGCGGACAGAATTTTATGTCCTGGTCAGCTGGATTGCCTCCTGTTCCTATTCATGATATTGCTATCCAGGAACGGGATAATGAAATTGTTTTGGGTACACATGGAAGAAGCATTTACATCGCTAAGATTGACCTGTTGCAAAAACTCACTCCGTCATTGCTGAAAGAAAAATTAGTTGTATTCGATATCGAGCCTACGCAATTCTCCCAGGCCGTTGGAAGACAAAGACGTAGTGCAACCGCAGGACCGCATGTAGAAATTCCATTCTATGTCCAGGCAAGTGGTACTATCACAATCCAAATACTTTCATCCAAAGGAGCTGTGTTAGCAACAGCAAAAGATACTGTTGAAAAAGGTTTGAATATCTATCGTTATGATATACGGATCAATTTATCGGCGGTAACTGAGTTGGAAAATGAGTTGGGAAAGAAATTGAATTTGCTACCTGCAGGAAATAATCTTTTTGTCTTGCCGGTTGGAGATTATGTAGCAGAAATTACTTTAGATGCTGGCACAAAGAAGAGCAAGAAGTTTTCTTTAAGGGAACCTGCCAGGCAAAATTTGCAGGATACAGAAGAAGAAATGGAAGAGAAATTTTGATTGAAATTAGATCAGCAGAACAGCCTGTAACGTTCTAATTCACCTCAATCATTAGATATGTTCAAAAAGAATTACCACGACCTGCTTTTTATTTTTGCAATGGGTTGGAAAATGCAAAAAAGGTGTTGATGGAATAAAATTTTTGGCGAAGCCTCTGACATCATGCTTACAGCCTTGCAGGAAAATAAAAAATTAGGATTGCGTTCTGCCTGTAAATTTTGAAGGATGAACTCTAATAACAGTTTTCAACCTCATGTCATGAACTCAAAAACACCCGTCTGCAATTCTTTGTTCTTGGAGGTTCGTTTCTACTTCTATCTCAGTATTGGCCGTTTTCAACGTAGGAATTTTACATCTCTTATTCCTTACAGCATTATTGTGACAGGATTAATTGCAAAAGTCTCGGTGTGTTTTAGCATATTTGGGAAAAACCATGCCTGTAGTTTATCACGTAAACAGGTGTTGAGACAATAGATATCTTCATTTCAACAACATCCTGTTAAGATTATTTGACTATTAGCTAAAATAGGCTTATCGAAAATGTGCAACCACTTTTAAATTTATCTTCTCTTATCCAGGTGTTTCGTTCAAAAAATTATGACGTGTCAATAGATAGTAACACCGTTGATAAAACGATTAAAAAATGAAAATTTACAAAGTATTGTTGCGGGTTATCCTGTTCGGAGCTGTTTCGAATGGAACTATTAACACCGCCCAGTCTCAAGACCAGATATTGGATGGCATTGGTGAAACAGCAATGATTGCCCGTTATGTTTTCAATGGAGATCTCAGGGATTGGTCCCGCAATAATTTGCACGCCAAATTTGGAAGAGCGGAACCCTCATTTGTAAATGATAATCGCTTTGGCAGGGTGTTGTCGCTTTCCGGGGAGAACAATGCTTTTGTTACAATACCAGGAGAAGCACTGACAGATCTTGAATCGCTCAGCATATCAGGATGGATTTACCTGCGTTCAAATCAAAAAGGTCAACGTTTTTTTGATTTTGGCAGAGATGCTAACAAACATTTTTTTGCAACACCTGCAGGGTCAAATACACAGGAAGGTTATCAGGCTTTGATTATGTCAGAAAAAATAAATAACAAAGGAGCAATTGCACCGGCTATAGAACTAAATAAGTGGGTCCATCTTGCTATTGTAATTGATATTCCTTCAAAAACCATGGTTACGTATGTAGACAGCAAGCCCGTTGGTGAAGCCAAAGAAATTCCACGGGATTTGACAGAGGTGTTTGGTCAGCAATCGGGTGAAAAAATTCTTTATATCGGCAAATCGTTATCACCGGGAGATCCCAATCTGAATGCTCTTGTACATGATTTTCGTATTTACCGTATTCCACTAACTGGCGGACAGGTTGCCAGCATCTACAGCAATGCACTGAGAGGCAGAGGAGTCAATGAAGGTTCGGTAAATACAAATCGCAGGCGTCCAGAGGATACCCTTCAACGTTTTTCTCCAACCGATCCGCAACTGTATACTGCTTATTTGGTTAGCGTGTCCGATGTAAAAGTGGAAACAGAAGTAGGAAACCTGCCACGTCTTCCTGCTTATATTCCAGGAACATACAAGGATGAACTAAAAAATAAAGGCCCGAAAGTTCGTGTAATCTGGCCCGCACCTAACGACAACAGTGCTGTTTTGAAACCCGGAAGCTATATTGTTACAGGTCGTGTTGCAGGAACTAATTTTCAACCAAAGGCGTTTGTTAGGGTAACAGCAGCAAAAAAATCAGCTACGCCAAATTTAAAGCTGGCAACATTTAATCTAAGCCAGGTCTTTTTAAAAACGGATGCTCATGGGCACGAAACTCAGTTCATTGAAAACCGTGATAAGTTTATAAATACTCTTGCTAAAACGGATCCCAATTCCTTTCTGTATATGTTCCGCCATGCGTTTGGACAGAAACAACCTGATGGAGCGAAGCCTTTGGGTGTGTGGGACAGTCGGGATACCAAGTTAAGAGGTCATGCTACAGGTCATTATCTTTCTGCTATTGCGCAAGCTTATGCAGGTACCGCATATGACAAGACACTCCAAGCCCACTTCGCTCAAAAAATGGAGTACATGGTAAATGTGCTTTATGAGCTATCACAATTATCAGGGAAACCAAAAGAAACAGGTGGCGCTTTTGTTTCCGATCCGGCGACAGTACCAATTGGTCCGGGTAAAACAAGTTATGATTCGGATTTAAGCGATACCGCCATACGTAATGATTACTGGAACTGGGGAAAAGGATTTATCAGTGCTTATCCACCCGATCAATTTATCATGTTGGAAAAAGGAGCCAGGTACGGGGGGCAGAAGAACCAGGTTTGGGCGCCGTATTACACTTTGCATAAAATTATGGCCGGCTTGCTGGATGTATATGAAGTAAGTAGTAATAAAAAAGCTCTTGAGATAGCTTCAGGTATGGGTGACTGGGTATATGCCCGCCTGAGCAAGGTGCCAACCGACACACTTATAAGAATGTGGAATACTTACATTGCCGGGGAATATGGAGGAATGAACGAGATAATGGCACGTCTTTACAGGATCACAGGCAAAGCAAATTACCTGAAGACAGCGCAATTGTTTGATAATGTCAGGGTGTTCTTTGGCGACACAGCGCATTCGAACGGACTAGCAAAAAATGTAGATCTTTTCCGTGGATTACATGCCAATCAACACATACCTCAGATTATAGGAAGTATTGAGACCTACCGCGTTTCCAATGACCCGGAATATTACAAAATCGCCGACAATTTTTGGTATAAAGCCGTCAATGATTACATGTATAGCATTGGTGGAGTGGCAGGTGCCCGCAATCCCAACAATGCCGAATGTTTTATTGGTCAGCCGGGAACCTTATATGAAAACGGGTTCTCTGCCGGAGGTCAGAATGAAACCTGCGCCACATACAATATGCTGAAATTAACCGGAGACCTTTTCCTCTTCGATCCCCGGGGAGAGCTAATGGACTATTACGAGCGGGCATTGTACAACGACATTCTCGCTTCAGTAGCAGAAAATACTCCAGCGAATACTTACCACATACCACTTAGGCCAGGTTCTATCAAACAATTCGGCAATCCTAATATGACAGGTTTTACTTGTTGTAACGGTACAGCATTGGAGAGTAGTACCAAGTTGCAGAATTCAATTTACTTCAGAAGCAAGGATAACCAGGCGCTGTATGTCAATTTGTATATACCCTCTACACTGAATTGGACAGAGCGCAAAGTAACAGTTGAGCAAACAACAAATTTTCCACACGAAGACAACACCCACCTAACGATTAAGGGCAGTGGAAAATTTGATATCAATGTGCGTGTGCCGGGTTGGGCTACCAAGGGATTTTTTGTAAAGATCAATGGTAAAGAACAAAAGCTTGATGCTAAACCGGGTAGTTATTTGAAAATAAGCCGCACATGGAAAGATGGTGATGTCATAGAATTGAAAATGCCTTTCCAGTTTCATCTCGATCCAGTTCCAGACCAACAGAACATTGCAAGTCTATTTTACGGACCAATATTACTTGCAGCACAGGAATCCGAAGCAAGAAAAGAATTTCGTAAAATAATCCTGGATGCTGAGGACATAAATAAGTCAATAAAAGGTGATCCAGAGAAATTAGAATTCACGATTGATGATGTTGTTTTTAAGCCATTTTATGAAACATATGGCAGGCATTCTGTTTACCTGGATGTTGAGTTAAAATAGATTTTGATGTTAGAATATTGCCATCTTGAACTAAACCGATTAGTCGCCTAAGTTAACTGTTTGTTCGTTTTTGAGGACATCCAATAGAGTGATGAACTAAATAAAAGATGGAATTATCTGCGATGCAAGAAATAATGGCAGATGTAAGTAAATGTTGGGACGAAAAAGCAAAAACGCGTTGAAATAAAGGTGTCCGAAGTATTTCAGGCGTTTGCTTCTTTGTTTCGGAAATGGTGGTGAAAAAATGGGAGTAAAAAGAAGTGGCAAAACAATTTCACTTTCAAAAAAACAATACAACCTTCCTGCTATCATAGTTTATGGCTTTCGTAACCCCTGATGGAATCAATTCAACTTTAAATTGTTTCTTCACTACTACATTGGTAGCACCTTTAGGAGCGCCACCGGGCTGAATGGTCAGTTTCTTTTCTTTATCGTTCCATGTAAAGCTTATCCATGTACCCTTGCCTTTCAAATATTCCTGGCTAATCCCATCATCCTCATACAAAGTATATTTTCCATCTGCACCTGTATAAATTTTTAAAGTTGTTGGTCCTTTCACTACTTCACTTATATATTGGCGAATAGGATCAACAGGAACGATAGCACCAGCACGAACATAGATCGGCATTACAGAAAGATCCACTTCTTTAGTTATGGTTTGTCCACCCGTTTCTTTTTTATTCGTCCACCAATCGTACCAATCTCCTTTTGGCAAATACACTTCGCGTGATGTTGCTCCCTTTTGAAATACGGGAGCAATCAACAAATCCCTCCCCCACAAATACTGAGTTCCCATTCCCCATACCTTTTTATCGTTGGGATAATGCAACCACATGGCACGAATTAATGGCATTCCAGTGTTTCTGGCTTCCCATGCAAGTGTGTAGGTATAAGGCAGTAATTGATAACGCAGTTCATCGTATTTTTTTACTACAGGCTCAATTGTTGGATTGTTCAATTCAGATTTTAACGGATAACGATTGCCTTCCAACGGGCCGAGATCACTTAATCCCCAGCCCCATGGCAAACGTGTCCACCATGTTCTTCCGTGTGAACGAAACGAACCGCAAAAAGCACCAAACTGGAACCAACGTGCATATAACTCTCCGGTCAATTCTTCATTTGGATAAAATCCACCAATGTCAGACCCCCAGTAAGGGCCAATGCTCAAACAATAATTGATGGCAACTGCAACCTGTCCCTCTAATGTTTTCCATGATGATTCCGTATCACCGGACCACACCCAACCTCCCCATTGTGCAATGCCGGGATAACCATTGCGCTGCAAACCCCACGGACGAATATTTGGATTGGTTGACAACATGCCCTGGTAATACAATTGGTGTCGCTTGATTCTTTCAAATAGGTCGAACCAATCACCCTCATCAGGCCAGAAACCATCGATACCGGCTTTCACAAGATTTATATGATACTTCCAGTAGTTGGAAATATGGCCTGGATCCAATTCCTCTCCTGCTTTTGCAGGGATCGTTCCATGCAATGTTGGTAATTTATCTCTATCAAAAGGCACCATGTGCACTACCACTTTCACATTCTTTGCATGCATATCGCCAAGAACATCTTTTGGATTTCTTTTGAATACTTCAGGATTGAATTCAAAGGATGGTTGTCGCTTGTTCCATCCACGTGGTGTAAATCCTGTTCCCAGGTAAATCACTGCATCAACCGGAATTTTTTTGATACGGAAGCTATCAACAATGCCGAGCATCTGTGTTTCATCTTCCAACGTTCGATGCGATTGCATATAACCCAACGCCCATTTAGGTGGCATGACTGCAGGCCCTGTGATCACAGAAAAATCTTTCATCAACTTCATAGGATCATGTGCATCAAAAACAAAAATATCAAACAAGCCCGGAACCAATTTATCTACAGGGTGAATGCCCTTGCTCGAGTTCAATTGCTGGTTTCTTTCGTTTTGCTGAACAACTGTTCCCGAAGGTTTCCAGGGAATAAAAAGGCCTCTGTTTTTGTCTCTCAAATCAACATATACCCATGGCGTTGCAACAAACAATCCCCATCCTTCAGTTCCTATCAACATGGCCACTGGATTTCGTGAACCATATGCATCGCTTTGCCATCGTGGCTGCATGCTGTCGATTGCTCCTCTACGGTCGAATTGGATGGGTTGTGTGCGCCAGCCCCGTTGTGGTTTTGCTCCGCCCTCACCCATGCCCAACACTGGTTGATCGTTCAGTTGAAAAAAAAGATTTCCATCATCATCAAAAATTATTTTTTGTACGGCTTCACCTTTTGTGTTTGTTACGATCACGGTTAATGGTGAAGCCAAAACTTCCACATTCAAATTGCCTACTTTCTTTTTTACTGGTTTTGAAATTTCACGAAGACTGATTGCCGGTGCAGGATAATTTTTTTCAACAACAGCTGGTGTGAAAGGAAAACTTTCTTTAAAGCTTACTGGCTTTAATGTAATACGAATGCTGTTTTCTCCTGCTGTTCTGATATCCAATTGTGCTGGTTGTCCGGCGGCGGTTATGCTCTGTGCGTTTGCACCAGATACAATGATAATAAACGCCAAAATCAATAAAATAGTAAAACGCATTTAAATTCCTTAAATCATCAACAATTCCTATCCTTGTTTTATCCTGATCACACTCATACTGCTTGGCTCTGCTTCGTATGTAAAAGTCTTTCCTGAGATCTTCATTTCCTTAGTCACTGGTGCAATTTTCGTTGGTTCATCAATTGTATTTTCCGCCTGCATATCAGTACTTGATAAAGTTGTTACCGTCGCTTTTTTTGCAAGCTTCACATCGCCATTGATATTGAAACTAACTGCTTTTGAAACCGGATTCGCATTCACTAGCTTAATTATGATCTCATTTGTTTTTGAATCGATAGCTGCCGTCGCATATAAACTGTCTTTGCCTGAAACAGCAAGATTATTCATCAGCGCAGGAACTACATAATTCCCTTTGTTGGTTGCATACAACTGCTGCACATAATAATTAGCGGTAGCAACCGAAGTAAGATTATTAAACCAAATTAAATTGGGTGACCATTGCCAGGCATCGTAATGAGCAAACAGCGGTGCATACGAACACATTTTTACCACAGCGGCATTTCTCTCCAATCCTGTCATGAATGCAGCTTCGCTTAATGCTGCAAGCCAGTTATTTTTTCGCCGCCCATCTTCCAGCGGACGATCATGTGCTGCGTATTCTCCGGCGAAAACTTTTATTGTAGTGTCATAATTATCATAACGACGTGCATTTCTCATAAAAAATGTAGGCGGCGCATAATAATGTTCATCAACCAAATCAGGCTTCAGTGTTTTCATTTGTCCCCATAGATAAGTAAATAAATCTCCACCTGCATAAGGTCCTGCCGATCCAATCAATTCAATTTCGGGATGTTTTGACCTAATAGCATCTGTAAATGCTTTTGCTCTTGGAATATATTCCGGTCCCCATTGCTCATTGCCAACGCCAATCATTTTTAAATTGAATGAATTGGGATGACCCATTTGTGCTCTCAGCTTTCCCCATTTGGTATCAGTACTTCCATTTGCAAATTCAATGAGGTCCAGTGCATCCTGTATGTAAGGATCCAATTGCTCCATTGCTACCAGTTCGCCTGTATTAAACTGGCAGGCCATGCCGCAATTGAGAATGGGTAATGGTTCAGCATCGATATCTTCGGCCAGTAAAAAATATTCGTAAAAACCAAGTCCATATGATTGGTAATAGTCGGCAGGAGAACGTTGTGCAATTTCAGAACTCCATCGGTTGATAATCACTTTTCTATCTTCTACATCACCTACTGTTTTTTTCCATTGATAACGATTGGCAAGATCCCGTCCTTCAACAATGCATCCGCCAGGGAAGCGGAGGTATCCCGGCTTCATATCAGCCAGCTTTTGAACCAGATCAGGCCTCCATCCGTTCTCACGACCTTTCCAAGTATTTTTTGGAAAAAGAGAGATCATATCCATTTGCAAACTGCCCTGTCCCTTCACTAAAACTTTAAAAGCAGCTTTAGCATCTGTAGCAGAACAAGTGAATGATGCAGTACGCTTTTTCCAATCAGTAGCAAAGTTGCTGACGGATGCTTTACCTATTATCTCACCCTTATTGTTGACCAATTGGAGTTCCAATGAAGGATGGCCTTCTCCAACCTTTTTTGCAAATACAGAAAAATTATAAGTTGCTCCTTCTTTCACTCCCATGCCTCTAAAACCATCATTCTGCAATCCAATTAATGAATCAGGACTATTGTTGATGATCTGTATATAACGTGAGTTGTTTTCATTGCCTGAATTAAAAACATCAATCCTTCCCTGGGGATTTCTTCCCAGAAGTCTTCTCCAACCCATAAAAGGATTATTAAATTCGAAGGACCGGTTCTTGATCATCTCTGCATACACACCACCATCTGCAGCAAAGTTGATGTCCTCAAAAAACAATCCCCACATGGTTGGCGAAATATCAGCAATCTTTTTCTCAGGCTGAATAACGATTGTGTTCGTTTGAGAATAGCCAGCTATTATACACACACAAATTATACAGGAAAGAAATGTTTTTTTCATGCGATAGTAATTGTTAAACAATTGAACGGATATTAGTTATTGCCCGCAATATCAACACTTGCTCCTTTTGACCAATCCGCGAAAATTCGCTTTTGAAGAGCGTCGATTTTTGGCATCGATGTAATACGAAAATTTTTTTCGAAGCTTTTTGCAAGCAAAATTTCCTTTGTACTGCTTATCTCATTCCTTCTTATTACCAGGTTTATTTTTTCGTTTGGCTTTTTTGTCTGTAACAATGCATTAAATGCTTTTGAATCCATTTTGCTGCCGTTGACTTCAACGATTTCATCTCCGGTTGTAATTCCGCTTTGCGAGGCAGGTGAATTGGCATAAACAAACGATATTAAAAGCTTATCTCCTCTTTGCTGCACTAATGCGCCAAAATAAGCGCCGTCAATTTCATGCGAAACGGTATCAATAGTCAATCCTGCATAAGAAAGATATTTGGGATAGTTCAGTTCCTTAACAGTGCTGATGTATTCAAAGATTTCGGGCAAAGACTTCCCTGCAATCTTTTTGCATTCTCTCCTGAACTCCTCCTGTGTGAATCCTCTTTTTTTGTTTTGATAGTATTCTTTGTAAAGAGTTCGCATCAAATCGTCAAGTGATCTTTTATTCTTGGTTTCATGCCTGATGGCGAGGTCAAGCAATGCTCCTACCAATGGTCCTTTTTCGTAGTAAGAAATGGTTTTGTTCACCTCATCGCCTGTCCGGCCGAAAGGTCCATCCGACCAGGTTTCGTAGCTGGCCTGTTCCAGCGTTTGAAAAAAACGTCCGGGCTTTTGTTCAAATGTGCGAATGGCAGAACCCAATTCGTTTAATAATTCTTCTTGAGTCGTAATGCCGGCACGGCGAAGCATGATCCATTCATAGTAGACGGTAACACCTTCAGAAAGCCACAACATTTTAGTGCGACTTCCATTATTATAATCGAAAGGGCCTAATTCAACTGGACGAATTCTTTTTACATTATAATGATGGAAATATTCATGGGAAAGAAAGTTGAGCATTCGAACACGGCCTTCTTTTGTATTTAATCCTGAACCATTAAAGCCAATGGTCGTTGAATTTAAATGTTCAATGCCACCTTGTCCCGGACCAGTGGCAATGAAAGTATAATGCCTGTATGGAATATCGCCAATGATATTGGTTGCGGCTTCTACAACCTTTTTTAAATCTTTAATAAACTGTACACGATCAAAATCACCTAATTTATATCCAACAAAATAATGGGTAATGCCTTTAATCACAAACGGAGGCAACGTTTCCAGATTGCCAATCAACAATGGACTATCATAAAGAATATCAAAATCAGGAGCAGTGTATGTGTATTGCATACCTGTAACACTATCAAGGCCGGTTGCAATGTTTTGCCATTTGTGGAAGGGTTTTATAGTTAACTGCACCGGTTGTTGAATCACATCACCGACATGCATAAACATACCAGCGGGAACAATATAGCCTCTTGTGGTATCTAAAAAATTGCTGGCAACAAAGGACCTTGTTGCTTTCACTTCGTAAGTGATGATTAAATTGCCGGTGCCGGATATTTGCCAGGTATTATCAGTAGGCTTCTGCCATTGCAATTCATTTCCAACTGCATCTGTAGCATGAAAGTTTTCGACACTGTTGGCATAATTCATTTTTTGATAATAGCCTGGCGACCATACTGGCATTTTGAGATCAACAGTTTTTGCAGTGCTCTCCAACGTCATTTGCACCTGGAACCTTTGTGTTTCGGGATGTTCCATAGAGACAGTAAAGAAAATTTTGTGTTGTGCAATTGAAAAGGAATAATTGAATACTAAAATTGATACTAAAAAAATCTTACAACCCTGTCTTCTTTTTGACTTCATAAAAAATTTTTAATACTCAGCCGACCGGCCTTTTATTCCTTTGAATTCTGCTTTTGTTTTTAAAGTTTGTCAGCGATTTCAAGAATTACATTCAGCTGGTGCGCAGACAAATGTTTTCACTTATAGTCATCGCAATTATTTAGGCTTATTCAAAGTCATCGTTGTCATTCGGTTTGCTGCAACTGGAATGATAACAAAAGATTCTTCTGTCTTAAAACTGCGTCGTTGAACCTGTTTGCCGTTCACTTTTACTTCATAATTCCCCTCTAACCCTTTTATACTGACTTGTGTTTGGTGCACATCTTTCGTTCTGTTCTCTAAAATAAACTCTAACGATTTACCTGAGAGTTCGATAGTGACGGGTTTGTCTTTTGCAAATCCATCCCGGTTCAATTCGATATCTATTTTCTTATTGCCATTTCGATAATACAATCTTCTTCTCATGCCATCTTTAGGAACGACTTGTATCAACTCATTGGTTTGTTTCAAGTCACCGCCATAAGCCACCATTCCGAAAATCGGATCATTGGTCACAATGGTTGAGGCCATGCGTGTGGCGCCTCCAAAACCAAGATCAATCTCACCATCGTAAAACCAGGGACCTCTGCCCTGCGGTTTTTGTATCCACGACACTGCATATTTCTGCGGCTCGAATGCCCAGCCGGTCGCTCCATCGTTTTCTTTGCCGGGATACCAATAGCCATAATTGCTCTCGGGTGTTCCTGAATTAATCAAAGCAAATGAACTGAGATAAGATTGATAACCGAGACGAATGTAATCGGCAGGATCATCTGCAAAATGAAGAGCATAATCCAAAATACCCCAGCCCCCCATTTGAGACATGTAGCTTAAAGTATAGCCATCACTTCGTCCTCGAAAGTCGCTTCCCAGAAAATAGTAAGCAGGTTCCACTACCCCTCTCAATGCCATATTCGCCTGAATTTGCCTGTCCATAAAACGGCGGCCATCTTCTGTTGAAGGTTTGGGATGTGAATACCACTTCTTTAAATTTTTATCATACCATAGATTGCTGTCCGGTTTCATTGTATGCAATGCTGCATACCTTGCCAATGCCTGGCTCGATTCAAATGCTGTTGCGTCTATTGCATATTCGGAGCGGAAAGGATAGACATCATCGTAAACAAAATATTTTACCTTCTTTTCCCATTCATCGGTAAGAAATTGGGCATCGTCCTTAAAGCCTTGCTTTCCCAACTCATTGATTATGTCTACGATCAGCAATTCGTTGTAACATCCCCATTTGTAAGTTTCATACCAGGGAAGAATTTCATAAGGATATTTAAAGTAAGCTTTCGCCGTTTCTTTTGTTCTCTCCAAATAACCTTTTGCATCGAGGTAATGCGTCATGTTGGGGTACATCTTTGCAATCTGATACATGTGGTAGTACAACATGATGATGTGCGGATAATCGTACGAACGCCAAACATGCATGCGGTCCTGATTGTGGTCAACGGAATTTCTTCTTCGCCTTGTTGTATCGCGATTGACATACCAACTTGGCGTACCATACACCCCGTAAGGATACGGTGTTTCTTTATCGGTGCGTTGCAATCCTCCCCAAACAAAGTTTTTTAGATAATACTCTAATGCATCGATTTCTTTTTGATCAGGATAGAAAACATTTTTTGCAGCAACAAAAGGTGCTTTGCATAATCCGGGATCGTCGCAAGTCAGCACATAACTCAAGCGGCTTGTATCAAAATAATCCGGGTTATCAGGACTGCGAAGAGCGGCATTCTTCATATCATATACACCAAACAATCCATCATACCATTTGCCCGGGATTTTTAATTGCTGGTGATTAGCGATAAAAGACGAACGTTTTTTGTACAGGGCTTCCAGGGGTTCGGTAACAAAAAATTCTAAATAAGTTTTGTAGCTGTTTCCATAATTGATTGTGAGTTTGTTTTCACCCAATCGTGAAAACCTAATTTTATAGAGATGTGTTCCTTTCTTTTTTTCGCCTAAATATTTTATAGAAGTTGCAGAAACAAATTCAGGTTCTATGTTTTGAATTTTTTGATTTGTGCGCAATGCGATCGTCGCTTCGAGATCAGTTGGTATGCTCATCCCTGGCATTACCTGTACATCAATCAAACCTTCTTCAACAAGAATATCACGAATGCCATTGTAATCTTTCGCCCAACGGAATTTAAATCCATAGTTCTTACTGCTTTTACTTTGGATAAATGCGCAAGAGTGAGGTTGACGCCAATTGCCTCTTAATTCCTTATTGCCTGTAAGCGCAGAATGAATGAATGCCTGGAAAACTCCTCTTTCACCAGGCGCAGCAGATGCGGTTGAAAAGTATTCCAGTGAAGTTCCCGGTAAAGGAACCATTACCAGGTAAGGACCTAAACCCGTTGGACGTTGAAAAAAGATAAATGAATTATTTTCTGAAATAAAATGATGCTTCACCACTTTCTGCTCGAATATTTCAATTGGATTCTCACCGCCACCTGCATTATAAGCAAGAGGTACAACAAGATCTTCAACTCTTATTGTATTGGCTGTATTATTCGTTAATTGAAAGTTCCAAGTCAAAGCATTGTTTTGTAAAGAAAACGTTTGCGAGAGTTGCAGCGGCACATCCGTCAAACTGTCGGGTTGCCAGCTTTCGATGATTTTCCCGTCCTGCAAAAAATTTGTTTTACCTGAAGAAGCTCTTATTGAATCTACTTTCCTGCCATTGGCGAAACGGACGGTTACATCTCCAAACACTCTTCCACTCCTTACATAGTTCGTAACATGAACATCATTGGTTTTAAAGATCTCGCCAATGCCATAGCGATTGGTTTTTATTGTGAACGCATCGTTTTTCATTTGCTGCACACTGCTTTGAGCCAACGAAGCGAATACAAAGAGTACACCCGTAAGAACAAAAACACAATTTCTTAGCATGATCAATAAATGAAGGTTCAGCGATTAGGGAATCATCTTAGCTTTTGGTTCATCATAAAAACGCCATTTTGTTTTATAGTCTTCGGTTAATGGCTGATTGGTCAAAATAGCCCTTATCATTTCAACCGGCATGGAATTCAAATGCATCACCGCATCATGATATTGTTTGTAAGTCATTTTACCGCTATCAACTAATTCTTTTTTCAATGCATAGAATTGTCTTCCTCCTGTTAAATAAGCCAACTGGTATAATGGCGGATAACGATCAACAAATGAGCGTCTCACTTCTCCTTCAGCATTCGCTCTTTCATGTCCTACCCTGTCCACCAAAAAATCAATACATTGCTGTGGGCTCCACTTGCCCATATGATAGTTCAATGAAAAAATAATTCGTGCACAACGATGCATGTGCCAGAACAACATTCCTATTCTATCTTCAGGCCCCTGAGGAAATTTGAGATCCCATAATAACAACTCCCAATACAATGCCCAACCCTCGCCCCAGAACGGCGTGCTGAAATTGCGATAGGTGCGATATCTCGCATTCATATACGCCTGTAGATTGTGACCGGGAATCAATTCATGTTGAACGGTTGCTCTTGAAAAATGAGGATTGTTTCCTCTCATGCTCATTATG
This sequence comes from Flavisolibacter sp., assembly GCA_035554655.1. Classification (GTDB taxonomy): domain Bacteria; phylum Bacteroidota; class Bacteroidia; order Chitinophagales; family Chitinophagaceae; genus Flavisolibacter. The sequence goes on from DATMIF010000038.1 coordinate 17,315, forward strand.
CGATCGTCTTCATCCATGGTGTTAGTTGGATACGAAATGCTGATGTCAGTGCCACCAGTGAAAAAAGGATTTACCAATTGACGCTCCGGTGTCATCATGATCATTCCCCAGGTTTCCTGTGCTAAATCCGGAATGGTGATGAGATCTCTTTTTTTGATAAAATCAACCGACTCGTTGTATAATTTCAAAATAGCTTCCGGTTGCTGGCCTGCCGGGACAAAACTGTTCTTTACTTTTTCCAAGGCTTTCTTCCAGTCATTGCCAAAACCCATTTCATTAGATGCTTTCAACATCTCAGCATCGCACCAGGCAAATTCTTTATTGGCGATATCAATCAGTTCTTCGGGAGTGTAAGGGACCAATTCATAATTCAATTGCCTAATCAGCTCTTCTCTTCCAACTGGCTTGCCAACGATCCCACTCTTATCAACCGGAGCTGTATTTGCTTTGCTTTTGAAAGCAGATGCATAAGCAGTCAATGCTTCATCCAAGGCTGTATATGATTTAGGAACCCACCAGCTATACATCGGATCATAGCCATTGTAAAACTGGTGAATATTTGCCAATGAGTTTTTGATTCCAGTAATGGTTTCTCCCGCCATGAAAATGGATCCGGAACTTAAATTCTTTTCATCTTTCAATTTTGCCTGTAACGATTTTATTTCGTCGGTAATGTCTGACCATTCTTTTGCAACATTTTCTGCATTAGGCTGTTTACCTCTTCTGCGAGATTTCTCCAACTCAAAAATTTTATCAGCAAACACAAACCATCGTTTGATCTTATTGTATTCGGCCGCATCGTCAGTTGCTTGCCGGATCTTTTCATTAATGTCACGTTTGAATAAGATGTAGTCAACTTTACATTCCTGTGAAAGACTATTAAAATTGAGTACTCCCAGTTTTTTCAAATATTCACGATTGAGTTTATCAAGGCGTTCCCTTCGTTCGGGAGAGCCAATACCGCCATCGAAGCCTCCGCCTCCTCCACCACGGAAAGCATTACCAGTCGAAGGCGTATAAAATCGTGTCAATGCCCTGTAATCTGCATTATAATTTTGAATCAGATTCGGCATTTCCTGGCAGGGCACAAATTCGTTTTTCGATTGCGCAAAAACGAGATGACAGAGTGCTGAAACAAAAACGATCATGTTACATTTCAGCGAAAAAGTTCTTAACATAAACTAATGTTTAGCAGGTGTGAGTTGCAGCTTACCAAGAATATTGGAATATCACGTATACCGTTCAGGATCAAAAGCGGAAATGTCCACTTCTGTTTTTTGATCATTTGCTAAATCGGCAATGATTTTTCCTGTTGCAGGCCCAAGACTTAATCCCATCATCGAATGTCCGCCTGCAATGAATAGATTTTGAATTTTGGATGAACGCCCAATGTAAGGCAGTCCATCAGGCGAACAGGGACGGAAACCGTACCAGATATCTTTTTCGCCAGGCATATCCAATTTTATACCCGGGAAATATTTGGAAACAGATTCAACGATTCCCTGTACACGATTCAAATTGATTTTTTTGTTTGGTGCTCCGATTTCCATTGTACCACCATATCGCATATGGCCATTCATTGGCGTAATCGCCACACGGGCTTCGCATAGTATGGCAGGAACGTTTAATTTTTTTTGTGGATGATCATATGTAAATGTGTATCCCTTGCCAGGCATCAAAGGAATTTTCAGGCCAATAGTTTTTGCAAGCTCACTTAACCATGCTCCGCTTGCCAATACAAAAACATCAGCTTCGTGTTCATTGTTTGAAGTGATGACCTTTTTTATTTGTCCCCTTTCAGCAATAATTCGTTTTACCCGGCTACCGGTTTCCACATTAACTCCAGAAGATTGCAAATGTTGAATCAATTGAGGGACTAATTTGTTTGGATATAAATGAGCATCGCAACGGTAATGAACAGCACCTAAAATATCCAATTCTGTTTCAGGCTCCAGTTGCTGCACTTTTTCTTTGTTCAGCACCACAGCATCCACTCCCATACTTTGTGCTTTATCTGCAAGATGCGATTCTTCTTCAGCAACCTTTTCAGTTTTGTAATACATCATGATTCCTTTCTTCTCCAATGCAAAATCAAAACCGGGCTCATTACTTAGTTCTTCGAAAAGTTGTTTGCTATATAAATTGAGTTGAAGCAAAGGCATCGCTGCTTTTTCAACATTTTTAGCAGTAGCATTTTTAATGAATTTCAGTCCCCATGAAATTAAATTGAAATCAATTGCAGGCTTTACATAAAAAGGGCTCTTGCTGTTTAACATCCACCGAAAACCTTTTGCAACAATGCCTGGTGATGCGAGAGGAACAAAATGACTTGGGACGATCATTCCTAAATTGCCATAAGAACAATTTATTTTTTCTTCTGAATTATCCAATACAGTAACATCCCATCCGCTTTTACGCAGGTAGTAGGCAGAACATAGTCCGATAATACCACCACCTATTATGATTGCTTTCATTTACACGAATTTTAATTCACGAATTACACGAATTGGTTTCAGAAGGTTAATTGTATTCCGCTTGCCATCGTTCCCTAAATGCTATATCACCTGAAATCCGTGAGCATACGGATCATCGTCATCAATAATAATTGTGTTGTATCCCGTTATCATTGCCCACCCTTCTATACTTGGAACAATTGCTTTTTTATTTGTAAGGGTTGTTTCCTCTTCAATTCTTCCGATAAATTTCGATCCTATAATACTTTCATGAATGAATTCATCTCCTTTTTTCAATTTACCTTTTGCATACCATTGTGCCATCCGTGCCGATGTTCCTGTTCCGCAAGGAGAACGGTCAATTGCTTTGTCACCATAAAATACTGCATTTCTTGCCGAAGCATTCGGGTCAATGGTAGCACCTGTCCAAAGCATGTGGCTCAATCCTTTGATACGATTGTCTTCAGGATGAACAAACAGTTCTCCATATTTTTCATTCAATCGCTGGCGGCAAACACGGCTCCATGAAATCAATTGATCGGCTTTGTAATGTTCAAGTCCCAGAAAGTTTTTTTGAGGATCAACAATAGCATAAAAATTTCCACCATAGGCCACATCAACGCTAATCGTTCCCAAGTCAGGACAATCAACCTCCAAATTTTCTGCTGCTAAAAATGATTTTACGTTAGTGAGTTTAACTGACTTTACCTTTTTGCCTTCCTGCTTATAATCGATCAACACTAATCCTGCAGGCGTTTCCAACCTTAACTTGCCAGGGCTTTTTGGAGTGATCAATCCTTCTTCAATTGCGATAGTAACTGTACCAATTGTACCATGACCGCACATCGGTAAACAACCACTCGTTTCAATAAAAAGAACTGCAATATCGTTTGCTTCATCATGGGGAGGATACAAAATGCTTCCACTCATCATGTCATGTCCGCGAGGTTCAAACATCAATCCTTTACGAATCCAATCGAACTCTTTTAAAAAATGGAGGCGTTTTTCCATAATTGAACTACCATGGAGCAAGGGACCACCACCTGCCACCAATCTCACAGGATTACCGCATGTATGCGCATCAATACAAAAAAATTTTTTAGACGCCACTCAGAAAAATTTTAAAAATTAGAGGAAGATAAATTTACTGTCTAACACACTGGCGAATAATTTCAATTGGTTGACTGTTTTTGTTCTTTCCCCGGTAAGCCTTTCTTCAGGCAAGCCGGTTTCTAATGCTGCCCACCGTATCAACAAATCTCCGATGTTGGTAATTTCTTCACTAATAGCTTCCAGAAAATCTGCACGTTGGGCAACGAAAATTTTTTTATAGACTTCAAACGCCAAATTTGCTTTCTCCATTGCCAGTTCCAGTTCCTCTGTTATGGCAACTGTAAACTCTTCATGGAGATACTCCTGCAGCGAAATACTAAAGACTTTTATTTTCTTGTTGCTTTTTGCACTTGCCCTAAAGCCAATATAATTACACCCATTGAACATTTTCTGCCGGTTGTAAGCTCAAATAATCTGGTAGCTCTACCCGATTTTCTAAAGCATCATTGATTACAGACATCACATACTCTTTTTCCTTTCCTTCAATTGCCAGACGTGGCGCTCTAACGTTTTCTGTCCCTATACCTGTAAGCGATGCGGCTAGCTTTATATACTGAACTAGTTTCGGATGAATATCCAATTCGAGTACAGGAAGGAACCATCGGTAAATCTTTAATGCTTCCTGGTGATATCCAGCCTTTAATAAGCGGTAAATAGCCACGGTTTCTCTTGGAAAGGCATTGACCAGTCCAGCCACCCAGCCATCGGCGCCCATATACAAGCTTTCCATTGCCAAAGGATCCACGCCACATAAAATTTTGTACCTGTCACCAAACCGGTTGATCATACGCGTTACATTCGAAATATCCCTCGTTGATTCTTTCACTGCCTTTATATTGGATGAACTGCTTAGCTCCTCAAACATATCCAGGGTTACCATTATTTTATAATCAACAGGGTTGTTATAAATCATAATAGGCAAGGCTGTATTGGCTGCTACTGTTTTAAAAAACGTAACTGTTTCCCTTTCGTCAGCATTATAACGCATGGGTGGTAACAGCATCAATCCATCCGCACCGTTTTTTTCAGCTTCATTTGCTACCAACACCGCATCTCTTGTGGATTGCTCTGCTATATTCATAATGACAGGCAATTTGTCCTGCACAAGCTCCTTGGTATAAACCAACAATTGTTGTCTTTCGCTATTGGATAAAGTGCTGGCCTCTCCAAGAGAACCGGCCAGAATAATACCATCGATACCTGCGTCAATCTGTGCATTTATATTTATCGAAAATGTTTTGAAGTCAATAGAGTCGTCATCAGCAAACGGAGTTAGCACCGCGGGGTACACGCCTTTCCAGGGAATGTTACTCATACAATCCTTTTTTTAAATGATTAGTAGTATAATACTGGTAAAAATAGCCCCATCATCAATTCACTACTGTTCACTATTTAATTGATTATTTACAGATTTTAACTGCTTTCAATCAACTTATAAAACGTGTACATCCAAAAACTTGCATGTTCCGTTTCTTATTTATCCGCAGGTGTAAAGATAGCAGCCCAGCCTCCCCCGCTTTCCATTGCAATGGTTATACTGTCACCTTTTGAAACCATCTGACTGCCTTTTTTATAGTCGGATGCATGCCGGCTTGCGTTAGCTCCATCTGAAACAACGTTCATTGTGTAATTCCGGTTGTCTAAAAAGGAAAGAGAAAGTTTTAGCTCTCTTTTTGAAAAATCGGTCATGCCGCCGATGTACCATTTGGTTCCATTCCTTCTTGCTGTAACCAGGTATTCACCCGCTTTTGCATGTAAGGCAATGGTAGTATCCCATATGGTTGGAATGGAAGCGATGAAACAGGTATAAGCCGTATCTCTCCAATAGTTGGAAGGATTATCGGCAAGCATTTGCAAAGGGCTTTCAAACACAATATACATGGCTGCCTGGTGCGCCCTGGTTCCCATGCTCATTGGTTCTGTAAAAACAATCCGGAAATTATCCTTGTTCGCATTTATCATAGCTCCGGGAGTATAATCCATAGGTCCGGCTACCATGCGTGTAAAAGGCAGTGTAACATTATGCACTGGTGTAATGTTCGCTTCCCATTTACAATTTTCCATACCTCTGACGCCCTCAAATGAAATGACGTTCGGATATTTCCGGTTTAATCCGACCGGTTTATAAGCTCCATGGAAATCGACCAGGAGTTTTCTTTTTGCCGCAGCCTTTGCTACCCGTTCATAATAGTTCACCATATATTGGTCAGCCCTTGCCATAAAATCCACCTTAATTCCTTTTACTCCCCATTGCGCAAACTTGTTAAGGATGTTATCGAGGTTTTTATCGAGCGGTCCCCAAAGCGTCCAAAGAATAACACCAACATTTTTAGAAGTACCATATCGCACCAGTTCCTCAATATCAATCTCTTTTCTCGCCTGAAGAACGTCAGTAGTCGTTCGCGACCATCCTTCATCCAGAATGATATATTCCAAACCAAATGACGAGGCAAAGTCAATATAGTATTTATAAGTTTCTGTATTGAGACCAGACTTGAAATCCACTCCGTAAATATTGTTAGCATTCCACCAGTCCCACGCGACTTTTCCCGGCTTTATCCAACTTACATCTTTTAAAATATTAGGTGAAGAGAGTTGATAAACCATATTATTCTCCAGTATTTGTTTGTCGTCATTACTGATGGAGACAATACGCCACGGATAAGTTCTTATTCCTTTTGTAGATGCAATGTAATTCGCCAGTTCAGTAACTCGTATGCCGCGGTCACCTCTCGGCTGAGATGTTTTGATTACCCGAGGGAAACCTGCAGTAACGTAATTACTGCTGCTTCCATAAAGAAACATGTTTGGATAATCATACAAATCTGCCTCGGTAATCAACAAACGCACTTGTGAAAGTGTTGTTAGTAACATGGGAAGATTACCATGCTGTCTATCATTAAATGCTGATACAACCGTATCCTTAAATATATTTTCGAAGTGCGATTGGAAAGCAGTATCGCTTTCGGTTGGCCAAAATACACGGCAATCTGAAGAAAAACGAAAATCACTTTGTTCAGACACAACCTGCACTTCCGGCTCTTTAAAGTTTGTTTCAAAACGATAAGCCGCACCTTCATTGTAAGCTCGTAATCTCAAAATATAGTTTCCTTTAAACGCGAGGCTCAGTTCATTGTAACGATTTTGAATTAGCCTCCTTTTGAAAGGGACTATCGCAGTAATCATTTCATCCGTGCTGCTTCTTTTTTCTTGAGAGACAACCGGATCCAATCCGAGATGAAAACCATGTGCAAAATCCATTGCCAGGTGTCCAGGCTCTAACATTACCTGGCCATTAAAAAAAACAGACCAGGCAATTTTATCATTGACTGAAACAACAATCTTCACTCTTTTGTCAGGAGAAAACAATTCGTAATTTTTTGCAAAGACGGAAGTGCTGAAAAAACCAAATACGATGGCTAAACTAAATACTCTGTACATATCATTCAATTAAACTCTAAATGTAGAAATTGCTGCTTATCTGAAAAATGAGATACGTTACTTTCCTCTACCGGGACAATACTTGCGCAAAAAGCCGTAAACAACTCTGATAAACGTTTCGATGTTCCCTCAACTTCGCTAATGCCATGTGGTCGATTTGGATAAGTCATCATCGGAATTGTTTTCTATATTTTACTCATTAATTGCCTCTTGTATCTCGCCTCCATAGTATTGGTATACATCAATACTTTTTTCTATCACCGCTAAAAAAACTACGAATTCGCAATGCCTTGTCTTACCTCTTTGGTACTAATTGTAAAGTATCAACCACGATTGAATGCTGGAGAGACGGAATGGTGGCATCCCCATCAATTTCATAATAACCCAATCCATTTTTTGTCAATTGAAGACGCCTGCTGGTTTGTGCATTGCCAGGTGAAAATGAAACATGTAAAATGAGAATTAGTAAACAAGAAAATCTGATCATATAAAATGTTCGCGAATATGCAGTTGGCTATTTCTGTGCAGTGATATTTTTTTCAGTTGCAATTACGTCTACGTAGTACATTTTGACGATCGCTTCTTTTGTAATCAATGCTGCCTGTCCTTGTTTTAGTAGAGTACTTTCCCATTCTTCAGTTGGATTGAATCGAATTTTTGCACTGCTATTCGTCAAAACAATGGGCAGATTAAAACCTTTCACGCAATTAGTCCAACGGTAAAAAACTTTATTCGCATCGAAATAAAACTCCAGTTTCGGAATTTGAGTTGTTCTCAGATACTGGTCAAATACTTTGGAATAATCATAACCGGATTTTTTTGAAATGTAATCTTCCACTTGTTTTGATGTAACTGTTTGATGATAGAAATCATGATTTAAACCTCTTAAAATCTTCCGGAACAAATCATCATTATCCATACTGTGCCTTATAGCATGCAGCATGTTTCCTGCTTTTGGATACATATCGCCGCTGCCCTGGTCATTTACATTGTATTTCGCAACAACAGGCCGGTCGTTTTGAATTCCTCTGCGGATACCCGCATTATATTCATTGGCGGCAGTTTTGCCGAACATGTATTCTATAAAAAGTGTTTCGCTGTAGTTGGCAAATCCTTCATGCACCCACATGTCTGCCAAATCTTTTGTGGTAAGATTATTTCCAAACCATTCATGCGCACTTTCATGAATCACAATAAAGTCCCATTTCAATCCCCAACCTGTTCCGGAACCATCTCTGCCCCTGTAACCAGGCTTATACCAATTGCCGTAAGCAACCGCACTTTGATGTTCCATTCCCGTATGCGGCACATCAACCAGTTTATAGCCATCTTCGTAAAAAGGATAAGGCCCAAACCAGTGTTCAAAGCTTTTTAATGTGTTACGTGCCTCCGTGGGCAGATAATTTTTTGCTCTGGTAAGATTATAGTCCAACACCCAATAATTTACATCCAGCTTTCCTTTTTCACCCTGGTATGTTTCACCAAAGTTCACATACTTGCCTATGTAGGGAATAATGTTGTAATTATTAATTGGATTGACAACACTCCATGTGAAGGATATTGTGCCATCACCGTTTGTTTTTTTGGATTGCAATCTTCCATTTGCCACACCAACTAAGGAGTCTGGAACAATCATCGTCAACGATGCTCCTTTATCCGGCTCATCGCTTTGATGGTCTTTGCAGGGATACCACACTGAAGCTCCTAAACCCTGGCAGGTTACTGTAAGCCAAGGCCTTCCCAAAGAATCTTTTGTGAAGGTCCAGCCTCCATCCCATGGCGCACGGGGAGCTATGCGAGGCTTGCCGGAGAAAGCAATCACCAGTTGATGCACTGAAGATTTTTTTTGAAAGGGAATCTTAACATGATATACATTTCCTTCCCTTGTAAAACTTAGCTGTGTTTTATTGTCAAGAAGAATTTCATCGATTTTCAAAGTGTCTTTCAAATCAATTTGCATAGCGCCAGGCTGCTGGTCGCTAACAACCTTGTAGGTAATCATATTTTTCCCTTCTGTAGTTTTTCTTTCGATATCTGGCTTTATAGTTATATCATAGCGAAGTACATCCCACCAGGCTCTTTCAGCAGTGATGCTTCCCCGTAAAGTGTCAGCATGATTAAATGTTTTAGTTTCTCGCTGCGCATGAGCGATGGCAGATAAAAAAAGATAGCAGCACATAAGCAGGTAGTCGAATCTCATTTGTTCTAAATTTTATTTTGGGTGAGGAATTCTTTAATGATGTGTATTGGCTTACGAACTTAGCTTGTATCCGCCACTTATCGGTATCTGTTTTTTGATAGATAGTTTACAGATATTAACCGTCAGCCTTAAATAAGCAGCCTTAGTTTACTTTCGAAAGAGCTTGTCAACTATCTCGTTGTTTTCAACGTCTCTCTAAGAGGCGAGAATTTTACAACAGATGAGAATTTCGAAGAAAAGTATCCGCCAGTTGTAAGCTAATTTTATTCAAACTAATATCAGTTCATATCATGAAATTCAGTCGATTTGTTTGCTTGCATGCCATGGTACTATTGGCAATAGCTGCATCATTACCTGCTTTAAGTCAAAGCACTGCATCTGCTTTAACTGCAAGGCCAAACCTTGCCGTAGTTGCTACTCCAACTGCAGCCCGCGGTTTTGGGGGAGGATTTGGTGTAAATGGGCTTAACGATGGCCTGGCTCCAACTAATACCGGCAACTTTCGAGGAGGTGGTGGTAACAGGCAACAACCTCCCCGAACTATGCACTGGGTTCAATATGAATGGAAGCAACTGGTAAACACAAAAGAAATTTCAGTTTATTGGTGGAACTACAATGGAAATATTCGGCTGCCCGAGACCTATCGCATTAAATATTGGGACGGAAACAATTTTGTTGAGGTAAAAAATGCGAAGGGACTTGGTCTGAAGAATAATGAACTCAATACGACAAGCTTCGATGAAGTCAAAACCACAAGATTACGTTTAGAGTTAGATTCTGCAGACAGAGGGTCAGCAACGCTGCTTGAATGGATTGTCTATCCTTCAGATAATTCTGCTCCTCATCCGCCAATTGTAATAGCTGGTGTTGACCGGGATGTTATGGTTGGGGGTAAAACCTATTTATCAGGCATAATCAAGTCGGTTACACCTGTAAGTAAAATGACCTGGACAAAAGCCTCGGGCCCTGGGGCCGTTCAATTCAATAATTCGAACTCAAAAGAGGGAACAGCGACATTTACAACTCCCGGTGCATATGTGTTAGCCCTTAATGTTACTGAAGGACAACAAAATGCTTCTTCTACCATCAAAGTAAATGTTCATCAACCTCCAAATGAAAAGCGTCTGGATGTTGTTTATACTAAGCGTTACAAAATTGATAGCAAATTATGGAACGACAGGGCAAAAGTGATGATCGTTAATTGGATACCTCATTGCATAGCACAAATTGAAAGAACGGATATCACCCCGGAAATGGGCGGTGGTGAAGGTGGGTTGGATAATTTTATTGAAGCAGCAAAAGCTTTACATGGTGAGCCGCATGCACGTCACAAGGGTTATGTCTTTTCCAATGCATGGGTGCATCAAACAGTAGAATCGATGTGTATTGCCTTAATGGTAGATCCCCAGGGAGATAAAGAAATCATTGCAGCACAGGTTAAAATGAAACAAGCCCTGGAGAAATGGATTCCTATCATCCTTGCCGCACAGGAGCCGGATGGTTATTTACAAACGGCATTTACGCTTCGTGATACGACACGTTGGAAAGAACGCTGGTCACCCCGAAACCGCGGCGATCATGAAGGTTATGTTTCCGGCTACTTTATTGAATCTGCTATTAACCATTACACGTTAACCAATGGCAAAGACAAACGTCTATATAATGCCGCCAAGAAACTGGCAGATTGCTGGGTGGCTAATATTGGTCCTGGTAAAAAAGAATGGTATGATGGTCACCAGGAAATGGAGCAGGCACTAGTTCGTTTTGGAAGATTTGTAAATGATATGGAAGGGAAAGGAAGTCATGGCGACAGCTATATTGCATTAGCAAAGTTCCTGCTTGACAGTCGTAGAAATGGAAGTGAATACGACCAAAGCCATGTACCAGTTCAACAACAGTACGAAGCAGTGGGACATGCTGTAAGAGCTACGTATAATTATTCTGCCATGGCTGATGTTGCCGCAGAAACCAGGGATATCGATTATCAAAGTGCAGTGATGTCGCTTTGGAATAACATGATCAATAAAAAATATTATCTAACCGGTGGTATTGGTAGCGGTGAAACCTCAGAAGGTTTTGGGCCGAATTATTCGTTGCGTAACAATGCCTATTGTGAGTCATGTTCAAGTGCAGGATTAATTTTCTTTCAATACAAAATGAATCTCGCTTATCATGATGCAAAGTATGCTGATCTGTACGAAGAGACCATGTATAATGCTTTACTTGGTTCATTGGATTTGGAAGGAAAGAATTTTTACTACACCAATCCGCTCTCTTCGTCACAATCGCGATACGCATGGCATGTTTGTCCTTGTTGCGTTGGCAACATTCCAAGGACTCTTTTGATGGTTCCAACATGGACTTATGTTCGTGGTGACAATGGGCTTTATGTAAATATGTTTATTGGCAGCACCATCCAGGTAGAAAAAGTGGCAGGAACAGATGTTGAAATGGTGCAGAAAACAAATTACCCCTGGAGCGGAGACGTATCCATTACAGTGAATCCAAAAGCTTCGAAAGAATTCACAATATATGTAAGGGTTCCCAACCGCACTACAAGTGAATTGTATAAGCCGATGCCGGAAGTGAGCGGCCTAAAGTCATTGAAAGTAAATGGCCAAAACATAACTCCAAAAATCGAGAATGGATATGCGGTGATTAAAAGAATATGGAAGAAAGGGGATAAAATTGATGTGGTGCTTCCTATGGAAATTCAAAAAGTCACTGCTGATGAAAGAATTGAAGGTAACAGAGGAAGGGTTGCGCTGCGTTATGGACCACTGATCTATAATGTTGAAAAAGCCGATCAGGCAAATATTGATCAGCCTATAGGAAATACGCCATTATCAGTTGAATGGCGTCCGGATCTTTTAAGTGGAATTATGACGATCAAAGGAACATGGGCTGATGGGACACCTTTGCTGGCAATTCCCAATTATGTGCGTCTCAACCGTGTTCAACCTACGCCGTATCCACAGTCAACGCAAGTAATTCAACCCACGCAGGTGAATCAACCACCACAACCCGTAAACAGAACCCCTGTTTCTATCGTTTGGATAAAAGCAGATTGATGTTTTTCCTATCCGGAAGCGCAGTTTAAAACTTCGCTGCAATCGCATACACCCCTTGTAAGAACAAGGGGTGTATTTATGGTCCGCGTTATACATTTGATGAAGATAAACTTGTATGCCTCTCTAAATACAGATATAAAACATCCGCTAAAATTTGACTTCTTCTTTTACTTGCTAGCGTTAATCAATATCTGGTTTCTATCCGGTAAAAGAGAAATTAAAACATTACCGCTACAAGTTTTGATGATTATAGCTAATTGATGATGCAAATCCATTTTTGCTTTTATGTCACAACTTCAATCCGTTTAAAACAATAAAGACCATTCTAGTTTTTAACTACTGAACTATCCAGGACAGTCCCTGACAACTTAATCTCGTATGGCCATTCTTCTTCTATATTTTCGTTGGTTTGTGTTCTTTGTCTCCCCAGAGTTACTGGCCAATGTTCTTTTGGAGCTCCCATTACAACCAACCAAAGATATTCTGTGTTTTTCGGCACTTTAAATTTCACTGTGCCATTAGCAATTTTATAAACATCTGAATACCTACGACTACCATCTTTTTTATAAGCAACAAATCCATATCGCCATCCTGCTTTTTCAGTTTTTACTGCGTTATACCCTTCGGTTCCCGCTATCCCTTTAAATGAAAGTTTCAGTTTTGTTCCTGCTTTCGGCACTTGCAGCTTTATGCCGTTGTAACCATAGTTTTGCGGGCAATTTGATTTGGCTATACGATACCATCCGTTTTCGCCGGCAGTTAACGAGGCCTTGTGTTGGTTTGCATATGGTCTCGCCACGGCTTCAATGCGTTTGATGTCCCATGTAATAAATCGGCGACACGCATCAAACATTTCATCGTTAAATTGTTCCTGACTCAAATTCGTTATTCGCTTATAAGTAGTAACCGGGTCTTCTCCTTCCTTTATTGATCTGGACAGCTTCCCGAGGAACTCTATCCCATGTTTATTGGACCAATATTCCAATACGTAGGGCGAGTGATACATATTAGTGGGATGAAGAAAAGCATAGTGTGTTTTTTTCATGAAGTCAACAAGATGATAATTCTCAAATGTCATCCATTCGGGATACACCTGCCATAACATGTATTGTGCAGACATTTCAGAAATAGGTCCTCTTGGGCCGGTTCCGTAGTCTGCACGCATGATGTACTGGAACGAATGTCCTAGTTCATGAGCCAAGGTTCCATATGGCATTTTGCTCATTCTTCCTGGTGGTGTCCATAACATTCCTACTTTGTTATCTGTTCCCCCACCAAATGCAGTTCCTCCTTCTCCATTCAAAACATACAATACCATTTTGTATTTGTCGGTTAATGAATTTCCTTTTACAACTAGTTTAAGTTCATTTACATAATAATCGTAAAACCGTTCAAGTTCCTTAATAGCTTCTTTAGGATTAAAACGCTTCCTTTCATTAGGATTTGTAGAAGGATCAGTCCCAAAGTCTTTATGCCAGAAAATAGCAAGGTTTTCACTCTCAACCATGCGTTTGAAACTATAATCGCTTTCATCATTAGAATAATCATTGTTTTCCGGAATTCGGTAAACTTTGGAGGGAATGTAAAGTTCTTTTTGAACTCTGCCCCTATTAGCGACACGTATATGAATTTCACTGACCTGGTTTGTCTTTGAGCTCATCAGGGTAGCTGCTATGAATAAGAATATAACGACAACTTTGTTTATAACCATAGTATCATTTTTTATTAACAGAAGTGAGCGATCGAGCAAAAAATAAATTTATTGCTTCTACCGCTTGGCTCTAACGTACACAGAGCAATAAGTTAAAATCGGTGCTGAATTGGATAATTTATTTTAACTCCCGGACATCCAGTCCTGTGGACAGTTGCATTCGCCGATGCCGGATTTAACACAATCTAGCTATGCCTAACATTTAATATAGTAATAGCTTGAGCATTCGCTCGAGTAATGTGTTTGCTTATTAAAAACCCGACAATCGACAACATACGCGAAGTTTAATAATCTTTAAATTTCAAGCTGTCATTCGAAGCTCCTATTTATCTTAAGTTTTTAGCCTCTTCTGTTTTTATAGATTGTAAAAAATTGAACGTCACGTGTACCACAACGCTTAAAAATCAATAACAGTTTTCAAATCTGAGGTCAAAAATTCGAACGCCGTCTAGTGAGTACAATGCAAACTGCTGAACTAACGTTTGGTTTGAATGATTTGACTTGTTCTAAATTTCTGTCTATATATTACAATACCCTTTAGATAACAACGAAATAAACCATTCCAGCATCTTAAAAAAAAGAACTTAAAGATTTTTGAAAAAACCATTTAGCTATTTGTTACCTTACCTAGTGAAGTCATTTAATTTTCAACAGCGCAATAGATTCGACGTGTGTTACGATGAATTGTTCGAACATCTATTAATAACTAGCTTTTTATTTGATGAAGCGATTGTCTATGTGGTCTAAAAGAGGCTCATTTAAAAATGTGGCTATTGCCATTTCCTTGTTCCTAACATTTGTTGCAAATTCCCAAACGCAGGTAAGAATAATTTCTCCAAAACTCACCGACTCTGCAATTACGAGTTTTTTCCTACCACCGTATGAACATTATGTATACTTGAACGACTCTTCAAAAAAAAGAAACGAATTGCTGGTATATCTACCCGGCACAAACGGGATTGGAGGCACTGCAGCCGAATTCAATATGACAGCGGCAGAAAAAGGATATCATGTAATCAGCCTTATTTATCCTGATAGTATTGCCACAGGTTCTATTTGCCGTTTCAAACATAATAAATATTGTTATGATAATGCGAGACAAGAAGCACTTTTTGGAAAGGATCTGGTAAAAGGATTAGAAGTATCTCGGGCAAACTCCATTGAAAACAGGATAATCAAATTGCTGCAATACCTGGACAAGCAATATCCATCTGAAAACTGGGGTCAATATCTGCGCTCCGATAGCTTGGTGTGGTCTAAAATTGCATTATCAGGGCAGTCACAAGGTTGTGGACACGCTGTCTACCTTTCAAAAATGTTTTATGTTCCAAGGGTAATTATGTTTGGCGGCCCCAAAGATTATATGTTGAAGCGCAGAAAGCCAGCAATATGGCTTGCAAAAAAAGGCGAGACACCAACAACGCATTATTTTGCCTTTATACACAGGCGCGACTCGGTTGGCTGTACGTTTGAGGACCAAGTCAAAATCTACCAGCTTATGGGCATCGAAGTTGGCAAGGACCTGGTAAACGTTGACACAGAACCATATCCTTATAGAAACAGTCAATTTGTGATATCAACAGCGACAGCAGTGCCAACACCACATAATGCTCCAGTAAGAAATGCAGCGCTCTACAAAAAAGTATGGGAATATCTGCTCACTGCACAAGTAAAATAATTTTGACCAGATTTTATTGACGAGTAATTAAAAGGTTTTTTATTTAAGCTAATATTCCATATTATTTCTGATGATCTAACTACATTGTAAATTCATAATGAGGCGCACTACAAGAGAATGCATAACAGGCAATATTCTAATAAGGTAATGTAATAAGATTTTTATCAGTGTGCACCCGATTGCATAATTTAAAACAAATATTTCGGATTCATATTTTGTTGTTACATCATGTTCAATACCATACAACGGTTACACCTAGTCGTTACTTTTTCTCGCTTAAGGACAACAACTTGCACTTCCTATCGAAGTTTTTAAATTTCCTCTTTTATAAAATTCTCGAAAATTCAAGTGCCTTAATTGTACAAATGCTTAATAGTCCACTACGATTTAAAACTGACAGTGAAAAGACGCCAACTAGTGCAGTGCACTAGAGTAAACTCATAAAAAAAACGCCTCGAAAAATCGGGATGTTTGTTTAATTGAATTCGCTTTTGAAAGTTTAGCAATCACTTTATCCTTTTGTAAGGGACCTGCACTTTCATTTCAACCATAATTAAACGTCCAATTGATGGCGAAGCTACCATTTCAACCTGGTGTGTATTGAACAAGTTAGTTACTGCTGCGTTTATCCCAACCATTTCACTGAAGCGATAACCCAACTTCAAGATCTACAGTTATGAAATCGCCTAATGGCCCCCAATTAAAATTTTTGAGCAGCGGTGGCTTACCCGGAATTTCTATTTTACCTCTTTTGCCCATTCCGGCTATTGTACCTATCTGGTTGCCGCTGTAAAATTCGTACTGCTCAACATATCTTGCAGAAAGGTTGAGGAACAACCTTGTTTTGCAAAGATTTTGCAAACCCAAAACTCCTACAGCCCTGTTTCCAGGAGCATTCAAACTCTTTTCTTCCGGTGAAACATAACCGTCTTTGTTTGCATCATTCTTTATGTTATTCTTTGTAATGTCGGAACCAAACCATGAATATTTTATTGCGAAACTCATGAATCTATTAAAAGTGTAAGTAACACCAGCATCTAGTCCGTAAGCTCTCACTTTGCCATAATTAAAGAAAGTTGAAAAGGATGCATTCTTAAGTGTATCATTCATTACCGACCCAGCCAGAGCAGGATTTGGTGTAACAGGAATTCCATTGACAGCAATAACTCTGCCTCCAACTGTTCGGGAAGGAGCTATAAAATCTTTACTGATGCCATTATAGTAGCTGATGTCAACAAAAAGTTTTCTGGTAACATTTCCTTTGTAACCAATTTCCCAGGTGCTCACTTGTTCAGGCAGCAAAGGCGTGGTAGTCTGGTATGTTTGTATATTATGACGCCATTATAGCTAATCGGGCCAATGACGGATTTGCACAGGTTTTGATTACCTCTGTTAACCCTCCTGACGGCATTGCCCCCGGAGCGTACCGGCACACCAATCTTTTGAATGTAAGATATGTTCCAAATTGGGGAACAGTTATGCAACCTTATGTTGTTTTAAGCAATGATCAATTCAGGCCGGCTGGACCCTATGCTGTTACTTCGCCGGAATACGCGACTGATTATAATGAAGTAAAAGCAAAAGGTGCAAGAGTAGGTTCAACAAGAACTGCTGAAGAAGAAATGCTGGCTAAATTCTGGGCAGAAAACAGGCCATCAATTATATGGAATAATTTAGCGAGGGCTGTTATCGCTACTAAAAAAATGGATGCGTGGAAAACCGCCCGCTTGTTCGCACTAATGCATACGGCTATTGCTGATGGTGTGAATACTGCCTTAAACTCTGCTTATTTTTTTTATTACTGGAGACCAGAAACAGCTATCCACTTGGGCGAAAATGATAACAACAGTGCTACAAGTGCCGATGCTTCCTGGATTCCATTCATTGTTGAAGCACCTAACTCAATTGCAGCAGCTAATTTTGTCACACCGCCTATACCCGAATATGCATCTACTTATGCTATGATGGGCGGTGCAGCCGCAGAAACACTTAAAAACGTTTTAGAATCAGATGCGATAGATGCAAATCTCACCAACTTTTCATTACCTGGTTCAACTATTCATTATAGCAGTGTTTCACAGGCCTCGAGAGATAATGCTTTAGGTAAGGTGTATGCTGGTTGGCATTTCCGTAAATCAGTACTGGATGGAGAAGAAACAGGAAAGCGGGTAGCAGATTACATATTCAATCATCAATTCAGGGAAGAATAATTGTAGACCGCTATGAAAAAGAAAATGGCATTAATAGGACAGTATTTATTTATAGTGCTATTATTTTTTGCCGGCTGCAGAAAAGAAAAGAAAGATGGTACAGGCACTCCGGGGCCTGTACTTCCTAAGGGAAAACATGCACCAACAGCCAGGATAGACAATGACACGACGAGAGCCGTATTGGAATGCGCCTCACTATCAGGTAAGGTTATACTAAATGGTTCAACGTCTTCAGATGAAGACAGCGACATAGTTTCATATGAGTGGAGACAAATTTCGGGGCCATCGGCTATTCATTTTGAAAGTCCAACAAAAGTTTTTACTGTGGTGGATAGCCTTATAGCCGGTAACTATATCGTTGAGCTGACCGTAAAAGACAAGGCTGGTATGGCATCAAAAGATAGCGCCTGGATTATTGTTACTTCCTCTAGCTACGAATATAATATTGACGCAGATTTGCAATCGACATTTGTTTTTTATGACAATATGGAGATATGCCCCTGGGACTGTTACATTGCAGATGAAATGAGCATAATAGCAAGTAGCCAATTCTCAAATTCAGAAATTATGCAGGTAGCTATCAGCGAGGAAACTGATTCGGCAGTGCAGGCTTATCACGTCAGCAACGGATATACAGGCTTTCGGTTATCTAACCGTTTATATGCCGGAGGCGTTTCTTCATTCAATTTAAAGCAAGTCATGCTGCAAGGTGGCGGATCATTTAATGGTAACATTCAACTTTCCAGTTCGTCGGCATTGGGTACATGCAGAGAAGATGCATTTAAGGCACTTGCACCGTTAAGAGTAACCGGAAACTTAAATGTAGCAACACGTGCGGTAAACATGCATATCACGGGAAAAATTATTTTTTAAAAATGGTCAAAAATTGCTTCTCTAAATGTTGTTGTCCCTTTTCGGTGCTTTAAGACGAACCACGGTGTATGGAAGTTTTCATCTTTTGCTTTTGTTACACCCTTATTAAATTATAAACTTCAGCATTGGATTATCCCCTTCATCTTTATGAGTGGCTTTGTTTTTTCTAAGCAAAACTGTTCCCATTAACACCAGTATTATTCCTGTTGAAGTAATGATATAATGTAATGGATGCACAGATGTTACCATCGTTAGTTGAACTGCAATCCATCCGATAAGAATGCATCCTTGCATCCAAACCAGGTATGCATAGTGAGAAAGCCTTCTTAAAACAAAGAATGCTACAACTACACTTAAAACACCGTTGACTGTAAAAAGCACAATTCCTGGAATGAAATAATCTTTAAAAGGAGCAGATGCTCTTAAATAGTCCGTTGTCATTCCTAAACCATTTCCTGATGGATCAGCAATAAAGCTGTAACCTGCAAGCAAAGCATTAATAGAAATCAGAAGCAAAAGAATGATTGTTACAACCCGAAAAACATTAGGCATAAACTTCTTTTTCATATGTATAATTCTTGGTTTCGGAAGCTCCTTCGATAGCACTCCTTAGAATATATATTGTACTCGCAACTGTGATCAGATTAAACGTCGGAATAATAAAGACAACAGGTATGATGTTGTAACCAAGCATACCCATTAGCTGTCAGCGCAGTCATAAGCACGGATAGAAAAACAAAATAGATAGGTGCTAACAAATATCCCAATGGCTTTTTCTTTAACCATAAAACTCCGCATATCAAAGCTCCAGGCAGCAATAAGCCCAAATCAAAACCTTGAACAATGAGGGTAGTATAATGCTCCACCTCCTTAGGGAAAACAGCACCGTTCAAAAGTGGAGGTACAATTATGCTTAACCATAAAAGAGCAATCGCAATAGCAACAAATATCAGAAACGCCCCCGTAACTCTATGCGCAGTAAATGGCTTAAATGTTGTCTGGTATAGTTTATTGATGTTAAATGATAACAGTGTTATAATAAAAAAGCTGTAAAAAGACGTACTGAGCAAACCTACATAAACAAGAAACAGTTTGTTGTACATCGCCATTGCTGTAATGAAATAATCCATGTTCGCTTCTTCGATTTCTACATATCCTGCGTAAACAACTGTGTTAATATTATGGCGCCAATAGCAATGGATGAGCTGATGTATTCCTCAATTCCTGTAGATTTGAACGTCATTCGAAAACATATTTGCTATGTCAAAAAGAAATGATCTCTTCCTGCTTTTAACGCTTGGTTTTTTCCTTTTTATCACCCAGTATAGTTCTGCCCAATCTATGATGTTATCAAAAGGTTCAACAGCACCCACCTTCACTGCAAAAGCCAGCCAGTCGGGTAAAGAATTCGATTTCTCATTAAAAGATGCCCTTAAAAAAGGACCAGTGGTTGTCTATTTCTATCCTTCCGCTTACACCGGTGGCTGCGATTTGGAAGCACATACTTTTGCGGATTTAAAAGATTCATTTACCAAAGCGGGAGCCGCTATTATTGGTGTATCGGCAGATGATATCAAACGATTGAACTCGTTTTCATCTGACCCGGAATATTGTGCGGGAAAATTCCCTGTAGCTTCTGACCCTGGAGGTGAGATAGCAGAAAAATATGGATTGAAGATAAAACCTTCACAGGGTAGCTTTAAAGACGTACGTGGCGAGCAGGTTAACCACGGCTTCATTCCACGAACAACCTTCGTTATTGATAAACACGGTAAAGTTATAGCAGTGTTCTCATCTGAAACGGACCATATAGCACCCGATGAGCATGTAAAAAAATCATTGGCAATTGTAGAGGGACTTTAGCTTTTCACTATAACGATAAGGTGCCAGGTCAGTTACTTCCTATAATTTGAGTAAAGTTTGGATGGGCTATGGAACCATACAGTTAAATCTTTTTTTCAGCAATTATTTACAAGCTTCCTGGCAAACATTATTTTTCAAACACAACTGCTTCTGGCGATGCTCCCAGCTTAGAGAGCAAGTCCTGCATGGCTTCCACCATTTTTGGCGGTCCGCATAAGTAAAAATTTTTACCAAAGTCAGTTACATTCTTTCTTAAAAACTCTTCGTTGATATAACCGGTCAAATATTTTGTGTTAGCATCATTAGTAATTATATGGATCACATTATTTCCTAGCATCGAGTTGAATTCATCTTCAAGAATGATGTCACTATCGGTTTTATTAGAGAAGAATAATTTGTTGCCTTCAGTCTTGCCATCTTTATGCAATTGCCGAAAGATTGCAATGAATGGTGTAACACCGGCACCACCTGCAATAAAATAGCCTGGCCCTTTATATTCAATAGCTCCCCAAACATCACGCACAATCAGCTCATGCCCTTCTTTTAGTTTATACAGTTCATTAGTAACGCCAGAATGATCAAAATAGCTTTTGATAGTAAACTCTAAATCTCCATCATCATTTAATGAAGTAAAAGTAAAAGGACGTTTCTCTTCTTTCCAGCCGTCCTTATTAATAGAAACTTCAGTTGCTTGTCCGGCGATGAAATTATAATCTTTTGGTTTTTCACAACGGTAGCTTCTTACATCGTGTGTTCTTGGAATGATCTTCTTGATTTTAATTACCTGTTCCATTGTAATGGTTAATTGGAGTTCAAGTTACGAAAGTGCTTTGTCTAAAACATGTATAGCTGTTTTAGATTTTCCATTCTAAAAAATTGTAAAAATTTTTTTCGCTTTGGTTACAATGGGTTTTGGTTTTTACAAACTGTAGTCCAAATCACTTTCATCAACCTAAAACATGAACCATGAAAAAGATTCTACCCTTAATGTTCATTGCACCAATAGCAATGACTTCCTGCACCAAACAAAGCCAGGGAGCCGATGACCTTATTCAGCAAAACAAAGCCGTAGAAGACAGCCAAAGGTGGTGGTGGAAACAATGTAATGTCAGTTCCATCAACGGTACTAAGTGCATTTAACACCCACTATCCAAATGCCACACAAGTGCAATGGAAACTTCTTAGTGATGGAACGTATAAGGCCGAATTTCTTATTGGTAATGTAAAATGGCAAGCCATTTTTACTGCAAGTGGAACTTGGTTAAAGAACAACACGCTTAGTTTTCGAGGACGTGGTGCACAGAAGCTGCCCTTCGGCAGCTTTCTTTTTTGCTTTCAAATCCAAGCCAAAAGAAAATAGGTGAAAAAAGGAGGCGTTGATTTACGCCTCCAAAAGCTTCACTTTGGTTAAGTATTAACCGCAATTTAATTAGGGCTGTAGTTGTGTTGCCATTTTTGGTTTTGCGATGACCTTAAGAAAAATGAGTAGCAAAAAAACATCTTCATGGAAATTTACCAGTGAAGAAATATCCCTAGCACTCCTCCATATACCAAGTGCGCAAGCATAGTCACAATCGGTGTACCCTTACCATAATTGAGCGCAAAAAATCCGGGAGGTTCTAACTGCCTTGTTGGTGTTGGGCCCTGGTAAGTTCGTGCCATCCGTGGGTGAAAAACACCAACTATCTGAAGCCCGGCAGATAAAACAAATGCTCCATGAACAAAGCCGATACATACACCAAACCACCAGGTGTAAATGTTTGCACTTTTAAATGCAGCAGCATAAACAAAAGCAAAAAGCCACCCAATGAAAAGGTGCGTTAGAAATCCATATAAAGGAGCCTTATTGCGATTAGAAGTAAAAAGAGTTCCTAATAGGAATGGCAAATCCATTCGTGTAAGTCCAAGTGGTTTCGACCCAGCCATAATGGTAGTCAATATCAGTGTTGCACCAAATCCCCAAAGTAATATTTCGCCAACGGTCATGTGTGTTTGTTTTCTTTTAATGCTTCGTCAATGGAAAATGCTGCATTAATCAGACCAATGTGTGTGAAGCCTTGTGGATAGTTTCCAAGCAGTTCAAAAGATTCAGGATCTAATTCTTCAGAGAACAATCCAGTATCACTTGCGCACTTCAGCATTTTATCAAAAAGTATAATTGCATCTTCTGTGTTTCCTTGTTTTGCAAGATTTTCTACCATCCAAAAATTGCAAATACCAAAAGCACCTTCTCGTCCTGCAAGACCATCATCTTTATTTTGATAGCGATAAATAAAACCGTTTTTTGATAGTTTATCAAGAATGCATCGAACCGTTGAAATCATTTTTTTTGAATCAGCGGAGCAATAATCAACTAATGAAAACACAAGTGAACTTGCGTCAAGGGAATCTTCACTAAAAACTTGTGTGTATGAATTCAATTCAGAATTAAAACCGAAACTTTCAATTTTATTTCGAATCGCATTTTTTACTTCTTCGAATTTTTCTACCGGCGCTTTCTTCCATTTGTATTCTTTACAGAGTTTGGTCAACCTATCCAGGCCTACCCATGCCATCACCTTCGAATGGGTGTGGTGGGCGGGCGAAGACCGGACTTCCCAAATGCCATTATCTGGCTCATTCCATTTGTTACAAATGATTTCTCCGAGACCTAACATGAACTTGCGGCTTTCATTGTCAAACTTCTTTATCAATTTTGAATAAGAATAAAAAGCATCAAGCACTTCGCCATAAACATCCAACTGAAATTGATCATGCGCTCCATTGCCAATACGCACCGGTTTTGAATTCCGAAATCCTTCCATCCAATTTATTTTCTTCTCTTTAAGTTTCGCTTGTCCGTATACTGAATACAATACCTGTAATTCAGGTTGTGTAAGTTTTGTAGCGTGCAGTATCCAGTTCATGTATGCATGCACTTCTTCTTCATAGCCAAGCTTAACCAAAACTCTGACCGTAAAAGAAGCATCACGCAACCAGCAGTACCGGTAGTCCCAATTTCTTCCGCTGCCTGGCGCTTCAGGTAATGATGTAGTAGGTGCAGCAATGATAGCGCCTGATGGTGCATGTGCCAGAAGCTTTAATGTTAGTGCACCTCTGCGGACTTGTTCTTTGTATATTCCTTGGTACGAACAACGATTGATCCAGTTTCTCCAATAATCTAAGGTTTGTATAAATCTGTCGCAGGCTGTTATCTTTAAGTCAGGAATAACAGCAGGACTTTGAGACGAACAACTCAATGAAAAAATCACACTTTCACCTTTCTCCAAAATAAAATATGCGGCTGCCTTAGTTGAATCGACATGTATTTGCTCAGAATCCAAGGTGCTTTGCAAAATGAAACTGTTTTCTCTCCACGTAAATTTTATTCCCAGGTTTTTATTGTTGATAAGTCTAGCTTTTTTTTCTCCATAAAAGATGGTTGGTTCAAAGTCCATCTTTAATTGCACGGTGCCAGCGGTGCATTGAACAACGCGAAGAACTTCATGATCGGGGAAAAGTGAAAGCTTTTTTTGATCTTCCCTCATAACTACGAAAGCATCATTCAATTTCACTTCTCCATCTTCTGTTTGAAAAATAGTTTCTACAACAACAGTGTTGTCAATATACTTTTGAAAGGAGTGAAATTTTTGCACGGGTGCAATAGAGAAAAATCCTCCTCTTTTTTTATCAAGTATGGCAGAAAAAATTGCAGGTGAATGAAACTCAGGAAAACAGCACCAGTCAATAGAACCTCTCTTACTGATCAGAGCTGCTGTCCTGCAATCGCCTATTAGAGCATAATCCCGAAGCCTTGAAACATCAACCATGGCATAAAATCTCCGTTTAGGAAAATATCCTAGCTAACACTGAAAACCTGGCCATTGTTTGTTTACGCTTCTCTATGAGGACTGGTCAACATCCAAAGCGAAAATGCCCCAATTGCCATTACCGTATCCCTTACTGCCACATCATAATATTGACCCGTGAGCAAAAGATTAAAAGCAATACCAAGTAGCCAAAGGGCTACAATTAAACTTCCAATTCTTGGTTTAATAAGTACTAGCACGCCTGCAACAATCTCAATAATGCCAACAATGCTCATAAAAGTATGAGGGGCCATTGGAAGTATGTTTGCAATAGCCGGAGCCAAATATTTATCCCAATCAGTCAGTATGTGCATGAATTTATCTGCACCTGCAATAATTGGAACTAAACCATAGGTCCAACGTAAAAGAGTAACTACTTTTTCTGTATTACTCATTACCCGCGAATGAGCATGACTTCCTGAATAATTAGCTGTAATATCCATAACTGTTTATTTTATAAGTATAGATGCAGCAAAAAGCCTTCCCGTTACAACAATGAGACACTTTTTTGTTCTTAAAAACTTTGAAATACTGATAAGCTTGTTGTAGATAATTGAGAACCATGAATGGTTACTAAAATGTGTTGTAGTTCGATTTAGTACGATTGTACATTTGCACGGGCCAAAGAGAGTTATGGCAGATAGTTTACATCCAACTATAAAAGGAATACGCTCAACAATTCTTGGAATTTTTATTAGTCTTGGGCTCGCTATCGTTAAAGGTGTTACAGGAATTCTAGGTAATTCTTATGCCCTTATTGCAGATGCTATTGAATCCACTGCAGACGTCTTTACTTCAGGTATCTTGTTAATTGGATTAAAAACGTCGCTCAAGCCAGCAGACAAAGAACATCCTTATGGACATGGCAAAGCAGAATCATTAGCCGCTTTAGTAATTTCTTTAGGTCTCCTATGTGCGGCCGGAATCATCATCAAGGAAAGCATTGACAATATCATAACTCCCCATAAAAACCCTGCAGCTTATACGCTGATCGTTTTGGTATTAGTAATCGTGGTGAAAGAACTTTTATCTCGTTATGTGGGTAAAGTTGGAGCAGAAACAAATAGTCATGGTGTAAAAGCTGATGCATTTCATCATAGAAGCGATGCAATAACATCAGCCGCAGCATTCATTGGAATATCCATTGCCTTAATCGGAGGTAAGGGCTATCACAATGCAGATGATTATGCAGCCCTGATTGCTTCTGCAATTATTTTGATAAACGCATACCTTATAGCAAAACCTGCAATTAATGAATTAATGGATGCGTCAGCAGATGAAGAAATGGTTCAAGGCATCAGAAATTTGGCTTGCTCGGTTGATGGCGTGATTGAAATTGAAAAAACCTACATAAGGAAAACAGGTAGCTCTTTTCTTGTCGACATCCACGTTGTAGTAATGGGCACATTATCCGTTGCTGATGGTCACAAGATTGCACATGATGTAAAGGATACCATTATTGAGACAGAGCCTAGAGTAAAAGATGTTTTAGTGCATATTGAACCAGATGCCTTTTAGACTTATTTTGAGAGGGCATGAAGATAGTCGCTTATCAAATCTTGCTGCTCTTTACTTATTACCCTTGCTTTAGGAAACATTTTAGGAAGTATGTTATTCCATTGAGCGATTGTGTATTTGTCTGGGTGGTAAAGCTGATGACAACTTGCACACTTTTCGGAATAGAGCTTATAACCTTCCCTTGCATTTTCCAATGTAATACCAGGCACTTTTTGTTGCATTGCTGGCAAATGCTCGCCCGCCGGTGCAAAAGTCTTTGCAGAACATGCCGCGACGATCATTGAAATAAAAAAGATAAAACAAGATTTCTTCATAATTAAAAAGAAAAGCCAATCAAAATTCTTGCCTCCGCTCTTTCATGTTCATTTAGCACCTTGCTTTTGGGGAATGCGGCTGTTTTATGAATATTGCTTAACTGCGGCAAATAATTGGCAATAAAAAACCATCGATTGCCACGGTAATTAATAGATGGTCCTGCGTACAATACTGAGTTGTCCCAATGCCCTTTGATCAAATCATTATGATTCACGACCTCTATCCCGGCTCCAAAGGAAGTAGAAAAATTGCGCATGTAAGCAAGGTCAAACTCTAACGGGGTTTCTTCCAACTCAAATTCGTTCTCGCCATTTTCTCTTTCTGCCTCTGCTTCCAGTTCATAAACTGCATTAAAAGCTAAAAGATTTTTGCCAAACGATCTATCGAGAATTACTTTGTTTTCCAATTCCAGCTCATCTCCTTTCACTTCAAGTTCGGCGTACAACGCAACACCGAATGGGCTTGTAGGTTTACTCACTTTCCATTTCCATTCGTTACTAAAACCAATTTCACTCGATTGATTTATGTGACCTGTGCTGTCGCTGACACTTTTTTGGAAACGATTGAAATAAAAAGCTGTTTGGACGTTTCTTCCAAGTCCAACTTCATATTCCATTCTCTGATCCATAGCATGAAAATATTCGCCTTCATGTCCAAAGCGTGAGGTATGCCAAAGTTCAATATCAAAACTTCCTTTAGGCAAAACATTACTGGTGTAGGTGCGACCAAAATAGCGGTCTTGCGCATTAGATACAACAATCATTGACAAGGCGAAGCACAATACAATTATCTTCTTCATAAGATTCTTTAAAAAAGCAAATGTATTGTCAGCATGCCTGTTAGTTTTACGAAAAGAGGAAAACGGCTTTACTGAAAACGAAATTACCTCGACCATTTATCCGAGCTCTAGTGTTAAGTTGAATTATCTCTACAAAAATTTTACCTTCTATACTCAGCAGTATGTAACCATTTGAATTTCCAACCTATCAATATCAAAACTTTGGCGATATGTGCTGGCATGTTTTTTATCCTATTAAGCTAATGTTCAGAGGAAAGGATTGATGGAATAATGCATAGAACATCCAGCCTGACATTTAAAATACATCAACCAATTCTTTCACCCTAAACCAACGATTATGCTTTGCAAATTTGCAAAACTTTCCAGCGTTCTTGTCTTACTTATAGTTTGTCTTAGCTCTTGTTATCGCATGCGAAAATCTCAGGGAGGCGGTCAGATTTCTTCCATTCCCTCCAGAACCATTAATGCTAATGACATTGCAGTTCCAAAAGGATACAAAGCAGAAGTTGTTGCTTCAGGCTTTACATTTCCAACAGCATGCACATTTGATGAAGACGGCAATCTTTATGTAATCGAAGCTGGCTATTCTTATGGAGAAGTTTGGGGGGAACCAAAACTTTTTCGTGTAAACGCAGATGGCAAAACTAGTCTTCTTGCTAAAGGAACACGCAATGGGCCATGGACAGGCACCACATTTTATAATGGAGCTTTTTATGTCGCCGAAGGTGGTGAAATGGAAGGAGGAAGAATTTTAAAGATCACAAAAGACGGAACAATTACACTAGTCATTTCAAATCTACCAAGTATCGGTGATCACCACACGAACGGCCCTGCTATCAAAGACGGCTATATTTATTTTGGCCAGGGAACTGCTACTAATTCTGCTGTTGTTGGCGAAGACAACAAAGAGTTTGGATGGCTCTTAAGAAGAAAAGATTTTCATGACATTCCATGTAGAGATGTAATTCTTGCAGGACAAAACTATACTACAAAAAATGTATTAGATAGTTCCGGAAAAGAAGTGAGCACCGGAGCTTATTCTGCTTATGGCACTTCAACGACTTCTGGACAGGTCATCAAAGGAATGGTACCATGCAATGGTGCTATCATGCGTGTTCCAATTACAGGTGGTAATGCGGAATTAGTAGCATGGGGCTTCAGAAATCCTTTTGGTCTTGCATTCTCGCCGGATGGAAAACTATTTGTAACAGAGAATGGCTTTGATGACCGGGGAAGCCGTCCAGTATGGGGCGCAGGCGATGTTCTTTGGGAAATTAGGCAGGATACATGGTATGGATGGCCTGACTTTTCCGCAGGGAAGCCGATTTCAAATGATGAAGAGTTTAAAGTGCCTGGTAAAGATGCAGTAAAGCCATTACTTCAAACCAACCCAAATACGCCCCCAAAACCTACAGCCATTTTTGGTGTTCATTCGTCTTCAAATGGAATTGATTTTTCCAGAAACGCCGCCTTCGGCTACAACGGCGAAGCATTTGTTGCAGAGTTTGGAGATATGTCACCAAAAACTGGTAAAGTATTATATCCTGTTGGCTTCAAAGTTGTACGTGTTGATGTGAACAGTGGAGTGATAAAAGATTTTGCTGTGAACAAAGGAAAAAGAAATGGTCCTGCATCATGGTTGAGTAAGGGAGGATTGGAAAGGCCGGTGTCAGTAAAATTCAATCCTGCAGGCAATGCGCTGTACGTGGTAGATTTTGGTTTGGTAAAAATGACGGAACAGGGCCCACAACCACAAATGAACACGGGTGTTATTTGGAAGATCACTAAAGAGTAGAGTATGAAAAAGTTTATTGCGCTATTTGCCTTTACGATAACAATACTACTAGTAGCATTGATCCCATCTTGTGTAGTTAGAAAAGCCGAGCCACTAACACAAAGAACATTTGTTCCAAAAAATGAACGGGTTGCAAATGGAGAAAGAGTATTTATGGCGAATTGTGAAAAATGTCATCCCGGTGGCGAAGGCGGGCTAGGGCCCGCTATTAATTCAAATCCTGCTCCGCAATTTGTAAAGCGTTTCCAAATGCGTCATGGCTTAGGCGTGATGCCTTCATTTAAACGAATTGAAATTTCGAAAAAAGACTTGCACGACATTTCCAGGTTCCTTCACGCATGGAAGAGTTATTAAAATTACCCTTTGCATTGATTCGATGATTCTGGCGACCTTTTTACGCACATATAATTTTAGTGATCCATCCCCTTCATAGAACTATTCTTTTTTTCCGGTTTGATCGAGTGCAGCCTTCAATCCTTTAGCTAGCTGTTCTGCATTACCAACGCCCCAGTAGTGAAGAAAAAATATTCTCGGTTGCTCATGAATCATGTGATTATGAACCGCAACTACTTCAATTCCATTTTCAACCAATGCTTTAATTACCGGAGCAACCTCATTTTCCAACATGGTAAAATCGCCGGCCACCGCTGCATGCTCCGGTGTTCCTTGAAATGCTGCCCAGGTATTAAATCCCATAAAGGTTGTAACTGTTATACCATGTTCTTTTAACTGCACATCCGGTCTGCCAATGGTATACTTGTAAACTCCTTTACTCATTTCTGCTTTATAGCCAAGAATATCGTCAAGGCTCTTTGTATCGAGTGTATTTTGAACGACTTCACTTGATGCTGTCCCTTTTGAAGGATCTTCCCCACGCACTTCTTTTATTTTATCCAGAACAGCTTTTGCTTTTTGTGCTACCTCTTCCAAATTACCCGAACCTCCAACATGCATATACATTACGTTAGGGTGGTTTCTTACAAAGTGATTGTGAATAGCGGTAATGGTTAGACCTTGCCTGATGATTTCCCGCTGCACAGGTTTTAGATCAGTTTCTGTGAGCACCAAATCACCCATTATCATTGCTCCATTAGAAGAAGGTGCAAAATCAATCCAAGTTCCAAGTCCCATTGCGGGAATGATTTTAAACCCATCTACATCTATGCTTAAATCGTTTTGTGGAATGGTTACTTTATATTCTCCTTTATTAAATTTCCCTTTCATTCCCATCACTCGCTCAATTACAAGAGTATCCAACGGTGTTGTTGAACTCATGTCCATTGCATCACCTTTGGCTTTCATTTTCATATCGTCATTTTTCATTTTTGTTTTTTCCTGCGAAAATGCAGTAAACGATGTTATGAACATGATAATGACCAAGATCGCCCCTGCAAATCTTTCATGATGTTTAGATAGATGATATTTCATTGGTTAAGAGTTTAAGCTAATGTATTGTTTAGTTTTAAAATCGGTGTTGCAATTACATTCCTTTAACATTGGTACTATCGGCGCAGGAATTATTATCTGCCAGTGGTGCTCAAATCCAGAACTATTGCGGCGTAATAATTTCTCGATGGAGCAGCATTATAATAACGTCCGCCAAAACCATTGATGTCGTTTCCTAAACTATACTTCCGGTTTAATAAATTGTCAACACCGATAAAGAGCTTTAAACGAAGTTTTGCTTTTATGAACGTTTGGTAGCCCACTTTTGCGCCGACCAAATGGTAAGCACCTGCATATTCGGTATTTGCATCGTTTAATGGGATCTTGCTACTGTAGTAATAGCTTACTGTACCTAAAAATCCATTCGGCATCAAAAAATCAAAACCGGTAGAAATGGTATTCTTTGCTTCAGCAGGTAAATAGTTTCCTGAAAAATTTGCAGTCAATTGCTTAAACTCGTCGTACTTAAAATGATGATAAGTGTGACTTAACCAAAATAAACTTTTTTGCATTGAAGATTGCAATAGCGGATAACTAATGTACGTCTCAACTCCATATTGTTTTGTTTCACCTGCATTGACAAAAAAATCTCCGCCACCAGATGTGCGTCTTTGAACTATGGTGTTTTTTAATGAAAAGCGAAATGCGTTGACATCAACAAATAAATTGCGAAGTAAATTTCCCTTTGCCCCTATATCATAATTAACGCCTTGCTCTGCATTAAGGCCAAAACTTATTGATCCGCCAGTGGGTAGTAGCTCAGCCGTGGTTGGTGGAGAAAAACCTTTCGCAACACTCGAATAAATAGTAATATCCTTAATTTGTCTTGCAATTGCGAACCTCGGAGTTATTTGATTATTGAAATTTCGTGATTGCTTTCCAAGTGAAAAAGGAACAAAGCGTTCAAACCGGACTTTCAAAAAATTAAGGCTTGCGCCACCGGTTATTGTCCAATGATTGAAATCCAGTACTGCCTGTGAAAAAACGAGTGCCTGACGGTTGTTAATTTCATCAGTATATTGTAAAGTATCGGGATTGCCTCCTACATTTTTATATATCCCCACATTAGTGAAACCTTGCTGAAGTTCTGCGCCGGCATCAAAAGAAAACTTTCCTTTATTTACACGCTGATTAAATTGAAATGTTGTCCTTCCCCCCACATGAGGCTCAGAGCTTCTTCCATAATTTTGAATAGTAGGATTCCTTAACTCAGTAAACATTCCATAGGCAACTGATTTATTTTTCCATTTTGAAGACAACTGTTGGTCATAAGAAGCGCCAGCAATAAACATATGCTGTCTTACAGAGGCTTTAGCTGCTTCTGCACCTGGAAAGAAGGCATTACCTGGACGTGATGCTTTCGGATTCGCTTCGTATTCTGCCCTTGTAAGTGCGCCAGGTGTTTCATAAAAAAGGTTGCCATACAAAAAAGTCGTTTTTAGTAAACTGTTTTCAGTAATACGGTAGAGCCCATTCCAACTATAAACGTCCTTTCTCAACGCGGAATGATTCCTGTAACCTCCATTTTCCTGGTGTTGAACTCCAAGTTTGCTAATGTTGTTTTCTCTTCTGATTGTTGTACTTCCATAAATATTTTGTAGGTCATAGCTACCGGTAGCATATTCTGAAAACAATCCTGATTGTTCATTACCGCTAAGACTTTCAATCATTAGAACGCCACCCGTTCCCGCTCCATATAAACTACTT
This sequence comes from Flavisolibacter sp., assembly GCA_035554655.1. GTDB lineage: Bacteria > Bacteroidota > Bacteroidia > Chitinophagales > Chitinophagaceae > Flavisolibacter. Next base: position 49,356 of record DATMIF010000038.1, read on the forward strand.
CCTGGTCCTTTAATAATTTCTATTGAGTTAAAATTATAATAGCCCAATTGATTTAAATATGTATGCCCGCCAGGATCCGTTATAGGAATATCGTTATAGTAAACTTTCACATTGCGAACCCCAAAAGGTGACCGTAGTGAACTGCCACGAATATTAAGCCGATAACTTCCGGGCGAACGTTCTTCCATTCTTACTCCGGGCGTAGAATTTACAGCTTGCACGATCGAGGTTGGGCTGAATCTTTCAAGATTATTTTTACTTACAAAATTTATTGCAGCAGGGATGTCTTTCCATCTTTTGCCTTGATCGTAAGCTTTTACGATTACGTTTGGAAGGTTAGATTCTTTTACTGAATCGATTTGTGCAAATGAGAACAAAGGAAAAATAAATAGCAGTAAAAGCAGTTTTTTATTCAGGATGGCTCGCATATTTTAAAAAACAAAAAAATTGTACCACGGTTAAGTACACACTATACAGCAAGGCTTACTCTGTAATAATTTTTCCTTCATGGTTATATGTACTGCACAGAAATGATCAGTGCTTTTTGTAACTCCCTTTTTAAAACAGGGCTTGGAGTAAGTCCCACCTTTAACGAAGCAAAAAATTACTGCTGAGTAAAAACCGAATGAAAAAACTTTCTTTTTATAGCAAAGGATTTAAGTATAAATATGGATTCATTCAGCCAATGAAAGGTTACAGTATCAAGTAACGAACTATGAACCTATATCAAATAAAATCCCCACGCTGTACCTGCAAGGCATGGGGATATAAGGAACAAAGCAAAATCTCAATTGTTATCGTCATTCATTTCTGCAGGCTTTGGAAGTAAATAACCAAAGAGTCCATGCGCTTCTTCTTCTGGCCCTGCGGTAAAATATAACCTCTTTTGGTCTATAGTTGATGTAGATGGAGGAAACATGATAGCCCACAATTCATCAATGCTTAGTATTTGATGATTATCACCTCTTAACTGTCCTAAAAATTTTCCCGAAGTAGTGAAGGCATTGATTCTTCCATTTCCAAAATTGCCAATCAGTATTGTTGGCTGTGGCATTGTATTATCTTCATCATCATCTGTTGGAAGATATCCCGCAGGCGCCATTGCAACTCCCCATGGTGCATTCAGACTTCCAGCTGAGGCAAAACGTTTTGAAAGTGTTCCGTTAGGCCAATAAACATCAACATAACCAAGTCCATCACCTTCCTGACTTCGGCCGTTACTTGCAACCTTTGCATAGGTTACATACAGCATGTTGCCAACATTTTGGATATTGAAGGGAGAAAAGCCCGCAGGTATCATTGGGTCTGTGAAAGGCAGACTAACTTCTGTCCATGTTTTATTCCAAACGTTTATTTTACCAGCACGGAAGTTAGCAGCATACAATAGGGTATCCGTACCGTTGCGAGCCATAGCTAATCCGGTAAATGCAGATTGAGGAATTGTAGCTATGCGCTGAGCATTTACGCCTTTAGAACCATTCCAGGCAGAAACCACTCCATCAACACCAACAAAAATAAATCGGGCAGCACCACCGGTGGAAAGGATGAAACCGGTACTTGGATTAAAAACGACGCCAGTTGGATTACCCCCTGTTGATCCACCAGGAGAAGGAATATTTACGGGGCCTAATAGCGTGTTTCCTTCGCTATTATAAACATTACTTACATGGCCACCTTGCGATCCTATCCATGCAATACCCGTGGGCGACCATGCCAGGCCCCATGCGTTGATCAGAGTGGGGTCTGTGTGATTCGCCCATCCCACAACATCGGAAACTAAATTTGTTTGGATAAAATGACCAATCTTTTTGCCCGCATTCAAATTGTCTGAAAGGTCTTTTCCGTTTTTGTTTGAATCAGGTGAGAGTGATTGCAGCGAATGATCATTTTTCTGGCAGCTGATTAAAAAAAGGATTGCAACAATAAATGTACTGAGCTTTGACAATGAAGTTTTTACCATAAAAGACGTTTTTCGATGAAGAAATGAGGTTGAGTCTCCAAGGATATGGCAGTATGTATTAGCGTAGTGCCGGCAGTATAAATGATTACGTGGCGTTTGAGGAAAAGTTGCTTTTAACAGCTCAATAAAATAAATAGGTTGCTATGAGAAGTTTCAAGCCTATTGAGTCGTCTTAGTCTTTTGTCAAATTCTTATTCGATTTTGCAAAACCTTCGCCGAGGGCTGACAATAAGGTTTTTAAATAGTTGGCAGGTTCCCAAACGATTAAATAGGTGCAATTGCTGCATTAACTTTAGCTTTTACAGAATTGACCTAATTTGAGTAAGATGTACGAAGTATTTTTTCAAGCACTCAAAAGCAAAGTTGATCTAACCGAAAATGATATAGCCATTATCAAAGCTCATCTCACTCCCAAAAAACTACGAAAAAAACAATACCTTCTGCAAGAAGGTGATGTATGCAAATTTGTTGCTTTTGTTGAAAAAGGTGTTTTGAGATCGTACACTATTGACGAAAAAGGCACAGAACGGATTATCCAATTTGCGTTGGAAGGCTGGCTTATCTCCGATTTATATAGTTTCTTAACTGCTGAACCGGCCACCTACAACATTGATGCAATTGAAGACTGCGAACTGGTATTGATCAGCAAAACAGCGCATGAAGATTTACTAAGAACGGTTCCCAAATATGAAACTTGGATCCGTTTACAAATCACATCGGCTTATATTGCTTTGCAAAAAAGGCTTACTTCTATCATCAGTCTTGCCCTTGAAGAAAGATATGAGAACTTTACTTCGATTTATCCTCATATCCTGCAAAGGGTACCGCAACATATGATTGCATCCTATATGGGTTTAACACCTGAAACCCTAAGCCGCGTACGAAAGAAGATGATTTCACGCAAGTAGATTGATCCATCTTAACAGTTTTCATTGACAATTATCAATGCTATTTCTTGCTCAAACGCAATGGAGCGAGCCAGCATGCTATGGTAGCTTTGCATTATCAAATTATAAATCATGGTAACAAAACAAACCATAGCAATTATAGGAGCCACCGGTAATATGGGTTCTGCTATTTCAAAGTCATTGGCAAAAGGGAATTTCAGGCTTTTGCTGAAAGCAAATAAAAAAGAAGAGCTGGAAAAGCTTGCAGAGGAAATCAAGCAACATAATTCTTCAGCAGATGTAGAAGCAATTGCTTGTCCAACAGAAGCAAGTTGGGAAGCTGATATCATCATTCTTGCTGTGCCTTTCGGGGCTGAAAAAGAAATTGCAGAAAAAATTAAAGATGTCGCCAGTCTGGAAAATTTTGCACAAATAATTCAATTAAAAATTTAAAACGCATAAAACAAACACAATGAAAAAACTATTCATCATTCTTACAGCTTTTATTGCATTAACAGCATTTACTACGTTAAATACAACTTGGAAAAATGATCCTCCTCATTCACAATTGGGGTTTACAGTTAAGCACCTTGGCATTGCGGATGTATCAGGGGTATTCAATGATTTTGATGTGACTGTCAATTCATCAAAACCTGATTTTAGTGATGCCGTGTTCGAGTTGAATGCAAAAGTCGCTTCTATTGATACAAGAGTCGAAGCAAGAAACAATCACTTAAAAAGCGCTGATTTTTTCGATGCGGAAAAATACCCAACAATGCATTTTAAAAGCACTTCAATAAAAAATGCTGGAAAAAACAAATTCATGCTCAACGGCGACCTTACCCTGCATGGTGTTACAAAACCTGTAACAATGAATCTTGAATATACAGGTACTATTGAAAATCCGATGAGCAAAAAACCTACCGCAGGATTTCAGGTAACCGGTGTTATTAAACGTTCCGATTTTAAGCTGGGTAGTGGCTTCCCAGCTCCTATGATCAGCAATGAAGTACGGATAAAAGCAGACGGTGAGTTTGTACAATAACTTAAAAATATTTTTTCACTCCTAAACGATTAGCATATGAAAAGATTAGAAAATAAAGTAGCCATCATTACGGGCGCAGGATCTGGGATTGGGAAAGCAGCCGCAGAATTATTTGCAAAAGAAGGCGCTAAAGTAGTGATATCAGACATCAATGAAACGAATGGAAACAGTGCAGTAGAAGAAATTAAAAAGAATGGTGGTGACGCATTTTATATCAAAGCCGACTCTTCTAAACCAGAGGACAACGAGGCACTGGTAAAACAAACAATTGAAAAATATGGCGCACTCGACATCGCTGTGAATAATGCCGGCATCGGTGGTCCTTTGGGAGCAACAGGCGAATATCCATTAGACGGATGGAAAAAAGTAATTGATATTAACCTGTCAGGTGTATTCTATGGATTACGCTATCAAATTCCTGCGATGATTGAAAAAGGAGGAAGCATTGTGAACATTGCTTCGATACTTGGAGCTGCAGGAACCAGATTCTCACCGGCTTATGTAGCAGCCAAACATGGTGTGGTTGGATTAACAAAAGCAGCCGCACTGGAATACGCCGACAAAAATATTCGTATCAATTCTGTAGGACCAGGGTATATCAAAACTCCACTCGTGATCAATTCACTTGATAAAAGTGCGTTGGATGCGCTGGTAGGCTTGCATCCTATTGGACGGTTAGGCGAAGCTGAAGAAATTGCCGAATTAATTTTGTGGCTGGCTTCTCCCAAAGCATCTTTTGTAACTGGTGCATACTACAATGCAGATGGTGGTTATTTAGCCCAATAGCAAATTCTTAGTTACGCATTGCAGGAAGGACAGAAGAAATATTTGGTACAGGTGACGAAGCAGTGCGTAACTTTTTTTAAACACTAAAACAAAAACAATGAACAAACTATTTGCAACGAATACAAAATCTTTAAACAATGACCTGGCATTGTTGGTAGGGCGAATTGCCATTGCTTTTTTAATGCTGGCACATGGCATTCCGAAAATGCAGATGCTGTTTTCTGGTGACACAATTCAATTTCCTTCTGTATTCGGCATGAGTGCAGGACTTTCGCTGGCGCTTGCGGTTTTTGCAGAAGTGTTTTGTTCTATTCTGATCCTGGTTGGTTTCGCAACAAGGCTGGCAACAGTGCCACTAATTATTACCATGTTGGTCGCCGTATTTTCTATTCTTGCTGCAGAGGTATTTGCTAAAAAAGAACTGGCAGTCCTTTATCTGTCAGCATACGTCGTGCTATTCTTTGCAGGCAGTGGAAAATATTCTGTAGATCAGATCTTACAGCCGAAACCAGAAGTAAAATATCATCCCGAGTTAAAGCCTGAAGATCCTACCCTATCCATCTATCAGTAAACCCAACAACTGTTGAAGAGAGAACATAATTCAAAGGAGATTACAATGAACAATTTAGCAGCATTCAACAGGTTTACAAACGAATTAAAAGAACAGGAACATTTAATGCCTGTTTTATTCATAGGCCACGGTTCACCAATGAACGGAATTGAAGACAATGAATTCAGCCAGCGATGGAAAGCGATGGCAAAAGAGATCCCTGTGCCTAAAACGGTGCTGGTGATATCAGCACACTGGTTAAGTAAAGGAACAAGAATTACAGCCATGGATTTTCCAAAAACCATTCATGATTTTGGAGGATTTCCACAAGAATTATTTGATGTGCAGTATCCGGCTCCAGGTGATGTTCAACTGGCCAGTGAAACAAAATCTATTATCACATCAACAGAGGTTGAACTGGATCATGATTGGGGACTCGATCACGGAGCATGGACCATTATTCGTCATATGTATCCTGAGGCAAACATTCCTGTGTTGCAATTGAGCATTGATTACACGAAAGGGCCACAATATCATTATAATCTTGCAAAAGAAATTTATAGTTTAAGAAAGAAAGGTGTTTTGATTATTGGAAGTGGTAATATGGTGCATAATTTGAGAATGGTAGCATTTGATAAATTGAATGAGAGCGACTATGGTTACGACTGGGCTTTGCAAATGAATGAAAAATTTAAGGAGCTCATTGGCAATGGTAAACATGATCAATTGATCAACTACCAGTCATTAGGAAGAGAGGCATTATTGTCGATACCAACTCCCGAACATTATTGGCCCTTGCTGTACACACTGTCATTAAAAGGAAGTAAGGACGATGTTTCTTTTTTTAATGATAAAGCCGTCGGAGGTTCGCTTACAATGACGTCAGTGAAGTTTGGATAAATTGAAGGTGATCATTTACCGAGGTTTCGAAACATGCTTTACATATTGATGAAGTATGTTTTGAAACCTCATTTTCTTATTTCCAGTTTCTCAATCATTTCATCAGTCATGGGTTCACTATAAATACCATAGGCGTTCACGAGTAGGCCTTTTAGATTTTTACTATTGGAAGAGATTGCGTAAAGGATGGAGGAATCTGATGGGTTGCTGGCACCTTCAATCGAAAGAGTTTATCGACTTTAAATTCATCAGCAAATACTTTGAACTCGCATTGCGGCATTCAAGACATTTTGTTGAAGGTTGAAATCTTCAACATAACCTTCCTTATGCAACTCGTTCATCGTTTCAGAAAGAGTAGAATAAGGGGCCATAATTTTGTTTTTAAAATTCAAAAATTTGCAATTAGCAAAAGTAATTTTCATAGTCTACAATTATAAACATACTTTCTAAACTGACTTCGAACGCCTAAGACCGCTTTACATACCATAGCATTTTTAGTAAGCTGGATTGATTATTATTAAATGCCTCCTACAATAAGTTGAGATGTGTTCACTTTTTTAAAAGCGTTTGCGATCTATTAAAACCAGTTGTTTCATAAATGAAGAGTTTTTACGCAATGCTCTATAAGGGAAGTGGTAACTTACATTACTATATTCTTAGAATGCATAATGCTCAATCATGAAGGTAACAACCAATACTGTTTCAGATATATTGTCTCATTTACGTCTCAATTTTCTTAACGATAATGAGGTCCGAAAATATGAAGAGCCATTTCGTTCAGAACTCTATAGTTCGGAACAAATGGATCGTCATGGAAAAGCTGTTGCCCGATCGCATGTACTTCAAAAAGGCCGCCCGGTTGATAAATTGCTAAAGAGGTTGGAAAGCAATGAACAAAATTTGCTTGAAGTGCGCAGCCTCCTTGTAGAAAGCATTCGGAACGGTAAAACAATTACGCCGGCCTCTGAATGGCTGCTGGATAATTTTTACCTGATCGAAGAACAGATTGTTATTGCAAGGAAGCATTTACCTAAAGGATATAGTGAGGCTTTACCGTATCTGGCGTCGGGTGTCTCACAAGGTCTTCCACGTGTATATGATATAGTACTCGAAATCATCTCCCATAGTGATGGCCGTGTGGACGTATCGAGCTTAACAAGTTTTATTGCCAACTACCAGACTTTTTCCGTGCTCACCCTTGGAGAATTATGGGCTATACCTATTATGCTTCGGTTAGCTGTAATTGAAAACCTCAGAAGGGTTGCCAGTAAAATAGCATTAGATGTAATTGATCACAACCTTGCAGATCATTGGGCCGAAAAAATGATCGATACAGTAAAGGATAATCCGGCAAACCTCATTCTTGTAATTGCCGATATGGCCCGGTCAAAACCTGTGTTGGACAGCCATTTTGTTGCCTGCTTTACACGCAAGCTTCAGGGAAACGGTCCTGCATTAGCATTGCCATTGAATTGGATGGAGCAGCAACTATCTGCGTCTGGCAACAGCAGTATCGATCTTGTTTTGCAGGAGAATCAAAAACAGGCTACTGATCAGGTATCAGTTCGCAACAGCATTGGCACGCTTCGCTTAATTGGATCAACGGACTGGCGTGAGTTTGTTGAAACATTGAGCACTGTAGAACAGGTATTACGACAGGACAAAACCGGCACTTATCCATTGATGGATTTTGCAACGAGGGACAGGTACCGCCACGTTGTGGAAAGAATCTCAAAATCATGTAAGCTTTCAGAAACCGAGGTTGCTGAAAAAGCAATAGAATTATCACAACAAAATAAAAACGATGACCCTGTATCTCAAAAAAAGAAGCATGTTGGTTATTATTTAATTGGGGATGGACTTGAAGAATTGGAGCATGCCTCTTGCATGCGTTATTCGCTACGGTTAAAATTTAATAGAGCGGCGGGTAAAATGCCGGTATTCCTTTACATCTTTTCCATTTTCCTTTTAGCCGCTATGCTGGCTGCCGGTTTATTTTACATCGCTAATTATTATGTTGGCTATAGCTGGGAGATTTTAAAAATCGGTATAGGGCTACTCTCCTTTTTAGGATGTCTGCAATTAGCTGTTTCTCTTGTCAATTGGGTGTCTACCCTGTGGGTACAACCACAACTACTTCCGCGAATGGATTTTTCAAAAGCAATTCCTGCAGAGTGCCGTAGTCTTGTTGTTATTCCAACAATGCTTTCAAGTGAAGCATATATCGAAGAATTGATCGAAGGTCTTGAAATACGATTTTTGGCTAACCGGGAAGCAAATGTTCATTACGGGCTACTGACAGATTTTACGGATGCAGGTACGGCCACATTACCTGGAGATGAAATCTTGGTTGAGTTAGTAAAAAAAAGAATTGACCAGTTAAATCAAAAATACCCAAATCATCAAAAAGATACTTTTTGTCTTTTTCACCGTCCACGAACCTGGAATCCGAAAGAAAAAAAGTGGATGGGTTATGAACGCAAGAGAGGGAAACTGTCGGCATTAAATGCTTTCTTGCGCAAAAGAAAACGAAATAATTTTTCATTGATCGTTGGCGACCAGGAAACACTCGCTAATGTAAAGTATGTAATCACCCTTGACTCCGATACGCAATTGCCCCGGGAATCCGTTTGGAAGTTTGTTGCTACTATGGCACATCCTTTAAACCACCCTGTTTATGATGCCAATAAGAAAAGGATAACCGCTGGCTATGGAATTTTACAACCACGTGTGGAACCAAGTATTCCAAAAACTGCCGTTTCTCCGTATTTGCAGATGCAGGGAAGTTTATCGGGAATAGATCCTTACACGCAGGTATCCTCCGATGTGTATCAGGATGTTTTTGGAGAAGGCTCTTTTATTGGAAAAGGAATTTATGATGTTGATGCATTTGAAAAGGTATTGGATGGACAACTGCCTGAAAACCGAATACTAAGTCATGATCTGTTGGAAGGTTGTTATGTCAGGTCAGGGTTATTAAGTGATGTGTATTTGTATGAAGAAAGTCCTTCCCAATATTACACCGATGTAAAACGTCACCACCGTTGGATCAGGGGCGATTGGCAAATTGGTGCCTGGATGCTTCCATTTGCTCCCGACAGTAATGGGCATCTCAAAAAAAACAGACTTTCTGCATTATCAAGATGGAAAATATTTGACAATCTCAGAAGGAGCATTACGCCCCTTGCATTGATTTTACTTTTATTAATGGGATGGTTTATTCTTCCATTCCCATGGTTTTGGACTTCCGTTGTTACTATCATTGTTTTATTGCCGTTAATGGCGGCTGCAGGTTGGCAGCTAATCAATAAGCCGGAGGACGTTACTCTAAACTCCCATTTTGTTGAAGTAGGAATAACAGTCAGGGATTTTTTGATCCGTTTTATTTTTGGTTTAGCCGTGCTTCCTTACGAAGCTTATAACAACCTCGATGCTATTATACGCACTAACTGGCGCATGATTGTTTCTAAAAAGAAATTATTGCAGTGGACACCTTCTGCTACATCCAGGAGCCATCGCAGCGATATTGATTCTACCTACGCAGATATGTGGATAGCACCTTTGTTGAGTGTTATCACTACGGGTTTATTAATTTACTCACATACAAATGCATTGTATTTTGCAAGCCCTGTTCTTTTGTTATGGTTGCTGGCACCAGCATTTGCGTGGCGTGTAAGCCAGGAAGAAACAGAAAAAAAACCAAACCTGTCCAAGGCGCAAAATTTGTTCCTGCACAAATCTGCCCGTAAAACATGGTCTTATTTCGAAGAGTTTGTTACGGCAAATGAAAATTGGTTACCGCCGGATAATTTTCAGCAGCAGCCTTCGCCGGTTATAGCCCATCGCACTTCACCAACTAATATGGGGCTCGCTTTATTGGCTAATCTTGGAGCATACGATTTTGGATACATTACGGGAAAAGAAATGACTGAGAGATGCAACAACACCCTGCAGTCTATGTTAAAACTGGAACGATTCAGTGGACATTTTTACAACTGGTATGATACTATTTCTTTAAAGCCACTATACCCGCGATATGTGTCAACGGTAGACAGTGGTAACCTGGTGGGACACTTGCTAACTTTACGGCAAGGGCTATTATCACAAATCAGTGAACCTGTTTTCAAAAACAAAGTCTTTGAAAGTCTTCTCACAATCGTAAAAATAATCCAGGACTATCCTGATGGATATGATTCAAAACAAATTGAAAAAATCGAATTCTCATTGCACAGGGCTATTGAAGAAAATTCCAATTCACTAAGCACTGTAAAAAAATATCTGGAGGAATTGAGTGTTTTTATAGACGATTTGCGACTCCATGCCAGCAATACGGAATCTAAAAAATGGATCATCAAATTACACAAGCAATTAAAGAGCTTTTATGACGATCTGATCCAACTGGTGCCATGGGTAACCCTGTTACCGGTTCCCGGAAATTTCGAAAACATTAAGGCACTGGATGCCATCCCTTCTCTTCATTCCATCCAGCAAATTCCGCAAGCATTTTCTGAAGCAATTGCCTCTTACCAAAAAAAGGAAATCGATAATGCCAATGAAGAATGGCTTAAGCAAATAAGCAAATACATCCTTGTTGAAAACGAAGAAGCATCTCAACAAATTTTATTGCTCGATCAATTGGCAGAACAATGTGAAGCGCTTAGTGAAGTGGAATATAATTTTCTTTACGACAAATCAACCAACCTTTTGAGGATTGGATATAATGTTGAAGAACAAAGAAAGGACAACAGCTATTACGATCTGTTGGCTTCTGAAGCAAGGCTTGGGATCTTTGTCGCCATCTCACAGGGAAAACTTCCACAGGAAAGTTGGTTTGCTCTTGGGCGATTGCTTACCAATGCCGGCGGAGATCCCATACTGCTTTCGTGGAGTGGTTCTATGTTTGAATACCTGATGCCGCAACTGGTAATGCCTTCTTATGAAAATACTTTGCTCTATCAAACCAATAAAGCAACCGTAAGAAGGCAAATAGAATATGCCGCACAACGGGAAATACCATGGGGAATTTCTGAATCCGGATACAATGCTGTTGACGCTAATTCAAATTACCAATACAAAGCATTTGGGGTACCCGGACTTGGATTAAAACGTGGCCTTGAGGAAGATGTCGTTATTGCTCCCTATGCCTCGATGCTTGCACTAATGGTTTCGCCATTAAAAGCCTGCAATAATCTGCAGTTATTGGCTGACGAAGGCTTTGAAGGAGAATATGGTTTTTTTGAAGCAGTTGATTATACGCCAAGTCGCGTTCCCAGAGGAAGCAAGAATAGCATTGTTCATTCATTCATGGTGCATCACCAGGGAATGAGCTTTCTTTCACTGGCTTACGTGTTGCTAAATAAACCAATGCAGCAAAGATTTGAATCGGAGCTTCGCTTCAATGCCACTCTTTTATTATTACAGGAACGTATTCCAAGAACCACGATTTTCTATGCCCATACTTCTGACATCATTGAAACAAATACCTTATCACCAGATGTAGAGGTGAGAACTATTACAACTCCCAATACAAGAATACCGGAAATACAACTTTTGAGCAACGGACATTACCAGGCTATGATCAGCAATGCCGGTGGTGGCTATAGCCGCTGGAAGAATTTGGCGGTTACACGTTGGCGGGAAGATGCAACAAAAGATGACCGCGGTATATTTTGTTATATTAAAGATGTCACCACAGGAAAGTTTTGGTCAAATACCTATCAACCAACCTTACAAGTGCCAAAAATCTATGAAGTGATATTTTCACAAGGGCATGTTGAGTTCCGGCGGAACGATTCCGGTATTGACACAAAAACTGAGATCGTTATCTCCCCTGAAGATGATGTGGAGTTGCGAAGGGTGAGAATCACTAATAAAACATCCTCCGTAAGAATATTGGAGGTCACAAGCTATGCAGAAGTTGTCATGGCAAGCCAGGCTTCCGATGAAGCACATCCGGCTTTCAGCAATTTGTTTGTACAAACGCAAATTGTTCCCGAACACAATACTATATTTTGTACAAGGCGTCCGCGTTCGGAAGAGGAAGTACCTCCATGGATGTTTCATTTGATGCATGTTAGTGGCAGCGAAGTGCTAGCTGTGTCTTATGAAACGGATCGTATGCAATTCACGGGTAGAGGAAGAACGCTTCAATACCCCCAGGCAATGGTAGACGAAGTTCTTTCAGGCAAAGATGGATCTGTTCTTGATCCCATCATGTCCATTCGTTATAAAATCCTCATCAAACCCAATCAAACCGCAACAGTTGATTTGGTTTATGGCATTTCCGACACAAGAGATGCTTGTCAAAACCTAATGTATAAATACCAGGATAAGTATTTGAAGAACCGTGCTTTTGAATTATCCTGGACACACAGCCAGGTATTGCTTCGCCAGATTAATGCAAGCGAATCAGATGCACAATTGTATAACCGTCTGGCTTCTGCTATTATTTATGCTAATGCCGGTTTGCGTGCCGATGCGGCTGTCATTCAAAATAATTATCGTGGTCAATCCGGCTTATGGAGTCATTCTATTTCCGGCGATCTCCCCATTGTATTACTTCATGTATATGACCAGGAAAATGTTGAACTGGTGAAACAATTAGTGCAGGCGCATGCCTATTGGCGATTGAAAGGCCTTGCTGTTGATTTGGTCATATGGAATGAAGATCATGGTTCTTACCGGCAATTTTTACAGGAACAAATACTCGGACTAATCACAGGAGAAGCCAATAGGGCCGGACAAGAAAAGCTCGGGAATATTTATGTAAAATCCGCCGATCAAATTTCTTCGGAAGACCGCCTGCTTTTTGAAAGTGTTGCACGAATTATTATTTCTGATAACAAAGGAAGCTTATTGGAACAAATGACCAGGCAAATTTCGGACAAACCATTGGCAGCTTTAATGGAAGCAAAAATGGTTTCATTACCTGTTCAGCAAAAAGAATTGACACTGCCCAATGATCTTTTATTTTTTAACGGCACGGGCGGCTTCACAAAAAAGGGAAATGAATACAAGATCATCATTGATAAAAATAAAACCACGCCGGCTCCCTGGGTGAATGTAATTGCCAACCCTATATTTGGTTCTGTGGTTTCCGAAAATGGTTCTGCATATACGTGGGCAGTTAACGCCCATGAATATCGAATCACACCGTGGAGTAACGATCCGGTTAGCGATGCCGGTGGAGAAGCTTTTTATTTACGTGATGAAGAAACAGGTAACTTCTGGTGCCCTTCTCCTTTTCCGAAGAAATCCGATCATCCTTTTGTAATTACACATGGATTTGGCTATAGCATTTTTGAACATTGGGAAGAAGGCATTCACTCAGAAATGGCTGTTTTCGTTGACAAGGAACTTCCTATAAAACTTGTTGTGCTAAAACTAAAAAACGAATCAGGGAGAGAACGGCATCTTTCAGCGACGGGATATCTTGAAATTATTTTGGGCGATGTACGATCAAAGACCAATATGCACATTCTTTCTGAACAGGATAGTGAAACCGGTGCATTGTTTTTTCGTAACCGTTACAACTCTGCATTTTCGGAACGTGTAAGTTTTTTCAAAGTGGATGGTGGTTACAATTTCAGCTATACTGCAGACCGTTCAGAGTTTATTGGCAGAAACCGGCATCTTAACAATCCGCAGGCACTTTATAGAAAGAAACTTTCCGGCAGAACCGGCGCGGCAATGGACACCTGTGCAGCCCTGCATGTAAAATTTGATTTATTAAATAGTGCCGAAAAAGAAATCTTCTTCTTCATCGGTAGCGAGGTTAATGTGCAGGACGCAAAAAACCTGTTACAAAAATTCTTAGATAAAAATGCTGTGCAACAATCTTTTCAACATACAAAAGATTATTGGCACCAAATTGTAGGCGCAGTACAGGTAACTACTCCTGATACGGCATTAAACATATTAGCAAATGGATGGCTTATTTATCAGACCATCGCTTGCAGGATGTTTGCACGTAGTGGATTCTATCAATCAGGCGGTGCTTTTGGTTTCCGAGACCAGTTGCAAGACTCACTGGCACTGTTGCACACGCAGCCGGCAATCGCAAGAGAACAGATATTGCTAAGCGCATCGCGACAATTTACCGAAGGTGATGTGCAGCATTGGTGGCATCCTCCTGAAGGCAGAGGTGTTCGTACACGATGCTCCGATGATTTGCTTTGGTTACCGTTTGCGGTTGCCCGTTATATTGCTGCCACCGGAGATACGGATATTTTACAGGTGCAAGTTGGATTTCTTGAAAGCCGCATATTGCACGAAGGAGAAGATTCCCTTTACGATCTCCCAATTAGCTTAAACGCAACCGGGACTTTATATGAACACTGCGCTCGTGCAATAAAATACAGCCACCGTTTTGGTGAACATGGGCTGCCGCTTATAGGTGCAGGTGATTGGAATGATGGGATGGACAGAGTAGGTAACAAAGGAAAAGGTGAAAGCGTATGGCTTGCGTTTTTCTTCTTTGATGTGCTTACAAAATTTATCTCTATTGCAACAAGGAACGGGGATACTTTGTTTGCAGACGCATGCAGGAAAGAAGCAGCAACCCTTCAGTCCAACATAGAAAAATCAGGCTGGGATGGCGAGTGGTATCGACGTGCTTATTTTGATGACGGCACTCCACTGGGTTCAAAAGAAAATGTTGAATGTCGTATTGATGCTATAGCACAGAGTTGGTCTGTTATATCGGGTGCAGGAAGTGATGAAAGAAAGAACATGGCGATGAATTCTCTCGACAAATATTTGGTCAAAAGAGACCTGAAAATAATTCAATTACTAGATCCGCCGTTTGATGCCCATGGCCCTAACCCCGGTTATATAAGAGGATATGTCCCAGGCGTTAGGGAAAATGGTGGTCAATACTCGCATGCGGCCATATGGACATTGATGGCTTTTGCTGCATTACAAAACCGAAATAAGGTTTGGGAATTGTTTAGCATGATACAACCATTGAATCACGCTGCAGGTACTGATGATGTCAGCACTTACAAAGTAGAACCTTATGTAATGGCTGCAGATGTTTATGCTAATGAATCACATAAAGGCCGAGGTGGATGGACCTGGTACACTGGTTCTGCGGGATGGATGTATCAGTTTATAATTCATTCTCTACTTGGGCTAGAATTACAAAAAAATAAACTAGTATTCAAACCATGTTTCCCAATTGAATGGCCTTCTATTTCCATAACCTACAAGTATGGGAAGTCCACTTATTACATCACTATTTTTCAACACGACTTAGATAAAGACCCGGATTTGAAAGATGAAAAAGAGCCTTCGAATACGGTGCTATTGGAAGATGATGGACTTGAGCACCGAATTGAGGTACATGTCGTAGCAATGAACATGTTGGTTAGCTGAACCTAGATAATCCAAAATGTTCAAAACGACTTTACTCCGACAGGTTTTATTACAGATTGTCAGCCTTGGCATATCAATTGCAGAGCTAAAAGTGCAAGTGTGCAACTTCTTCAATATTTAAGCACATTAGCATTTGTTGAGTTATTCTCTAACAACAAATTAATGCAGCCCCTTTTTTTAAAGGGGCTTATTCATTTTTGTAGCATTTCTATGGATTCATTATAGCCAGTTGACTTCTTAGTAAGTGAAATCGCGAAAAAATAAGTTGTCATTTAGGTTGCAGTTATTTCTATTGTAATGGCTCATCTACAACACGAATTCTTTTATTAAATTTCAGTTCGCCATTGATAAAAACCTTCAGATAGTAACGCTGAGCAGGACGATAAGCAAGATCATAGGTAAAAATACCTTCCTTTAGATTTTTGTATTGATGCTCTTCTACCAATTTTGCTCCCTCATCGGTTATAATTTGCACTGTTACATCCTGCGGTGTTCCGCTAAAATAATCCATGATCGTTTTTCCATTTGTTCTTGTCGGATACAAGCCTATAGCCGGTTCGGAATTCACTTCACTCAATTGCTCTACATCATCACTTACCATAAAATTGTAGGTAATCGCACTACCAAAATCGGATTCAAAATTTTTAAGAAGGTTACCTTTATCATCCTGCAGGCGTGCATAACCTCTGCCCCCTTTTGTATTGAACCAAAATTCCAAACCATCACCTGCTGTATCTTTTATCTGCAATTGATAACAGCCTTCAGCCAAATGCAAACTGTCGCGGAACAATTTATTTTTTTGAGTACTGTCGAACCGGCGTTGATAAGCGACGACTCCTTCACTGTTTGTTATGGAATAATAATTGTGCTGTGGTTGATTATTGGTCTTAAATACTAAAACCAGGTTTTTTGCGTGAACCGCAGCTTTTTCGAAATGAGAAGCCATTGAGTTATCAATTGCCGATTCATCGGTCTTTCCGTTAGGCATTGAAAGGTTGACTAAAAACGTATTTCCGCCTTTATTTGCATCAATTGTGCCAGGTAACTCAATTTCAGTTTGATGGTTAAAAGGCAGCCGCCCTTTCCACAAATATCTTTTTTCAGGGAAGCCAATTGTTCGATAAGCAATCCATACCTGCTTCAATTCATTTCTTCCGTTATTTTTTAAAACGATTTTTGCCTTTGCGCAGGCTGGATTGATTCGGAGATTTGCTTTTTTATTAGAAGGAATTGTCATGCCTGCTACACTTATATCATTTTTTGTTTCGGTTTTTTTATATTGAATGATGTAGGCGGTAATGTTTTCAACTGCTTCCGATTTCGGAGTTTCGTACGGCTCCATGTTGATGTCAATCGTATTGTTTTCTTTCAATGGAAGCAAGTATTCATCCGGAATTTGCAGATAGCCCGGGCACCAATTGGCTCTATCAAGAATCCATGTTCCGGCTTGCGGATACAACGGATTGTCCCCACACTTTTTCCAGATAGGTCTTGTATCAATTACATCGCCGTTAAAAACGATTTCCCTTTTCTTGCTGCAAAATTCTCCGCATTCATCGGCTTCATTATCACCATGACTTGTTTGGTACACTCTGAACTTTGCAAACGAAGCATCTTGCTCTCTTGGAAAGTTTACAGGTTTTAAAAAGTTTTCAATTGGTGTACTACTATCTCCATATTTAAATGCACCGCTGTAAATTTTCTGAATGCTCAAAGGCTCGGCAACAGGTTTGCCTTTGATAATTTCGAAGTCCAGGGTTACTAGCCATCCCCGGTCCTTATTGTTTTCATAACCCGTATGGTTGTATTCAATCTCCACGCTGTCACGAAGCAGCAAACTAAAATCGGTAACTTCCAATTCCCAATCAAATTTCCAATCTTTTGCAAAAGCGCCTCCATAGGGCGTCAGCATTCTTGCAATTTCAAAATCTTTGTTCTCACCGCTCACACCACCAATTTTTTTAATGCTGATGATATCTAGATAATCCCAATCGGCACAACGCAAAGAATCGGGGCAAGCAAATTTTACATGTAACAAAATTTTTCGAACGTGTGTTTTTGACGAAGGAAATACTCCCCAGCGTTTGTATTCATTAAATCCTTTTGCCGGATCAGTAACAATAATTTCCCTGTTGTGTGTAATCACATGAAGCGTATCGGATGCATTGCACAAAAATGCCTGCAGGAAAAGAAAAAGGGAAAATAATTTTTTAATTCTTAATTAATATTGAAAAATCTAATCTAACATAACAGGTAAAAAAACTTTTTGTCGCTTGCTTATTATTTTTTGCTCGACGAGAATGCGATTTATAAACAACGGTTATCCTTTCAGTCCGTTGCAAGGCGATTAATAATATCAATAATTGTTTTTGTATCTGCTATGTAGTCCACCTGGAAATTATCAATCGCCTGTTGCGGCATATAAGCAACCGAGGCTTCGGATGGGTCCTGAACGATGGCAACACCACCTGCATTCCTGATAAGATTCAAACCCGCCGCTCCATCTGCGTTAGCGCCGGAGAGTAATACAGCAATTACAGCAGCACCATATGCCTCGGCCACAGATTCGAAACTTACATCGATAGATGGGCGACTATAATGAACTTTCTCGGAAAAGTCGAGAGAAAAGGTTTTGTTTTTTTCAAACAACAGATGGTAATCAGACGGGGCTAGATAGACGTTTCCGGATTCAATATTTTGCTTTTCCTCCGCTTCTTTTACAGGCCATGTTGTTTTACCGCTTAATACATCAACCAACACAGATTCTCCTGCTTTACGATGCATTACAACAACAATAGCAAGCTTTAAATTTTTATTAAGTGCCGGCAACAACTGAACTAAGACTTCAAGACTGCCGGCAGAGCCGCCGATAATCAATAGTTGATAGCGATTAGTTATACTGCTTTGCGCCATATTTTCTCTTTAGTTACCTGTTTGTACGACGAAGCTACAGAGGAAAAGCGCATGGTTTCCTTTGCGCCGAGTGCAATAAAACCCAGTGGTTCCAAACTCTGATCAAACAAATGCAGCACACGATCCTGCAATTGCTTTTCAAAATAGATCATTACGTTTCGGCAAAGTATTAATTGAAACTCATTGAAAGAACGATCCGATACCAGGTTATGCGTTGCAAAGACCATTTTTGTTTTTAATTGTGTATCAAATTTTGCCCGGTCGTATCGGGTAGTATAGTAGGATGAAAAATCGTTCTTGCCTCCGGAAAGAATATAGTTCTCTGAATACTGCTTCATCTGCGCCAATGGGAAAATGCCTTGTTTGGCTTTTTCAAGTACATCAGGATTAATGTCTGTTGCATAAAGTAAAGACTTGTGAAGTAAGTTGGCTTCGTGCAGAATAATAGCAAGTGAATACACTTCTTCCCCGGTAGAGCATCCGGCGAGCCATACTCGAATCAAAGGATAAGTAGCGAGCACCGGCAACACCGTCGTGCGAAGTGCGAGATAAAAAGAAGGATCACGAAACATTTCCGTAACGTTTACAGTAATCTCTTCTACAAAACGTTTGAGATAAGCATCATCATTCTTTATGCGGTAACGCAATTCGGCGAAAGAGGGAAAATTATCGATTGTAAGCAGGCGATTGATGCGTCGCTTTAAAGACGCCTTTGCATAATCAGCAAAATCATAGCCGTATAACTCAAGCAAATCGTTCAGCAAAATATCTACTTCCGCATCTTTGATCATCGCCTTCTTAATATTTATTCAACAAGTCCAACAAAACGTCTACATCAACAGGTTTTGAAATATAGGCATTGGCCCCCGCTTTCAAAGTTTTCTCACGATCACCCACCATTGCTTGTGCCGTTACTGCTATGACGGGCATATCGGACAGGGATGGATTGGCTCGTATTTGCCCAATGGCTTCATAACCATCCATATCCGGCATCATAATGTCCATAAGTACAATGTTTATGCCCTTATTGTTTTCAAGCATCTTCAATCCGTCCGTGGCCGATGTGGATGAAATAATATTGAAGCCTTTGGATTTTAAAACGGCCGACAGTGCAAATATGTTACGGCTATCGTCATCAACTATCAGGATGTTTTTTTTGTTCATGCTTTAATTTAATTTATCGTACAACCAAACACGAAGCAATGATAAAAGCTGGTCAATATCTACAGGTTTGGAGATGTAATCAGAGGCTCCCGCCTTAATGCATTTTTCTCTGTCGCCTGTCATAGCTTTTGCAGTTACCGCAATGATAGGCAAGTTGCGAAACTGTGGTTTCTTCCTTATTTCCTGCATGGCTTCATAACCATCCATTTCCGGCATCATAATGTCCATAAGCACAACATTAATATCCGGGTGTTGCTCTAATTGCTGCAAAGCCTCTTTCCCATCTACTGCAGAAACCACCTGCATATCGTGCATTTCCAGAGCTTTGGTTAGCGAAAAGATGTTGCGCACATCATCGTCTGTTACCAATATTTTTTTACCTGCCAGCACTTCACTCAATGCACCCAAACGTTTGTAGCCAGATGGTTTCTTCGGCTTACTACCTTCTTCAACAAGGTGAAGAAAAAGCGAAACTTCGTCTAAAATGCGTTGATAGGAATGCGCAGTTTTTATTACAATCGAATCTGCATATTGTTTGATCCTTGCTTCCTCCGCTTTTGATAAACTTTTGCCTGTGAAGATGATGATGGGCAGATTTTCCATCCCGGGAGATTTTTTCAGGTTCTCCAGCGTTTCGTACGCATGTTGATCAGGGATGCCCATATCGAGAATAACACAATCCACATCATCACGTTTTAATGCATCAACACCTTTGTTAACCGAGTTGGATATTTGTGCGTTAACATCAAAAGTTTCCAGGAAATAAGCAAGTGCTTTTGCATGTCTCGGGTTCTCTTCTACAATCAACACCTTCTTATTTTCTTTTGCAATGACACGTTCAATCTTTTTAAACACTTCCTGCATTTGCTCAAAAGCAACTGGCTTATTAATAAAGTCAACAGCACCTTTCATCAGACTCTCCTTTTTTGCTTCAAACGAAGACATCATGTGCACAGGAATGTGCCGCGTTAATGTGTTGCTTTTCAGTTCATCCATCACTTCCCATCCATCTTTTACCGGCAATTGAATATCGAGTAATATGCCGATTGGCTTATGTTGCCTTGCGAGTTGTATTCCCTCATCACCGCGAACGGCAACGAGACCCTTGTAACCCTTCTTATGCGTAAAATCAAGCAGCGCTTTTGCAAATGCGGTATCGTCTTCTATTATCAAGATCGTCTTGTCGTTTTGATCAATTTCAGTTCTATCGTCCGGTAATGGTTCCGGAATTTGGTCCAAACGAAACTTTAGGGGAATTGGTGCTATTTCTATTGAAGTAGTCGATTCCTGTTCTTGCTTTGTCACCTGCTTTTCTTCTGGTTGGGAGACGGCTAATTTGTGAACAGGAAGGTAAATAGTAAACTCACTCCCCTTGCCTGGCTCGCTGGTAAGTTTAATCTCACCACCTAAAAGTTTAGTTAGTTCCCTGCTTATGGAAAGGCCTAATCCTGTGCCTCCGAATTTGCGTCTTGTTGAACCATCAGCCTGCTGAAAAGCTTCGAATATTAAATGGTGTTTTTCCCGTGGAATACCAATACCTGTGTCCTTAACGGAAAAAGAAATAAAAGATTCATTTTCTGCAAGCTTGTTGATGTTGAGCGTTACCGATCCTTTTGATGTAAACTTTAAAGCATTGGATAAAAGATTACGAAGTACTTGCTCCAAACGCATTTTGTCGGTTTCAATTTGCGAAGGGATGTTTGGGTCTACATTGACATTGAAATCAACACTACGGTCTTTTGCAATAGGTGCAAACATTGTTTGCATATCGCCAACAATTTCATTTATAGAAACCGGCGCATACTCCAGTTGCATTTTACCCGCTTCAATTTTTGAAAGGTCAAGTATTTCATCAATGAGCGAAAGAAGTCCCTGTCCTGAACCATGAATGACATTCGCATATTCAATTTGCTCGTTTGATAGATTGTGCTCGTTATTTTCAGAAAGTAAGCGGGATAAGAGCAGTATAGAATTCAATGGCGTCCGCAGTTCATGCGACATGTTCGCAAGAAATTCAGATTTGTATTTCGTACTAAGTTCAAGTTCTTCGGCTTTCTTTTGTATTTCAATATTACGTTCAACAATTACCTGGTTTCGCTCTTCGAGCAACCTGGAACGTTCTTCGAGCTCCTGGTTAGCCTGCATCAGTTCTTCCTGCTGTACCCTCAACTCTTCTTCTGACGCCTGCAGTTTTTCCGCCTGAGCTTCCAGTTCGGCATTTACATTTTCCAGTTCCGTATGTTGCGCCTGCAATTCCTCCGCCTGCGACTGTGTTTCATGGTATAGTGCCTGTAAACGCTCATGGTCACGTGCACTATGAATAGCCATTCCAATATTGAAGCCAGCATCTTTAAGAAACTGGTGCGTTACGGGAGCATAGTTAGTGAATGAGCCGATTTCAATAACCGCTTTCAAAAGCTTTTCATAATAAATGGGAATAGCAATGATGGATTCTGGTTTCAATGTACCACCCGAATAATCTACCACGAGTTCAACGCCAGATACATTTTCAAGAAATATTTCTTTGCCAGTAAGTGCTGCCTGTCCCGCAATGGTTTCACCAAATTGAATCTCCGCTTTTATTTTTTCAGCGTTCAGTCCAATACTTGCCATAAGCTGCAGTGTCTTTTGGTCGGGTGAAAAATAAAAAGCACCAATCTGCGAATGTGTGTAGTCAGTAATAAACTCTGTGACCTTGCCTGCCAAAACCATGAGATTTTTTTCACCGATCATTAGCTCGTTGAGTTGTGCCATGCCTGTCTGCACCCAGCTTTTTTCATTATTATCTTTTGAAAACTGCTGCAGGTTATTTTTCATCTGCCTTACTGCATTTCCTAAAATATCTTCGTCACTTCGCGGACGTAGTTCCACCTCAAAATTTCCTTCTCCTATTGATTTAGCAGCAAGCGAGAGCTCCTTATTGTTTTTATCGATTGATAAAATAGATTCAGTCAACGAACCAACAACATCATTGGATTCGGGTCGAATTCCGATGTCTGTTTTTCCCAATGCCAGTTTTTGGGCTGCTTCTTTTAATTGAGAAAGCGATGCGCTGATTAACCTTACGATGTAAACAACCATAAACAATACAATCAACAGCAGCAGTAATAAAACAACCCAGGTCCATGTTTGCTTTCGAAACTCATTTTCGTAAATAGCATCCGCACCGCTTCGTCCCTCTTCAATCATTCTTCGTTGCAGTACCTTTATTTTGTCGACTGCGTTCGCCGAAGTACTCCACCAATACTCTGAATTAATAGTGGTGTCAAGTTTATTGGTTGTACGAATGTTCCTTTGTATTTGAGCAGTTATCTGGATGTCATGGTCGCCTTTCAGCTTATTATAAGCGCTGATAGATTCTGCCGAGGACTTGATGAAAAATTCACTGGTATAAGAATCAATAATGTTCTGCAGTTGATTTACCGAGGCAATCATTTGGTCGTTGGGTTGCTTTGTTTCAAGCATGAAATAGATCTGTGCACGGATCATTCCCTGATAGGTAATAATATCAGATAAAATCTTTTGCCCTGCAATGGTTTTAATGATCGGCTGCAAATAGACAACATTACCGGCAGCCACATTGTTTAATGTGTTGAGCCTGAAAATAACATTTGTATAAAAATTCATTACCTCCATAGGCTGCAGGATTTTGGAATCAATCCTTTGCCTGTACTCTTTCAGATCATTTAAAAAAGTATAGGATTCAAAGCCAGGGAGATTTTTATTGGTATCATCTTCAAACTGAAGCAGTACATTATCGGTTTTTGAACGCTGCTGCAGCATCTCGTTTTGCCATTTTTGTTTCAGGGTATATCCAAAGCTGTAACGTCGTTCCAACTGCAATTGGTCAATCAGCGTATTTATGTTGATCGCCTGGTTTATGCGTTGACGATAACCATTGATCATAGTAAGCTTTTCTGTTTTCTCCTTATTGTATTGCACTACTACAAACAACAAAAAGAAAATAGGCAGCGCTGCTATCAAGATCAATTTGGCGGGAAGCGAAAGCCGGCTAAAAAATCCTTTCATGAATCATAACTTTTATTTCGAATGAGCAGTTTGATGAACAGGTAACACAACCGAAAAAACAGACCCTTCGCCCGGAGTGCTTTTTACGGCGATCTTTCCGTTGTGCTTGTCAACAATTTTTTTTGCAATGGCTAAACCTATACCAGTGCCTTCATATTCTTTGGTATTCAGCCGCTGAAACAACGTAAAAATTTTTGAGCTGTACTTTTCGTCAAAGCCAATTCCGTTGTCGGCAACATCGATGCGGCAATATTCAACACCTATCTGCAGGCCATCAGTTAATTGATTTTCAAAAAATACCTGACATGTAATAGTAACTGCCGGAGGAACATCTTCTTTCGAAAACTTTAAAGCATTTCCGATTAGATTTTGGAACAACTGCCGCATTAAGCCCGGTATTACATCAATAACAGGAATCTGCTCCACTTGTATTGTTGCTTTCTTTTCATATATCAACAGTTCCAGATCAGAAATAATGCCGTCGATAATTGGATTTAGTTCGGTTGCTAAAAAGGAAGCAGGCGATGATATGGAAGCAAAAGAGAGCAGATCGTTAATAAGCTCATTCATACGGCTCGAAGAATTGATGATCTTATCAAGATGTACTGACTGTTCTTTTTTAAGTTCCGCCCTATCTTTTAATAAACTTCCAAAGAACTGGATCTTCCGCAGCGGTTCTTTTAAATCGTGTGAAGCTACTGAAGTGAATTGTTGCAACTCATGATTTTTTAGCTCTAAGTTGCGATTGGTCTCCAGCAGTTCTTTTGTGCGTTCCTCCACTTTTTGTTCAAGCACTTCGTTCATCATTTTCTGTTCATGTATTGACGATAAAGTACCCACCCATCTTGTAATGCGATGGTTGACAATAATAGGCGTTGCCCTCAGCAGGTGATAATAACATTCGTCGCTGCCTTGTTTTTTAATGCAAGTCTCTACTTCTAAGGGCTGCCTTTTTGCAATCGACTCTTTCCATTGGTTGTTTAGAGGAAGGTTGCCATTACCTGTCTCGGGAAATTCTTTTTCTGAAGCCGCGAACTCAAGCCAATGCTTATTTACGTATTCAATTTCACCGTCAGCGTCGCTGGTAAAAGCCAGTTGCGGTAAGGCTTCGAGTGTGGAGTATAATTCATTAACAGTGTTGGTAAGAGCCTTTTGCGTTTCCTTCAGTGCCTGCGTTTTTTCGTAGAGGCGATAGAAGTTCCGCACCTTTAAAATCAAAATATCTGGATCAACCGGTTTCGTAAGGTATTCGACAGCACCGGATTCAAAACCTTTTGCAATAAAATGTTTGCTTGTGTTTACTGCAGAAAGAAAAATAATTGGGATGTCTTTGGTCTTATTCAGTCCAGTGATGGCTTCTGCCACTTCAAATCCATCCATCACAGGCATCTGTACATCCAGTATAACAAGTGCATAATCTCTACGTAGCAATTTTTTTAAAGCCTCTTCACCCGATTCAGCCGTATCAGATTGAAAGCCGTGTTGTGCCAGCACACTACTCAATGAAAACAGGTTTTCGGGCTTGTCGTCAACTAATAAAATCATTTAAAATAGTTTGCAATAGCTTGGGCTATTCGTTCGTATGGTGCTGCAATGTTAGCGCATGTAATTTAGGTAAATAAAGAATTGGGTTGAAAGGGTTAAAAATTTTGATATCATCTGTTTAGTCCTGTTAACCATTAGCGTTGTATACCTTAGTCAGGACCGATTGTTTAGTTCAAGATTTTGAGATTGCTTTCTCAGTCTTATGTTCAACAACTCAACGATCAGCGAAAAGCCAAGACAAGAATAGATGATGCTTTTGCTTACTTCCTGGTGCAAACCGCCTGCAATGAGTACTACGCCAATCACAACCAAAAAACTAAGTGCCAGCATCTGAAGCGTCGGATGGCGGTTAATGATCCGTGTAACCGGTCCGGCAAAAAGCATCATAATGCCAATAGAAATGATCACCGCAACGATCATTATCATTACGTTATCGACCAGGCCCACAGCAGTTAAAATAGAATCAAAAGAAAATACGGCATCCACTAAAACAATTTGAAATATAACTGAACTGAATGCAACTGCTTTGCGATTGATCTCCATTTCAGCAGCGGCGTTTTGCTTCAGTTTATGATGAATTTCTAAAGTACTTTTTACGATCAGAAAGATGCCACCCGCTACCAATATGAGGTCTTTGATACTAAGCCCTAACGGAACCTCGGACAATCCTTTAATGGCAGGAATGGAAAAAATTGGATCCTTCAAACTAATGATCCAACTAATACAAAGCAACAAACCAACACGGAAAATCATGGCCAGCAGAAGACCGGTATTGCGTGCATTGCGCTGTTGTTGTTTTGGCAATTTGCCGGCTACAATTGAAATGAAAATGATATTATCAATTCCAAGAACGATCTCAAGGAAACTTAGCGTAAGAAGGCTTATCCAAACACCCGGGTTGGTAAGATCAGGAAGAACAAAATCCATATATCTGTTTTTAAAGCTTGTTGTTTTTTTGCTCGATCTCTTTTTGTGCAATTTGATAAACGGGTGCCGGCAGCAACTTGCGTTTCTTTCTTCCAAGCAATAGTTTCATCAAAACCGGACCTGTGGTGATCAACACAATGCCAATAATTATTTTCTCAAGATTATCTTTTACCCATGCGTTTTCACCCAATAAAAATCCTGCCGATACAATACTGCATGCCCACAAGAAACTCCCGGCAATATTGTAAAAAGCAAACTTTGCTGCATTCATTTTTACCATGCCGGCTACGATGGGCGCAAAAGTGCGGATTATAGGAAGAAAACGGGCCAGCATTATAGCGCCTCCTCCCTTCTTATCGTAAAAAGCCTTCGCCTGCACAAGGTATTTTCTTTTAAATATCCAGTTGTCTTTGCGGAAAAGTAAACCGTCCGATTTTTTTCCAAACCAGTAACCGACAAAATTTCCAAGAACTCCTGCCGTTGCAATTAGCAAAATCCAGTACAAAAGATTGAACATTGGCAATGCGAACGGCGATAATGTGTTTGCAATGATCATTCCCGCAATAAATAACAGGGAATCACCGGGCAGAAAAAATCCGAAAAACAGGCCGGTTTCTACAAATACAATCAGCATCACTATGTACAGCCCGCCATGTTGTATGATCCAGTCGGGATTGGTCAAATTGCTTAAAAATTCCATGATCGTTTGCATATACTTATT
The DNA here is from genome assembly GCA_035554655.1 of Flavisolibacter sp. GTDB lineage: Bacteria > Bacteroidota > Bacteroidia > Chitinophagales > Chitinophagaceae > Flavisolibacter. The sequence goes on from DATMIF010000038.1 coordinate 76,158, forward strand.
ATTATTGGTGAATAAAAAAGCTTCCACCAATAGGTGGAAGCAACACACACTAATCAAAGTCAAAAAGATCGCCTAAAAAAGACCTCTTTTTATGAGGCTTATTGTAGCCTTGTTGGTAATTTTTATAAGGATCATACTTGCCCGGTCTACCGAAACCTTCATCTTTTGGTTGCTCATACGTGGAAATATTGCCTGCATAATCAAGCATCTTGTCCAATTCTCCTTTGTCCAGCCATACACCTCTGCATGAGGGACAATAATCTATTTCAATTTGATTTCTTTCCGTCATTAAAAGGGTTTCACCGCAATTAGGACATTTCATGATTTGTCATTTTAAAATTTGAAAATGCGCATTACTACAAGCGAAGGGATTTACAACATGAAAAACAATGTTGTTTGAAAGAAAGTTTTCTTCCAAAAAAAATCAGTGCAACAAGTAATCAGAAAAGTGAATATCTAAACAGAAAAGCATAATTGCCAGGGACAGGCAAAACACTTGCATCCGGGATGGAAGTGTTTGACGCTTCAACATCAGATGCGGATAATGGGACAATAGAAGCCGTTAAGGCAGCATCATACATACGGTTATTGAAAATTTTTCGAACCGAAGTATATTGAAACTGGTTTACATGCCAATAGAAAATGGCATGCTTCTCTTCTTCGTTCTCTAAAGGGTTTGCAATTTGAATAAGACGTATCGAAGTAGTGTCTGCGTAATCTTCACCCGCGAGCTTTACTATGGGAGCAGCGGTGCAAATGCAATTAAAAAACAAAAACAACACTGCGAGCAACCTGCTTTTAAAACCAATATGTTGTTTTCCGTGCATTCTCCCAACAAAGATTTATCGGGCAAATCTATCGGAAAATGAAAGTGAAAAGTGTTATTGTTTTAATAAACCGTTATGATTTTACTATTTAATGAAAATACATTTGGGAGCTTACCGGCCGCTGTTAAACCGATTGCTAATGTATTAGTGTAGTTTATCTTTTAAAGGTTTGCAAACCTCAAATCCAGGCAGCAATCTCTTAGAGTATTAAGCGAAACCTTATCTTATCAGTGTTACCGTTCCTTTCCTGAATAACCGCTTGCCTTTGTAATCAATTGCCTCTGCAACGTAAATAAATGTAGCTGTGCCTAACTGCCTTCCTTTGAATGTGCCATCCCAGCCCTGGTGATAATTAGTGGTACGAAACATCAATTGTCCCCAACGATCATATACTGCCATGTAGCCGAAAGATTTCATTCCTACAGGAAATACTTTAAGTATATCATTCAACCCATCATGGTTGGGAGTAAAACCAGACGGGACATACAACTCAGGCCCGTTATAACGCTTGATAAATATTTGCGTCTGTTTTCTACATCCTTTTTCAGTAGTAGTATACAACTTGTAAAGCTGATCTTTATCTAGTATTGCAATTGGATTTTCAATATTAGCACTGTCTAAACCGGTTGATGGCGACCAGGTATATTGCATGTTAGGCTCCCCTCTTCCAAACAACTGCACCGGTTCATTAACGGCTGCAACTGTATCTTTCCCCGCATACGACAGGTTGGTAAAAATTGCAAACGGACGATAGACCGTGTCTTTGCAACCTTTATCGGTATGAATGATTAAAGTGAAAGGCCTACTTCCTTCAGTGTTATATGTCATGGCAATGCTGGAAGGCCCCGATTGAAAACCATTGCCAAAATTCCAATCCCATTTTATAATATTACCCACCAAATCATTTGCCGTATAAGTTACCGGAACAAAAACGCAGGAGTCACTGATCTCCAGATCAATTTTTGGCTTTGAATAAATTTCAAAACTCTTGTCCAATGGAACACTTTTACATCCGACGCCGGTTTCTGATACCAGCCTCACATTATGTGTACCAGCATTGAAATAAGTGGATGGATTTTGTGTTACTGCTGTAACGGAATTATCGAATGTCCAATACCATTTTGTAATAGTTTCTCCATTACTAGCCGCAGGCATGGAAGATTGATCTGTAAGATGAATAACTTCATTATTACAAAACAAATCACCTATACTAAATGCAGGCAGTGGTGCATAACGTATATTAAGCACCGTATTGTTCGTGTCTGAGATGCAACCTTCAGGGGTAGTCACTACAAGTTTCACAGGAAAATTTCCGCCCGGAGATGTGAAAGATGAAAGTGTTTGGTTTTGTGCAATTTTCCCATTTATATTCCACCACCATTTATTAATACTGGAAATATTTGACGCAACAGAAGAACGGTCAGTGAGAAATATTGATGTTTGATTTTCACAAATCAGCGAAGGGTATGTGAATGATGCAATTGGTTTTGGTATAACTGTAACGGGAAAAGTTTTCTCGGTAGTACAGGCATTACCGTTTGTTACTCTTAGCCTAACAGTAAAGTTGCCCGCCGTTGTGTAATTATAAACAGAAAAAGTATCCTTTGGCGAATCCGTTTTTCCATTACCAAATTCCCATGTATAACTGGGATCGAACAGGTTGGTCGAATTGCTCGAAAACACGAAACTGTTTCCTTCAAGACACTGCCTGGGCGTATTAATAGTGAATGAAGCAACTGGAGCAGGAATTACATTCACTGTAATTTCTCTTCTGAATCCTTCGCAACCAAATAATGCTTTTTGTGAGACCCAGTATTTAAAGGTTCCGACACTACTTGTTGGCGGCCTTGGTGCCTCAGTGGTGCCTATACCACCTGCTGCCGAGGTATACCACCATAATTGATGCCCCGGCAATACTTTGGCTGTTAGTGGTGTTGAATATTGGTTTTGACAATAGTTGATTATAGGTTTTGCCTCCGGTGTATCAGGTACCGGCAATGGTGTTACAAATGCCTGCAACGTATCACGGCATCCAAAACCGGGATAAGGAATCACATCTACGTAAAACACACCGGTGGTTGCAGGTGGAGGATTCAAAGTAAGAGATTGCCCGGAACCTATAATCGAGCTAAAATTGGAATTATACCAATTGTAAGTTTGAAATCCATACGGCGCATTCAGAATAAGAGAATTTGTTTCGATGCAATATGGCGCCGTAGCAAGAATGTTTGAACAGGCACTGGCTACATCCATATATGCATACCCAAAATGACCACCAAGTGTACAATCGGCTGTCCGAAATTCAAGGCGCACAGTATGACCTCCCAAACCTGCGAATTGAAGTGATGTAGGAGTCCAATTTTTATAAAGTACCTGGGGATTCAATGGAGATTTTTGAAACCCGGGAAGTGAAGAAGTAGAGACATAATCATAAGAAGCGCAATTGATCAATTCTCCTGTTCCCACATCATAAGCTGTTACAAAAAAACGAGGTTGTTCCGGCAGCGTGTGTTTAGGATCTTCAAACACTACAGCGTAGAAGTAAGTAAAAGTAAAAGTATCAATTGCAGTAGGCACTACAAATGTGTAAGAAATAGCTTCCGCCTGGGAACCTGTGACATTATTTCCAAGCTTCACGGAAAAATTTCCACCATAAGGACAAAGCTGAGGAAACCCGCCGTAAGGGTCCATGCCGGGATTAGAAGCAGCGGAAATAATTTCATGCCGACCAGCTGTTGGCGGTGACGGAGTAAGTGATATGTTGTTAGCTCCTGCAACAACTGTTGTGTATCCTGTAAAACATTCCCAGTTTGTGAAATCACCAAGTTCGAAATCGAGATTTGGCGGACATGTACTTTTTTGACTGTAAGCTTTAGAAAAGAAGCAGAGAAGAAAAAGTATTGCGGCTACGGATCTGACCATCGTCGAAGACATGAAGCAATAATAGTTTTGGAATACGAAAAATAAAACATTTTTTGGTGGGATAAAACTTTATAAAAGGAATGTTTATAAAGAGAAATTGGAACTAATAGAGTTTATTATTTGGGATAACCAGGTATTTGATTCGAACCACTAACTGTATAGCTTCTACTTGTTTAATTGGGATATCTCTAAGCGGTCTGTTTAGTTTTCCTGTTTTTATGTGTTTAATCCACAATGCCAGGCATACCTATACGTTTGCCCGACAATCTTGTTTTTGGAGACGCCTGATTTCTTTATGAACACTTCTATGGGAAGTAAGCCGTTCAAGGTGCAAAAATTCTGCGGTGCGATAATTGTAATATACTACCATCCTAGAGTATACTCAGCCTACAAAATAAAAGTCACCATACTTTCAAATGCAGCCTTAAGACTCCTGCCCACACTTTCTTAGAACAGCTCCGGTTGTTTTATATTATCCTCCCTCACTTCCCATTCCATCATAATGCTCTTATTAAAATCAACCAGCTTTGCTCCTACCGCTTTCCATCCCATTACATCCACCATTTTTGCAATTTTGAATTTGGCTTTTCTTACCTGTGAACCTTTTCCTGAATGAACAATTAAAATTGGTTCCTCTTCGGTGGATACCGCTTCCAAAATATTGCCTTTCCCTTCTTTAATAAATAAGAACTTAGTTCGAAGTGTTGTTGTTTCAATCCTGAAACGTTTTACATTGTACTGAAGCTTATCCTTATCAAGATAAATGGCATTGATGATTCTTTCAGGATCAAACTTTTCCACCAGCATCACTTCTTCAGGGTTGAAACGCTGCGTTAATTCCTGGTCGGTGATTTCATAAGTTCCATCGGTGTACACAACAAGTACCCGATCTTCTGCATCAAAATCTCCTAATTCAATTCCTTTTCCATCGTGATTTAACCTTCCAAACTTATCATCAAACCAAAGCTTAATGCTTCCCAAAGTTGCAACACCGGCTTCTTTGAATTTTACAGAACGGATTGGATATTTTGTGACCTGATTGCCCATGCTACCGCGGCTCTTAATCTCCAGTTGTTCAAAATAAAATTCAAATTCTTTATTTCGTGCCGTGCAGCTCGGGCTTAGCACAATTCTCACCACTTCTGCTTCCCCATTTGGATTCACAGACAGATAATGCACTTTGCTTTTATCATGTCCTTTGGTAAGATCATATTCCTTATCACGGGTAACACCAGTAACATTAAAACGCTTTGCATACGACACACCACTCGCCCCATCGGTATAAATCATGTTGTATGTAGTACGTTCATCGCCTTTACGAAAGACTGCAGCATGCAGGATATCTTTTCCAATGAAAACTTTATCCTGAACTTTCACCACTTTCATGTTTCCCCGCTTGGTAAATGCGATGATATCATCAAGATCGGAACACTCAACCAGAAATTCATCTTTCTTTAGTGAAGTTCCAATGAAGCCCTCATCACGATTGATATACAGACGAGTATTAGCGATAGCAACTTGTTTTGCTTCGATCACTTCAAACACCTTGATCTCAGTCTTACGCTCTTTTCCTTTACCGTATTTCTTCAACAAATTCTCGAAGTAAGCAATTGCAAAATCATTCAGGTTAGCAAGATCATACTTCACCTGTTTAATTTGTGATTCCAAATCTTTGATCTGTTCATTCAATTCATCAATATCCAACTTGTAAATACGACGAACAGGTTTCTCTGTTAGTTTGAGGATATCCTCTCTCGTAACAGCTCTTTTTAATTGTTGAGTGAAAGGAACAAATGCTTTATCAATAGCCGCAATTACTTTATCCCAGGTTTCATGCTTCTTCTCGAGTTCTTTATAAATTTTTTCTTCGAAGAAGATTTTTTCAAGAGAGGTATAATGCCATTTTTCCTGCAGTTCTCCGAGTTTGATTTCTAACTCACGTTGCAGAAGATTCTTCGTATTATCCGCCGAAATTTTCAGCAATTCATTTACACTAACAAAGCTTGGCTTGTGATCAATAATTACACAGGTATTAGGAGAAATCGAAACTTCGCAATCAGTGAATTTGTACAAAGCATCGATAGTGATGTCAGGCGAAATCCCGGGAGCCAAATCCACTTGAATTTCTACTTCAGCAGCAGTATTATCTGTAACTTTTTTGATCTTAATCTTTCCTGCATCATTGGCTTTCACAATGCTGTCCATCAAACCAGAGGTCGTAACCCCATATGGAACACTTTTGATGACCAGTGTTTTCTTATCCAATTCCTCAATATGTGCACGAACCTTTACTCTTCCACCACGCATGCCGCTGTTGTAATCTGCAACATCAGCCATGGCACCTGTAGGAAAATCCGGATAGAGATCAAACTTTCTTCCCTTTAAATATTTGATCGAAGCTTCACAGAGTTCGCAGAAATTGTGCGGAAGGATTTTTGTAGCGAGCCCCACAGCAATCCCTTCTGCACCTTGTGCTAATAATAAAGGGAATTTTACAGGAAGTGTAATAGGCTCGTTCTTTCTTCCATCATAACTCAATTGCCAGTTGGTTGTTTTTGGATTGAAAACAACTTCCAGTGCGAACTTGCTTAAACGCCCTTCAATATATCTCGATGCTGCTGCGTCATCACCTGTTCTGATATCGCCCCAGTTACCTTGTGTATCAATCAGCAAATCTTTTTGACCCATGTTTACCAATGCGTCACCAATGGATGCATCACCGTGTGGGTGGTATTGCATGGTTTGACCGATGATGTTAGCCACTTTGTTAAAGCGTCCATCATCCATTTCCTTCATTGCATGAAGAATACGGCGCTGCACTGGCTTTAATCCATCTTCCACGGCCGGCACCGCACGTTCAAGTATTACATAAGAAGCATAATCTAAGAACCATGTTTTATACTGGCCATTAATACCATGATCGTTCTGTACGTGTTCGTAATTTTTGTTTTTCGTAGTGCTCATTTTCTTATATGTTCTATTTAATTTTTTTACCTCTTGGCTGCTGCCCGTTTTGATATAGGATCAATTCTGTCACTTTGCCGTTTGCGTCTTTTACAAATTCAACTTTGGCATCAACGACTTTCAAGAAGAAAATGTTCGCTTTTTCAGGAAATAAATCGAAAGCAGGTTGACCAGTAGCTTGCCCTTTTAAACCATTTTCGCCTAATGAAATGGTTATCGTAAAACCGGGAGCCAGTTCATATTCTCCAACATATTGCTTCAATCCTTCCGTTTCAAGCTTTATTTCTTTTGGAGCAGACGGAACTTCGTAAGGCTGGTTATATAAAACAGCAGCTATCGTCTTTGACATTTTGCCAAGCCCGTTAGAAGAACTATTGTCGAATACAATTACAGTAGTTTCATTTTCAGGGAAACGAATAACAAAAGATGAATAGCCATGAATGCCGCCACTATGCGCAGTTGTCAATTTACCATAAAGACTATCGATTCCCCAGCCATAACCATATTTGTTTTTGTAAGGTGTAAAAACAGCTTTCCATGACTCCGGCTTTAATATTTTGTTGGTACTTATTGCACTTTCCCATTTGTACAAATCGCCAACAGTTGTATAAACTGAACCTGCTGAGTAAGCAATAGTAGAATCTACAATAGGAGCAGGCACTGGTTTTGGATTGAGAGAAAAGTATCCTTTTGTTTTGTTGGGGCTTGAAAGGTTTGTAAAATCAAATCCACTATTCGTCATGCCCAGCGGCTGAAAAATTCGTTCCCGAACAACTTTCTCATAAGGCTTTTTTTCAACCTTCTCAATGATGTATCCTAAAATGGAATAAGCTGAGTTGCTGTAGTTCCAGTTTGTGCCCGGCTCAAAGTCGGAAGGATAATTTTTGAAAAGTGTTAGCATTTGTTCCTGCGAATAATGTTTGGTAACATCACTCTTCATAATGACGGTGTCATTAGTATAATTATAAATGCCTGAAGTATGCGTCAATAAATTTTCAATGGCAATCTTATCGCCATTAGCAAAACCCGAAAAATATTTACTTAATTTATCGTAAACAGAAAGTTTCCCTTCCTGTTGCAATTGCATAATAACGGCTGCAGTAATTTGTTTGGTGATAGAGCCGATCTGAAAGATGCTGTTCACATCATTGGGTATTTTTTCTTCAGCATCGCGATAACCAAAACCTTTTTGATAAATCACTTTCCCTTTTTGTGCCACAAGTACTGCGCCGTTTAATTTATTCTGACTTGCATACGCCGTGAGCAATTCATCTATTTTTTGTTCGATTGACTGAGCAAATAACTGAGCAGACGAAAAGACGACAATTAGAGAGAATGCAATCTTTCTCATATTGCGGGATTGTTTGTTTCAACAATTTCGGGAGACGTGGCTTTCAGTTTCACTTCAAAATCCTTCCATCCTTTTGAAGTGTCTCCACTGATCTCAATCTTTTCTGCTTCGGCTAATTTTTTCATTCGCCACAAGAGAAATACATCGCCAGTTTTAATTTTCATTTTACCAAGAATGCTTTGCATTGCTTTATTGCCTTTTTGCCACTCGTTGCTTAATCCACTCAAAATATCCTTGTCATAAAAGTCTTCCTCTTTCCCAACTATTTTTTTACCACCTTCTAAAATGCGAACCATCGCATTTTCATTACATAACTTCTTCCATTCATCAGGGTCAACTTCAAATTCGCTCAATGTTACTTTCCGATTCAGCTTCTTTGCTTTCAAAAATTCTTTAGGTTGAATTTCGTGCAAGGTCGTTGGATAAAATATTTGTCCTTTCTCGTTAATGAAAGGAAGATTATTAAAATATAAAACCACTACTCTTCCCTGGTAATCTTTTAGTTGAGAAATCAGCCAATAATATCCGCAAACGTCATGTTGGTTTTGCCCCATCCAGATCCAGACTTCTTCTTTTGGATTTTCGTCAAGGTCTTTTTTGATATTGTGAATCACGAGGCGATCGTCGACCATTCCCATTAATTGTTCAGCATTGTAAGGCGAAATATCGAGAAGCTGCTTTATCCATTCTCTTCTTTGCTGATATCCTTCGGTTTCGTAAATATCACCTAAAGGCCCAACTGCATAATCATCACGAATAATTCTAACATCACCAACAAGCGTTTCATCCAATTCGATAGCTTTCTGCAAAACAGCAATATCAGCTTCCTGGAAAACAATATGTATCATTAGTTTGGTTTAATAATTAAGCAACTGCTTCTTCAACGGTATCTAGTTCAACCCGAAGATTATTAATAATAAATTCCTGCCTTTCCTGTGTATTCTTTCCCATGTAATATTCAAGCAGGAGCTGAATATGATCGCCATGTTCAAGAATTACGGGATCTAATCGAATTTCATCCCCAATGAATCTCCCAAATTCATCAGGAGAAATTTCGCCCAGCCCTTTAAATCGTGTAATCTCAGGTTTGCTGCCAAGTTTTTTCACTGCAGTTTGCTTTTCTGCTTCGGAATAGCAATAAATAGTTTCCTGCTTATTGCGAACACGGAATAAGGGAGTTTGTAAAATATAAACGTGGTTGTTTTTTACCAGGTCGGGAAAGAACTGGAGAAAGAAAGTCATGATAAGCAAGCGAATGTGCATTCCATCAACGTCAGCATCAGTTGCAATCACAATTCTGTTATAACGTAACCCTTCCAAACCTTCTTCGATATTTAAAGCATGCTGTAGCAGATTGAGCTCTTCGTTTTCATACACTACTTTCTTTGTCATGCCAAAACAGTTCAACGGCTTTCCGCGTAAACTAAATACAGCCTGCGTTTCCACATCTCTTGCCTTTGTTAATGACCCACTGGCAGAATCACCCTCAGTAATAAAAATGGTGGTATTTTTTTGAGTTGCAAAAAACTCCTGCTTTCCTTTTGTCGGTGGTTCATCGTTCAGGTGAACACGACAATCACGCAGTTTTTTATTGTGAAGATTTGCTTTTTTCGCTCTTTCGTTTGCCAGTTTCTTGATACCTGCTAAATCTTTTCTTTCTCTTTCACTTTGTTCGATACGTCTCTTCAGCGCATCGGCAACAGAAGGATTTTTATGAAGATAATTATCGAGCTCCCTGGAAAGAAAATCTAAAACAAACTGGCGCATGCTTGGGCCGCCTTCATCCACATTTATCGAGCCCAGCTTTGTTTTTGTTTGCGACTCAAAAACAGGTTCAACAACTTTTACTGCAACAGCCGCAACAATGCTTCCACGAATGTCAGACGCTTCGTAATCCTTTTTATAAAAGTCACGAATCACTTTGACATAGGCTTCCCTGAAAGCTGCCTGGTGCGTTCCTCCCTGCGTTGTGTGCTGGCCATTCACAAAAGAATGATAGTCCTCGCCATAGTCATTGTTGTGCGTTAAGGCAACTTCAATGTCATCGCCTTTTAAATGAATGATTGGATAGCGAATGCCATCAGGATTGCTATCGGCATTGGTTTCTCTTGTTAAAAGGTCCAATAACCCATTTTTACTTACATACGATTTCCCGTTGAAAACAATCCTCATCCCCGCATTCAGAAAGCAATAATTCCAGATTTGTTTTTCGAGATACTCCGAAATAAAATGAAAGTTTTTAAATACGGTTTCATCAGGAATAAAAGTTACAAGCGTTCCATTGTCCTCGTTCGATTTGGCTTCTTTGTATTCTTTAATGATAACACCTCTTTCAAATTCAGCTTCTTTTACCTTTCCATCTCTAAAAGAAGAAACCTTAAAGTATTTACTCAATGCGTTTACAGCCTTTGTACCCACGCCATTCAAACCAACGCTTTTTTGGAATACCTTGCTGTCATACTTGGCACCTGTGTTAATCTTACTAACTACATCCACAACTTTTCCAAGAGGAATACCGCGGCCATAGTCACGGATTGTTACCGATTTATCTTGAATGCTTACTTCAATGGTTTTTCCATAGCCCATTGTGTATTCGTCGATGCAGTTGTCGATTACCTCTTTCACCAAAACATAAATACCATCATCGGGGCTTGAACCGTCGCCGAGTTTTCCAATGTACATCCCGGGACGAAGACGAATGTGTTCTTTCCAGTCGAGACTCTTAATACTCTCTTCGGTGTATTCGAATAGATCTTTTTTAGTTTCTGCCATAGGACAATTCAATACAATTTGTAAAAGTAATTTATTGAGCTGAGCAAATTGCAACCATGAAACTTCCGTTGCACCGTTTGCGCTGAGTGAAACGAACGTGCACACTTGTACGATGTGTAATTCTATTCAACATATAACAGGAGCAAAAAATTCGGGCAAATTATTTATTAGAAAGGTGGTCAATTCTTTCAGCTCAACAGCAGCAAATATAAAGAAATTAGGCAATCAATTTGCTAAACCATTTAGTTTTTCTTAAAAATATTTCTTTCTTTTCACATTGTATAACATCCTGTAAAACAGCCATTTAAAAGCATAAATAAATTTTATCCTCACAGCCCGTTTTCTGAAAACAAATCACCTAATTTTGACCCATACTTAGGCACGAATTTTTAAGCCTTATTACCAAGCAACTCGCTACACCCAACAATTCTACTTACAACCTATTAGCTTACTGACCCATTGATAAGTTAATAACCACCTAAAACGGAGGATTGAAATGTATTCGTATGGATTATTGGAGCCCGGATGTTATTACCTGGTTCAGGAAGAGATTGACTCACCCATTGAATTAATTAAAGTGACAGTAGAATCTGATCACTGTATGTATATATTTAAATACAACGACGAGTTGTCGACGGAATGGAAAAAGAAAACCGATTCGCTTCATGACATTATTGAATGCCTGAGTGATGAAATGGTAGAGATTTGGGAAAAACATTATAATGGCAATGAAGAGTCTTATTATGAAGAGGACGATGAATAGCAATAGTTGAAATGATGTGATTGCATCGCTGCAATACCTAACTTTAGGTAAATGCCCAGCTATGCAACCAAATATATACTGTCGTTTTTCCTCCGTTCTGCTAATCATCACATTATTAATTTCTTTTTCAGTTTATTCACAACAGGACATTCCCAACGATTATTTGTCCAACGAGTTTCACAAAGGTCGTCGTGAAGCAGCGAGAGCTTTAATGCCTGCAAACTCTGTTATGGTGGTTTTTGCGGCCCCAGAGCGTACGTTTTCCAACGACGTAAGTTATTTCTATCATCAAAATCCCGACCTCTACTATTTTACTGGTTATAAAGAACCCAATTCTGTTCTTTTTATTTTTAAAGAACCGCAGGTAGGCACTGATGGTAAAAAATTTAATGAGCTATTTTTTGTACAAAAGCGTAATCAACTCGCCGAACAATGGACTGGCCGTCGCTTGGGAACTGAAGGCGTCAGGAAAAAACTTGGAATAACTGAGGCTTATAATAATGACGAACTGAAGGATTTCCCTCTCGATTTATCAAAATTTGGTACAGTTATTTTTGGAAGTTTTTATGAAGATGTAGCCGATAACCCTTCCGATAAAGCTGATTTATTTGACCTCATTTCATTTGTGAAACAAAAAATCAACCTTCCTCAGGACTATCAAAATGCGTTATATAAAGATCTTGGTTTTTTTAAATCCCGTGTTTCAGTGACAAACATTGAAAGAATGAAAAATAGCTTCCAAACCAAAATGGATGCTAACGAGATTTATCGGAATAATGCGTTTATAAAAGCAATTGTTGACATAAAAGATTCTGCGGATATCGAGAAGGTGAAGCAGCAAATAGAAGAAGCAAAGATCAACACTTTACTTTTTGACCAAATCACTGGCTCCTTAAGGGAAATTAAGACGCCGGAGGAAATGAGTCTTATCAGAAAGGCCGTTGAAATATCCTGCATAGGTCAAAATGAAGTAATGAAAACAGTTCGTCCGGATATGTCAGAACTTGAAATCCAGGGATTGCACGAATACGTTCATAAAAAATATGGAGCAGAGGAGGTTGGCTACGGTTCTATCATTGGAGCTGGCGAAAACGGCTGCATACTGCATTATATGGAGAATACAAAAACAAAAGTAGGAACCGATCTTTTGCTAATGGACGTGGGTGCTGAATATCATGGATACACTGCGGACGTCACCCGTACAGTACCCGTCAGCGGAAAGTTTTCACCGGAACAAAAAGCGATCTATAAAATAGTTTTTGATGCACAAGAGGCAGCTTTTAAGCTGTTAAAAAACGGCGCAAAATGGTCAGATGCCAGTATAGCAGCAAAAGAAACAATTGCCAACGGATTATTGCAATTAGGCATTATAAAAAACAAAGCAGACGTTGACAAATATTATCCTCATGGACTTTCGCACCACATTGGCCTTGATGTTCACGACAAAGGAGTATCTCAAGTGTTGAAAAAAGATATGGTTATAACAATTGAACCCGGTATCTATATACCCAGCAATAGTCCATGCGATAAAAAATGGTGGGGAATCAGCGTTCGAATTGAAGATGATGCCTTAGTTACAAATGATGGATATGAATTGCTTTCTTCCTTTGCTCCACGCTCTGTTGAGGATATTGAAAAAATGATCGCTGAAAAAAGCATATTAGATAACTATAAATTACCACCGCTGAAATCTAGCCAAAACAAGAAAGCGTTTTAATGAAGTTTTGTCTTTCTAAGTTCTAAAAGATTGAGAGCATTTGCCGGGAAACTTTCTATTTGAGGTTGTACCAAGTGAACCGCCACATCATACCAAAGAGGAACCACTGGGGCATCATTCATCATTACCTGGTCGGCCTGTTGGTAAAGTGTGTAGCGCAACGAATCATTGGTTTCTGTGATTGCTCTTTCAAACAATGCATCAAATTGCGGATTCTTATACCTTGTGTAATTTGGGGGTGCCGGGTTTTTGGAATAAAACACGGAAAGATAATTTTCAGCATCGGGATAATCAGCAATCCAGCTTCCCCGAAAAAATGGAGTTTTTGAATTTGATGTCAAATCGAGCAATAAAGATTTTTGAACAACATCGACCTGTATTTTAAATCCAACCTCTTCTAATTGCCTTGCAACATAACTCGCAATTTCAGAATAGATGGGAATGGTCTGCAACTTTACAATCGGTAAAGTTTGGGGTGAATACCCCGCTTCTTTTATAAGCCTTCTCGCCAACTCCGGATTGTACGAATATCCTTTCACTTTTGTGGAATCAAATGAAGGCAAGCCTGCAGGCACAAAGCCTGATTGTGCTGGAATGCCCAAAGAGTTTCGTAAATACAAAACCATTTTTTCTCTATCAAATCCATAGTTAATAGCCTGCCGAATTTTCTTCAATGCCAAAGGAGAATTTTTAAGTAAGGTGTTTGAGGTGTCGACTAAAATTCCAAAGTATTCAATGTTTAAATAAGGATGTGTTTGTAACTGAATTTTCCCCTGCCAGTCTTTTCTAAGCGTTCCTCTTTTGGTCAAAACTTCATCCTTGAATGATGCATCGATATCGTTAATAAAATCCAGCTTCTTCTGCCGAAACAATAAAAACTCTGTTGCCTTGCTATCATAAAAGCTAACTTTAATCCCATCGAGGTAAGGCAATCGTTTTCCGTTATCATCAACTTCAAAATAGTTTGGATTCTTTTTCATTATTAGGGCTTGTCCTTCCTCCCATGCAACAAATTGAAATGGCCCGGTACCAACTGCATGTCTTCTGAAATCCGTTCCATATTTTTCCACTGCTTCATGAGGAACAATAGAACAATATTGCATTGAAAGAATTCCAAGAATAGGTTGATAAGGCCTTATTAGCTTCACCTGGAAAGTTGTATCATCAATGGCCTTGAAGCCATCAATGCTGTCCACTTTGCCGTTAAATATCCATGAGCCCGGACTGGCCGTCACTTTATCAACAATTCTTTTAAAACTATACTCAACATCCTTTGCTGTCATTCTTCTTCCCTTTCCGTTTGCAAAACAATCATCGTCCTGAAAGACAACATCGTTTCTCAAATGAAAAATGTATGTGGTTTTATCATCAGAAATATCCCAGTTTGTTGCCAATGAAGGAACAATATTCAATTGACTATCCACTTCCACCAGTGTGTTGTACAACTGATGAACAGCCCACATGATGGATTGGTTCTTTGCAAAAGCCGGATCTAATGAAGCAATACCTGTTTGTTCATTGTAATGAAAAATATTCTGGCTTCTTTTTTCGCTATTATAGCAAGAGGCTAAACACAATGAAAAAAGAATAATTGTTAAACATTTATACCAGTGGAGCATGTGTTATTTAAAAGCAGTCTAAATTAGACAAGTATTTGTTTGAACAATGCAAATAATTAAAATGAAAAGACAAGTTTTATTTCTTCTTTCGGCGTTTTTATTTTTGGCTTCTTGTACAATAGCACAACCTTTAAATAGAAAAAACAATTTTACACACCAGGATACACTTCGCGGAAGCAATGGAATTGAACGAGCCTGGTGGGATGTTTTGCATTATGAAGTAAACGTTACTCCGGACTATAGCTCAAAAACAATAACCGGCAAAACAACTATACAATACAAAATTTTGGCGGGTCAACGTTCTGACTATCTGCAAATCGATCTTCAAAAACCATTGATGGTTGATTCCATTTTTTATGATAATCATCTCTACATAAATTATCCTGCAAAGCCATATTACAATGAAGGCAATGTTTGGCATATTCCATTGCCCAGATCAACGGTCAACAGTGAACATTCAATAAGCATAGTTTATCATGGTCAACCAAGAGAAGCCATTCGACCACCCTGGGACGGGGGATGGATTTTTGCAAAAGATGCGCAAGAACGGCAATGGATGACCGTCGCCTGCCAGGGATTGGGAGCATCGGTTTGGTACCCATGCAAAGATTACCAGGGCGATGAACCTGATAATGGCGCAACACTTACAATTAATGTTGCGAATGATCTAATTGCTGTCGGCAATGGACGCTTAATGTCCAAAACTGAAGAACCAAATTCAAAATTGACATCTTACACATGGGAAGTGAAATCGCCCATCAATAATTATACAATCATTCCATACATTGGCCATTATGCAAACTGGAAGGACACATTACAAGGTGAAAAAGGAAAACTTGATTTGAATTATTGGGTTTTGGATTATGACCTCAGTAAAGCAAAAAAACAATTTGAACAGGTGAAACTAATGCTTCGTGCATTTGAATATTGGTTTGGTCCCTATCCTTTTTATGAAGATGGCTATCAGTTAATTGAAGCGCCGCATTTAGGAATGGAACACCAGAGTGCTATTGCTTACGGAAATCATTTTCTCA
The DNA here is from genome assembly GCA_035554655.1 of Flavisolibacter sp. GTDB lineage: Bacteria > Bacteroidota > Bacteroidia > Chitinophagales > Chitinophagaceae > Flavisolibacter. Next base: position 92,127 of record DATMIF010000038.1, read on the forward strand.
ATGGATATTTAGGAGACGACCTTTCGGGAACCGGCTGGGGAAAGAAATGGGATTATATCATTGTCCATGAAAGCGGTCACGAATGGTTCGGCAATAACATCACAACAAAAGATATTGCAGACATGTGGGTGCATGAAGGCTTCACTGACTATTCAGAAACTCTTTTTACTGAATATTACTATGGCAAACAAGCTGCCGACGAATATGTGCAGGGCCTTAGAAAAAATATCGCAAATGATAAACCTATTATTGGCCCTTATGGCGTAAACCAGGAAGGAAGCGGCGATATGTACTACAAAGGCGCTAACTTAATTCATACCATTAGGCAGGTAATTAATGACGATGAAAAATTCAGGCAAATACTACGTGGATTGAACAAAGATTTTTATCATCAAACTGTTACTTCAAAACAAGTTGAAGATTATTTCAGCCAAAAGAGTGGAAAAGATTTAAGTAAAATCTTTGACCAGTATTTGAGAACTACACAGATTCCCACATTACAACTAAAAGCAGAAGGCAACAAAAGTTGGACAAATTGCATTGCTGGTTTCAATATGCCGGTTAAGCTTACTAATGGACAATGGATCAACGCAACCACAACTGAACAAAAAATAAAATTGGAAGGAAGCAATTTTTCGAATGTTAATGTCGACAAGAATTTTTACATCAACATAAAAAGGTGATAGACTTAAAAAGACTGGGCTTTTCCTCATTTAATTTGCACATTTGCATATTTGCAGCACCTGTCCCGTAAAAAAACGGGATCAGCACATCGAACATGAGCACCATCCGCAGGCAAAGTATTATTTCTTCTTTCGTAGTATACCTGGGCTTTGCTTTAGGATTGCTTAATACTTACCTTTTTGCACGGCAGGGAGGTTTAACTGTCGAGCAATTTGGATTAACGAACACATTTATTGCATTTGCTACCATCATGTTCTCTATCGCAAGTGTTGGTACAAATAGTTTCATTGCAAAGTTTTTTCCGTACTATAAAGCCCATGTTCCTGATAACAAAAACGATCAACTTACCTGGGCCATTCTTTTTGCATGTGCAGGGTTTGTACTGGTGCTAATTGCCGGAATTATTCTTAAGCCTATAGTTTTTAAAGTGTTTGCCAACTCGCCCGAGTTACCACGTTACTACTACTGGGTTTTTCTTTTTGGTTTTGGCTTTACCCTTTTTTCGGTGATGGAGGCATATGCATGGCAACACCGAAAGGCCGTGCTAAGCAATTTTCTCAAAGAAGTTTTGTTCCGCTTCTTTGTAACTATTCTTATCGTATTTGCAACTATCGGCGTCATTAAAGGGCTGGGACTCTTTATCAGGCTTTATTCATTTACTTACCTGGCCTTAGCGCTTATTCTTATTTTTTATTTCTACAAGAAAAAACAATTGCATTTCACGCTGACAAAAAGTACCGTTACAAAAAAATTTTTCAAAAAGATCGTTGCGTTCGCCTCTTTTGTGTGGAGTGGAAATATTGTAATGAATATTGCCACAGTATTTGATGGAATTGTGATTGCAGCTGTATTACCCAATGGGATGGCATCAGCAGGTGTTTACTATTTGGCTCAAAATGTTTCAGGATTAATGCAGGCACCGCAAAGAGCTATTATTTCTTCGGCCATCGGACCATTATCCCAGGCGTGGAAAGATAAAGATTATGCAAAACTCAACCGCATTTATCACCGCTCCTCAATTAACCAGCTCATTTTTGCATGTGCAATGTTTGCGCTTATATGGCTAAACTTTGACGATGGTATTTCTACATTTCATCTGAAGCCCGAATATGCTTATGCAAAGTGGATTTTCTTTTTTATAGGCATGGCTAAAATTATTGATATGGGCACCGGATTGAACGGTCATATCATAGCAACATCAACTTTGTGGCGATTTGATTTTTTCACTGGGTTGATCCTAATGGCAATGACCATTCCTATGAATTATTTTCTAACGAAAGAATTTTACAGCATTGGAACGGCAGCATCTAACCTGATCACATTCTCCATTTATAATACCATACGCTACCTATTTCTTCTCAAGAAATTCAAGATGCAGCCCTTTGATCTGAAAACTCTCTACACGATCATTTTAGCCGCAACAACATTTTTCATTTGCTTCTGGCTTTTTGATACACACAAAGGATTTGGCTGGATAGTATTGAGAAGCTCAGTTTTTACAGCCATATTTGGTACAGGCATGTTCTTGCTGAAACTTACACCGGATGCAATGCCGGTTCTTATAACCTTAAAGAAGAAATTAGGGTTTAATAGTTGAGGCAGTAACTTGCGTTTGCGGTGGATCCGCTCTCCCTACTCCAATAAATTTTCTCGACCAGTATTCATCATAAAGGTCACTGATGGTAACGCCGCCGGTTGAGGCGTGAACAAACTTATTGTTTTGAAGATACATTCCAACGTGTGATATGCCACCAATCGTATTAAAAAAAACGAGGTCACCTTCCTTTAGTTCCGTTCGTGAAATTTTTCTTGAAAAATCATATTGCTCTCTTGCAGTACGGGGAAGCGTAATTCCGTATAAGCTCAGAAATAAAGTTTGCATGAAGGCTGAACAATCGATTCCTTCTTTAGAAGTGCCACCCAGGCGATAGCGTGTACCCATCCATTCGTCGAGCAACTTAAAAAGATTTAAATTGATGGCTTGCTCTACTTCAACATCCAGCAACAAAGCATATTTCAATTGAATCGTACCTGCATTTTCGATCGGAGAAGCAGTAATCGTTGTTACCGGCTTCTCCTCTTTAAACAAGGTAGCTTTTGAAAACACAGCTTTTGGATCACCCGTGTCATTCTGATCGGGCTGAATGGATATGTCATCCAAGAACTTTACTTCTTTCTTTGCGGATGTGCCCTGCTTTTTCTTTTGAGCTTGTACAGAAGAAACCGAGCTTATACAAAGGAGGAAGATGGTGGCCGCGAAGAGGATGTGTTTGCTCATCAGGTCTTTTTAGTGAATTGGATAGTCTGCGAAAATAAAAAATTTTCCACAGCTTGTGGAGTAATTTCAACGTTCGGTTATAAGTTTTATTGCCACCTTAAGGTGTAAATTGCACGTCCAACCTTATTACACCTGTATAATTTGATAGAGATCAAGAGGAGATAGAAAATGAAATTTTCACATTTACACGTTCATACTCAATATTCGTTATTGGATGGGGCCGCTTCCATCCAATCCTTGTATAAAAAGGCGATCGATGACGGAATGCCTGCCCTGGCTATTTCCGATCATGGAAATATGTTCGGCGCTTTCGAGTTTGTTTCCCAGGCCTACAAGCATTTGGATGAAAACGGGAAGCCCAAGGTAAAACCCATAGTCGGTTGCGAGTTTTATGTAGTTGCCGATCGACATAGACGATCGTTTACCAAAGAGGAAAAAGATAATCGTTACCACCAAATCCTTCTAGCAAAGAATGAAGTGGGCTACCGCAATTTGGTGAAGCTTACTTCGCTTGGATATATGGAAGGATTGTACGGCAAGTATCCGAGAATCGATAAAGAGCTTATTGAAAAATACCACGAAGGCTTAATTGCAACCACATGTTGCCTCGGTGCCATGGTGCCTCAGGCTATCTTGAAAGGCAAAGAAGACGAAGCTGAAAAAGAATTTAAGTGGTGGCTGGATATGTTCGGTGATGATTATTACGTGGAATTCCAGCGCCACGGAATGGCAGAACAAGACAGGGTGAACGAAGTGCTTATCAAATTTGCAAAAAAGCACAATGTAAAAATTATAGCATCGAATGATTCGCATTATACAGACATCGAAGATTTCAATGCACACGATATTTTGCTTTGCATCAACACGGGAGAAAAACAATCTACTCCTGCCCTTCGGGAATTTGCTGACGATGATGTGAGCATGAAAGACAAACGGTTTGCTTTCCCTAACGATCAATTTTATTTCAAAAAGACGGCGGAGATGTCAGATCGATTTAAAGATCTGCCGGAGGCAATTGACAATACCAACGAGATTGTTGACAAGGTTCAATTGTTGAATCTTAAAAGAGATATTCTTCTTCCTGCCTTTCCTATCCCAAAAGAATTCCAGATTCACAATGATTCAAATCTGGATCAATGGGAATACCTGAAACACCTTACTTACGAAGGAGCGAAAAAACGTTATTCAGAAATTACTGAAGACATTCGTGAACGACTCGATTTTGAATTGTTTACGATTAAAACCATGGGGTTTGCAGGTTACTTCTTAATTGTAAGTGATTTCATCAAAGCCGGCAGAGAATTGGGCGTATTTGTTGGTCCGGGTCGTGGTTCTGCTGCGGGAAGTGTGGTTGCTTATTGCATCGGCATCACCAACATCGATCCAATCAAATACAATTTGCTGTTTGAAAGGTTTTTGAATCCTGATCGTAAATCAATGCCTGATATTGATACCGACTTTGATGATGTCGGTCGTCAAAAAGTAATTGATTATGTTGTTGAGAAATATGGAAAGAACCAGGTAGCACAAATTGTTACTTATGGTACAATGGCGGCGAAGATGAGTATTAAAGACGTTGCCCGTGTAATGGATTTGCCGCTTCTCGAATCCAATGCGCTTGCCAAGTTGGTTTCTGATCGCCCGGGTACGAAACTCCATCGCATATTGCATGCACCACTTACTGCAAAGGACGGTGATAAACCATTGGATGAGGATTACAGCAGTGATGATGTGGAGAACGCAAAAAAACTTCGCGAGATATACAACAGCAAGGGACTAACTTCTGACGTATTGCACATTGCCGAAAGGCTGGAAGGTTCTGTTCGTAACACAGGTATTCATGCCGCTGGTATCATCATCGCACCAAAAGATTTGAGTGAACTTATCCCTGTATTCACTTCAAAAGATACCAACCTTTGTATCACTCAAATTGAAGGGAGCATCATCGAAGACAGTGGCGTAATCAAAATGGACTTTTTGGGTTTAAAAACCCTTACCATTTTAAAAGATGCACTTGACATCATCAAACAAAACCACGGCGTTGATATTGATCTTGACAATATTCCATTAGACGATCAGAAAACTTACGAACTCTATCAACGTGGTGATACCATTGCAACATTCCAGTTTGAAAGTCCCGGGATGCAGAAGTATCTCAAGGAATTAAAGCCAGACCAGTTTGCCGATCTCATTGCGATGAATGCATTGTATCGTCCTGGTCCGATGGCTTACATTCCCCGATATGTTGACCGCAAACATGGCGTTGAGGAAGTAACTTATGATCTTCTTGAAATGGAAGAATACCTGAAGGAAACTTATGGTATCACCGTGTACCAGGAGCAGGTGATGTTGCTTGCACAAAAGCTTGCAGGTTTCAGTAAAGGAGATGCCGACGTGTTGCGTAAAGCGATGGGTAAAAAAGACCGGAAGACATTGGATAAGATGAAAGGAAAATTCATCGATGGAGCAACAGCAAAAGGTCATAAAAAAAATATTCTTGAAAAAATCTGGACAGACTGGGAAGCTTTCGCCCAATATGCATTCAACAAATCACACTCTACCTGTTACGCTTATGTAGCTTATCAAACCGCATATTTAAAAGCACACTATCCTGCAGAATACATGGCTGCAGTATTGAACCATGCAGGCGCCATCGAAAAACTTACATTCTACATGGAAGAATGTAAACGCATGGGCATTAAAGTGCTTGGTCCGAGCATCAATGAATCGCTAAAAGGTTTTGCTGTAAACGAAAGCGGAGATCTTCGTTTTGGTTTGGGTGGATTGAAAGGCGTTGGTGAAGCTGCCATCGAAAATATTGTTGCAGAAAGAAAGAAGGAAGGAAAATATAAAGATCCATTTGACTTCATCAAACGAGTGAACTCAAAAGCGGTTAATAAAAGAACGCTTGAAAGCTTGATATACGCTGGCGCTTTTGATGAATTCCCACAATTACACCGTGCACAATACTTCTGCATGGCCGAAGGCGAAACGCAAACCGGTTTGGAAAAAATGACAAAGTTTGCTGCAATTGTGCAGGCACAATCAGTTAATTCATCAAACACATTGTTTGGCGATTTGCCCGCCGTTCTGGATATCAAGCCGCCGCACATTCCAAACTGTGCGCAATGGTCGTTAACAGAACAACTGGATAAAGAAAAGGAAGTGACCGGCATTTATTTAAGCGGTCACCCATTAGACCACTACAAATTCGAGATCAAACATTACGGCATCACTCCTATCCAGGAGTTCAGTGAAGTAAAAGAATCGCAAACGCTGGCAAGCAGTGGAAAAACATACAAACTGTTGGCCCTGGTTTCGGTTGCCAATCATCGGATATCCAGGCAAGGAAACAAGTTTGGCTCTTTCGTTCTCGAAGATTATTCGGGCAAAACAGAAATTGTTTTGTTCGGTGATGATTATGTTCGCTACAATAATTACTTACAACAGGGACAAGCAATTTTTATTACTGGCTCTTTCAAACAGCGTTTCGCAAAATCGGAATATGAGTTTCGCCTCGCTACCATTGCCCTGGCTGAAAATGTGAAAAGACAGTTAACGAAACAACTGCAACTTGAAGTTGATGCCCGCAATGTTCGCAAAGAAACGGTTGACTTTTTGGCGGACAACATTCGCAAATACCCGGGCAATTCAAGTTTACGTGTAATTGTTTCAGAACCAAAGAACAACTTGCGGGCAAGCCTTGTTACTCTTGATAGCGGTTTTGAAATGAACATGGATTTAATTCAATTTTTAGAAAACAAACCTGAAATTGACGTGCAAGTGACAGCCGTTTAACTGCCATTTGCAGACCTTTACCTGCCAACGATGCATGTAAAGCCGGTTGGAGTTAAATTTGCAGACTTAAACTGTAAACAGACATAAAAAATAAAAATATGGCACAAGCATTCACAGATTCAAACTTTCAAACTGAAGTATTAAGTTCAGATAAATTAACTGTTGTAGATTTTTGGGCTGAGTGGTGTGGTCCTTGCCGTGCAATCGGGCCGGTTATCGAAGAACTCTCAAAAGAGTATCAGGGTAAAGTAAACGTTGGTAAAGTAAACGTCGACGAAAACCCACAGGTGAGTATGAACTATGGCATCACGTCTATTCCTGCTATTTTGTTCATTAAAAACGGTCAGGTTGTTGACAAATTAGTTGGTGCACAACCAAAAGGCAATTTTGTAAAAAAGATTGAAGCGCATTTGAGCTAATAGCCGATACATAAACAATTTTAAAAGCTGTTCAATTGAACAGCTTTTTTGTTTTTATAGCGAGTAGATTTTGCTCGATTTTTTTAGAAGCGATGATTATCTAGCTGTCTGATTGCTACTATCGACGCCTGTTGTGTCACTCACTTCAACGCTTTGTAATTCTGCTGAGCATCCGGCAACATTCATTACAGATGGCAATCAGTATGAACGTGCAAAGTGATAATAAGAGTTACAGAAAGTACAAGTGTGCGACGCAACCAACGATCAATAGTAGTAATAGTGTTTGCTCCAAAATTTCCTCTTCAAACAATTACACCTCGCAAGAAATCTAATGCGGTGTCATTTCAATTGCTTCTCCTTCCTGGATCTGTCTATCAGTTGGAACATGTTTATGTTTGAACAGAATTGTAAATAGCAAGGCAACTACTAAAGCATAAGCCGCAAAAGCGAACCAGATGCCATGCCAGTTCTTATCTCCTCCCGGCAGTGTATAATATTTATCGATTACCCAACCACTTATCTTGCTTCCTAAAAAAGCTCCGACCCCGTTTGTCATCATCATAAATAACCCTTGAGCACTGGAGCGGATTTTAGAATCAGTTGTGGTTTCTACAAACAAGGATCCTGAAATATTAAAAAAGTCAAACGCCATTCCGTAAACAATACATGACAGGATGATCATCCATAATCCTTCGGCTGGGTTACCATAAGAAAATAAGCCAAACCTTAATACCCATGCAAGCATGGAGAAGAGCATCACTTTTTTAATTCCAAACCTTTTAAGGAAAAACGGAATGCTTAAAATGAACAAGGTCTCCGATATCTGGGAAATGGACATGATAATGGTTGAATATTTCACAACAAAAGAATCGGGCCCGTAAGCAGGTATTTTTTTGAAATCATCCAAAAATGTATCTCCGTACATATTTGTCAATTGAAGGGCTGCACCCAACAACATGGAAAAAAGAAAGAACAAAGCCATTTTATAATTGCCAAACAATTTGAATGCTTGTAAGCCCAACTGTTCCGCAATGCCGGCATTCTTTGAAATTGATTTTTGCGGAGGGCATTTGGGCAAGGTGAAGGAAAATAAGCCTAGCACAATAGCGGCAATTCCACCGATAATAAATTGGTTTGTGTTTGCCTTACTGCCAGTAAGGTTAGTAATCCACATGGCTGCAATAAATCCAACCGTTCCCCAAACCCGTATTGGAGGAAACACCTTAACCACGTCAAAGCCATCTCTTTTTAAAATAGTATAAGCGATGGAGTTCGACAAAGAGATAGTCGGCATGTAGCAGATCATTGCACCAAAAATTACATAGTACAAGGTATCAGCATCATGCACAAAAGGAACATAAAATAAAACCAGTCCGTAAAGTATATGGAGTATTCCGTACAGCTTTTCTGCGTCCATCCATTTATCCGCAATGATCCCGGTTATTGCAGGCATAAAAAGAGAAGCAAGTGCTAATGTTGAAAATATGGCTCCAAACTTTTCACCCGGATTTTGGATTTTGGAAAGATCACTCGAAAAGAAATAAGTTGCAATCGTTATTAACCAGGCTCCCCAAACAAAAAATTGCAAAAAGCTCATTAGCGTAAGACGGAACTTAATATTCATCCGGTTAGTTTTAATTAGGCGGTAAGATAAAAAGTTTTATCAAGCCGTAATCTAATCTTACTCATATAGTTTTCACCCGGTTACGACAAATGTTAATAGTTTCGATGTTGAACCACCAAAACTAACTTACATCATAAAATACTTTAACCAACTACTTAACTTTGCTGCGCAAATTGAAACCTATGACCGAAGAAGTGTTGACGCAAGAAGCGCCATTTAAAAATGCTGATCCTGAATTACAAAAAATAGCGGATAAAGTATATGCGGGCCAACGTCTTTCCAAAGAAGATGGACTTATGCTTTTTAAAAAGGCTGACCTTTCCTTTGTGGGAACATTAGCCAATCATGTGCGTGAAAGAATGCACGGTAATAACGTTTATTTCAACCGAAATTTTCATATTGAACCGACAAACGTTTGTGTTTTCAGTTGCAACTTCTGCTCCTACTCACGTTTGTATGCACATCGTGAAGAAGGGTGGGAATTGAGTTTGGATGATATGCTGAACATCGTAAAAAAATACGATGGACAACCGGTTACTGAAGTGCATATTGTTGGTGGCGTTCATCCTAAAATGAATTTGTATTTCTTTGCCGATCTTTTAAAAGCTATCAAAGCTCACAGGCCAGATCTTCACATCAAAGCATTTACTGCTGTTGAACTGGATTATATGTTCCGCAAGGCAAAGCTTACAAACGAAGAAGGCGTAAAGCTTTTGAAAGAAGCCGGGTTAAATTCTATTCCTGGAGGTGGTGCTGAGATTTTCGATGAAGAGATCCGCGAAAAAATTTGTGCCGATAAAGTTGACTCTGAAGGTTGGTTGGCTATTCATGAAGCCATTCATAATGCTGGAATGCATAGTAACGCAACAATGCTGTATGGTCATATTGAAAAGTATGAACATCGCATTGATCATATGGATCGTTTAAGACAACTGCAGGATAAAACTGGCGGCTTCAATACATTCATTCCACTAAAATTCCGCAATGGCGATAACGACATGAGCAATGTGCCTGAAGTAAGTTTAGTGGAAGATTTAAAAATGTATGCAGTGGCTCGTTTGTACATGGACAACTTCCCTCACCTGAAAGCTTACTGGCCAATGCTCGGAAGAAAAAATGCACAGCTAACACTTTCATTCGGTGTTGACGATATTGATGGTACCATTGATGACACCACAAAAATTTATTCAATGGCCGGCGCCGAGGAACAAAAGCCCGAGATGAGTACAGAAGAAATTGTTACCCTCATTAAACAGGTAAAGCGCAAACCTGTTGAAAGAGATACTTTGTATAATGCCATAGCTGAGTATTAATTCTTAGTAAAAACAAGATGTTAATACTATTGGAGAATTCTCCACTTCGGTTTAAATTGTACCATTAATTCTTACTAAAATGAACGAAGAAATTCTCTTTTCCTCACCGGAACAAATTGCACGGGACCAACAACGTTTTATTTCCAAGGTTTACGGATGGATGGCAGGTGCATTAGCCATTACAGGACTTACTGCATGGTGGGCTGCGTCTAACTACGACTTAATGTTGTTTTTTGCTAACAACCGTGGTGTTTTGATTTTTATGTTTATTGGACAACTACTGTTAGTTGGAAGCCTTGCCGGCTGGATCAATAAAATGTCATCGCAGATAGCCATGCTCATTTTCATCATTTACTCCGTGTTGACAGGATTTATATTCTCAACGCTGTTTCTTATTTACACCTCTGGGTCGTTAGCGACCACATTTTTAATTACAGGTGGAATGTTTGCTGTAATGAGCATTTATGGATGGACTACAGGGAAAGATCTTACTAAATTCGGAAGCCTGTTGTTCATGCTTTTGATCGGTTTGATTCTTGCTTCCATAATAAACATTTTCTTAGGCAGTACAATGTTGTATTGGATCGCAACTTATGTTGGTATTTTTATTTTCACGGGCTTAATTGCTTACGATACACAGAAACTGAAAAACATGGGTGCTTATGTTCAGGAAGGCACAGAAGAACATCGTAAAGGTGCTATCATGGGTGCTTTGAGTTTGTATCTTGATTTTATTAATCTCTTCCTGATGTTGTTAAGAATATTTGGAAGCAAAAGATAATTAGTAACATTTCTACAAATTAATCCCGCTGAATAAGCGGGATTTTATTTGCACCAAACTGAATTGCTACTATAAGTCTTCGCTTGCGTCGCACTACATTCATCGTTCTGTAATCCTTATCATCATATTCAACGTTTACAACAAAATCAAAAATTGTTCGAATTGATTGGCTAAATGTTCGGCTCCTACGGAGCAGTGTTACAATCTATTATCATGCTGCTACCAAGGATTAGCTCTTACTAAGCGGGACTGAAACTGAAGATATTCCTTGCTGCAAACACATTTCTCCAACGGAGCCTTCCGTCCAATCATTACCAATCTTGCATGATTGTAGTTTTTCAACCTTCAACCTTCAACCTTCAAACCTCTCCTACATTCTTCTTCATCTCGGCAATTTGATCCTTAGTCCCGAGTATAATCACTTTCATTCCTTGCGAAATGACAATGTCTTCGGGTGGGTTAATGCAAAATTTCCCGTTCTCATCTTTAACACCAATGCAATTCACACCTGTCCTTTTCCAATCCATAATTTGCTTCAATGTTTTATCACGGATGGGCGCAGGCAATTTATTATAACCTACAGCTTCAATGTGAATGGCTTCACCATCCTCGCCCGACAAAAAATCTATGAACTCAATTACATCGGGTTTTGAAACCAATGTAGCCATGTGTGTGCCGCCGATCATATCAGGCATTACAACATTGTTAGCTCCTGCCTTATACAATTTTGCTGTTGCGGTTTGATGAGATGCCCGGCTTACAATATGTATGTTTGAATTCAATGACCGTGCAGACAAAACAATAAAAACGTTATCAGCATCTTCAGGCAGGGAAATTAAAATTGCCCGGGCTCTTTCAACACCTGCTCTTATCAATAAGTCATCTTCAGTAGCATCGCCTGACAAATAAACGAGTGAAGGATCATCGTGTTTGTGATGCCTCATCGCTTCATCATTTTTTTCAATGATCACGTAAGGAATCTTGTGTGCCCGAAGTGTTTTAGCTGCCTGCTGGCCATTGCGGCCATAACCGCAAACGATCACATGATTCTGCATTTTTTCAAGGTCCTGCATAAGACGTTTTTTTGTAAAATAATAGGCAAGGTCTCCATTGGCTATAGATTGTGTAATTCTGGCCAATACATAAGTGAACGTAACAAAAGATGCAATAATGAATACAATATTGAAAGCTTTACCGGCATCGGACAACGGTTTTACTTCGTGATAACCGATGGTGGCGATTGTAATGACGGCCATGTATAATGCATCGAAGAAACTGTAATCTTCAATAATCATATAGCCCGCAACACCAAAAAACAAAACAAATACAAGAAGCAATAACCACTTTCTGAAAGGATGCTGTGTATTGAAACGAGGCATAATTGATCTATACGTGCGGGACTAAGTTACCTCATTCAATTTCATTATGAAATGATGCTAAAGAAAAAATCAGAATAATGCCCGCAATGATGCTCTTCCTGTATGTACAGTTCTTGAAGTTCCTGGCTTGCGGCCATCGTATTGAAAATTCAATTCAAGATTATTGAACAAACGTTTTGTAAAATCGATATTCCACAAAAAATTGCTCCCTGGCAAAAGCCCATCGAGGATGATATAGCTGACTGTTGTATTAGTGGCTCCGGTATAGCTAATATTGTTATAAGTGAAACCGGCGTTGATAGAGCTGTTCTGAAGCACATTGTACTTGCTCTCTACACGCAAAGAGTTAGAAGTTGCTTTCTCTCCGCCGTAGATAGGATTGTTCTTTTTATTTTCCAGCCTGTAACTGGTTTGAACTCTGAATACGGTTCTGTTGACAAATGAAATTCTTGGTTCTGTAGAATACACATCTAACTCATAATTACGGTTGCCAAAGCTAGGTGTATACAGTGCTAGGAATCCTTTGCGGTTATTAATATCAAACGTGAATGAACTGGAAAGATTGACACGGAGCTTCGCCATCCAGTCCTTTTGCTGGCGGCTTTCATAGCCATAAGTCAGCAAAGCCTTACCGCTATTTTGAACATTGCTCAAATCCAATCCCCAGTTGCTTGAATACCTGTTGAAAGAAATTGAATTCAATAATGAGGTGTTCAGCGTAAGCAATGATGTATCCAGCACATTTGATTTAAAAGGATTGAATTCAAAATCGCCTTGTGCAATATTTTTCTTAGTTCTTTGCATGGAAGTTTGAAAATTGAACCTCGCTAAAAACTTTCCGAACTTCTTTGCATTCTGTTTATTGATGAGGGCTCTCGGATTCAATGAAAGACTATAATTGAACGTAGTGTAGTTCGCCTTTACAAAAACATTTGTCGGCGTAAAGATGCGGATGTATTTAGCCTGGTCTCGGTAGATGGCAATTTCAAATTCATTGAGCTGCGCAATGCCATCGCCGTTGTAATCAATCCATGTGTATTCACCTTGCCCTGCGGGTACTTCAAAATATGCGAAGTCGCGTCTCTGCTCCTGCCCTGTTCCCAATTCATACAAAATGTTTCCTGAAACCAATCCTTTGAATTCATTCATAACATACTCACTTCTTCCTAAAATGGTGTTATCATCTTTTTCATTGGAAACTGCTTTGTTATACACCTTCAGCACTCTGTAGGTTGTGCTAAGCATAAACTGATGATGCGGATTTTTTAATAATTGCATTTCCACATTGGTATTATAACTCCGGTCGCCGCGGATGAGCTCTTTATACAAAGGATATTTATCCGTACGAGTAAAGAAGCTGACGCCAAAACGATTCTTTCTATTTTCATCTGATTTTAAATAAGCAGAATAAGTATCGAAGGAAAAACTATTTGCCATCAGAGTATCGTTGTAAGCGTTTCTAACTTCATTATTCTCTAACGCATACTTGAAACCCAAACGCATAGAAGCAAGTGATTTAAACTGACGGCTTACATCCAATACCGGGCGGAAATATTTTCCCTTCCCGGAAGTACCGTTAAAGCTTGTTAACGCCAATTGATTATTTAGCGACCAGCCTTTTGCATTTAATGTTTGTTGAACTATGTTTTGAAACCCCTTGTAATGATCGCCGACGCTTCGCTGGTAATTCATGAACTGGTAGGTCAGTGAACTGGTTGTGCTACTGAATTGTGAGGACAATCTGAGAATGTCTTCCGTAGCAGGGTTCAATTGCAGGGGCAATCCCCACTCTCTTGAAAATTCCACAAAACGCAAACGCTCCAATGGCTTGAACTTTTGCTGGGTATGTTCATAATCAAAAGACGAAACGAGGAAAGACTTCTTCGCAGCGTTCAAACTTACCGTGTTTGTGTATTGAAGCCTTGCAGCCATTCCAATGTCATCACCATTGTTCTTTGGAGAAAATGTATTGACATCATAGGTGCTCAATGCCATTTCTGTTTTTAGGAGATTGTTTTTGTTGATTTGGTATTCGGCGCCAACACTTACGAGTTGTTGCTTTTTTGGAGCAACCAAAACCATCACAGGTTCGAAGCTGCCCTGCTTTACTCCATTAACAGGCTGAACGAATTTGTACACTTTTCCGTTAGCTCCATTAAAATCTGTTATATAATTTCCGTTACCAGCACCTACATCGCTGAATGAAAGACTATACCTTGCCTTTGATGAATCAATCGAATACCTGTAAAAAGAATCCTGCTGAGTGCCATTGGTGTAATAAACTTTTTCGTAAAGTAATTTATCCTTCGAAAAAGAATCTACACCAATAGAAGGATAAAAAATGCTTTGAACACTATCTCCAACATTGTATAAAAACTGCCGCTGTTTTGCATCCAGCGTTTGATTGATTTGAGAATTTTTCGCATCGCTATTATTGAATGCACCCAATCGAAGTTTCAATTTATTATTGATTGAAAACTCCTGGTTCAAATAAAGATTTGCGTTCAAGTAATTCCTGTCTGCATATTCAAATTCAATTTGAATTCTCGAATCCTTGGTGATCATCCGTTTTGGCATGAAGGTCACTTCAGCCGTATTATAGTTGATGATGTAATCCTGATCCTCGCCTCTTTGTAACAATTCACCATCCAAATAAACCCTTTCGGTATTGGCAAGAACGATAAAAAAGAACTCATTGTTAGCACCTCGCAGTCGATAAGGACCTTGGTTCCCTTCAAGGTTTGTCGTAGTCGTTCTGTCAAAAATATTTCTCGTAAACTTTCCTTTGGCTATGGAACCACTTACTAATGTTGATGATTGTGACTTTGAAGAAAGTGCATTTGTTGTTTGAAATGAAAATCCGCGAAGACGTTTGTAAAAATTCAGGAAATACATCTGGTTCTGTCGGATATCGATGTCACCAAAATTCATTTGCCAGTTGTGTTTTTTGAATTGCAAATAAACCTGGTCAAATTCATTAAGTTGCTGCGTTGTTCCATCAGGTTGGATTGGCAGATTATTATCGGTGATGGCGGCAGCAATTTCAATGCTGTCCCTAAGCATCCCATTCAACTGCAGTTGAAAATTAGAATTTACAACGGCGTCCTGGTTATTACCGAAAGAAAGCTCTCGTCCCAAACTTCCATTTGCCTGGATATTTCCAAAATCCAACAAGCCTCGCTGCTCCTCGTTGTTTTGATTGAATTCAAATGGTTTCAGGTAAACATTGTTCATTACACTATCGAAACTCAATCGCTGAACAACTGAATTTAGCTTAAAAGGAAATGTGCGATAAGTCAGTAAAACACTATCCGTCGAAGGTTTTGTCTTCCAGTAAAGAATAGCTTTCACAAAGTCAAGCCGGTAATAAGAAGTATCAACATCAATAATTTTAAAGGTGTTGGGAACGATACTGGCCGTATCTAAAACGATGCTGTCTTTAGTGACGGCAACCTTTCTTACATGAAGATTAGAACGTGCAGGCAATTGAGCTTTTGTTGCCAGGGCAAAAAGCAGAAGTAAGGTAAAAAGCAGTATACGGCTCAAAAGCGTCAAAGACAAAGGTTTTTCACTTAGTAAATATGCAGATTTTTAACGCTTAAACATAGCATTAATTGTTAAAGGGAGGAATAATATGCAACTGGGAGGATGTGCAGATATGCAAATGAATCTTGCAGAATGCTGAAGTCTCTAATAAACGTAAAAGTGAGTGACACAACAGAAGTTGATAGTAGCAATGCAGTTAAGTGCATTAAAACTAGCTACCCTGTCAAAACTATTTTTCTGAAGACAATCCTGCAAATAGGTATTCCTTATGCATTCTTGAAATATTTGTGATGGCAATTTCTTTCGGACAAACGGCTTCACAAGCACCTGTAAAAGTGCAACTGCCAAAACCTTCTTTGTCCATTTGCTGAACCATACTCAATGCGCGGCTCTTTCTTTCAGGATCGCCCTGAGGCAATAATGCAAGATGTGCAACTTTTGCTGAAGTAAACAAAGAAGCAGAAGAATTTTTACAAGCGGCTACGCAAGCACCGCAACCAATACAGGCCGCAGCACCAAATGAAGCGTCGGCTTTATCTTTTTCAATGGGGAGAGCATTACCATCAACTGCGTTACCGGTATTCACAGAAATAAATCCACCCGCCTGGATGATACGATCAAATGCAGTACGGTCAACAACCAAATCTTTGATTACTGGAAATGCATTGGCTCGCCAGGGTTCAACAACAATGGTATCGCCATCTTTGAAAGCTCTCATGTGCAACTGGCAGGTAGTGGTTGCATGCCATGGGCCATGCGGACGGCCATTGATATGCATAGAGCATGCACCACAAATTCCTTCGCGGCAATCGTGATCGAATGCTATAGGATCTTTCCCTTCGTTGATCAAACGTTCATTCAGCACATCGAACATTTCGAGAAAAGACATTTCGGAAGAGATGTCTTTCACTTCAAATGTTTCAAATTTTCCTTTACTGTTTTTATTAGCCTGACGCCAAACTTTGAGCGTCAAATTCATATTGTAATGCTCCATACGGACAAAAAATCTTTATTTATAAGAACGTTGACTCGGTTTTACTACTTCGTAATTCAATTCCTCTTTATGTAGTTCCCAATTTTCCAAACCTTTAAATTCCCATGCACCTACGTACATAAATTCTGCATCGTGACGCAATGCTTCGCCTTCTTCTGTTTGTGATTCTTCTCTAAAATGACCACCACAACTTTCAGCTCTTTGCAAAGCATCAATGCACATTAGTTCGCCCAATTCCATAAAATCTGCAACACGACCGGCTTTATCTAGCTCAGGATTGAATTCATTAATGCTTCCGGGAATTTTTACATCACTCCAAAATTCTTTTCTCAATTGACGGATCTCTTCAATTGCCTCCTGCAAACCTTTCGCATTACGGGCCATTCCGCATTTATCCCACATAATCTTTCCGAGGCGCTTGTGCAGACTTTCAACAGTTTGATTTCCTTTAATGCTCATCAACTTTTCAATTCGCTCACGAACATTTTTTTCTGCTTCTTCGAATGCGGGATGTGAAGTTGGAATTTCTTTGGTGCGAATTTCATCTGCCAGATAATTTCCAATGGTGTATGGAATTACAAAATATCCATCAGCCAAACCTTGCATCAATGCAGAAGCACCTAAACGGTTGGCGCCGTGATCAGAGAAATTACATTCACCTAATGCATACAAACCAGGAATGCTTGTCATCAATTCATAATCTACCCAAAGTCCACCCATAGTGTAGTGAACAGCAGGATAAATCCGCATCGGCACTTCATATGGATTTTCACCTGTGATCTTTTCATACATGTCGAACAGGTTACCATATTTTTCTTTCACTACTTCTTTACCTAGTGCAGTGACCGTCGCTGCATCAGCATCAGTCAAATTTCTTTTTCCTACTTCAATCCTTCCATAACGTTGAATGGCATCTGCAAAATCAAGAAACACAGCCTGCTTGCTTGTACCAACGCCATAGCCTGCGTCACATCTTTCTTTAGCAGCTCTTGATGCAACATCACGAGGAACGAGATTTCCAAATGCAGGATATCTTCTCTCCAGGTAATAATCTCTCTCTTCTTCAGGTATATCAATTGCTTTTCTTGTATCTCCTTGTTTTTTTGGAACCCAAATTCTTCCATCATTTCTCAACGATTCCGACATCAATGTCAACTTCGATTGATGGTCACCACTCACCGGAATACATGTTGGGTGAATTTGTGTATAACAAGGATTACCGAAGTAAGCTCCTTTTTTATGCGCTTTCCAAATGGCAGTAGCATTGCTGCCCATCGCGTTTGTAGAGAGATAAAAAACATTTCCATAACCACCACTGCATAACAACACAGCATGGCCAAAATGTCTTTCCAATTCTCCTGTAACTAAATTTCTTGCAATGATGCCGCGGGCCTTTCCATCAATGATCACTAACTCTAACATCTCATGACGGGTGTACTGCTCCACATTTCCTAACGCTACTTGTCTTTCCATTGCCTGGTAGGCACCGATCAATAATTGCTGTCCTGTTTGTCCAGCCGCATAAAAAGTTCTTTGCACCTGCGTTCCACCAAACGAACGGTTGCTCAACAATCCACCATACTCTCTTGCAAACGGAACACCTTGTGCCACACATTGGTCAATAATATTTGCACTCACTTCTGACAAACGATGAACGTTGGATTCTCGTGAACGATAGTCGCCGCCTTTTATAGTATCATAAAAAAGACGGAACACTGAGTCGCCGTCATTCTGATAATTTTTTGCTGCATTAATTCCACCTTGTGCTGCAATGGAGTGTGCACGGCGTGGAGAATCCTGGAAACAAAATGCTTTTACTTTATAACCCAACTCGCCAAGTGAGGCTGCTGCCGATGCACCAGCTAAGCCGGTTCCAATCACAATCACTTCCAGTTTTCTTTTATTGGCAGGATTTACCAGTTTCACATGACCTTTATAATCCTCCCATTTTTTTTCTAACGGTCCTGCAGGAATTTTTGAATCAAGCATATCAAACAGATATTTTGAAATTCGATTTTGTGGCTAAGAGTGAAAGATGGAAAAGAGGTAGGAGAATATTCAACCTAACCCTTTTTCTCTTTAGCAGCTTTTTATTTCTTAGTCTATTTTTTTATTTACCAAACGTTCACTGCTACTATTGATCGTCTGTTGCGTCGCACTACGTTCATCGTTCGGTAATTCTTATCATCACTATGCACACTTCGCTATAATTATCAACAAAATTAAATACCAGGGTGCACCCACTGCAAATACATACTGATTGGCATCAGTGCAAACAAAACACAAACAATTACACTAAAGCCATATCCTAATCCTTTCAACAAACTCAAATATTTTTTGTTGTGCACGCCAAGGGAACGGAATGCACCATGAAATCCATGCAACAAGTGAAACAGCAAAGCACCAACGCCAACTAAATACAAAATCACTACCCACGGCGCCTGAAACACTTCATACATCCTGATAAATAAATTATGGTATTGCCTGCCGTTGTATTCTACTTCTTCTAACCCTGTAATTCTGGAAGGCACCCAAAACTGTGAAATATGTATTACGAGGTAAATAAAGATCAGTGTCCCCAATATCGCCATACTCCGGCTCATCCAGGTGCTGCCCCGGCTGCCTAAGGAAATTTGATATCCTTGCTTCCTTCTTCTTCGATTGCTCAGTTCTACTGAGTAGCCCTGAATGATGTGCAGTATAAAAAATGCAAACAGCCCAATTTCTATAATGCGAATTACATAGGAGTCACCCATAAAGGCGGCAGCCCTGTTAAACATAGAGCCATCATCTTCCGGATTAAAAATCGGCAGGTCGTTAAATATGCAGGAGTTCAAGCCAACATGAACTAACAAAAATGTAATCAAAAACAAACCACTCAGCGCCATTACTATTTTTCTACCTACAGCGGACGTGAAGAATTGCGACCATTTCATAAGCTATCAGGAGGGATTGAAAAATTTTGACGCAAAGGTAAGCGACGGTCGCCAAAAAATACCACTATAGCTAAAATATGAGCAAACTCATAAGGGAAGGCGTTTGTTCAATTCGTCATCTATCTTCTTAAATAAGTGAAAAGGCTTATAGACACGCCAGTTATCAATACTCATTAACTCAACATAGTAATTCAGCTTTGCTCTCTTAAAGTCATGCTGCGTCGCCTCGGGCATATTGAGGCTAACGATCCATCCATTTTCATCACTTACCTCATCGTACCATTCCTGGTAATAATCTTTATCGCCACTATGAAAGTTCAAAACGTTTTCTGTTATAAGGATGAATTTATTGATTCCTTCATGCATGAATTTCTCTGCCACTTCCCGCTTCAGTTCCATAATGTCGTTCTCAATCGCATCATTCCACTCACCAATTAATTCAATGATAACGTAATGCTCGTTATAATTCGCCTCCAATACTTTAAGGTAAAGAGTGCGGCTTCCAAAATCATCCCATTGCGGATGAATGTAGTAATTGTAAACGGTAGCAGTAAATTCAAATTCCGAATATTGCCTCTTGAAAAACGGAGACCGCTCATCTTCTTCACTCACGTAAATATGTCGCCAATTATAATATGGTTCGATATCGTGCACTACTTCTTCAATTTATAATTATCAACAGCTTTTTTGACGCTGCCATATTGCAATAATAAGTCCTTGGCTTCCTCATAATCTGTTAAACCTATTTTATCCATTATCATTTTTGTGCCACGGTCAATGAGCTTTTCATTAGTGAGTTGCATGTTCACCATTTTGTTGTCCTCTACCCGTCCTAACTGAATCATTACTGTTGTGGAAATCATATTGAGAATGAGCTTTTGAGAAGTACCACTTTTCATTCTCGTACTTCCTGTTACAAACTCGGGACCTACTTCGCACTCAATCGGAAAATCAGCCACATCAGTTAAAGGCGAACCGGGATTATTGGTAATACATCCCGTTGTGATACCTCTTCGCTGGCATTCCGTTAATGCACCAATTACATATGGCGTTGTTCCACTCGCAGCGATTCCCACTACCACATCTTTCGAATTGATCTTGAAGTCCTGTAAATCATTCCACCCCTGTTCGAAATTGTCTTCTGCATTCTCCACTGCTTTAGTGATGGCTTCGTCGCCGCCGGCAATAACAGCAACTACTAATCCATAAGGGACTCCATAAGTTGGCGGACATTCACTTGCATCCACTACAGCTAAACGGCCACTTGTACCTGCGCCGATATAAAAAAGTCGGCCACCTGCCAGCATTTTATCTGCAACAGCACCAACCAGCCTCTTGATTTGCGGGATTGCTTTCTCTACTGCATAAGGAACGGTCTTGTCTTCGTTATTAATGTTGGTAAGCAACTCACCTATGGTCATGTTTTCAAGGTGACGATATTTACTTGCCTGCTCTGTTACTTTAGTAAACTCATTCATTATTTATCAATTACACGAATTAAATCTAATTACACGAATTCTTTCAATCAACTGTTTTTATGAAACTTTACCAGTCCTTCCATTGGATTTTTTAAAACTGTGCCCAACTCAAATTCGTACGAATTACAAAGCTGTTCTAACACATCCTTAAACCCCGAGGCCACACTACCAACAAAACTCACCGGGTACTTCCATACTTCATTATACTTGCACAAATGTTGAAAGAAAAAATCATTTAACCCATCTTCAATGATGTTTTCGATCATATAATGTCCGCGGTTCTCTACCAAAAACAAAGTAAATGAGGCCAGGTAACGGTTAGGCAATGGCTTTTTATAAACATTGTCCAGTATTTCAGAGGCGGTGGTCACATACTTTGCATCAAATCTTGCCCTGAGGTCTTCATCAAAGGTGTTGTACAAATAATATTGAACCACTTTCTTTCCAAGGTAGGCGCCGCTTCCTTCATCGCCCAGAACATAACCGATCCCCGGGCTATTTTTTATTATGATCTTTCCATTGTAGTAGCAGGAATTTGAACCTGTACCTAAAATAGAGGCGATTCCTTTTTCATGGCCGCACACTGCTCTTGCAGCACCCATCAGATCTGTATTGACATTGGCCTGAGCTTTTGGAAAAACTCTAATTAATGCCTTTTTAATGCTTTTTGCATTTTCAATATTAGCGCAGCCGGTTCCATAGTAAAAAATATGTTCAACCGTAACATTCTTAAGTTTAGGAACCAGTTCTTTCAAAAGCAATTCGGCGATTTGATCTGTATTTAAAAAGTATGGACTTATACCCTGGGTAAATAAAATCTTCTTTTTCCCGTTATTGAGTAAACACCATTCTGCTTTAGTGGCCCCGCTGTCGGCAATTAACGCTATTGGCATGGTAATCGGCTTAATGTATTGTTGAAATATCGGTCTGAAGCTTTAATCATTCTTCCAAAACTGCTATTTTGCAATAATTTACAAAGTAAAGGTAGAGATGAGTAAGAAAAAATTACAGGTTTGGTTGCCCTTGATCTTTTCGCTGGTAATGATCACCGGGATGTTCTTCGGTTTTAAATTACACCAAGAAGCAGGAGGACAAAGTTTTTTTAAAAGAGACAAGAAGACCTCTTTGCAGGAAGCACTGGACCTGATCAGGAACAAATATGTCGATAAGGTAGGAATAGACTCTTTGCAGGATGACGCGATCAATGAAGTGATGAATCACCTGGATCCCCATTCAGTTTATATTCCAGCTTCAGGTGTTGAATCGGCAAATGAAGAATTACGCGGAGACTTTGAAGGCATCGGTATTGAATTCAACCGGTTTAATGATACTGTGCATGTTTTGTACGTGGTGCCCAACGGTCCAAGTGATAAAGCCGGTCTCCATATTGGTGATAAAATCATTAAAGTAAACGACTCGTCCATTGTCAATAAAGGTTTCTTTAATGATGATATTAAGAAAATGATCAAAGGTGAGAAAGGAACTCAAGTAAAACTTACGGTTCTCAGGGGAAGTACAGTTCAATATTACCAGGTCGTTCGAGGCACAATTCCTCTTCCTTCTTTAGATGCCTCGTATATGGTTGATGCCAATACCGGTTATATCAAACTGAACAAATTTGCTGAAACGACATACCGCGAATTTATGCAGGCAATGGAGACGCTGAAAGGTCAGGGCATGCAAAAATTGATTCTGGATTTGAGAGATAATCCGGGAGGCTTTGTTGACCAGGCTACAAATGTTGCAGACGAATTCCTGGATGATAATAAGCTAATCGTTTACACACAAGGTGCTAATGTTCCAAGGCAGGAGTATACGGCAAGCAAAGAGGGTGTTTTTGAAAAAGGGAAACTTGTGGTTTTGGTTGATGAATTGACCGCCAGCGCAAGCGAGATACTTACGGGTGCTTTGCAGGATTGGGACAGGGCGACTATCATTGGCCGCAGAACTTATGGAAAGGGTTTGGTACAACAGCCGTTTGAACTAAGTGATGGCTCGGCCCTACGCCTGACGATTGCAAGATATTATACGCCTTCCGGCAGAAACATTCAAAAGCCTTACGACAAGGGCAAAAAGATTTATGACGAAGACATCTATGATCGCTACCAGCACGGCGAATTGTTTTCTGCAGATTCCATTCATTACTCAAAAGAGCAAAAGACATACAAGACCTTAATTCAGCACCGGATCATTCACGGCGGTGGAGGAATCGTTCCGGATATTTTTGTGCCTTTGGATACCAGCCGGTATACAAGAAATGTGGAGCAGCTTTATTTGAGTGGACGGTTCAGCAATTTTGTTTATAAATATTATATCGACCACGTAAGCCAGTTCGACGAGTATAAATCGCCTGCCGATTTTGCTGCCCGCTACCAAAATTCGGTTGACGTTTGGAACCAGTTGGTAAATGAGGCATTCAA
The DNA here is from genome assembly GCA_035554655.1 of Flavisolibacter sp. GTDB lineage: Bacteria > Bacteroidota > Bacteroidia > Chitinophagales > Chitinophagaceae > Flavisolibacter. Next base: position 115,777 of record DATMIF010000038.1, read on the forward strand.
AGACAGTATCAGGCTTCAAAACATTCCTGAAACCGATAAAGGAAAAATTCAAGCCCAGATAAAAGCCTACCTGGCAAGATTAAAATGGAGGACGCAAGGTTATTACCAGGTAAGCAACTCCTTTGACCCGGTAGTTGAAAAAGCAATGGAAATTCTTAAATAGAAAAAGGCCTCCAAAACGGAGGCCTTCTGATTTATGTTGTTGCATGGTTATTATAAATCTTTCTTCTCGATCAGGTATTTCCTTTCTATAGCGTAGGAAGTGATCAATCCTAAACCACCGCCCATAGCTATCAGGGCAAAGTAAATGGCTGCGTTGGCATCATCGTGATGGAAGGAGCCTCTTGGCGTCATAGCGTTATCGATAACAAAAGCTAATAACAATCCCAAACCTGCGCCTAAGAGCAATAAACCAAGCTTTAAGCTTTTGAATGGAGCGGGACGGTTGTATTGTTGTTTGGGGTTCATCCCTTTTTCAACCATTGCAAGATTTTCTTTCGTTTTCAGGTACACAATGCCAAAGATCATTGCGAAACCGCCTGCAAAGAGAGTAATTGGTACTAAAACTTCGGGGCCTGCCATAAAATAAGTTTTTATTGTTGTTTAATGTTGTTTTAAGGTTCTTCCCTATCTGACTACAGCTTTTAAACCCAGGTTACAGCCAGCGGAAAGATTTTTTTAAAGAACTGCTTACAATACATCTGACTACGGATGAGAGGATGAGGTTACAGGTTAACGATAATCAGATCATTGTCATTGAAACTTGTCGGCAAGCCGCGTTTTTAAAAATAAGAGATTGAAAAAGAAATTGGAAGATATTGTTGCTTGGAAATTTCTAGCTTACATTAGCATAAATACTAAAGTTGTTGCGCCATGAACATCCTCCTGGCTTAACTAAGTTTAAAGACCAGATAAGCAAAAAACCTTTTATGAAAAATTTCTTATTCTCAGTTTTGCTCGCTTTGACTGCAGTATTTGTCTTGACTTCAACGCAAACGAGCTGTAAGAAAGATACATTTAATAACAAGGATACAATCAAGACTGTAGTTAGAGATACTATTATTGCTTGCCCATCAAGAATTGAGGGGCTGTGGGAAGGATTTTATAAAACAGATCAAAACAATCACGCTCCTACTTACGTTGCTTTCACATTTTACCCAGATGGCAGTTTCCTAAAAAAGGCAAGAGGTGTCGCACCGGCTCAAACCGTTATTTATACTGCTGGAAGGTGGCAATTAAATAACAAAACTGTTTCATTTCGTGACACAACCATTAACTATACATCTCAGGTAGTGCAACAAGGAAGTTTTCAATATGACTCAACAACCAATGCTATGACAAACGGAATTTGGCAGGACATTACCTCTGATAATGGTTATTATTACACGGGGACTTATATCAATGTGGTTAAAGTAAAGTGATTCTTTTACCAGTTCACAATACAATTACTAGCCGTTGGAGTGAGTGACACCACTCTCAATCTTAAAATTCCGGCCCCGTCAAATCTTTATCAATCAATTTAATTCCTCATTCAATCATTCGTTCTTCCTTCCCAAACCGCTACCTTGCAAGCAATTCCATCATTAACTGTAACCTACCGCCTTAAAACGGAGTCATATAGCTTAGAATGCACACCGGACCAGAAGATATGGACATCATTGCCCGTGTTTTGAATGGAGATCATCAATCCTATTCAATACTGGTGGAGCGTTACCAGAACTTTGTTTTTACCATCACCCTGCGTTATGTGAAAGGCCGTGAGGACGCCGAGGAAGTTTCGCAGGACGTGTTTATAAAAGCATACCGGTCGCTGGCCGATTTTAAAGGAAATTCGAAATTCAGCACCTGGCTGTACACTATTACTACCACCACCTGCATCACCTTTCTGAGAAAGAAGAAACTGGAAATACACTCACTGGATAATGAAAAGGTTTTTGAAGTGGCCGATAATGTGGACAGCGGAATGAGCGCCAATCAAATTGAACAAAAGAGCAAGGTGAATATGGTGAACGAGGCGATAAAGATGCTAAGTCCGGATGATGCGCAGATCATTACGCTGTTTTACAAAGGCGAACAAACACTTGAAGAAATTGCGCAGATTGTAGGCAAGGAGCCGAACGCCGTGAAAGTTCAACTGCACCGGGCAAGAGGAAGATTGAAAGACAAAATGGAAAAATATTTTAGTGCCGAGGTGAGAGATATTTATTAACGATTTAAATTTTGGTTATGGATAACCTGAATGAAATGGAAGTACAATTGTGGGAGTACATTGATGGATTCAGCAACGATGCGGAGAAATCAGCCATTGAAAAACTGATTGCTGAAAATGCAGAGTGGAAGGCAAAATATTACGAACTGCTGGAAGTGCACCAATCGCTGAACCTTGTTGAACTGGAGGCGCCTTCATTACGTTTCACCAAAAACGTAATGGAAGAAATTGCGAAGTACCAGATTGCACCGGCTACAAAGAGTTACATTAACAGTAAGATCATTTGGGGAATTGGTATTTTCTTCATCACGATGATCGTTGGCTTTTTGATCTATGGATTTGCACAGGTGGATTGGACGGCTGCGGGAGAAACTAAAAATCCAATAGGCTTTGATTTGACAAAGGTTGACTATAGCCAAATGTTCAATAGTAATTTAATGAATGGCATTATGATGCTGAATGTAATTCTTGGGTTGTTCCTTTTCGACCGCTACCTAAGCAACAAAAATAGAAAATTGAAAGAAGCTTGATGATCTTTAGTCATCAGGTTCGGTGTAGGCTCCCGCTTTTTAGCGGGAGCTTTTTTTACCGCAGATGACAGATGTATTGAGGATACCTATCAATCATTAAACTTTTTCTTCAACTCCATCAACTTGCTTTGAAAGGGATTTAGTGGCTCAGGTTTTTTATTAAAGTTTTTCTTCTCCGACCTTTGGCTTCTTACCTCCGGCTTCTGGTTCCCCTGCCCTTTCATCGTCAATGCAATTCTTTTCCTGGTCACATCAACCTCGGTAACCGTCACCGTAACTTTTTGATTGAGCTTCACTACTTCATTAGGATCAGAAACATATTTATCCGCAAGTTGAGAAACGTGCACCAATCCGTCCTGCTTCACGCCAATGTCGACAAAGGCACCGAAGTTGGTAATGTTGGTAATAAGACCAGGAACAGTCATTCCGACCTTTACATCTTCGATGGATTTGATGGTTGAATCAAACTGAAATTCTTCGATCTGTGCTCTTGGGTCGCGACCGGGTTTTTCCAGTTCTTTCAAAATGTCTTCAATGGTAAATTCACCAACAGATTCATTAATGTATTTCTTCTTGTTGATTTGCTTTCTTAATTCATTTTTTTTGATTAGTTCTTCCAGCGAAGCCTGTACATCTTTCGCCATTTGCTCCACCAATGCATATCGCTCAGGGTGAACAGAAGAATTATCCAAAGGATTTTCTGCATTTGGGATTCGCAGAAAGCCTGCGCATTGCTCAAAGGTTTTTGGTCCCATTAAGGGAACTTTTTTCAACTCTTCTCTTGATTTGAACGCACCGTTTTGCAAACGATATTGAACAATGTTGTTGGCCAATGTTGAAGTAATGCCTGAAACATATTGGAGCAAATGTTTTGAAGCCGTGTTAACATCCACGCCAACAAAGTTCACCGCACTTTCCACTACTCTGTCCAAAGCCTGCTTCAATTTTATTTGATTTACATCGTGCTGATACTGGCCAACCCCAATTGATTTCGGGTCGATCTTTACCAACTCACTCAGGGGATCTAGCAATCTTCTTCCAATGCTCACGGCACCACGAACCGTTACATCATAATCGGGAAATTCTTCTCTTGCTACTTCAGATGCAGAATAAATAGATGCCCCACTTTCATTCACCTGAAAAATACTTACATGCTTGCCATAATCAATGCTGCGAACAAGCTGCTCTGTTTCTCTTCCTGCTGTTCCATTTCCGACACCAATTGCTTCGATGTCATATTTACTAACGAGGCGTTTGATCTCCTCGACACTTTCCTGCCATTGGTTCTGCGGCGGATGCGGATAAATAGCGGTATTGTAAATAAGATTTCCCTGCGCATCCAAACAAACCAGTTTGCAACCGGTTCTATATCCCGGATCAAGGGCTAAAATTCTTTTTGATCCTAATGGAGATGCCAATAATAACTGTCGAAGATTCTCTGTGAAAACATGAATCGCCTCTTCATCTGCATTATTCTTACTGAGCAAACGGAATTCGTTTTCGATGGATGATTTCAACAAACGTCCATAGCAATCTTCAATAGCTTTCTTTACTTCTGCGGAAGCAGCATTGTAGGATTTTACAAAAATTCTTTCGAGTTCTTCAACGGCAATTTGTTTATCGATGCTGATGTCCATCATCAGATAGCCTTCTTTTTCTCCTCGGCGAATGGCTAAAATTCTATGCGAAGGACTTTGCGATAAAGGCTCGCTGAATTCAAAATAGTCACGGTATTTCTGCGCTTCCTCTTCGTCTTTTTTGGTTGATAAAACCTTTGATGAAAGTGTAGCTTCTTCAGAAAATAGCTGGCGAACTTTTGCTCTTGCCTGTTCGTTTTCGCTGATCCATTCTGCAATAATATCTCTTGCGCCCTGCAGTGCTTCCTTTGAATCCTTCACTTGTTCATTGATAAATTTTACAGCCTCTTCTTCCACATTCAACTCCTGCTGTTCGAAAATGATTTTTGCCAGCGGCTCCAAACCTTTTTCAATTGCCTGTGTTGCCCTTGTTTTGCGTTTAGGTTTGTAAGGAAGGTAAATGTCTTCGAGTTCTGTTGCGCTGAAACAATCTTCAATTCTTTTTTTCAACTCAGGAGTCAGCTTACCTTGCTCTTCGATGGTTTTGACTACCGTTTCTTTTCTTTTATCAAGCTCATTGAAGTATTGAATTTCCTCCACCACGTTTCCAATCACCACTTCGTCCAAATTACCTGTGGCTTCTTTCCTGTATCGGGCCATGAACGGAATGGTTGCGCCTTCACTTTGCAATTGATGTATGCTGCTTACTTGTGTAGTCTTAAGATTGAGCTTACCTGCGATCTGTTGAATGTATTTCTGTTCCATTGATACCGGAATTTTTAGGGGCTGCAAATCTAAGCGTTGCATGCAAAGAAAAAATTAGATTGTTTGAAATGAAGTTTGTAAATAAGATTTGAAGAGTCATTACTAATCAAATCACTCAATACAATTACACAATCAGGTGCTCTTTCCCCAGCATGACAAGCAAGCGTTTGCATATCTTAAGCACTCCAATAGTTGCAAAGTTACCACCGGTGAAATTCTCCCTTGCCATGCTGAGCAAGGCCGAAGCATCTGATTATAGCCCTAAGAAAATGATTGTTTTTAATAGTGATGACTGAACTATGCTCAATAGAACTACCGAATGATGCAGTGAGTGCACAAGTAAAGTTGATAGTAGTAATATAGTTTGTTACATCACTATCATTAGATACACCAACATCTTTCAATCTTAATCATAATCTCAATCAATAATCCTTCCGCCTCTCATCCACCAACACTTCCGCTCATGTTAATAATTGTTAAGGACTGGCAACCAAATCCGCACTCATAGCGACTTCTTTAGTAAATTGGCAACTTCTTTTACAGACCGTTGTATTATTTCCTAAAACAAAAAATATAGCACATGAACCGTCGCATTGCTGTTGCATTTGCAACCAGCTTTCTATTTTCATCTGCGGTGTTTGCACAGGTTAATCCCCAGCAAAACGGGCAGGCCAACCAGCAAGGGTTTGGCGCCAACCGCCAGCAACCTTCCACTGGCCCGAAGCCGTACTTAGAAGTGATCACAGCAAAAGCAAAAACAACTAAGGGCTTATTAACCATTCATCGTCTTGACGACAAATACTACTTCGAGATCCCGGATTCTTTATTGGGTCGCGATATTCTTGTAGTGAATCGAATTTCCAAAGCTCCTGCAGGAGCCCGTGCCGGATTTTTGGGTTATGCAGGTGATGAGATTTCTGAGAATGTGATCACCTTCGAAAAAGGTCCTGCAAACAAAATCTTTTTAAGGAGCATTTCATACACAGAACGTGGTGGCGATTCAGCAGGCATGTATCAGTCTGTTCGTAATTCTAATCTGCAGCCGATCAACGCTGCATTTCCTATAGCTGCTTTTCATACGGACTCAGTAAGCAATACAAGAAGCACGGTGCTTGACCTTACCGATTACCTGATGGGTGATAATGACATCTTATTCTTTGATTCAAGAATTAAAAGAGCATTGGGCTTAACAGCATATCAAAGAGAAACCTCTTACATCATTGATGCGCAAACTTTTCCAGGCAACGTCGAAATCCAAACCGCGAAAAGCTATATGCGTACGCCGCCTGCACAACCAGGGCAAATTACGCTCACTCCAATTGGCGCAACCGGAACACCTACAACTTTCGAGTTGAACAGTTCAATGATACTGTTGCCAAAGGTTGCTATGAAGCCAAGATATTTTGATCCACGTGTTGGATATTTTGCAACTGGTTATACCGATTTTGATGCGAACCCACAGGGCGTTGAAACCATTCGCATGATCACAAGATGGAGACTGGAGCCAAAGCCGCAGGATGTCGACAAATATTTGCGTGGTGAGCTGGTTGAACCTGCAAAACAAATCGTTTACTACATCGATCCGGCTACTCCAAGAAAATGGGTTCCTTATTTAATTCAAGGTGTGAATGATTGGAATGTTGCTTTTGAAAAAGCTGGATGGAAAAACGCAATCGTTGCTAAAGTTGCCCCTACTAATGATCCATCATTCAACCTGTATGGTGCAGGTTATTCAGCAATTGTTTACAAACCTTCTGATGTTGCCAATGCAAGTGGCCCTCATGTACACGATCCACGCAGCGGCGAAATCTTGGAAAGCCATATCAACTGGTATCACAACGTGATGAACCTTGTTCGTGACTGGTATTTTATTCAAACTGCTGCTGTTGATCCGCAGGCAAGGACCATGCGCTTTTCCGATGAATTGATGGGGCAATTGATTCGCTTTGTGTCCTCACACGAAGTTGGCCACACACTTGGTCTCCGTCATAACTGGGGTTCTTCTTCAACTGTTCCTGTTGATAGCATGCGCAATAAAAAGTGGGTGGAAGCAAATGGTCATACGCCATCAATTATGGACTATGCACGTTTTAATTATGTAGCACAGCCTGGAGATGATGTCTCTGAAAAGGGTTTGTTCCCTCGCATTGGTGATTATGATTTATGGGCTATTGAATGGGGCTATCGCTGGACACCGCCATCAGTAAGTCCTCTACAGGAAGTTGCTTCATTGAATCAAAAAACGATGGAGAAATTGAAGAACAAACGCTACTGGTTTGGAACAGAAACTGATCCTGATGATCCACGCGGACAAAATGAAGATTTAGGTGATGATGCTGTGAAAGCAAGCAACTATGGAATTAAAAACCTTAAAGTGATTCTTGCCAAATTACCTGAATGGACAAAGGAGCCAAATAAAGATTACTCCAATCTTTCTGAAATGTATTCTCAATTAAGAGGACAGTTTGGAAGATACATGGGCCACGTGGCAAAGAATATTGGTGGAATTTACACTACGCCAAGAATGACGGATGAAAGAGGCGTGATCGTTGAATTTGTTTCGAAAGCAAAACAAAAAGAAGCGATGCAGTTTTTGCAGGACCAATTGTTCAAAACTCCAAAATGGATCATTGACAATGATATTCCTGATTACACTAACGATAATAAACTTACCGTTATCAGCAACCTGCAGTCAGGAACTTTGAACCGCTTGATCAGCAACAGCACATTGAACAAATTGTTCCGCTTTGAAGCAGAACAACCCAACAATGCGTATACTGCCGTTGATATGATGACTGATCTGCGAAAAGGCATCTGGAGTGAGTTGGCAACAAAACAGCCAATTGAAATTTATAGAAGAAACCTTCAGAAAGCCTATGTGGAAGCAGCAGATAATTTGATCAATCCTCAAAGCGGGTCAGGCACCATTCAAATTTCTTTTGGCGGACCTTCAGTGCCACAAATGAACCCAAAGATCACTGATGCTATTTCAATTGCAAAAGCTCAGTTGAGAAGTTTGCAAACTGAAATTCGTGCAGCATTGCCTTTGTATAAAGACGCCAACAGCCGTGCACATTTGCAGGACGTTCTGGACAGGATCAATCAATCATTGAATCCGAAGCAATAGCGGCCCATCCCGAGCCCGCCGGCGGGGGAACACAGGACTTATTTATTTGACAATAACAAAAAACTCTCAACATTCTTCAACGTTGAGAGTTTTTTATTTCTATAATGACTAATGCGCTATTTAGTTTTGTGCTGCTGCCAAGTCCCTCCACCGGAGGGATTTAGGGAAGCCGGCTATCCTTTCTTCTGTTCCTTCGCCCACGCATCTTTCAAAGTCACTGTTCTGTTGAACACTAATCTTGCATAAGTGTCTTTATTATCCAGGGTAAAATATCCTTTGCGCAAGAATTGATAACGGTCGTTTATCCTTGCATTCTTCAATGCAGGTTCGGCGTATGCTGTAGTAATTGTTTGTAAAGAATCAGGATTGATATAATCTTTGAAATCGCCTTCTTCGCTGGAAGGGTCTTCTACTTTAAACAAGCGATCATACAAACGAACTTCGGCAGTAATAGCATTTGCTACTTCCACCCAATGCAAAGTGCCTTTCACATTAATACCTGATGTATCGTGGCCACTTTTACTTTCAGGAATATAACTGCATCTTAGCTCCGTTATATTCCCATCAGCATCTTTTATTACTTCATCGCATTTGATAATGTAAGCAGATTTCAAACGCACCATGCCGCCGGGATACAAACGGAAAAACTTCTTTGGAGGGTTTTCCATGAAGTCTTCTCTTTCGATGTACAATTCTTTTCCAAAAGGAATTTCTCTTGAAGCACTGCCTTCATCTTCAGGATTGTCTTCGCTTGTGAGCAGTTCAATATCCTTATCGTAGTTGGTTATAACAATCTTCACCGGATCAAAAACAACCATCCTTCTTATTGCGACTTTATTCAAATGTTCACGAACACAAAACTCAAGCAAGCCAACATCAATAACGTTGTCTCTTTTGGCAATGCCCACCCTGTCACAAAAATCACGGATGGCTTCAGGCGTATAACCTCTTCTTCTCATCGCACTGATGGTGGGCATTCGTGGATCATCCCAACCATCAACATATTTTTCAGTAACGAGCTGTAACAATTTTCTTTTGCTCATTACCGTGTACGACAAATTCCTTCTTGCAAATTCATATTGGTGCGAAGGAAAAATTCCAAGCTTTTCAATCAACCAATCATACAACTCACGATGAGGAATAAATTCAAGTGTACAAATGGAATGGGTTACATTTTCAATGCTATCGCTTTGTCCATGCGCCATATCATACATCGGGTAAATACACCACTTATCGCCTGTGCGGTGATGATGTTCGTGCTTGATGCGATACAATACCGGATCCCGCATCAACATATTCGGATGCGCCATATCAATCTTGGCACGAAGTGTTTTACTTCCATCCGGAAAATCACCCGCTTTCATTCTTTGAAAAAGGTCAAAGTTTTCTTCAACGCTACGACTTCTATATCTGCTGTCTCTGCCAGGTTCAGTCGGCGTACCTTTCAATGCAGCAATTTCTTCCGATGTTGAATCATCAACATAGGCCAGGTCTTTTTTTATCAGCCCGATTGCAAACTCGTACAACTGGTCAAAATAATCAGATGCATACAATTCATTCTTCCATTCAAAACCAAGCCACTTGATATCTTCTTTAATGCTTTCAACATATTCGGTTTCCTCGGTCGTGGGATTGGTATCATCGAACCGAAGATTAGTGTAACCTGCATATTTTTTTGTGAGACCAAAATTCAAACAAATGCTTGTTGCATGCCCCATGTGCAGGTAGCCATTGGGTTCTGGCGGAAAACGTGTAACAATGGATTTATATTTACCGCTCTTCAGGTCTTCCTCGATAATTTCTTCAATAAAATTCAAACTTTTTTCTTCTGCCATGCTTTGCTTTTCAGGATGGCAAAGATAACAAGGAATGAGCTAGCCTGATGTACTTGGCTGTATTGCTACTACGATACTTCTGTTGTGTCACTCACTTTTACGTTCAGGAATTCGATTCAGCATTATGCAATCTTAATCTTTCGTCTCGATCTTTCACATTATTCAAGAACCATAACAAACCCGCCCTGTGGTTTTACTGTGACCTGTTTTTTTGAATTAGTCTTTATATTTTCTGAAATAAAGGTCAGCGGCTCACTTCCATCTGTAAGCAGTGATGCCTTTTGCTTTTTGAAAGGAGTTAAGTCTATACTTACCGTTCTTTCTGTATTATCTCCATTAATACAGGCTATATACCATCTGCTACCTGCTTTTCTTGCCAGTACAACATATTTGCCGGGATAACCGTCAATAAATTTTACATCATCCCATCTTGTTGGAAGTTCTCTCAAAAACTTTTGGACGTAGTCTGGAACGTGTTCCATGCCTGCGGGCGACTCTGCGAAATGTTGAACGCCGGAAAGAAATACAACCGAGGTTGCCAGTTCAAATGCACTGGTTGTTTTCCGTTTTACCCGGCCTGTTTCTATCTTATATAAATTCATCGGTGTAAAATCCATAGGATCAAAAGCGTTCCGCGTAAAAGGAAGCATACACGCATGATTTGCTTCCACATCAGCATCACGCTGATCAAAAGTTATGAACTCAAAACCTTTTATTGCTTCCACAGTCGCCAGGTTAGGATATGTTCTTTGCCATCCACGTGGCAATGTTGCTCCGTGAAAATTCACGAGCAATTGAAATTGCGCAGCGTCATTTAAAATATCGATATAGTATTTGATCATGGACTGTCCATCGCCGCCGAAAAAATCAATCTTCACTCCTTTTATTCCCATCTCCTTTAATCTTGTAAATTCTTTTACACGGTCTTCATGAGTGAGCAATTTACTTTTGGGAGTATACGGCACCGTGTTCCAGTTGCCGGAGGAATTATACCAAAGCAACAGGCCAACATTTTTGGAAGCAGCATATTGTGATAACTCTTTTACTTTATCGTAACCAATTTTTTTGTCCCACGCAGCATCCACCAGGCAATATTGCCAATTCATTTTTGCAGCAAAATCTATATAGCGTACCTGCTCAGAGTAAACAATGGAATCATCTTTCGACATGATCCAACTCCATGATGATTTTCCCGGTTTAACAAACGATGTGTTGACCTTCATTGCCGGATTGGCAACATCGGTACCTAAAGTTGATTCAACAATTGTTTTTAAACTTCCAATTGCAATAACCCTCCACGGCGAATAAAAAGGCAATGTCGATTGTGGCAGGTAACCTCCTCCTGTAAACACTTCTCTCGGATCGGGAAAGCCAACACTATATTCCCCGCCCGGTGAATGCGACCTCAGTCTTGTACCGCAATAATTTCCATCCATCGCCGATTCACTAATCAAAACCCAATGATCTTTATAATGAAATAACGCAGGATAGATCCATCCTACTCCAAATGTCGAGGTATCTGTCACGGGAATATTTTGCTGGTAGTGTTCTTCATATGCAGGGTTGGCGTGTTCCCAGCCACTCTTCGCTACCTGCATAGGTTGTAAAAACGCTCTTGCAGCCGTATCAAAGTGAAATGAAGTGATTTCTTCATTGATAATTCTCACACCTTCTGATCTTTCAGGAAAATAATACCGAAAGGCCACACCATCGTTTGACAACCAAAAGATGATGTCAATCTTTCTTCCTTCCTTACTTTGAAGGTGAATTATCTTTTGATTAGCGTTGTAATTAACCAAACGCTTTTTACCGGCAAACAATTCATAATTGTCTTTAACAGTAGCAACATTCGATTCACCAACCAACCGCATGTTTTTTACAAAATCAGCATCCTGCGCTTCAAGACCAAGTTTTGATCCTTTAATTACGAGTTCGCCCCTGTGCATAACACTATAAAAAGCCCTGCCCTCATTACTTAACCAGAAAGAAACGGAAATTTTCTTATCGGGACTTGTAAAATTTATTTGCTTTTGAGCAGAAAGTTGATCCAGGAAAAACATGCAGAAAAAAACAAGGAACAAAAACTGACGGTTCATGGCTGGAAATTATTTGTTGAATTGACATTTAAAAAGACGAGCAAAGCTAAACTATCCTGTATTCTTTGCAGGATAGCAAGCGTTTCATTTTTGAATATTTTTCAGTTACTAAATTGTGGCGGAATGATTATCCGGATCAGCGATTGCTCGTCAATGAAAAAAAATTCTTTACATAGATATCTTTTTATCATCACCTGCATCTTGTGCCAGGTTGCTGTAGCCCAAAAGCAGAAGGCAAAACTTATTTTTTCTGATGATTTTTCAGACAGGTTGGACACCTCCAAATGGAAAACAGAGATTGCTCCCTTACCTAATTCGACTGTTTATGTTAAGAATGGTCAACTGTTTTTAGATACCCCTGGCGGGGTCACAGTTTGGCTCAATAAACGTTTGAAGGGGAATATCCGCATTGAATATTCAAGAAAAGTTATAGTTGACAGTGGTGTTAATGATAGATTGTCTGATCTTAATTCTTTCTGGATGGCAAGTGATCCGAGAAGTAAAAATCTCTTTACAAGAAATGGCGTATTGGAAAGCTATGATTCTTTAAAAATGTATTACGTAGGGATGGGAGGCAACACCAATAGTACCACACGTTTTCGAAAGTACCAGGGCAATGGAGAAAAAACTTTATTGCAGGAATATAAAGACAAGCTTCACTTACTTAATGCCAATAAAGAATATCATATCACTATTGAAGTGACCAATGGCGTAGTGAGATATATTGTAAATGGAGAAACTTTCTTTGAATACAAAGACCCTGTTGTTTTAAAAGCAGGTTATTTTGGATTTCGTTCAACAAAGTCCAGGCAAAGTGTTGATTGGATAAAGGTTTACGACCTGAAAGATTGACAATTTTAGGTTGGCACATTAAAATGACGCCGAAATACTTTGTGTCACTTCCACAATGCTCAATAAAGTTTTTAACGCACAAGTGAGTGACACAACAGATGATGATAGTAGAAATGTAGTCGACCTAACACTATCTCACTTTTTTATTTCACTCACCATCAAGGGCCAATCTTTGTTTGGCACGTAGGCTTCTTTCATGAAAGCGTCTATTCGTTTCACTACATTAGGATGTTGAGAAGCGATATTGTTTTTTTCCTGCGGGTCTGTTTTTAAATCGTATAACTCAATTGGAGCATCATTTCTTTTACTAATATCGAGTTTCACTCCTTTCCAGTTTCCAAAACGTACCGCCTGTTTACCCCCGCTTTCGTGCAACTCCCAATAGAAATATGCATGCTGATTTTGTTTTTGTCCTTTTAGAGCCGGCAATATGGAAATGCCATCAATATTTTTCATTTGCTTTATTCCTGCTATTTGCAAAAAAGTCGGGAACAAGTCCCACAAAGCTGCCGGCATAGCATTAACCGTTGCAGGTTTAGTAACGCTGGGCTGGTACGCAATAAAAGGAACACGAATGCCACCTTCATACAAATCTCTTTTGATGCCTTTCAATCCACCGTTTCCATTAAAGAATTCAGGATCGCCCCCATTCTCTTTGTGTGGACCATTGTCGCTTGTAAAAATGATCAGCGTATTTTTTTCAAGACCTTGTTTTTTCACAGCATCTATAACCTCACCAACATATTTATCCAGCCTTGCAACCATGGCAGCAAAAGCAGCATGAGGATATGGATCGAAATGATGCGCTTCCCTGTCAGTGCTTTTTATTTCAACAGGTTGCTCATTGAATTTCTTCACATAATAATCATACACTTCATCATGTGGCGCAATAACATCGGCGTGAGGTAAAGTATATGGCAGGTAAAGAAAAAAAGGCTTGCCGTGTTTAGCTGTCAAAAATTTCATTGCCTGCTGATGAATAAGATCCGCAGAATAAGCGGAATCGTATTTCAAATTCCCGGAAAGATCGATGCGATTATGATTATGCCATAAATGATCAGGATAATAATTGTGTGCAAGCGTTTGACAATTGTATCCGTAAAATTCATCGAAGCCTTTTTTTTGCGGATCACCAGGCGTTGTAATAAAACCCAATGACCACTTACCAAAAGCTCCCGTTTCGTAGCCCGCCTGTTTCAATAACATGGCAATGGTAATAATGGAATCATGTAGGGGAACCTGACCTTCCGGTTTTAATGTTACGTTTCCACGTACATCCCCATGACCTGTATGCATGCCGGTCATGAAGCTGCATCGTGCAGGTGCGCAAACCGTGGAGCCGGAATAGAACTGCGTGAACTTCACTCCCATCTTTGCCAGCTTATCAATGTTGGGAGTTGAAATTTTTTGTTGGCCGTAACAACCGATGTCGCCATAACCCAAGTCATCGGCGAGAATGAAAATTATATTTGGCTTCGATGATTTTTGTGCCTCTGTTAATTGATAGAAAAAAACAATTGACAAGACAACAATTACAACTCGTTTCATACTATTTTGTTTTGAGTGCCTCGTAAAATTCTATTTCAAGAATACTCAGTGTTCCTTTTGATTTTGCATCATCTCTCGCCACACCATCGTCAAGTTTTTTCCCGTTCACTTCCACGCCAACATTGTTGTTAACAGTTGAAGAAGCGTCTTTCAATTGAACCCGCACATTGCTTCCTGTTTGTGGTTTGCATTTGATGGTGTAATAACCAAGCGTTGTTTCTGTACTGGCATTGAATGCTTCCTTCCCATCGACTGTAATCAACAGCGGATAAATTCTTGAGCGGAAATTATTCAACTTTAGTGTGATCTCGCTTATAGTCGCCGGTCTTTCCAATGTGTATTCAATCCAGGCAGTCGAGAGTTTTCCATCATTTACCCATTCTGTTCTTTCATTATCATCATAACTGGCAAATGCACTATCCGATTTTACTCCTGCGATGGCACTGACGATATTGATTGGTGTTCTTGTTGCCGTGTAAGAGGGAGTTGAAGGCGTTGGGCCTCTGTCCAAATAAGACGACAACCCTGCTGAAGGCAAAACGGTTGTGAGGCCGTCTTTCACTACAAAAGGTTTTGTTGTTAACGTAAGCGTTGCACTTTTTAATCCTCCGGATGTTGCTTCGATTGTAATTGCTCCGGGTTGAGTAGTTGAACGAATTAAAAACCGGTTCACACCACCCTCTACAGGAAAGCTCTTTGAGAGGACATAGTTTTCGGGTCCTCTTGCCATTCCTCCTCTCCATTCTGCCGGGCCTTTCAATGAATAATTAATCATGTTTAATGCCGTTGGACAACGATTGCCTTTTGCATCTATAACCTCTATTTCAATCAAAGCCAGATCTTGTCCATTGGCAAGGAAATCATTTGGCCTTTTAATTTGTTTCAAACGAAGTGCAACAGGAGAACCAACAGTGTTGATCACATCCATGCAAACCTGTTTATTTTTTGCATCGTAACCAACTGCACTAATATTGCCTGGCTTCCATTCAACATTTCTAAAGCTGAAAAGAAACCCATCGCTCTTTGTTCCATAACCGAGTGATTGGCCATTTACTTTCAGTTCAACTTTATCGGCAGTAGAAACAACATAGATATTTTTCTTTACGCCGGCTTCATAGTTCCAGTGGCCTATAATATGCACGTGATGCTTTTCGGGATTTACCCATCCGTCCCACATAACCTGGTTTGCATAAAAATTTTCTTTCTTTATCCTTAGTGCATCTACTTCGCCGCTTCTCCTATAATTTTCATCTCCACGATGATGAGAGTTGGATTCGGTCCAACCAATATTTACGCCACCGCTGCTTACACGTTTGCCTGTGCCCGGTCTTTCATTCCAAAATTCAAACCATCTTTTTACATTTTCAACAGCATGACTTTCCATGTTTCGGTTGTACACTCTGGCATCGGGAGCTTTTATCATTTTATTCAGAGACACTGACCAAATACTATCTGGTCCTGCTCCGTCTTTGTGGTATGGCGGTGTATAGTCATCCCAAAATTTTCTGGAGCCTTCATCTCTCGAATATTCCATCGCCCATAAAGGAATGTTAGCGCTTTTGTTGGTATACAGCATTTCACCACCATATTCTGCAATCTTGCTATCCAGCATCTCACGGCTTCCGATTGCCCTTCCACCATAAGGATCATACTTGTACTTGATGTCCAGCATATCTCTCATACTCGATTCTCTTATGCCCTTATTGCCGCACTCATAAAAAATGATGCTTGGATTGTTGCGATTGTAAATGATTGCATCTCTCATTACTGCCTTTCTTTGTTCCAATCTTGTCCCTGTCACATCACCCTCCGAATCGCCTGCAGGCATTGCTTCCATCAAACCAATACGATCGCAGCTTTCAACATCCTGCTTCCACGGAGTAACATGCATCCACCTGACAAGGTTTCCATTGCTTTCAATCATCAAACCATTGCTATAATCGCTTAACCATGCAGGAACAGAATTTCCAATTGCAGGCCATTCATTAGTTGTTCTTTGGGCATAGCCATGAACCATGATCACACGATCATTTAAATAGATCATTCCATTTTTAAATTCTGTTTTACGGAAACCTGTTGTAGTGGTTATAACATCAGTAGGTTTTCCATTAAGATCAAGGATGGTTTCTACATTATACAAATAACCATATCCCCAACTCCAGAAGTTTAATCCAGTAATAGACGCAGAAGCTCTTACTATTTTCGTTTCACCAGGCGCAATTGTGAATTTGTCGCCAATAAAAGTTTTTACAATCTTGCCATTTTGTTCTTTAACATTAACCCTGTAAAAAACTTGTTGTGATGCGGAGCTCTCATTTTTTATTTCTGATTCTGCATGAACAGTTGCCGACTTTCCTTTGATGTTGAAATTATCGGCATAAATATAAACTCCGGTTGTACCAAGATTTCTATACAAAGGAAGCGTTTGATAAACTTTCGGAACTACGTGCAGGTATACGTTTTTATTAATGCCGCCATAGTTTGCATAAAAGTTTTTATCCTCCCACTGAAATTTTGTGTTGGTTGCCTTTTCCCTGTAGTCCCAATCATTGTCAATTCGTGCAGCCAGTACATTTTCTTCACTTCCAAATTTTGCGGCATCGGTAATATCAAAACCAAAAGCCATCACCCCATTTTCACTCGTGCCAACAAGCTTTCCGTTTAAATAAAATTCTCCGGCCTGGCGAATGCCTTCAAATTCCAAAAATATCTTCTGCCCTTTTGCAGAAGCCGGAAGTTTAAAATGTTTCCGATACCATGCGATTCCCGTCGAAAGATCCTTAATATCTTTTTTAAAAGCATCATCTTCATTCCATGCGTAAGGTAGTGTTACATTCTTCCAATTGTTATCGTTGAAATCTTTTTGCGAAGCTTGCGGATCGTCGCCCACAAAAACTTTCCATGTAGAGTTGAAATTGTATTTTTCCCTTTGTGCAAAAGCATTGCAACAAAAAACAATTACTAAAAGGGCAATAAGGCTTTTCTTCATTTATACAGAGATTTATCGGTACTAAGCAAATTAATTTTCATTCATAGTTACCTTCATCAATCCCATTTCGTTTTTAAAGAAAAATGGTACAACGAAGTATTTATCATTCACAAACTGCAGTTGTGATAACACATAGTCATAACGGTCGAACACTGGCAGGTTCCTGACGAAAAATTCTTCTTTGTCATCAGCAGTAATCATTACCAGTCCTCTTCTTTTAGCTGTGAAATTCTGGATCAGTGCAACATAAGCCTTGCCCCCGGCTGAAAATTGCGCAAAAGGTTGAGGCTGAATTTCCATTACGTTCTTGTTGTTCGCAACCAGACTATCCTTCTTAACACTAAGGCTCTTGTTCAATAAAGTAAAACGAACACCGGTGGGCTGCCCCCGAAAAGAATAATCAAAATATCTGTAGGGAGATGCCAGGTGAATATCGCCGGGTGAATACCAGCTTTGATTTACACTTACGCCGTTGCTTCGTATGTATCCGCTGATCGAGGTATTCAACCACAATGGCGCTGCCCCTGCTACAAATACAAAATTTGCCAGGGTGTTGTTTGAAAACTGGTTTCTTATTAGGTTCACCGGCACCTTAATTTGCAAGTCGTTATTTAACCTGATAATAAATAATGCAAGTTCCCCTATGTTCTTAATTTCGGGCTCTCTTAATAGTGAGCAAATAAGAATCGATGAGTCTTTATCGCAAAAACGCATTCGAGGATAATTGTACAAACTCGTAGAACTGTTAAATGAATTTGTAGTCAGGCTTCCGCTTGCTAAATCTATTTTCAACAGATCAAGTGAATTACCATTTTCATTGTCTCTAACCACTTTCAAAACAAATAGACTGTTATTGTTAATAGCAACCTGCTGCAAGCTTTCCTTTCCCTTTTCAAGAGGAATAAGAAAACTCTGGTCAGTCAGAAGTCTTAATTGATCATTTAATTGGAGTACAGTGCTCGCAACGCTTTTTACCGTGTCGTAATAGTTGTGTGCAATAATGTAAAACTTTCCGTTGTCATTGCTTAATTGCAGTGTTGCCGTATATCGCCTAATCGTTGAATCAACAAGCCTTTGAAATGTCGATGATAAAGATGTTACGTTACCAAGACCGTCAATTTTCCAAAGTAAATGTGACGTACTGTTTAACGCATGCAGGTACAGGTAATAAAAATTTGTGAAGGCTACTATCTTAATATCACAGTTCCTACTTACCTGGAAATCAATTTTCGTTTTTTGCATCAATTGCAGCTGGCTATTAAAAATATAAATGCCGGGTTTCTTATCGGTGTCAAACGTGAGTATGTGATGATTGCCTGCGACATTTGCAACCAACAGCGATTGATTAAAGTTATACGTGGGGAAAGTACCCTTGCTGTATTGTATCTTTTGGCAGTAGCCACTATTGCCCAAAAGGGTTAGAGCCAGCAAACAAATTGCCTTTACAATCATATTTCTAAAACCGGAATGATGGCGTTGCAAGATCATTTTAGTTTATACACTTCACTTCCCGCCAGCAGAAAACAACCCAGACCATAATCTTCAAAATCAGGAATATGATCATAGCTCACAGGCTGCCCATCTTTCGGTTCTTTGCCGGTACCTTGTACAAAACCCAACATGCCATCCGCATGCACGGCATCTTTTGTCATAGCATTCCATGATTTCACAATAACAGGTTTGTAAACTTTTTTATCAAGAATGCCATTGTTGATTCCCCATGCAAATCCATAGGTGAACAATGCCGTACCCGATGTTTCTTTCCCACCAAAATGATTGGGATCATGAAGACTCACATTCCAAAAACCATCTTCACGTTGAACTTTAATCAGTGCCGCAGACATGTCTTTAAAATCCTGTAAGTATTCATTGTAATGAGGATCGCTTTTTGGAGTTATTTGCAATACTCTTGCTAATGCAGCCAACACCCATCCATTGCCACGACTCCAGTAACAATCCTCTCCATTGGGTTCCTTATATGGCGGAACAAAATCCTTATCTCTCCACCACAAATGATCTTCTGCATTATACAGGCCTTTACCGCCATGATTGTATTTACTGAAAGCATACAAATCATACATCTTCCTGAAATATGAAGTATCATTGTACAACACACCCAGTTTAGCAAAAACAGGCATTGCCATTTGAATGGCATCAATCCAGTTCCAGTCATCTTTTTTGTCACTGTGAACCATATTGTCGATGGACGCTTTGATATTTTTTACCCAGTCTTCCTGCTTATCTAACAAATAAAGATCAATGTAAGTTTGACCGCAACACTGATTATCTGCATTGCGTGTTGCTACTCCTCCGCGCAAATTCCATTGGTGCTTCTGGCCCCATTGAACGGCATAGTCATAATATTCTTTTTTCTTGTCAATATTGTACAAAGCCATCAAACCCTCATAATAAACGGCCCTCGTCCAAATATTGCTTGGACGCTCCATGTTGGTAACAATCGACTTACCAGCATCAGGCCATTTGTTCATGAAGTACTGGTTAGTAAGACGAAGCGTCTTTACAATTTTTTTCTTTGATGAAAGCTTTTGCGCAGCAACCGAAAATGAAATTGTGAGCAAAAGCAAAGAAGCGATCAATTTATTCATACAGCGTAAAAATAAAGACCGATGTTAGTGCAAATACTGATTTTCGGCATCCTGAGGCATCCTGAAAGAAACTGCTTGTTTATGCCGCGCAAGATTCGAGAGGAAAATGGTCGATTAGAGTATAATTGTGAGAATAATTTTTATGAATAAGCAGCATGGCTACCATGAAGCTTCTCTTGCGTCGCACTCTTATACGTTCGGTAATTCTTATCATCACACCCACAACCAGTTCATATCATAGCTGGTTATCTATAGTCGACGATTAATGGCTAAAAGCTTAATAATGTCCTCTTATCTTCGGCTTAATCTCACCATCGTATAGGGCCCGCAACTTTTGATGTGCATCTTTTGATAATGCAGGCAAATCTGAAGCAGCAACGTTGCTATTCACCTGTTCAATTTTTGTAGCTCCTGGAATGACCGTTGTCACCTCAGGATGATCCAAAATCCAACGCAAGGACCATTGCGACATCCTTTCATCAGGTAACAATGAAGCAATTTCTTTTGACAACTTCACTCCTTCTTTAAATTCAATCCCAGAAAATGTTTCGCCAGCATTGAACGCTTGCCCATTTGCATTGTAGTTACGATGATCTTTCTCAGCAAATTTTGTTTGCTCATTGAATTTTCCTGTGAGTAATCCGCTCGCTAACGGCACACGAACAATAATGGCAACGCCTCTTTCCTTTGCTTTTGCAAAAACTTCATCAGCAACATGCTGGCGGAATAAATTAAAGATGATCTGCAAGGAAGCCAAACCTTCCTGCTCCAAACAAATCAATGCCTCTTCACTGGTTTCAACACTGGCTCCCCAGTTTTCGATGAGTCCTTCTTCTTTTAGCTTTCTATAATTATCAAACACTTTTCCTGAACGCAGTTCTTCAGTGGGGATGCAATGCAATTGTTCCAGGAACAATTTTGAAACATCAAGATTCTTCAGTGAACTTTCAATGTTGCTTTTCATTCCATCATAAGTAAAGTTCTGAGGCCAGCCGTTGGCACCGTCACTTCTTCTTCCCAACTTGGTAGCTACAAAAACTTCTTTGTTTACGGTTTTCAAAAAGCAGCCAATCACTCTTTCACTAATGCCCATTCCATAAACATCTGCCGTATCAATAAAATTCCCGCCGGCATCAACAAAAGCCTGCAGTATTGAAAATGCTTCATCATCATTTACTACGCCCCAATCAGCACTTCCTAATTGCCATGTACCTAAGCCAATTTCTGAAACCTTATGTTGCTTAAACAATCTGTACTTCATCTTTAGAAATTAAATGTTGAAATGATTTGCAAATATCTGCAAGTAATTAATTCGTTTTAGGTTTTAGTTCGTCGGGACGGTCTTTTGTAAATGAATCAAAAACATACTTCGAAGGCTTTTGAAAAAGATCCTGAATAATTGATACATCAATCTGTGTGGAAGGATTGAAACTATCAGAAAGCATGTATTGCTGAAGACTGTACAATAATTGTTTAGCAGCCGGCCTGTTTTCAAGATCATTTTGAAGATCTGCACTGCACACCATCAATTTTCCTTTACCGATTTTCACTTCAAACAACATCGCCAGCCTGCGATTCATAAACCATGTGTCGATTGGGCGTATTAGCGGACGGAATGATTTTGGAAAATCTTCAAGATGCATCACCTGCGCTTTGTTTACAATTTCCCACCATTGAAGATCGCTGTGATAACTGGTTGGAAAATATTTGAAAGCAGGATGAACAGAATCAACCAAAATGCCAAGTGTATGCGGAGGCCTCATTTTAAACCACGAAGTGTTCCAGAAAACAGGCGTGAAATATTGAACAACTTCTTTGCCTTTGACAACTTTACCAGCAGCATTAAGAAAAACTTTTCCGCCTTCATGCAAAACTTTTAAAGCTTTTTCATTCAAGGTATCTGTATAAAAGATCTCGTTGCTGGCATTAACTGAAACAGCCGGGTACACCCAGATATTCCAATCGTTAGCATAAGACGTTCCATCCAGTTTAACTTCAATGGTAAGGCTCGTTGCCTGTTTAATTTTTGACAATGGAAAGCGAATTTTACCAACAGGCAAACAATTTCCTATAGCATAATTTTTAGCGGGGAAAAAACTTTTCGCCAAAATGTTTTGCTTCTCATCCCTGATACTCCAACTAACGATCTTATTAGTCAAACTGTTTTTACCATAGTTGTATAACTCAACATCGGCATCAAAGCTTTCATCAGTTTTGTAAACAAATTTCGAAGTGCGTATCAGCGGCACAATCGAGCTGCAAAAACGGCTGAACTCTTTCGAATCGGTATATCCTTTCTCTTCGTAAAAAGCATTTAATACGCCAACCAACGCTGTGCCCTGTCCCGAAAAATCTTCCAGTCCCAATAATTGAAAACCCGAAAGCCCGGGCGTTCTCAGTGATTTCTCAATTTCATTTTTATAGCAGAGCACCTGTAATTTGCCCGATGCCATCAAAAATTTCTCTGCCTCTTCATCCATTCCCTGGTCATGCAAATCTTGTTTGAACAGTTCGAAGTTTCTAGCACGAAAAGCACCTGTGTATTTATAAATTTCTTTAAAATCAGGAAAAGCACACCATTGTCCTTGTTCATGGGTAATGTAAGGAACTGAGAAGCTTTCGACAGCCTTTCTATAATCCGAAACAGATTCGGGAATGGCGTTATTCCAATTCAAACCTCTTGCACCCGATTTGATCATGTATTCGTTTTCCGGAACAAGAGGCCAGCTCATGGCAACTGATGCACCTGAATAAATGCGGCGACTATCTTTTGCTTTCCAGTAATTAATAAAGTCGGCAAGATATTTTGCCTGGTTTCTCCCCGCAGGTTCATTGCCTGCCGCCAGCATAATAAAAGACGGATGGTTGCCGTAGGCCTTCACCATTCGATTGGTCTCATCGTAAATATATTGATCAATGAAACGGCCATCACCTAAAGAAGTCCCATGATTGGGCCATGTTGGTGCTTCCGGTTGAAGATACAAGCCAAGTCTATCCGCTGCTATAAATGCCGCTTCGGGTGGACACCATGAATGAAAACGAACGTGGTTCAATTCATAGCTCTTCAATTTTTTAAAAATCCTCTCCCATGACGGAACATCCATTGCAGGATAACCTGTCAATGGAAACTCACAACAGTTAACATCGCCCCTCAAAAAAACAGGCTTTCCATTTACCAGGATTTGTTTGCCACTCACTTTCACTTCACGCATTCCGAAAGTGACTTGCCTTGTCTCGTTACCTAGACGAATTTTTAACTGATAAAGAGCGGGATCAAATTCATCCCAGGTCAGCATTTTGGCTCCTATATTTATTGAAGCATCAATATTCTTTGCCTCTCCCGCATCAATTGTAAAATCAATAGCCGAAGGATTGATCGCCTGGTCTGTGCCTGAATTAAAACTTATTGCTGACAAAACAATTTTTCCATGGAACTTATTTGAAGAAGTGTTGGTAATGGTAATCTTTACGTTTGCCAGCTTTTTTTGAAGATCAGGGAAAATCTGCACATCTTTAATCGTGATAACCGACTCAGCTTTCAGAAATATCTTGCCGATGATTCCATTCCAGTTGCCCTGAGTATGATCGGATACACTATGCGAATCCGGACCAACGTTGACATCTTTGATTCGATTATCAATTCGAATTGCAACGGTGTGTTTTCCTGCAGAAACAAATCTCGCGAGATTATACTCGTGCGGTGTTGACAACGAATTTTGAATGCTGTCAACTTCCTTGCCATCAACCCAAACTCTTGTACTGATATGTGTCCTTTCCAAAAACAAAGCAATGTTTTTATCAGACCAATTTGCAGGAATCACAATTTCCTTTTGATACCATGCTACGCCGACATAATACTTCAAAGGTGTCAGCCAAAAAGGGGTTTTGAGATTGCCAGGTTGCCGATATTTTGCAAGCCGCGGCTGAAAGAAAAATGAACTATCATAAATACTACCGGTCCATTTTGTATGCAGTGTTACATCGTCACCTTTGCCATTTTCATTCATCGATCCCGGCAAATGAATTTTGCCGCTTAGTTTTTTTGAAAACCATTTTTCATTAACACCCGCATCATTCCTGTCGATTGCAAAAGCCCAGTCGCCTGCCAGCGATATTTGTTGTGCACAGGAATATAAAAAGCATGCAACTGATATTGAAACGAGAAGAGTTTTTTTCATTTGTTAAGATATCATGGGGGTTATCAAGGCATCTTCTTTAAACCTTCCCACTTCACTTTCCATTTTCCATTTTTTGGAATTCCAGGAAGTGATTGATTGGATCCATCATAACCGCCCACCATCATTGCAATGGCTGTTAATAATCCGCCATTGCCAGGTAAATAAAGTCGAAGGCGATCGTCCTGGTAATTATTTCCATTTGGCAGGTAAGTATTCGTATGAATTTTCATCAGCAAAGCATCAATTGCTTTATTAGGCATTCCCAATCTTGTTGCACTCATTGCGGTCATTGGAAAATCCCATCCCCAGGTTTTATCCCATGTCCAATTGGCCCAAATCCAATTGAAAGTATTTTTCATGATTGATGCATTCACTTGCCCTGTTGATGGCATTACACCCAACGCTGCAAGCACAGAAGGATGATCAGTTTTAAATTCAGGATTACTGTATGAATCCGTTGCGCTTTCAGTAAACAAATATTTGTTGTTTTGAACCGGCAAAGGAGAAAGAAGATTCAACACATCATCCCATTTGTTGTTTCTGGGAAGATTCAATCGTTCTCTCCATTGTTGCGCAATAGTTAGTGCCCATTTCCAGTAAACCAATTCATAAGTAGGATTGAAGGTTTGTTCCGCTTTAAATCTTTCTTGTGCCGCAATCACGCCTTTACCTAAAATGTATTTTTTACTCGTGCTATCGTAGTGTGCAAACGAAGTCATGAAATCTGCAGTGGCAAAAACAAGGGCTTTGTATTTGTCGAGCGTTTTCGCATCGTGGTGATCACGATAACATAACTCTGCGAAATAAATAAAATGTGGCTGCTGCCAAATCAAAAATGCACCGATAGAGGAAGGTGTTTCTTCACCATTGTTGTCGGTCATCTTCTGCCAGCGAACACCTTCATAACCCTGGCGTTTGGCAATTGCCTTGGCATTATCAGCAACCGAAGCATACCAGTCCATCAATTTCTCGAGGTAATTAATTCTTCCCCACAAAGCATAATGCGCCGCATGCCACCAGGTCATTTCTAAATGTGGTTTACCAAACCAACTGTTGTAAGTTAATCCGGTTTCCTGTGGTGGAAAGTTCCCCGCTTCCTGCGCTCTTAATAGATATTGCGAGAGAATAATTCTTCTTTCCAATTCGAAAGCTCTCTTGTCTGCACTTCCTGAAAAATCGATAGCGCCTCCGCTGTTCCAAAAATTTTTCCATTGATTTTCGCTGCTCGTTCTTACATCAATAAATGTTGGCAATATCCCGGGATCTTTCTTTGAAGTGAATTTTGCAGTGAGATCGAACAAATCGTCTTTAGGGTTTGGCGTGATCAAAAAATAATGATGACCCTTTTGATCTATGGAGCCATCCTGTTCCCACTTAAAGCTTACATAGTATTTTGTGGTATCCAGCTGATGCAAAATCACTGCACCATTATCATGAGACATGATGACGGATGATTTGTGTTTCTCATCATTCGAATAATTGGCTCCTTCATCTGTCCATGCACCTGTCGGATAAGGAAATAGCAATTTAACTTTCAGTCTTCCTTCCTGGATCAATTGCGAACGAACTTTCACGCCAATTGCATCATCAGTTCCAGAGCAATAAGTTGCTACTTCAACAGGAGTTCCTTCAATTGTAAAATGAGAACGAAGTTTTCCCGTCCAAAGATTTAATTCCTGGTAAATGTTTTGAACATCCCGGAGTGTTGCAAGCGTTCCATCTTTTTTCGTGATCTCAAATCCCAGATTGCCTAATTGCAACCGATGTGGGTTTTGACGAAACCAGTCAGAAACTTTTTTATTCCGATCCGGTGTCTTCCACTCTACCATGTAAGTAACATCGCGGCCATTGAGATGATAAGTTCTTAATGCTTCCTCTCTTTTATAACCAACTGTGTCGATGAAGTTATGCCAACCCCACTCTGATTGTGTTCCTAATGAAACGCCTTTCTGGTACTTGAGAGGGAAGGTTTGAAGCCCGGTAATATCAGTTGTAAAAGCAAACCTTCCATTACCTAAAGTAATTGAGGATAAAGAGTCTGCTTTTGTAACGATAACATTGTGACGAAGCACTAATGCCTTTCTATCTATTTTTTGAGCAGATGCAGAATAAACGAAAAATAAAATCAGCGCAGTTGCAAACAATCTTGTCATAGTAAATCAGGTGACCTAAAGCTACTTCATATATTTTTTCAATTTACCCGGATTTATTTTTTTCAGTTGTTCCATTACAATCTGCGCATTCAGTTTCGCACCATTGATATCTGTGTGCGTATGATCGCCGGGGAAAAACGGCTTTACTCTATCCTGGCCAAGTGCCTCATATTTTGTTGCAACAAGATCATTCAAATCGATAAAATAGGCCCCTTCTTCTTTAGCTATTTGTTGTGCCCATCCTGCGTAGCTTTCTTTAGAGCGACTTACTTTTCCATCTTTCCAGTCATTCCTAGGAATGGGTGAACAAACAATAGCAATAGCGCCTTTTTCTTTTGCATCACGAATGTATTTTCTCATGTAATAACCGTAAGTATAAACTACTTCCTGCTTCTTCATGATGGGATTGTAAATTTCTTTCGATTCGTTGCTGATTCCTTTTATTGTTCCTCTTGCTCTTGCCGTATCGTCTAAAGGACCACTATCATTGTGTCCAAATTGCATGATCACATAATCGCCTTTTTTTAAGTTAGCAAGAACTTTATCCCATCTTCCTTCGGTAATAAAAGTGCGGCTGCTTCTGCCACCAATTGCATGATTCCTTATCGAGATCTTTGTCGTATCAAAATACGGTGCAATAAAATCTCCCCAACCCCACAACCCTTGTTTACCGGTACCATCTCCATTTTTAACTGTGGAATCGCCAATGATATAAAACACGGGCTTTTCTTTTTTCAAAAGCATAAACGAACTAAAAGCCGTAATCAAAGCTAGAGAAACAAAAATATTTTTCATGATGATTTATTATTTGAGATACTGATTCAATGGATTTTTCGGATTGGCTTTAATACCATCAACAATGGATGCAGCATTTACTCTTGCACCTTCCTGGTTGGTATGTGTGTGATCGCCGGGAAAAAATGTTTTCACTTTCTCCGATCCCCATGCGTCATATTTATCTGCAGTGATAGCATTCAGATCAATGAACACCACACCTTCTTCATCGGCAATTTGCTTTGCCCACAACCCATAGTCTTTGTCAGCACGAAGCACTTTGCTATCACGAAATTCATTTCTCGGGATCATGGATAAAACAATTGGTGTTGCACCTTTTGCTTTTGCATCACGGACAAATTTTCGAATGTACCATCCATAAGTATGAACGGTCTCCGGCGTTCCATTTGCCCACGTTAATTGCACCGTATCTTCTCCAATTCCCCTGAGCACACCACGATAACCCGCTCTTGATGTATCCGGCCTCGAACCTTCGTTATGACCAAACTGCATTAAAACAAAGTCTCCTTTTTTAAGAGTAGATAAAACTCTGTCCCAACGACCTTCCTTTATAAACGTTCTCGTACTTCTTCCAGCCATGGCCTGGTTGGAAACATTGATTTTTGTTGAGTCAAAAAATTCAGGGAGCAAGCTACCCCAGCCCCACTGCGCTTTGTCGTTGTTGTGAACAGTGGAATCACCAATGAGATAAATGGTTGGTTTTTCTTTTTGGATGAGAACAAAAGAAGAACAAATAAGAACGATGATGGCGAGAAAACGTTTTTGTTTAATGATCATTTTTAGAATTTAGTTTTTATTTATTTACCGAACAGAGTTACTACTATTAAACTTCTGTTGCACAGTTTACACTGAGAGAAGCGGATGTGCATTACATTCATCGTCTGGGAATTCTTATCAACAAGTCCAATCAGTCTTTCCTGGTCTAATCATTTCCCAATTTACAGCTCAAAGATCCCTCGTGCCTCGGGATGACAAGTGAAAGTGTTTATTGCTTTTCAATCACTCAAACAATTGTAAAGTTCAACAGCAGTAAAGTTTTTTCCTTGACATGCTGAGGCACGAAGCATCTGATACTACGGTCAACAAACTTTTCAAGTTTTGTAATGACACTCCACAATGTCTAATAGAATCACTGAACGTGCAAGTGAGTGACACAACAAACGGTGATAGTAGCAATTTGCTCATAACATACAACCAATTTACTTCTTACCAGCATTTGCCTTCGCAATAACAATACTAGGTTTCGGCATTTTCTTTATCCCTTCCCCAAAGTAAAACCCCGTATGCGGTGGCTGATTGTATGAAGTATTTTGCCATGCAATGCTCAAACGATATTGAGGGTCCTGCATCAAAGTATAAAAGCGGTGCGTTGACGGAATGGTAGTTGTGTAAATGCGCAACTCCTTATTGTCGGCCGTGCGCCAGATTACTTCTTCCCTCCAATCACCAAATAAATCAGCACTTAGGCATGGAGTGGATTTAGTTCCATTGTTTGAAACACATCCATCAGCGGTGAGCAAACGTTTTGTTTCAGAATTATTCCAATCCCATTTGTCAATATGATTTCCATCAAGCAATTCTCTCGTTAGATCATCATCCCACCAAACCAAAAAATTAGTTGATGAGGGTGTTTTATCAGAAATAGTTTTTCCATGAACATCACGCAAACCACCGGGACCACCCCAGTTTTCAAAGCCCGGGTAACGAGGATCAATATCGGCAGCAACACCACGACCGACATCAGTTCCGGGTGATTGACTCCATAAAATTTGCCCGCTCTTTGCATCAAACGTGGCAACGCCGGGCGTGTTCAGTGCAACCGTTCTCTCTTCGTTTTCATGAATACCAAAAACTTCGAGGCCGGGATGAGAAGGATCGAGATCGGATAAATGCATGGCATCGCCATGACGGAGACCGGTTGTGTACAATCCTTTGCCGTTATCATCAACCGTCATAGCGCCAATACAAATTTCATCTTTGCCATCGCCGTCAACATCGGCAACACTTAAGTTATGATTGCCCATTCCTGAATACGGATTACTGGAATCTTTTGAATCAAACACCCAGCGAGAAGTGAGTTTTCCATTACGCCAGTCCCAGGCCGCCAATACCGAACGTCCATACCAACCACGAACAAAAACGGCGCTCGGCAATTTGCCATCGAGGTAAGCAACACATGCAGTAAAACGATCTGAACGTGATGCAGTGTTATCATTGCCACCGTTACCGCCAATGCCTCCCCAACCATTCAATGGATAACGTGTAGGAACATATTTTTCAGTCGCAAGTGCTGCACCTGTTGCTCCGTCAAACACAGTAATGTATTCCGCACCATCAGCCACCTTTCCATACATATTTTCTTTTGCATCGCCATAGGTTCTCCAATCTTTTGAGGAATCACCAACTATTTTTCCTTTGCCGTCTATTGTTCCATCGGCCGTCTTGCACATCATTTCTGCTTTACCGTTGCCATCGAAATCATACACCATGAATTGTGTATAAGCTGCACCAGAACGAATATTCTTTCCAAGATCAATGCGCCACAATAGTTTTCCATTGAGTTTGTAAGCATCAAGAATTGTGTTACCAGTAAATCCTGTCTGCGGTGGATTTCTGGCGTTTGATGGATCCCATTTCAAAACGATTTCGTATTCACCATCGCCATCCAAATCTGCAACAGAAGCGTCATTTGCACTGTAGGTGTATTTGCTTCCCATCACCTCTCCACTATTTGGAATTTGTAACGGAATAGAAAAATATTGTGAAGGAACACTTGCGTTCAAGATAAACGGCTCGCCTTGCTGCAATTCTTTTCCATTTAAAACAGGTTTGATGAAATAAGAATTTTGTTTTGAAAGATCGGGATGTTCATCAATAAAGTTTGTACTTGTTGTTACAGGCTTGTCGTTCAGCCGGATTGTTTTGTTATCGGTGCTACGATAAACATTGAAGGCGAGATTATCTGCATCCTTAGCAAATAATCTCCATCCAATATATGCTTTGTTGTCGCTTGTATGAATTGCTATCAAACCACGGTCTAAATTTTCCATGATGCGCTGGCCGAAAACATCATGAACAAGCAACAAGAGGAAAGAAAAAAATATGGTCTGCAAAAAAGTTCTCATTTAGCAGCTACTGTATTTGATTTGATTTCACCAATACAATATTTGGTTTTGGCGGATTCTTCATGTCCTGTCCAAAATAAAAGCTCGTATGCGGTGGTTGGTTATACGCTACATTCTGCCATGCAATACTCAAACGGTATTGAGGATCGTGCATGAGCGTATAAAACTTTTTGTCCGTTGGAATTGATGTAGTAAAAATTCTCAGCTCATTATTATCTGCCGTACGATAGATGACTTCTTCTCTCCAATCGCCCCAAATGTCCGCAGACAAAACAGGATTCGATTTTGTTCCGTTATTCTTAACACAATTATAGTCGGCAGCTTTCAACAGTGGCACTGCTTTATTGTTCTCGTAATCCCATTTCATGATGTTAGTGCCGTCGAGCAATTCACTTAACACATCGCCATCCCAAAATATTCCCATGTTGCAACTTGGCGGCGATTGCGCATTGATCAAATTTCCCTTGCAATCATACAAGCCTGTAATGTTTGCGCCGAAAGACCAACATTCATAACCAGGATAACGCGGATCGATATCAAGCGCCAATCCCCTGCCCGGACCTTCACCATCTGCACCCGCTTTCACCGATGCTTTCTTCCACAACACCTCACCCGTTTTTGCATCAAACATGTGCGAACCTGCGTCATCAAATCTTTCCTGTATTCCAAAAACCTCCAAACCGGGATGAGAAGGATCGAGATCGGTAACATGCTGCGCATCACCATGCCCCAAACCAGTTGAATACAATCCTTTGCCATTATCATCAATGCACATGGCGCCGTAAACAATTTCATCTTTGCCGTCGCCATCAACATCAACAACAGATAAATTATGATTGCCTTGTCCACGATATTTCCTGTTGTCGGGTTGTGAAGGATCATCACTGTCAAACGTCCACTGTCTTGTCAGCTTTCCGTTTTTAAAATTCCATGCCGTGATCACGGAACGGGTATAGTATCCACGGGACATAATAAGACTTGGTGTTTTTCCATCGAGATAAGCGATAGCACCAAGAAAACGATCCATGCGATTGCCATAGCCATCACCCCAAACTTCTTTTAATTCATCTGTTGTTGGATTCAACTTTGCATGACGAGCCGGAATAAAGTCTGTAGTTGATAAAGCTTTTCCTGTTAGTCCATCGAATACAGTTAAATATTCAGGGCCTGATAAAATATATCCACGATCATTGCGCCAGTCTTTTGTCGAATCTCCAATAACATTACCTTGTCCGTCAATAGAACCATCTGCCGTTTTCATTGCAATTTCTGCTTTGCCATCGCCATCCAAATCGTAAACCATGAATTGCGTGTAGTGAGCACCTTCGCGAATATTTTTTCCAAGATTGATTGTCCACAACAATGTGCCATCTAGTTTGTAAGCCTGGAAAATTGGAGGATCAGTAACACCAGCCTGGCTGTTATCTCTTCCTCTTCCCGTTTGATGGATCACAATTTCATATTGACCATCACCATCAAGATCACCTACGGAGCCATCGTTTGGTGCGTAGCCTTTTGGTGTTTGTAACGCAATGGAGAAGTAAGGTTTATTGCCGGTTTGAAGGGTAAATGATTTGCTTGCACTTCCTTCCTTTCCCTTTACAACCGTTTTTACAAAATAAGATTTAGCATTTGTGGTATCAGCTTTATTGTCCAGGAAACTTGTGACCTTTTCAATAGGCGATTGATTTAATTTTTGTGTTTTGCCGTTTGATGCACAATACAAATTGAATGCGAGATCATTTGCTTCCGTACCAAGCAATCGCCAGCTTACAAAAGTTTTTCCATCAACTGTTCTAACAGCAGCAACCCCGCGATCTAAGTTCTCCATTAGCCGTTGCGCATTTGCTGCATTCATTGCAATGAGAACAGGAAGAAACAAACAGAAGAATTTTTTCGTTTTCATACTTAACAGTTGAATTATTTTTTAGTGAGTGCTTTCCCCTGATTATTTTTCGCCAAAACAATATTCGGTTTAGGTACGGATTTCATGTCTTCGCCCAGATAAAAACTCAGGTGAGGCGGCTGGTTGTAAGCGACGTTTTGCCATGCGATACTCATTCGGTATTGAGGATTATGCATGAGTGTATAAAGACGATGCGTTGTAGGAATGACGGTTGTATAAACACGCAGTTCGTTAGTGCCTGCACTAAGAACGATCTCTTCCCTCCAATCACCGAAGAGATCAGCAACCAGGTTTGCATTGCCTCTTCCGTTGCCTCTTTCGCCTGCTAGCGGAGTCCAAATTGTTCCGACTTTATATTTATTGATTCGATTGCCACCCATCAGTTCCCGTGTAAAATCACCATCCCACCAAACAGGCCATGAACCTGTTGGTGTGGGACCAATTTTCTCTCCTTTCATGTTATACAATCCGCCCGAATTTGACCACCACATTTCGGCACCCGGGTTATCAGGGTCTATATTTTCTGCCACTCCACCTCCAACATCATTATCAATCGAACCTTTGAAATAAACTTCACCTGTTCGGGCACTGTAAACGGTTACGCCGGGACCAGCATTTTTTATATAACCGGAGTCGCCTTTTGAATGGTCTTCTATTTCGTGGGGACCAAAAACTTCCAGCCCGGGTTTAGACAGATCAAGATCGCTAACATGCAAAGCATCACCGTGACGGAAGCCTGTTGTAAATAGTCCTTTTCCATTGTCGTCAACAACCATGGAGCCATAAACAATTTCGTCTTTGCCATCATCGTCAACATCAGCAACCGTTAAGTTGTGATTACCTTGCCCGGAAAAAGGATTTTTACCATCTTTTGTATCGAAAATCCACCGTGAAGTAAGTTGACCGTTCCGGTAATCCCACGCAGATAATACAGTTCTGCCATAATAACCACGGCACATCACTACGCTTGGAAGCTTGCCATCTAAATAAGCAGCACAGGCAAGGAAACGGTCAACACGGTTGCCAGTGTTGTCATTGCCGCCATTACCACCGGGTCCTCCCCATCCGTCCGTAGGATAGCGATTCGGAACATAATCTGTAGTTGCTAAGGCTTCCCCGGTTTCACCATTGAAGATGGTAAAGTACTCAGGGCCATCGAGCACTTTGCCAAGCGTCCTGGTTTCTTTGCTCCTATAATCTTTTGTTGAATCACCAATTACATGGCCTTTGCCGTCAATGGTACCGTCCGCAGTTTTCATTGCCAGTTCTGCTTTGCCATCACCGTCCAGATCAATTACTATAAACTGCGTGTAATGTTCACCCTCGCGGATGTTGCGGCCAAGGCTGATTGTCCATAGCAAGGTGCCGTTCAACTTGTATGCCTGCAACACCGGAAAATCAGTGATTCCATTGAAAGAGTTATCGAGCCCTTTTCCTACCTGGTGAAGGATCAGTTCATACTCTCCATCGCCATCAAGGTCCGCTGCCGATGCATCGTGCGGCCGGTAGCCTGCAGGTGTTTGCAATGGAATAGAAAGGTATTGCCGCACCGGAGCATTAGCCGGAATAATGAAAGGCTTGCCGGCGATCTCTTTTCCATTTATTACTGCTTTTACCGTGTAAGTGTTGCTTTTTGAGAAGTCGGCTTTGGTGTCAATGAAATTAGTAGCGCCGATGATGGGTTTTGCATTCAACTTAACGGCTTTACTACTGCCGGTTGTGCGATAGAGATTGAACGGTAAATTTTGTGGCTCGGTGCCCAGAAGTCGCCAACTGATAAAAACAGAATCAGTACTATGGCGGACCGCTACGGTACCGCGGTCGAGATTTTCCATGATGCGCTGTGCATTCGCGGCAATAGACAATAAGAGTACTGCACACAAAATAACTTTTCTAAAAGCTTTCATTGACGTTTTGGTTATGATCTTACCATTGAATTTTATAAAAAACAATTCCCTGTCTTGGCAATGGAATATTCATTTTCAACAATCCGCTCTTTACATTTTCATTCCGGTTTGCCGTTTGTTCTAATTGTCCCGCCTTTTCTAATTGGGCAGTTTGTTCTTTGTTGGGTTGCTGGGGAGAACCCATCTTCTTCCATACTTCATATGAATTGCTATGCTCTCTGTCAATCCTGTATTCCAGCAACTTCACTTTAGTTGTTGGAATTCCCTTGATACTTAGTTGAACATTTTCAGTCTCGCCCTGCAGATCATCATCGTGATAATTCCATACCATTACCGTGGCCGTACGATTATCTTTTGCAGCGATAGCGCCGATATCAGTTGTTTGCTCTCTTACACCTGAATCACGAATAGAAAACAAAGGATACATACGATTGCTGTTGACATCGACACGTTTTCCTTTCATCGTTCCAAACATGCGGAACACATTGAGTACCGGTTTGTCAACTCCGTTTGTTGCGAGATCGCGATAGCCATAAAACCATGGTTGATTTTCGAATTCAAAAGACCACGAAACTGCACCTAACAAATTCGCCGTGTAATAATCTGCCAATAAATATTTGCGTGCAAAAGAAGCAGCAGTGTAAGAAGAATACATCGTTCCGTTGCGGTAAGCATTTTCAGGATTAGTTGCCATGCCACAGGCAGCACAACCTTCGGGATCGGATTCTCCAATAATTATTGGAAGATGTTTGAGTGAAGCGAATGACTCAACAATTTCAAAACCTTTCGAAATATCTCTTAACTGGTTGCCGATGCCCATACGCACATGCCCATCAATAACCTTGGGTGCACCTTTCGCATGAAATCCCACGTAATCAAGTGGAGCTCCGATTTTTCCGGTTGCATAATTGGTATCGCTGATGCAATGTTGTAAAAATCTTTTTAGAAATCTTGCAGCCCCTTCGCTTGCCGGACCTGTTGAATGAGGGCCACCAATTTTTGCAGTTGGCAGAGCTCTTTTTACTGCATCAGAACTATAATCATAAAGTTTGCAATACTCTTCAACCGTGCCATGCCAGTAACCAATGTTTGGTTCATTCCACAATTCCCAGTACCAACTCTCTACTTCTTTTTTACCATAACGCTGCACACAATGTCTCACCCATTCGTAAATAAGGTTCGCCCATTTCTGATAATCTTTCGGCGGATAGCTCCAACCTGTGAAGATGTTGCTATACCTATTGCCAGGCTCCCAATTATGTTTATAAGGTTCAGGGTTTGTTGATAACGCTTCGGGCATGAATCCGATCTCAGCAAGTGGTTTCATTCCCCGTTGAACATAAGTATCGAAGATGCTGTCGATAATTTTCCAGTTATAGATTGGATTACTACTTCCATCTTCAGTATATGCATTTGTCGATCCCCATTTTAATGCCGCCGTTCCGTCGCCCGTTGTAAGCAAATTATGTGCACGAACATGAACCGGCACAGGACTCAATGCTGCAATTTCTGACAGCAATTTTTTGCCATCCTTCATGTAAGTATAGTTCGGTTCGTCATAGCCAAACCATGCATAGATCGGATTCATATCACCAAGCTCTTTGTTCAGGTTAATGGTAACTATCGGTTGTTGTGCATGAAGAAAAGAGCTCAATCCAAGGAGCAACAGTGCAAACAGGCTTACTCTTTTATAAAATGATACCGGCATTCAATAATTTTTTATGCTGTTATTGATTCACTACATTAATACTTACACTACTTCCTCGTAAATTTTCTCCGCTGGCTTTAACTGTAATTCTTCCTTCAGATGCCGAAGCTTTGATAATAGCAACACATTTTCCTTTGTAAGTCCAACGGCTCGTAGCCTGGTATGGTTCTGAACTTGACACATCACCATTATCTACTGCGGCTATCACACCAGAACCATCTATTTCAAAATTGATTTTTGTATCTGAATTGCTCACCATGTTTCCATCCTCATCAACAATAGTTGCCGTTATATAGATAACATCATCCCAATTATTTTTTAAGGATAACTTGTCTGCTGTCAAAACAATTTTCGAAGCTTTTCCTGCAGTTTTCAATTCCTGCTGCGCAACCACTCTTCCATTGCTTTTTGCCACTGCTTTTAATGTTCCTTTTTCAAATGGTATTGACCATGTTCGTGGCGATGCATCATCTGCAGTACGCCCTTTTACTCCCATTGATTTTCCATTTAAAAACAATTCCACTTCATCGCAATTGCTGAATGCCTGCACATCTGCCTGTGTGTATATGTCAGGATCGTCTGGTGTCCAATCACTATTCCATGTGTTGCCGTTTGCAGTACTTTCTCTTCTTGTTACATAAACCATTGGTTTATCACTCCACCAACTTTCACGTTGATAACCGTTCAGTTTCTGTTGACCTGTTTTATCGAATAATCCCGAACCATTTGCAATTCGTGGCCAAAAGGCTTCACCGAGATAGTCATATCCAGTCCAGAGAAATTGCCCAGCCATGTATGGTTTATCACGCAAGGCCAGCCACTGACTGATAACATGCGTATTTTCTGTACCGATCACTTTCCAGTCGGGATGTTGTTCATGTGCCGCAATCAGTTCATTCTCCCTATAATTTTGTCCAACAACATCCATTATTGCTGCTAAACCATTATCATAAACATGAGAATTGGCAGGGCGGAAAAGAGCCATTGTAACAGGCCGGGACGGATCAAGAGAATGAATCAGGTCCTGCTGCATTTTATATTTTCTGAAACCTGTTGAATCGTTAAGGTTGTCGTGAATTTCATTACCTACACTATAAATAACAATTGAAGGATGATTGCGGTCACGCATGATGATGTCTCTTGTATCTCTCTCCCACCAGTCAGTGAAATAAAGATTGTATCCTTTTTGCGCACCGGGCTTTGCTGCATTCCAGGTATCGAAGGTTTCATCCATGACTACCAGACCAATCTTATCGCACAGGTCCAAAAATTCAGGAGCTGTTTCATTATGCGAGGTGCGAATGCCATTCACGCCGATTTCTTTCAACGATATCAAACGCTTTTCCCAAACACGCAAAGGCACTGCTGCACCGAAAGCGCCACCATCATGATGCAAACAAACACCTTTGATCTTGATGTTCTTTCCATTGAGCCAAAAACCGGTTGCTGCATCAAAATGAGCATCCCGGATTCCGAAGTTGTTGGTTACTTCATCAACGTTTTGCTTTTTGACAATGATAGTTGTTACTGCTTTATACAATTGAGGACGACTAATATCCCATAACGCAGGATTGTTTACATTGACATGTTGAACAACTGTTTTCTTCCTTCCTGCTTCAATTTTTTGCGAAGATTGCGTTACTGCAACTTCTTTTCCGTCCTGCGTTATCAAGCGAGTACGTATGTCCATCGTTTGAGAAGCAGAAGATTCATTCGCCACAACAGTTTGTATTTGCACTTTTGCTTTTTGTGCAGAAACATTTGAAGTGCTGATGAAACTTCCCCAATGATCAACATGAATTGGATTCGTAATTACTAACCGCACATGCCTGTAAATGCCTGCGCCGGTATACCAACGTGATGCCGGCTGAATAGTATTATCAGCACGAACAGCAACAACGTTTAAATCATTTTGTCTCAAATAAGGCGTGAAATCGTAACTGAGGCTCACATAGCCGTTAGGACGTTTACCAAGATTATGCCCGTTGATCCAGACATCGCTGTTGGCCATAACACCATCGAACTCAATAAAAAATTTTTTCCCGGCATCTTTATTTGAAAGCGAAAAACTATTTCTGTACCATCCAATACCTGAAGGCAAGTAACCGCCACCACTTCCAGTTGTATTGTTGCGATCATAAGGACCAAAAATGCTCCAATCATGCGGAAGTCTAACGTCCGTCCAGTTGGCAGTGTTAAAAGAAATTTGTTCTGCTCCCTGCGCATCCCCTTTAAAAAATTTCCAATGTTCATTAAATGGAATAATGCTTCTTCCACCTTGTGCAAAAACAAAAACAGAAGCAAAAACTAAAATAAGCATCGTTAGTTTTTTGGACATGGCTATAATTTTATACCGTTCGAATTTTTCAATATCACAGCGCTTTTATCAGATGCATTTATTTCGATCTTTTTCCAGGTCCAGTTATCTGCATAGCTTATCTCACCTGCATTGCCTGCATTGATCTTTATATTTTCGAAATTGAAATTTTGCAACAAGGACTTATCCAGCCCTGTTGCGCTGATCGCTTTTCTTGCATAATGGACTTTTACATCTGAAATATAAATGTCCCTGAAGTGAGGAATACCTTTTTCCTCGGGCTCCACTTTTGTAAGCATCACCTTCCAATGTGCAGGTAAAGTTTCTTGCGCATAACCTTCGGGCAATTTTGAATAACTGTAAGATGGATTCCAATTCATGGTATACATGAAAGCATTGCCTACACTGTCCATGGTAATGTTTTGAAAATGGATATCCTCAACAATACCACCACGGGTAGTTGCCGATTTGATGTGGAATCCATTACCGGTTCCTTTTGCATACAAATCAGTTGCAAGTACATGACGAATACCGCCAGAGGTTTCACTGCCAAGTGTAAGCAAGCCCCCGCCTTTTCTTGCAATACATTTCCTGATGACAACGTACTCGGTTGGACGGTTCACTCGAAGGCCGTCCCAATCCCTTCCCGCCTTCAAACAGAAATCATCATCATTGCAATCGATATCGCAATTCTGGACCAACACCCATGACGAAGAATCGATATCTACTCCATCGGTACTTGGACCTTTCCCGTCTTCATTGTTTTTCACCGTAACGCCGTCAACGGTCAAATGATCTGAATATAAAAGTTGAATTGTCCAAAAACCGGCGTTAGCAAAAGTCAATCCTTTTAATGTTACATCGGAAGAGGACTGAACCAAAAATGTTCTTACACGTTTTGCATCGTAATCGACAATCCAGCGGAGTCCTTTTGCTTCATATTCCTTTCGCATGGCCCAATATTTATCCCAGCAAAATTTTCCCCGCGCATTTACTTTTCCTTCACCACTGATCATCACATTTTTCTGATTGATCGTATTGATCAAAGCTGCCGGCCATTTCATTTCAATGCCTGCAATGCGTGTGTCGATCTCCGGGTAGTCATCAAAATTTGTACTGCCTTTAATGAGCACATTTTTGCCGATGCGTAGGTGAACGTTGCTTTTCAAAAAGATGGAGCCTGTTAAATATGTACCCGACTTGAAAGCAACAATACCTCCGCCGCTCGCCGCACATTTATCGATGGCTCGCTGAATAATTTTGGTAATAACTTTTGAAGTATCATCAGTTGCGCCGAAACTATTCACCCAATAAATTTTTTTGGAGGAAGGTATTTTTCTTGCACCAACATTTTTTGTCCATGTTAAATTAGTCTGCGAGTAAACTATGAAAGTTGCAAATGAGAAAAAAACCAAGAAAAAACATTTTGTAGAAGTCATAGACCTGATTGTTTAGAGGAGCCGTCTTAATTCTTTCCTTCAGTTGTTAACTTCCAGTTATCCGTTCTGAATGGTGATGCAGGTAGACCCGCGCCATTAAACAAATTCGGATGCGGAACGTTCTTCCATGCAAAACGAACCGCTTTTGGATCTTTTACGTCATCGCTCCACACAACAACTGTATTACCCTCAATCTTTGCATTTGCAGGAACGAAATTTTGATCGCCACCTGCAATAGTAAATTCTTTCAACTCGCCGTCTTTTGCCAGAAGACCTTTATCGAAATCAAAACTGATGCGGATCTTATTTCCTTCGATCTTCATTGATTTATACAAAGGCCCCGATACCATGATGTTCTTTTGACCGTATTCGTTGCGCAATGCCCAGAGCGAAAGCCGCTTACCAACAAGTTCTTTATTGCGGGGGTGAATGTTCAATGAATCTCCATTGTCAGTAGTAACTGCCATTCCTGTAAATGGTGTGTGACGATATACATACAACTGGGCATCTCTTATTTCTGCATTTTGGCTTCGGTGTGGGGAGATTTGAACAAAGTAAAAAGGAAGCTTAGGATTTTTCCAATCACCTCTCCAGTTGTTGATCATTGAAGAAAATAGCTTGCGATACTGGAATGCCCTGTCAGCATTCGATTCGCCCTGGTACCATATAACGCCTTTGATAGTGTATGGTTCAATTGGAACGATCATTCCATTATAAAGCTTTGAAGGCGATTGATTGCTGTTTGCCCCCATTGGGCCACGCGGTGCAGCTCCTTTTGTTTTGCTGGTATCTGCTCGCCAGCTTGCTAAAGCAAGTTTGTACTTTTCATTTTCCTCGGGGAAAGCATCTATTGCTTTTTGGTAACGAACTAAAATTTGATTGAGGCCGGAATCACTTTGCAGCACTTCTTTTTTTGTCCATGATTCAGCAGGCGTTCCTCCCCAAGTTGAATTGATGATGCCGACCGGAAAGCCGGTTGCTTTGTTGATTTCTTTTGCAAAAAAATAAGCCACTGCAGAAAATGTATCGAGAGTTTTTGCAGAGCACAATTTCCATTCGCCTGTAAAATCATATTGCGGATCATTGGCAACCTTGTTAGGAACATCAATCGTCCTGATGTCTGGATGTTCTGCATCTTTCATTACTTCATCATAATTGATGACGCCTGTATA
Organism: Flavisolibacter sp.; assembly: GCA_035554655.1. Taxonomy (GTDB): domain Bacteria; phylum Bacteroidota; class Bacteroidia; order Chitinophagales; family Chitinophagaceae; genus Flavisolibacter. The sequence goes on from DATMIF010000038.1 coordinate 156,611, forward strand.
AGAGGCATTTGAAGTTTTGCCTACAAAAAATTCCATGTTCGACTGACCCGATGATAGCCAGACTTCTCCAAGTAAAATATTTTTTACTTCAATGGTGTTAGATGCTTTGAATATAAGTTGATAAGGTCCGCCAGCTTTTGTTGTAGCAACATAGGTTAACCATTTACCTGATGCATCTGTTGTTACTGTCGTGGATTTGCTATTCCAGTTATTAGTTATTGTGATTTCTTCTCCCGGTTTCGCCCATCCCCACAAAATAATTTTTGAATTCTGTTGTAGTATCATGTTATCAGAGATGATTGCAGGCAATCTGATTTGTGCGAAGGTTGCATTTGAAATCAGAACTGCGAGAGCGAAAAACAATTTGGAGATAGGATTCATATCAAACAATCAATTGAACGGAAATTTAGCACCACTGCTGCCCCTTACTATCCTGAAGCATCCTGAAAATGAAATTTTATTAACGATGATTAACATTGAACAAGAGCAAATCATTAGAATGATTGTTCATGCTTACATTTGATTTTTACAAACTACTTGTTGTATGAAAATATTTTTTACTTGTCTTACCAGTTTATTTCTTTTTCAAATGATACAAGCGCAGGATTTCACAATTCCATTATGGCCCGCAGGAAAAGTTCCCAATTACCAAAAATCAGATGAAGTTGAAAAAAGTGAAAGTGCAGACATTGTCCGCATCAGTAAGGTGCAATCGCCTGAAATTTCAGTTTTCATTCCTACGAAAAGAAATGCTTCAGGACAAGCAGTTATCATTTGTCCCGGCGGCGGATATGGTATTCTTGCTTACGATTGGGAAGGAACTGATATTGCCAAGCTGTTAAATTCGAAAGGTATCATCGCTATAGTTTTGAAATACCGTTTACCCAGTACAAAAAGCAGCATTACACCGCATCTCACTCCATTAATGGATGCAAAGAGAGCTATGCGTATTGTTCGTGCCAATGCAGATAAATGGGGTATCAAAAAAAACAATATTGGAATTATGGGATTTTCTGCAGGCGGCCATTTGGCTTCGACCCTGGCAACCCATTTTGATGGTGGAGATAATAATTCAAATGATTCAATCGATCAACAAAGTTCACGCCCCGATTTTGCAGTTTTAATTTACCCCGTGATAACAATGAACAAATCTTTTACACACATGGGTTCACGAAACAACCTGCTTGGCAATAATCCTGATTCTTCGTTAGTGAATTTGTATTCTAACGAACTGCAGGTAACGAAGGAAACGCCACCAACTTTTTTATTGCATGCCACTGATGATGGTGCAGTACCAGTTGCAAACAGTTTACGTTTTTATGAAGCCTGTAAAACAAATGGCGTTCCTGTTGAAATGCATATTTTTCCCAAAGGAGGGCATGGATTTGGATTGGCGCTTGGAAAGGGTCCATTGGAAAGCTGGCCGGATCTGTTAGTGGGATGGATGAGAGCATTAAACAAGTAACAGCCTAAGCCATTCATCAATGCAGGCCACAATATTTCTGGGGTTTTGAAATGCCTCATGAAAATTTTTAAAAATTTCTTTTACATTAGGCAACCACACCTGACTCTTATGGAAGAACAATCAATACTTGACCCGTTAATCGAAGAAAATATAATTGAAAGAAAAAAGCTTTTACCGGTCTGGATAAAAGTATTCATTTGGCTATTTATGATTGCAGGACCGTTTATTTTGTTCGCATTCCTTATAGGCGTGTTTACAACTCTTCACTACAACTCTTCAATTTATGGTTTGGAAAGTAATGAGCCTTTATCTCCTATTGGGCTGTTTATCTTCTTTGTATTCTTACTAAAAGGAATTGTGGCTTATGGATTGTGGACTGAAAAAGATTGGGCTGTTAACCTGGGGATAGTTGATGCAATTCTTGGAATTGCTGCATGCTTTGCTGTAATGGTCGTTCCGGCATTAAAACCAGCACCGGCATTTACCTTCAGGTTGGAACTGCTGCTGCTGGTGCCTTATCTCGTCAAACTTTTAAAGATCCGAGAGAAATGGATGTTCACTCAAAACGTTTCACATCAACCATAGAAATAAAAATCCCGCCTTACAGCGGGATTTCTTTTGAAATATTTTCACTGTCGTCATCTCAAATCAACAACTTCTACTCCCGGGTGTTTGCTTTTATCGAATGTAAAATCGCTGTCCTTAGCGCTGGAACTTCCATTTAAACTTGAAATACTGTATGTATAACGACCACCGGTCTTTTCCAAAAATCTTGCACTTGAAATGGTTGACGTGGCTTTGTTCACCAGCAAATACACTTTATGAAAAGGTTTGCTTTTGTCGGTTGGCGTCAATTCAATTTCCTGAACCGTTTTACCGGCATCTTTCTTTTCGCCATTGTATTTGTAATAAAAATCCTTGTCGTAAAAATTAGTAAGCAATTTTTGAGGCGTCATTGCATTGCCGTTGGCATCAACCGTATTTACAGTTACTTCATTTGCTGATTTATCATAGTTCCATGAGGTCTTACCATCCGAATAAATTTCCATTCCATCCATTACCACTTTATACTTGTTACCTTTCATGACCACTGTTCCCTTTTTTGTTGAAAGAGCTTTGCCTTGTGCGTTTTCGACCCTGTAAGAAAAACTTGCTGAGGGAGATTTATAGGTTTTGAACTTGGCACTTACTGCATCTAAGATCTTTTTTGCAGCAGGATCATTGCTTGTTGGATTTTTATCTTGTGCATTTACCGCAACTACCGAAGCCAGCATTAATAGCGTAAAGAATCTTTTCATTAGAAATACATTTGATTTAGAATCGTCGCAAAGATAATTGTTTGTCGTTCTGTTAGAGGAACGCGAGGCTTCGATGTTTAACGAGCTATTATTTCTTAACGTTTTTAGTGTCACCCAAGTGTTTCCAGGTATTCCATCAATTCCGATTCCGTTTTAATTAACACTTCTCTCGCTTTACTTCCCTGATTTGGACCCACAACGCCTGCAGCCTCTAGTTGGTCCATTAAGCGGCCTGCGCGATTATAACCCAGTTTCATTCTTCTTTGTAAAAGAGAGGTAGAGCCAATTTGATTTTGTACGATGAGTTTTGCAGCATCTTCAAATAATGGATCCCTATCCGAAATGTCAAAATCCTTTCCTTCCATTTCTTTTTCATCAATGTATTCCGGAAGCATGAACGCTTGAGGATAACCACGCTGATCAGAAATATATTCAACAACTCTTTCCACCTCAGGCGTATCAACAAAAGCACATTGCAAACGTGTGATGTCACCATTGTAAGATATCAACATATCGCCCTTACCGATTAACTGCTCTGCACCGCCTGCATCTAAAATTGTTCTGGAGTCAATTTTAGACGAAACTTTAAACGCAATACGTGCAGGGAAGTTAGCTTTGATAGTACCTGTAATGATATTTACTGAGGGACGTTGTGTTGCAATGACTAAATGGATTCCAACCGCACGGGCTAACTGTGCTAAACGTGCAATCGGCATTTCCACTTCTTTACCTGCAGTCATGATCAGGTCTGCAAATTCATCAATCACCAATACAATGAAAGGAAGATATTGATGTCCTTTCTGCGGATTCAATCTTCTCTTTGTGAACTTGTCGTTATATTCTTTGATATTTCTTGCACCTGCTTCTTTCAACAAGTCATATCGATTATCCATTTCAATACAAAGAGCATTAAGTGTATTGATCACTTTCTTCGTATCAGTTATGATGGCATCTTCTTCGCCCGGTAATTTGGCAAGAAAATGCTTTTCAATATGACGATAAATACTTAACTCAACTTTCTTCGGATCAACCAAAACAAATTTTAGCTGTGAAGGATGTTTTTTGTATAACAGTGATGTAAGAATAGCATTCACACCAACGGATTTACCCTGGCCCGTAGCACCCGCCATTAACAAGTGTGGCATGGTGGTCAAATCAACAATGAAGTTCTCGTTGTCAATCTTTTTACCAATAGCAATAGGCAAATTGAATGAACTGTGCGTGAATTTTTCGGAAGACAATAAAGTCTTCATGCTGACAATTGTCTTCTTGATATTTGGCACTTCAATACCAATCGTTCCCCTGCCGGGAATTGGTGCGATGATGCGAATACCCAACGCTGCCAAACTCAAGGCAATATCATCTTCCAGATTTTTGATTCTTGAAATACGAACACCTGCCGCAGGAACAATTTCATACAGTGTAACTGTTGGGCCGATGGTGGCGCTAATCTTTTGAATAGTAATATCGTAGTTCTTGAGGGTATTAATGATCTGGTTCTTGTTAGCTTCCAGTTCTGCAGGATCCTGAACGATCTTTTCGTTGCTGTAGCTTTCCAACAAATCAACCGTTGGATATTTGTAATCACGCAAATCCAATGTAGGTTCGTATGGAGGAAGATCGCTATAACCTTTTTCCTTAGCTTCTTCCTGAGGGGCTTCTTCTTCAGCAGTTTTTATTTCGAGTTCAAGATCATTTGGCGGAGGAGCCACGTCTTTTTTTCGCGGCGTTTCTTTTACAGGCTCAATTGGAAAGTCATGCTTGTGGAGAATATCATCTGCAATTTCTTTATCCACCATTGGCTCTTCGGCAGTTAATTCTTCTGCTACATCTTCCTCAGTTTCTTCCTCTTCAGGCTCATCTTTTTCTGTAAGCGTAAATGCCGCATCGCCGCCTTCATCATCCATAACAACATGCATTTCGCCTTCGCCCTTCAACAAATTTCCTTTTTCAGAAACTGCCATCGCAGTTTCTTCCGCATACAAATCATTTACTGATTTTCCATTGAGCAAGCTTGTATCTACCGTAAGTTTTGCTCCTTCTTCTGTCGGCGCATCGTTTTCATTAATTGTAACAGGTTTTCTCTCAGGTAAATTAAATGAGGGATTAAATTGCCAAATCAGGTAGCTACCCACAACAACCACAAGCAATGCAGCGGTTCCTATTGTTCCCATCAACCCAATCATCCAACTGCTGATCATATCTCCTACTTTACCGCCGAACGGAAAAACGGCAGATGACAATAAGAACGAAAGACAAATGGAAACAATGAGTAAACCAATGGTTACATATTTAAGATTGCGCCAGATGGAAAATACTTTGCGCTCGAATAAGAGGTTTATCCCTACAACAAAAAAGAAAGTGCAGAATAAAAATGAGGCTAATCCAAATCCGTTGTAAATAAGATTGTGCGATGTGTAAGCTCCCAATCTTCCCAACAGGTTTGAAACCTGGTTTTCCTTATCGTTATCGAATAAAAATCCAACTCCCCGGTTCATCACCTGTGATTGGTCATCATCCCATGTAAACAGGTAGGAAACAAAGGCAATAAAAAGAAATATAGAAATAAGCAGTGAAACAGTACCAATGATCTTCCAGGTACGCTCGTCCCTGGCAAGTTTTGTCAGGTCAACTTTTTCTTCCTTATCGTTTTGAAGTTTTTGAGGTGCAGACTTTTTCTTAGCAACAGCCTTTGGTGCTTTTTCTGCTTTCTTCACCTTTTCTTTCGGCACTGGTTTTCCAGCAGCTTCCGGTATATTGGATTTTAGCTTGTTAGCCATAAAAACAAAGATAATGATCCGTCCCTTTGAAATGCAGCTAGGACGCCTGTCCGGCCAAAATAAAAACTATTTTTTAAGAAGCGCAAATAAAAGAAAAACCCATCCCAAAATGAATAAAATTCCCCCCAACGGCGTGATAGGATAGACAAACGTTGGAACCACCTTATTCATTGCCCTAAAAGATGAAAGCAGGTATAGCGAACCGGAAAAGCAAACAATCCCCCCAATAAAGAAAAAGCCTGCATAATTCAGCCATGCATTTTCTTGCATTCTTTGTGCAAGAATACCTATAGCAATTAGTGCCAGCGCATGGTACATTTGATACTGCACGCCCGTCTGGTAAATACCAATCGTATCTGCATCAACCAGCTTTTTTAATCCATGGGCTCCGAAGGCGCCAAGCGCCACGCCTAATCCGGCCAATAAAGTTCCAAGTATCAAAAAAAGTTTCATTCTTCGTTTTTTGCGTGGAATATCTTATCCACGAGGTTTTCAATGGTTATTACTTCTTCCGGCAAAATAACATTAGCCTGCTGATAAAAAATTTTCCGGCTCGAATATTTCCTGATAATGTAAGATTTTAACTCTCCATCGGGAACATTAGTAACGAGCGGTCTTTTATCTTTTTCTTTCCGCAAACGGTTATATAAACATTCAGTTGAACAATTGATCCAAACAACAGTTCCCTGTCTTTTGAGGTAATCAATGTTGTTGTAAAAGCAAGGTGTGCCACCACCAGTTGCCATTACAAAATTTTCATGGCTTTCACTCAACAGGTGAAGTACATCTTTTTCAAGTAAACGAAATTGCTCTTCTCCTTCGCTCGCGAAAATATCAGGAATGGTTTTGCCTTTATGCTCAACAATTTTTTCATCAAGATCAAAAAAAGGAAAATGTAATTTTTCACTGAGAATCTTGCCCCAGTGCGTTTTACCACAACCCATAAAGCCAATCAGAAATATTTTCATACACTCATTTAAATGCGTTAAAGCCTGTCACATCCATACCCGTTATCAGCAAATGAATATCATGTGTTCCTTCGTAAGTAATTACGCTTTCCAGGTTCATCATGTGGCGCATTATGCTGTATTCGCCGGTGATGCCCATACCACCTAGCATTTGTCTTGCATCTCTGGCAATGTTAGTTGCAATTTCACACGAATTGCGTTTTGCCATTGATACTTGTTGCGCAGTTGCTTTGCCTTCGCCCATCAACGATCCCAACCGCCAAACAAGCAATTGTGCTTTGGTGATCTCGCTGATCATTTCAGCGAGTTTCTTTTGCTGCAGTTGAAATCCTCCAATGGGACGATCAAACTGAATTCTTTCTTTGCTGTAGCGAAGCGCTGTGTCATAACAATCCATGGCTGCTCCTAATGCACCCCATGCAATTCCATAACGGGCTTTGGTTAAGCAACTCAATGGACCTTTCATTCCTTTTACATTCGGCAAAATATTTCCCTTTGGAACCTTTACATTATCGAATACAAGCTCGCCCGTTGCACTTGCACGCAAACTCCATTTGCCATGAGTTGTGGGAGTTGAAAATCCTTCCATTCCTCTTTCTAAAATCAGTCCTCTCACTTCACCATTTTCATCCTTTGCCCATACTACTGCAACTTGTGCGTAGGGCGCATTGCTGATCCACATTTTGCTTCCGTTCAAAACAAAATGATCGCCTGCATCTTTAAAATTGCTTAGCATGCCTGCAGGGTTGGAACCATGATCAGGCTCCGTCAATCCAAAACAACCGAGCCACTCACCACTCGCCAACTTTGGTAAATATTTTTGCTTTTGTTCCTCACTGCCGTAAGCATGGATGGGAAACATCACGAGCGAACCCTGTACCGACGCCGTTGATCTAACACCACTGTCTCCTCTCTCCAGTTCCTGCATCATTAGTCCGTAGCTGATGTAATCCAAACCACCGCCGCCGTATTCAACAGGAATGGTTGGACCGAAACAACCAAGATCACCCAATTGCTTTACTATCTGTTGCGGGAACTCGGCTCTTTGCGCATAGTCTTCAATGATGGGTGAGATCTCTTTCTTCACATAGTTGCGAACCGTTTCACGAATGAGTTTATGTTCTTCAGTTAAAAGTTCATCTACCAGGTAATAATCCGGAGATTGAAATTGATCTGTTGCCATGCGGACAAAAGTAGGCGATTTCGGATTTGGAGCTTAGGATTTCGAGTTGGCTTTTATTAAGAAGATGGGAGTTAGAATTTGAAGATAGGATAACAAGTTGGAGCTTATCATTCTGAGTTCCCGAAGAATAATTTGGAGCAATATTTCTTGTGTACCCACCACATTACTACTATTAAACGCCTGTTGCGTCGCACACGTGTACGTTTTGTAATTCTTATCGTCAAAGGGCAGAAGAACCAGAATAAAGGCACTTCTGCACCTTCAATGAATACCGATAAAGCAATACAGCAACTAGACGATCAATACTTGTAACACACCGCATTAATATTCATCCCCGCTCCTACAGAAGCAAACAAAATAATATCACCTTGTTCAAGTTTATGATCAGGATCCTGGTCCTTTCGAATGATATCATACAGAGTTGGAATGGTAGCTACCGAACTGTTACCTAAAAACTGTATGCACATCGGCATAACATCCTTCGGCACTTCTTTGCCGTATAATTTATAAAAGCCGGCAACGATTGCCTCATCCATTTTTTCATTGGCCTGGTGGATGAAAATCTTTTTCAGCTCAGAAATATCCATTCCTGTTTTGTCGAAACAATCTTTCATGGCCTGCGGAACAAATTTTAAAGCATACTCGTACACTTTTCGGCCTTTCATTTTAATGAATTTCGTTCCTGGCTTATAATCTGCATGGGTGGATTCTCCCATATACAAATACCCAGTCTCCTCACCTGTATGGCTTAATGCGCCAGAAGATAAAATACCGCTTTCACTCTCTTTATATTCCAATACTACAGCACCTGCGCCATCACTAAAAATCATACTATCCCGGTCGTGCCTGTCAATTACTCTTGATAAAGTTTCGGTGCCTATCACCAATGCTTTTCTTGCCATGCCTGCTTTAAAAAAAGCATCGGCTTGCATAATAGCTAATATCCATCCGGGGCAACCAAACAAAGTATCGAATGCAATACAGGACGGATTGGAAATGCCAAGGCTTCGTTTTACCCGGCTGGCTAGTGAAGGAACTGTATCCACTTGCACACTTTGATAAGAAACATCACCATAGTTTTGTGCAACAATGATCAGGTCCAAAGTTTCAGGATCAACTCCACTATCTTCAATTGCCTTTTTAGCAGAAGAAGCAGCAAGGTCTGATGAATTTAATTGCGGCGATGCATAACGCCTTTCTTCAATACCAGTGATTTTAGCAAACTTCTGAATAATGACCGGGTTAGATGTGGGAATAAGGTTTCCGTCTTCTGAATAAAATTGCTCGTTAACAAAATCAGTATTCTTTACAATTTCGGTTGGTATTTCAGCTCCCGAACCTGTAATAACAGAACGTTTCATACTATAGGTCGTTTACTTTCTGAATGAAGCGGTGCAAATACTCTTTAATGAACCGGGAAAAAATCTGCTCCATTTCATCCAACTGTTTTTCATTTTTGAATCTTGCCAGAATTTCTTTCGCTGTCCTCTGAAGTTCTTGTTCCATGGTTACAGCATATTGTTTTTTTAACTGCTGAAATTTAAATTCTTCACGTCTTCTGCTAATGGAAGATACGGATTGTTCAAATGCACGATAAATAGAAAAGAACGTAGCGTTTGCCTTATTATGAAACTCGACCTGCATTTGTTCTTTTTCATTACCCATATATATTAAGATAGATTTCTCTAGCTATTCCTTCTGAAACGGTATGCGTTAACAGCGCCACTACCGACTTTGTACGATCCTTTATGTTCATTTATCGCCGGGGCTTCTTTCACGGTTAGTTTCAAACTATCGAAAGTAGTTTGGTTCAACTGGCTGATTGCTTTTTGCGCAGCCTCGTCTTCCATTTCCACGTATCCAAAACCTCTCGACACATCTGTGAAAACATCCTTTACTATTTGCGCTGATCTTACCTCACCATAGGAAGAAAAAATTTCTGCGAGTTTTTCATTATCAATAGTACCGTTCAGATTTTCGACGTAAATCTTCATGTAAATTATTTAGTTGTTAAAAAAGCATTTGAGGAGAAAGCAGAAAGTAAAGAAAGAGAAAGATGATTCAATACTGGCGCCAGCGGCTCAAATAATTGCCGCAAAGATAAATCATTTCAGGCGGCAGCATGCGCTGCTGTCTAACATTAACAGGAGAACAATTCTATTGCTAAAGAAATAAAAACAGGGTGCGCATAAATAAGCTACCTTACACGTAATAATTTTTCATGCGCCAACTAACCATCACTCAATCTATTACCAACCGCGGTACATTAAGTCTAGACAGGTATTTGCAGGAAATAGGTAAAGAAGAAATGATCTCTGTAGAGAGAGAAATTGAATTGGCGCAAGCAATAAAAGACGGCAATAAAAAAGCACTGGATGAATTGACAAAAGCAAACCTGCGCTTTGTAGTTTCTGTTGCAAAACAATACCAGTTTCGCGGACTTTCACTGTCCGATTTAATTAATGAAGGAAACCTTGGGCTTATTAAAGCAGCTATGCGCTTTGATGAAACAAAGGGTTTCAAATTCATTTCATATGCGGTATGGTGGATTCGTCAAAGTATTATACAGGCATTAAGTGATCAGGGAAGAATGGTGCGGTTGCCATCAAACAGAGTGAGCCTTGGCAATAAAGTACAGAAAGCAATTTCATTATGGGAACAGACTTATGAAAGATCGCCATCCCAAGAAGAACTGGCAGATGAAATGAACATTTCGGAGGAAGATCTTCAATCTGTTACGGATTATCACATCAATTATGTAAGTCTTGATAGCCCAAATCCCGTTACAGGAGAGGAGACTATGCTCGACAATATGATTGATGAAAGCTTAGCTGAAACCGATAAAGATGTCGATCATAAACAGTCGCTCGCGATTGAAATCAAAAGATGTTTGAAAAGTTTGTCTGAAAGAGAAAGAAGTATTGTTTGTGCGTTCTTTGGGATCGGAACTGAAGCTTTGAGTTTGAATGAGATTGCTAATCAACATAATATGACAGGCGAGAGAGCCCGGCAAATAAAGGATAAGGTCATCAGACATTTGAGAAATCCTAAGAAATCAGAATTATTAAAACCTTACCTCTAACTCATCGTTAAGGCTGACGACTTTGACTTCAACCCGAAAACAAACCCGGGTATTATTTTTATTTTTTTTGAAACTGGTTGGTTGAATATTATATTCTCATTGGCTTTTAAAATCGCATCTTTACAAAAATCCTGTTCTAACAACCTTTAATCATTAAAACAATTTTATGTACACAAATGTTTGGTCAAAATATCTACCTATTATCCGTATTGTAATGAAGCGCTCCCTGGTTGCCGAGCAGGTACTTGCATTAAATACTCCTGATTTTGAAAGAGCAGGCATGAAACGCAAATCGGGATACAAATTTTCTTTTGCACTAAAGAATGGTAAGCTGAAAAATGTGATCATTGATCTTCCACTTGCATCAAGCCTTGCAGCAGTTTTGCTTGAAGACAAAACGATAAATGAATTGGTGCAGACCAATGAATTCTTTATTTCACTCAGCCCAAAATATGAACTGACCATCAGGCATGTCCCACATCCGGAGGAAGTGGTGGTAGCTGAATAAAAAAAATCCCCCAATAAAAATTTCTATTGAGGGATCAGTAAATTTCTATCGTTGTATTAGGCCGTTGCGTTCTCGAACGGATGTGCTATTGCCGGTATTTTCAGGCCTATCAGTTTATTGATGCTTTTCAAATTGCTCATCTCTTCCCTTCCATCGCAAAAAGAAATAGCAATGCCGTTAGCACCGGCTCTTCCTGTACGTCCAATGCGATGTACATAAGTTTCGGGAACATCAGGCAAATCAAAATTGATAACATGTTCTAATGCATCTACATCAATACCTCTTGCAGCAATGTCAGTTGCCACCAACACTTTCAATTTCCCGGTTTTAAAATTAGTTAGGGCATTCTGTCTTGCCGTTTGCGATTTGTTACCATGAATAGCATCGGCACGAACGTTTGCTTTCTTTAATTCTTTTGCAATTCTATCTGCTCCATGTTTTGTACGTGTAAATACAAGTGTGCGTTTTATGCCCTTCTCATTCAACAAGTGCACTAAAAGATTTTGCTTCTTTTGTTTAGTAATGAAATAAACGCATTGCTCTATTCTTTCTGCAGTGGATGATACGGGTGTTACTTCCACTTTTACTGGTGCATGCAATAGCGAAGCAACCAGTTGCGCAATTTGCGGAGGCATGGTGGCAGAGAAAAGCATGGTTTGCTTTTGCTTAGGCAAAGCTTTGATCACCTTTCTTACATCGTGTATAAAACCCATGTCAAGCATACGATCTGCTTCATCCAAAACAAAGAATTCGAGGTAATCTAAATGCACATAACCCTGGTTCATTAAATCAAGCAAGCGACCTGGAGTGGCTATCAATACATCAGTTCCGTTGCGCAGAGCAATAGTTTGTGCATGCTGCGACACGCCTCCAAAGATCACTTCCTGCTTTACGTTGGTGTATCGGCCGTACGATTCAAAACTTTCGCTGATCTGAACAGCCAGTTCTCTTGTAGGTGTTAATATCAGGGCCCTCGTGTGCCTGTATCCCTTTGATTGGTGTTGATTTAATAATTGCAAAATAGGTAATGCAAATGCAGCTGTTTTTCCTGTGCCGGTTTGTGCCAGGCCCAGTATGTCTTTTCCTTGCAAGGCCAGTGGAATAGTTTGCGATTGTATGGGTGTAGGGGTTGTGTACCCTTCCTTTTGAAGCGCTTTTAATAAAGGCGCATTCAAACCTAATTGTTCAAATAACATTGAAATAAAAAATTTGTTTTCGTTTAAAATAGCTCTGTTGGAGCGTTTGGTCTAACAAAGACCAGATGAGCTTCTACGGAATAGGGAAGAAATTTATCAAGTCGATTTATAAGACGCAGTGAAGATACTTCAATAATTTATAAATGCAAGGATAGCTTACAGTTAATGATCGCTTTTAACCTTTCTACTGAATAACTTCAATAAGTTAATACTGATGTTTATCAGGCAATCATTCACGGAGAATATCATCTTTTGAAGATGCAATTTTAGCAAGATGTTTCCGATGGTATGCTTCTCCATACAAAGGAATCATATCTCTTGAGTGTCCTTTCTCAATATACTTTTTCAGGAACTCTTTTTTCGAGTCTTTATAGGAACGCACCATTTTTAATTTGTGCAACACCCAAATGTATATCCAGGCAAGATCAATTTGCGAAGGAAGAAAACCTGCACGTGCACTACCGGGATACAAATGATGATTGTTATGCCACTCTCCTGCCAGCAATCCAGGCCTTGTTTGATTAATTGAAAGATTTCTCCTGTCAAAATCAATTCCATCCTTGTGTTTTGCATGTCCGCCACCATGACCCGTATAATTGAAAGCACGGATCAAAACAAACCAAAGCAAAGCGGCAGTGAATAAAGCACAGGCAAGTGCGTGCCCACCAATAAAAAAGAAAATGATATACCAGAAGGACCAGTTCAGAGCCCACATACCAATAGTGTAAAAGGGTGAAGCAACAGATCCCCATTTTTGATACTGCACATAAGAATTAAGTTGCACACCTGTATGCTTCATAAAATGAATAACTTTTTTATAGTCGCTCTCGTGCAAATCAGGTGACACCCTTTGGTGATTTAATTCAGCGAGCATGCAGTATAAAAAACCTGCCTGTGGATTATAAGGATCACCGGGAAAATCTGATTTGGAATGATGAACGTGATGAGACACGACATAAATCTCTTCTGGTAAGGTTTTTACCACAAGGTTTTGCGTAATGAATCGCCACACAGGATTACTGAACGTATAACTTTTATGTGTGCAATAACGATGGAACCAGATGGTACCATGTGTACCCATGATCATCATGCTATAAACAACAATAACAGCAACCAGCCACCAGGAAAAAAAATGAAAAAGAAAAAAGAAAAGGAAAGGTACCAGGCAAAGAGCCATAAAGCCACTAGCTAATGAGATCCAGTTCTTCTTTGTTTTGAAAATATTCATTCTCGAAAAAGCTTCGGACCAAAGTTGTTTAGAAGAAGGAACTATTAAATTCCCGTTTTCATCTTTCCAACCATAGGAAGGCTTGTGAAGAAGATCATCGATAAATGCCATAACAAGTTTTAATGATTAAAATAAATATGCGGTTGGATGGTATTGAAATTCTGCAGTTATGTTGAGGATTGTTTGTTGACAGAAATCTCTTTGGGAATTAATTATAAATTGACCACTAATGGGTTTCTGATAAAACCTTTCTTAAAGCCACTATGAAACGACGAATCGCCAGTTCGCGTTCAGTTGCTTTTCTTGTAGCGAGTTTGGTTTTTTCATATTGATCATATTGCAAATTTTTCAGTGCCGCAAGCAAAGTGTTTTGTTCCGGGTGCTCTCCGTAGGTTTTTGCAATGCTTAGTACTTCAAAAAAAAGCAATTCAACTTTAACAAACTGGCTTTCCTTATTTCCAAGCTCCTGCAGGTTTTTCCTGATTTCTTCAAAACGCTGCCGGTCAGTATGTGAAATTGAAACAATCATGTGATAATTACCACTAAGAATTAAGTGGCATAACAATTATTGGTTTACCGGATAATAAAGTTCCGTTCAATGTTACAATTGCCGCCTGCGCTTGTTTTTCTACCGGCATATGTACATATGCATGACCGGTTGAACGGTTGTTCCATTTGTCGCGAACCAATTCCACCGTTATAACTTCGCCGAAAGGAGTAAATAAACGCCGCAGGTCTGCCTCAATTACATTCAAATGGATATTGGTTATTTCAATATTCATAATTTACAACCGTTGTGTATGATAAAGCGTCAAAGCTTCTTAATGTTTACGGCATTAAATCCCTTTGGGCCCTTTTCAATATCATAGGTCACCTTATCACGTTCGTCTATTGATTCCTGCAGTTGATTGACATGAAAGAACAAGCGTTCGCCCGTTTGATTATCTTTTATAAAGCCAAAGCCCTTTGATGTATTGAAATAATCAACGATGCCGCTGTTTGCTTCATCTTCGGCTTCCGCTGATTGCTTCGGTACGCCAATTTCAATTTCTTCAGCTTTGAACGTTTTTTTCCTTGAGGGATCGGGAGGGGTTGAAGTAATGTTACCGTTTTCATCTATGTAAGCCATCATATCATCTAAAGATTTGCTTTTAGATCCATTGGCTTTCCGCTCTTCCATTTTTTCTCGCTTCTGTCTCTTTTGTTGCTGTCTTTGTTTTTCTTTTTCTCTCTTATTAAAGGTTTCCTTCGATTTTGCCATAATTAAGGTTAGATGAATAAAAACTGCTTCTATGCAGATACAAAAAAATTGGGCCATGAAAATAAAGACCTTCATCAGGAAGGTCTTTATTTAAAAACGTTTACCATCTTTTTTTAAAACCACCGCCGCTATTGTTGCTTCTGAAACCACCTCCACCGCTTCGGGCAGGACGGTCTTCTCTCGGCCTTGCTTCCATTACTTTAATATTTCTGCCTTCGACAGTACCATTATCTAATTCAGCAATTGCTTTTTTGGCCGCCTCGTCGTCATTCATTTCCACAAAGCCAAACCCTTTCGATTTGCCTGTGAATTTGTCCATGATAACTTTAGCAGACGACACTTCTCCGTATGGAGTAAAAAATCCTCTTAAGTCTTCATCCTGTACGTTGAAGCTTAAGTTAGAAACATAGATGTTCATACTTTCTTTTTTTATTTGATAAGGGCTGAGAAAGCAAGGAGCAGAGACTAACTAAATGCGTGAGCGGATAATTAATTTACTAGATGCAGGCTCAATAACAGGCTGAAGGTAATCTTTATTTTATCAATTACTCACAATGTATTGCCAATGGTGCGATGATTAGACAATAGCAATTTGAATAAGTTTGTAAAGAGTCTAAGAACAAGCGGCACACATTCGATCTATTGCTTGTAGCCATTCATTTTTGTCTTTGGGAAAAGGCATATACTCAGCATTCAGCCTGATACATACAGCCTGATAATCGTCATTACTTTCCGGCAGCAACATTACTACTGGTATGAGGCGATAGAAATCATCTGTCTTCAAAAGTTCCAATAAATCAATACCGCTAATCCTGAGAAATTTTGGTGTAAGAATTATAAGATCAGGATAGGGTTCTCCTTTTTTTACGTTTTGTAATAATTGAATCAGATCATAACCGTTAGGAGCGATTAGCAGGTTCTTTTTTGCGCCTGATTCATGCAATACACGTTCAAAAACACCGACAGCTTCAAGGTCGTTAGTCACAAATACAAAATACATATACGGTAATTGAACGGTTATGGGCGAATTTCCAAATGCTTCTCTATCGAAACAGAAATAGATTGCATTAAGGATTGCACCAGGTGATTATCTGTTTGAATATCTCTGAAACCATTATTGCCTGTATAGCTAAGATGACCATCAGGTAATAATTCAAGAAGTTCATCATCCATCAACCTGATTGCGAAATTCAGTTGCCCCTGGTTTGATACGACAGTAACAAGAGCATCATAATTTTGATGATTGAAGGTAAAACGGGTGGTGAAAACACGTGCCATACAGCTCATTTAGTTTGTTAACAAATAGGATTGATTTGCTGTTAAAGCTGGAACGTTTGTGTTAAAGGATTAACAGGAGTGTTTATTAAGAGCACAAGGTAGGCTTATAAAATTGCCCGGCCAATTAAACTTGATATCTTAACAGAAAGCACCACGCCTATAAATCTTTTGCAGGCTGTTACCATTTAATCAGTTACCTTCGAAATAATCATTTGAGCCCTTAGCACACAGTATATCAATCCCCACATCTCCTTTTACTCTTTGCTTCCGTCTCAGATACTAAAAAAATTTTTATGCATCTCTATGTTTCTAACCTGGGTGATCAGATCACAGATGAATCTCTCGGGGCAATCTTCGCAACGCATGGCAAGGTAATCTCTGCCAGGGTTGTTAAAGACCGCTTTAATGGATATTCAAGAGGATTTGCTTTTGTAAATATGCCTAATGACGAAGAAGCTGAAAAAGCAATGAAAAGAATTGACGGCACAGTAGTAAACGGTCGTAACGTATCGGTAACAGAGGCACGACAAAAAGAAGAACGCGGGGATGCCTTCATTGAAAGAATAAAAAATTTATAAAGGAAACGTTTTCGAATCAACCAAATTCAATGAGCATGAATTCAGAGCAAATAAAAAATTTTATTGAGACCAGAGTTACAGATGACAGCAGGTATGTAAAAATTGAATTCAGCAAGCGTGACCCTATCTATGGTTTGTTTATTACCGATTCAGATTATCAGGACCTGAGTGCAAAAAATTTTTGGCGTATTGTAACCAGCAAAAACTTTGATGCTTACAGTAAAAGCAAAGACAACAATCTTGCAAAAATTTTTAATGGCTCAGAATTTTCAAAGCTCTCTTTATTAAACGATGAGTTTTGAGTTATCCATTGATTTTATTTCAACTTTCATGAGTACTTATTTTTCCAAATTAATTAAGGCAGGCGACAAACTACGGGAATTTAATTTCCGGCAAACCTATTTAAATGACAACTCCAGGTATAGTGTTGATGTTCCCGATGATAAAGGCACAAGAATTATGTTCAGCGTTTACCGTAATGCAGATGGTGAATGGAAGATCGCCGCAAACCTGATGCCTCTTTGGGTACATAATGCCGAACAAGAACTTGCTGCGGCTATTGAAGAAAATAACGAAACACAGTTGACAAAAAAGAGCAAATAAATTTGTACACTTCCAAAGAGTCCAGGTATAAGCCTGGAAAGAATTGTATGCCGGAGCTTGCGTTCGTTTTGCCTGTTCATTATCTTCTGAATTTATTAACTGCTCCAACTGTTGTCTCAACATTTGAATTTCAGTCCAGATTTTTGCCAGCAAACAGAATCAACTTCCTCAGCCAAAAGTTCAGCAAATAAATTTTCCCGCTGTTGAATTTAATGGTTAGTAATTTCGGTTAGTTCGCAATACGTTAATGCAAAATACTTGAAACATAGGGATGTGTCTATGGTGCAAATCATGCAAGGGAATAATCTCTCAGAAAATTAGAGTTAATATCTACCGCATTTTACAAAAGGGTGTAATTGTTGTTGATATTGTATTGTAACAACAGCCAGGTTTGTGTTGGAGTTAGCATCGGCAATTACTTTCAACGCATTCCGGGGAGGTTTTCCAAAAAGTAATGACCAACCGCTTTGGAGTGAATTGATCAATGGCTGTACTGCTTTCGTCGGTATTGCCAAGCAGCCTTTAAAGCACACCAGTTATTACATTTATGTTTAACTTTAAAGCCCTTTTTAACCATACAAATGAAACAAGCTCCTGATACCGATCTTGACAAGGTTATTTCTTTGCTCTCCATTGATCAGGGAAATGTTCAAAAAGAACTGGAGTGGAAAACCCATATGCTCCAGGATTATGTTGACAATGCTGTCATTGGCCTTCATTGGGTGGATGAAAACGGGATCATCAAATGGGCCAACAAAGCTGAACTGGATATGTTGGGTTATACAGCTGAGGAATACATTGGGCATCACATCTCTAAGTTTCATGTTTATGAGAGTAAGATCTCTGATATACTTTACAAGCTTAGTTGCAACCAGATACTAAATCAATATGAGTCAGAGCTTCGCTGCAAAGACGGAACAATTAAAACAGTTCACATTAGCTCTAACGTATTTTGGCACGAGGGGAAATTTATTCATACCAGGTGTTTTACCGTTGATGTTACTGAAAAAAAGAAACTATTCGATGCTTTATCTCAAAGCGAGTCTCGCTACCGAAACCTAATACAAAGTCTTGCCACGCCCTTATATGCCACAGATGCCGAAGGAAAGATCACCATGTTCAATAGCGCAGCTACTGAACTCTGGGGAAGAGAACCTGAAATTGGCAAGGATATGTGGTCAGGCTCTTATAAAACCTTCAACATAGATGGTTCCGAAATACCCCCGCATAATTGTCCCATGGCCATCTGTTTGCAAGAAAGCCGTTCGGTAAGCGGGGAAGAAATATTAGTAATGCGCCCCGATGGTTCTGTACGCAGCGTTGCACCGCATCCACAACCCTTGTTTGATGACAATGGTAATCTGATCGGGGCAATCAACATGCTCATTGACATCACATCTATTAAACAAACAGAAATCGCTTTAAGAGAAAGTGAAATCAGGTACAGGGAACTTACAGCTTTGCTGGAAAAAAAGATCGAAGAAAAAACCGCCGACTTAAAATTCAAGAACGAGCAACTGCAAAGAAGTGAAGAACGCTATCATAAAATGATAGAAGAAGTTGAAGACTATGCCATTATTCTTTTAGATAAAAACGGCACCGTACAAAACTGGAACAAGGGTGCGGAAAAAATAAAAGGCTACAAAGAAGAAGAGATTGTAGGAAAGAACTTCAGCAGCTTTTATCTACCTGAAGACCGTGCTGCTGGTTTGCCTGAAAGAATACTAAATGAAGCGAGGAAAAACGGCAAGGCACTTTATGAAGGCTGGCGGATGAGAAAAAATGGCAGTCGGTTTTGGGGAAGCATCGTGCTAACGGCATTGCACGACCGGGATGATAACATTATCGGTTTTTCAAAAGTTACCCGGGATCTCACCCAAAAGAAATTGGCTGAAGACAGTATGGAAGAATATACCAGGCAGCTGGAGTTCAAGAACAGGGAATTGGAACAATTTGCCTATGCTGCTTCTCACGATATGAAGGAGCCGCTAAGAAAAATCGCTTTTTACATTTCCGTGGTGTCGGAAAACCTGGAAGGAAAAATAGATGAGAAATACGCCGAATACCTGAAGCGGTCAATAGCCGCGGCGAAGCGGATGAATAATCTTATTGAAGATCTTTTAACCTATGCAAAAACCAATGGCAGTGAGGAATACTTTGAGAGAGTAGATCTAAACGAAGTGGTTGACCAGGTAATCCTTCAGCATAAAGACGAATTTGAACAAAAGAGCGTTCGGTTTGACAAAGAAAAACTGGGAACAATTTCGGGTATCCCCTTCCAAATCCACCAATTGCTGGATAACCTTATAACCAATTCTGTTAAGTACAGGCATCCCGGACGGAATTGCGTTATCAAGATCAAAGGACAGGTGGCGACTGCTGCAAAGGCCAGTGCAAATCAGTTGAGCAACCATAAACAATACTATCATCTTTCAGTTTCTGATAACGGCCTTGGCTTTGACCCTGAATACTCCGAAAAAATATTTGAGATCTTTCAACGACTACATAATGCTCCTAATATTGCCGGTTCCGGAATAGGCCTTGCCATTTGCAAACGCATTGTTGAGAATCATAATGGTGTTATAACGGCTACGGGCCACCAGGATAAAGGCGCAAGATTCGATATTTATTTGCCTCTGGAAAAAAATTAGGCTACACCCACCATTGGCAAAATAGAAGCTTTGTATAAGTATGTTCAGCACAGTCCTGCACCAAAGAAGTAACGGGAGTTGAAGATCGGTTATCCAGAAACAAAAGTTCCTGGATAACCGGAAGCTTTTAATGTATGATAGGTTTTCGCTGGTTAAGAACCGTAAGAGACTTCCATAGGCTAATTAAGTATATCTCGATTAGAACGCCTTAATTAGCAGAGCAATTAAAAAGCCATAGCAGAATAAGTGTATCATATAGATTTTGTAAACAACGTTATTCAGTGAGATAGCCATCATTGATCTCCTCTCAATTACATTCATTGTTAGCTCTGGCCTTTGAAGCACCGCAGGCATACATAAAACTTTTATTCACCATCGAGCAGTTTACATTCTTTTAATAACTGCAGAACAACTTCTGCGAGTTGATTATAAGAAAGAGGTTTGGTGATAAAGCCTGCATTTTGGCTCTTTGCAAAATGGCTGTCCGACGGAAGGCTTGATGTAGTATATAACACCATTTTTACTCCCTTCAGTTGATCATAGCTCCGCAACATGGTCAGCAATTCGCGGCCGTTAATGACAGGCATATTAATATCTATTAGAACCAGCGCAGGTATTCGCCTGAAGGGCTTGCTATCGATGATATGCTTCAGGAATTTATAGCTGTCTGTAAAACAAACAAGCTCGATATGAGTATAGGTTTTAAAAACTTCTTCTATTATTGAAATATCATCATAGTCATCATCAACATAAAATACAAGCTTCTTCATCGACATGTCTCGAGACATTATGTAATGATTAAAGTTAAAACGTCAAATTAAAATGGTCACCGGTTGCAAATACTGATATTCATCAGGAAAAAACCTGCAATTAAACAGGTTGATAATCTGCGAAACAAATGCTGTGCAGAATTTAAAAACTGTGCCAATACCAAAACTACCGTAGCTTTACCTGAATACTTATAAGAGCTCAATCTTGTTTTAGAGATCGATCTAACCTGGGGTCATTTTAAAACCGGCCTTTTTGCCCTCCTTCAATCTTAAGACTAATAGGTATACTCACCCACTTAAACATATCTGTTATGTCTAAAACCAGGATTGTTATTGCATTTAAAAATCTTCATCTTCTTTTGGAACTTCGTTCAAAGAATCCATGTTGTTAATATTGAGATTAACACCGCAGACAAGATTCTAATTTGTGAATGCACAGAGCAGGATCTGACTTTGCTTCCGCAGTACGAAGGGATAGTAGTTGAAGAATACCGGTCTCCGTTTCCGACAAAAGCCTGAATCAGTAATTCTTATTATCGCTTACTAACTATCTGCTGATGTCAACACGCTGGTTGTTAGATATAAACTCTACATTTAAATGACTATTGTATTCAGTACATGCGGTAATGATCTCTTCGTCATCTAAAATAGCAGCAAGCGTTTGCTCTCCCGAATTAGCTTCAACTCCTGCAACGTTTTGATCAAAAAGAAATGTTTATAAAAAAAGAGGGCAAGTAAAAACAAGCCCTCAACATCCAATAAAACATTGCTTGAATGAATTCAAGTAATTTTATTGCGGCAAATAAAACGTATAATTGACACTTAAAGCCGTTTTAAAGTAAAATATTTCCATAAATATTAGGAACGGCTGAATTGTTGTGTACGGGAAGTCTTTATCCTCCCAAATTTTGATATGCTTAATATCTTGTGCCTTAGTTAAAAAATCCCGGGGGCAGCCCCTGTAGTTGCCAGCACGATAATGCAATAATGCTTAACGCTAGTAACGTGTTAAAATGATGTTTCCACTTCTTTCTGAAATGTATGCGTAATAATTCCTTGCCATCTGCACGCCGCAAATTTCAAGTGCTACTGATACAATTGGGCAATAAGAAAAAAGCGATAGCAATTAGTTTTCTTTGGCTTCAGGAAGCCTGATAGTGAAAAAAGCTCCATCGCCATTCTTCGAACTTGCTGTAATGGCACCACCATGGTTTTCAACTATCTTTTTACAAATTGTAAGTCCCATACCTGTGCCAGGATATTCATGTTTTAAATGCAGTCTTTTGAACATTTCGAATATTTTTTCCCGGTAGGCTTCATTGAATCCAATCCCGTTATCCGCCACAGTAATTTTCCAATATACGTTCTTGTCCATACAGTTTTCCTTAACTGCCTGCAGTTTAATTGCAGGTCTTTCATCTTTCTTAGAATATTTGAGTGAGTTAGATATGAGGTTTGTAAACAACTGTTCCATTTGATGGGGCACTGCTTTTATTGAAGGAAGCGAATCAAATTGAATAATAGCCTGCTTTTCATCTATCTCCTCTTGCAAATTATGTATAGCTCCGGAAACCGCCTTATTCAGATCAATCAGTTCGAATTCATGGGTTTCGTCCGTCATTGTGTAAACAAAAATATCTTCCAACAGAGAGCCCATTCTTTCGACACACCCAATTATTTTTTGCGTCAACATTTTGCTTTCGGATGAAAGATGTTCGTTTGATGCCATTAATTTGGTAGTAAAGAGTTTTATCTTTCTTAGCGGTTCTTTCAAATCGTGGTTGGCAATAAAGCTAAACGAACTCAGTTCTTCATTTTTTCGTTTAAGCTCAAGATTTTGTTTACTTAAAACTTCATTTGCTGTGCTTATCTCTTTTGTTCTTTCAAGGATCTTTCGCTCTAAAACGCTGTTGGTAATGGTCTCCTGTTTCAGCCTGAAATAGCTATATGTCAAAATCGCTATTGAAATGGCTGAGAACATAAGAATAAATAATGCAGTATGTCTTTCCTGTTTTTCTTTAGAAGCCGTTCGCTCAGCCAGTAGTTGATCTTCCTTGTCAATCATGCGGTCAATTACAATAGTTAACTCATCGGTAATATGCTTTCCTTTTACCAGCAGATTGCTTAAGTTGGTACCAGCCATTTTGCCTGAGAACTCAAGTGTTGTTTGCAAATATTGTAGCCTTGACTTAAACAGATAAACAGCACGTTTCAAACTGGCATTTTGCTCCTCATTATTAGTGATAAGCGGTTGAATCTCCAACGCCAGTTTGGGTACTTGCTGCCTTGCAAAAAGGTATTCCGACATAAAACTGCTATCCTTTGTAAGAATATAACCACGCTGTGCAGACTCGGCCTTCATCATATGGGACAAGGCATCATTTAATTTATACTTTAAAAGCTGCGTATTGCTTACAATATTTGACGCTTTTGCCTGTTCGTTGACCCTGACATAAGAAAGTATGGAAATGACTCCAAGAGCCAGCGCCGACAAAAGGAAAACAAGATTAATGAATTTCAGTTGGCTGTTTCTCATTCATGCGTTGTTTGAGCACTCACCTGCCATGAGATGATAGCTGTTTTTATAGCGTTTTAAAAGGGAATGGATAAGTAGAATAGCTAAAGTATCATTTTGACCGACAGGATATACTGATAAAAATCATTAACCGAACCGGATTGTCGTCATTGCCATGAACGTCTTTCAATTAGGGTTGAGCTTAAAGAATACATATGTTCCTATCATTAAAAGCAATGGAAGAAGAGTTATAATCTGGTCGACAATGAGCTCTTTTATTTTCTATCCGGGAGAAGATTCAGGCACTTGCCACAATTCACTTGCACGCGTATGTAATTTGAGCTTCATCATAATAAGTGTCAAGACACAATCTTAACTGCGAGTTTCCTCCGTATGCTCCTTTATCGAATAGGTTCAATTGGGTAGGCAAACCTCTTGAATTATAGCTAACACCAACAAATGGATTATTAACGCTGTAGTCACAGCTCAAAAACATCCATATTTTATTGGTGCGAAGGATATTGGTCTTATTGTCATAGGTTCCAAACGTAGTGGTATAAACGTTACCGGTATGACTGTCATATGTAACACTGGCCCTGTTACCGTTACTGTTATAAGAATAAGTATTTACTAAAGGCGCAGGTGCATAATTTGCCAGGGTAGAGTCTTTAATAACCCTGCCGTACTTGTCGTAGGTGTAATAAGTTAAACTCAGGAAGTTGGCAAGGGTAGGCTCATGATAACCTGAATCTCGTGTAATGTTATCGTTACCGGGATTATCATAAAAATATTTACGGCGCAGCAAAATTCTTATTCCACCCGGTTGTGTTTCGGCCGGTGTCATAGCAATAAACTCCGCAAGCCTGTGTTTTTTATCATAGGTAAATGCATAGTTTGGACCGTTATAACCGCTCATATAAAATGGTTTCGGCAATTTAATTACACTTACAGGATTGCCCCAGTTGTTGTAAGCAAAAACAACAGTATCAATGGGGCCGAAATTGTCACGGATAATTTGTACAATTTGGCAATTGTTTAATTCGGCGGGGCCGTGGTTAATAATATACCCATCTCCTTTTTCACAACCAGGCACTAATGCTATTGTAAAAACAGTGATGGTTAATGCAATTAAATTCCTTTTCATGATTCTGTTTTTAAACGATGAAGTAGAAAATCAAAAGGTGCGGCGCAGGTTTAACAGGAGGGAAATTAAAATTGAGTGAATAGTTGTTAATATACAATGACAGGTATCAGCAAGGTTAGTAACAGAAGGCAGTAAAGGAATATCGTATGGTATCCTCTACTTCTCCAATTTCACTTATCTATGTGGATCATATGAATAAGGCAGCAGGTGAAACAAATCACCGAGTCCTTATACACACTGCCACTGTTTATGCCGGATACCTGTTAAATAGCTTAATTTGTAAATACAATTTAAAACCTTGGGCTATGAAGATAGTATTGCTTTTTCTTGTATGCTTATATCTTCCTGCGCAATCACAAAGCACAAAGAAAGTTCTTATAGAAGGAGATGGAGCACCCCTTGTACTGTTGAACGGCGGTACTGCAGACATGTCTGTTTTTAATGTTCACTCCAAGGAACTATCACGCAAGTACAAAGTAATTCGCATGGAGCAATTCAATATTCAATATGCTGGTTCCGGAGTACTACTTCCAAAAAATTACTCTGTAAGAACAGAAAGCGAAGCCATTAATTTTACCCTTGATTCATTGAGGATTCGCGAACCCGTTATCATCGTAGGCCATTCTTACGGTGGACTGATCGCTTTTGACTTTGCATTAAATCATCCCGACCGGGTTCGTTCCCTAATTTTAATTGAACCACCGGTATTTAATTTGGCGGAAAAAAGAAACCAGTCACCGGAAGGCATGAAAGAAATGAAAGCGCTTTCAAAACAGTTTACTCCGCAGGCCGAAATTACCGAGGAAATGGTAAAGCAGTTTCGTTGCGAATTGATGAACTGCGATACTTTTGATATTCGTAAACACCCACTATGGCCAACGTGGCTCAAACAAAAGAACAGATTGCGAGGATTATCTGCAGTTAGCAATTACGAGGTTGACTTGAAAAAAACACATCAATTTGGAAAGCCTGTTTTAATTATTACGGGAACACAAACAGTTCCTTTTCATAAGAAAATTGATGAACTGTTAGCAGCAGAGTTTCCATTAGCAAAAACGGCAACGATTCCAGGCGGCCATACTGCAATAAATACAAGCCCGAAAGAATTCATTGAGTGCTTACTTAGATACTTGGAGTAAACCAAGCCATTTAGTTTTGTTGATATTAAGCCGACGAGTTATGTTCATCTTGCCAATCAAACAATTCAAAGTGAATTCTGTTGGTGTACGTACAAGATAAGTAAGACTGTCCGGCGTAAAACTCCTTTAAATGCCGCAATCAACCTGCCATAAAACTCTTCTCCCTATTAGCTTTGCATAAACAGTTAATCAATCATTATGAATCCAAAAATGATCTGGGCAAATCTGGCTGTAAGTGACCTGAAACGCACTACTCAATTCTACACGCAGTTAGGATTTAAATCAAACGGTTCAACTAAAGACCTTACTAGTTTTAAAGTTGGCGACAAGGATTTTATTATCCATTTCTTTTTAAAGGAAGTTATAGAGCCCAACATAAAAGGGAAAATGGCTGATCTGCAAAATGGAAATAAAATCATCTTTACGCTGTCGGCTGAAAGTATAGACCAGGCAAACAAATGGGCAAAGGAAGTAGAAAGTGCAGGAGGTATACTTATTTCACAGCCGGAAGCATTTGGAGAAGGTTATTATGGTTTTGTTTTTGCCGATCCTGATGGTCATAAGTTCAATGTGTTCCATATGTAACAGGATTTTGTGTTTGGATCATCTACAAGTAAAAAAATACGCATTTGGATTTACACGAATGACAAAGTAAAAACTTCGCTAACAACCGGCGGATAATCAAATACGCATAATAAAGACGTTAGCATCTATTTGCAAGTGCATGGCTTGTGTAAATTTTTAAGACGGCCTTATCTAACTTATATTGCTATCGAAATAAAAGTCTTGTAAATCGTTAGATCTTTAATATTGTATCAACGTTGCTCAACATCCATTGAAAATGCGCAACAAAAAATTACAACCATGAAATTCTTTTTCGCTCTTCTTGTTGTACTAGGCGTTTCTAGCTCCCACAACCAGGCACCTGCCCTTTACATAGCAGGTAAGAAGGAAATAAAAACCGGCGCAGAGCAAACAGAAAAATACCTGACTTATCTCAAGGGAAAAAGAGTGGCCATACTTGCCAACCAAACCACCATCATTGGCAAAACACATTTGGTGGATAGCTTAAAAACACTTGGCATTAACATCGTTAAAGTATTCGGTCCCGAACATGGCTTTCGTGGCAGTGCAAGTGCAGGTGTTGCAGTAGCCGATGAAACGGATGCAGCTACGGGAATACCCGTAATCTCTTTATACGGTAAAAAAAATAAACCAACCAAAGAAGATCTTGCGGATGTTGACATCATGGTCTATGACCTGCAGGATGTGGGTTGCCGGTTCTATACCAACATCAATGCACTTTCACGTTTGATGGAAGCCTGTTATGAAAACAACAAAGAGTTACTCATTCTTGACAGGCCCAACCCTAATGGCTATCTCGTTGACGGTCCAATTCTGGATATGCAATTCAAATCAGGCATTGGCATGTTTCCCATTCCTATTGCACATGGATTAACTGTTGGTGAATTTGCACAAATGGCCAATGGCGAAGGATGGCTCACTAATAAAGTACAATGCAAGTTGAAGATCATTAAAGTGGCTAACTATACACATGATATGCCTTATGCTTTGCCGATGAGTCCATCGCCCAATTTGAATACGCAACAGGCCGTGTTGTTATATCCTTCCACCTGCTTGTTCGAAGGCACATATCTTAACCATGGTCGCGGAACATATTTTCCTTTTACGGTCATCGGAAGTCCTGAACTGAAAGGGAAATATAATTTTAGCTTTACACCCACGAGCATCAAAGGCATGGCCGAAACACCGCTGTTTATGAACCAGGTTTGTTACGGTATTGACCTCCGCAATTATGATGTGAGCGTATTAAGAAAGAAGAAACAGATCAACCTTCAATGGATGATGGAAATGTATAAGGCTTCACCCTACAAAGAAAAATTCTTTGATTCCAAATTAAGTAATCAAATGGGTGTAATTGAACGACTGGCAGGATCTGCTTTATTCAGACAACAAATTATAGATGATAAATCTGAAAAAGAGATCCGTGACAGTTGGGAGCCCGGTTTATCTCAATACAAGAAAATGCGAAAAAAATACTTGCTTTATCCTTAGGATGTACATAACTGTTACTGGTTAATCATTAACCCACCCGCTTAATATAGATTTTTTGCGGTAATTCTCTTTGTTCGTGGTACAGAATGGTGTTCATCCATAACTCGTATCCCAGTGCTACATTGTTAAACCGCTCAATGAAATAATAGCCTCCTGTGTTATCACCACTGCCGCCTGTCAATGTCATTACATCGGCATCTTCAAAAGGCTCAGTACTCATTATAAATACTACAGAGGAGTCGCCTCTCGCTACATGATCGAGAAATTCCCGAAAGAAACCAATGCGTTCCAGTGCTTCCGGGTCGCCACCTGCTTCCAGGTGTGGTGGATAATCAAGGTACCACCTGTCACCAACCTTATAATAGTTTACCGTGTAAATTGGAGCATCCATAAACAATAAAATAGATGAAGGCAGCGAATGGTGAGAGGTGCCGGATTGGGCCGGATACTTTCCTGTTTAATACATCTGCAATTTAATGTGTAGCCATTAAACAGAAATACTCATCAATGAAAATGAATGATGATTGTTATCATTTGCAAAATTGCTTTTTAGATGGTATATGTTCCTCATGCTTGAGTTTATCACTAAACTCAAAATTCCTGTTACACAAAAACCGTTGCAACAGGTAAAGCTTTTTTTGAAAATTCAGCGCCCCTTATTGTCCATTTTATCATTTTGCTGACCAAATGGCAACCAGCGGTTTTGGGAGAGCAAAAAGAAATCCCACCAACTGGCGGGACTTCTTTTTATACAAGCAATCGTTAACAGGCCTCTAATGTAGTGGAAAAAAACAATTAAACACAGAGCCTTTACCCACTTCACTAATAACATTGATCATACCATTATGGTTCTCCATAATTTTCTTGCAAATAGCAAGCCCGATGCCTGTGCCTTCGTATTCATGCTTGCCATGCAAACGCTGAAATACCTGGAATATCTTCCTGGCATATTTCTGGTCAAAGCCAAAGCCATTATCAGCAAACGAAAGTTTCAGGTACTCTTTCTTCGGTTCAATGATGACCAATTCACTGCCACTTACCATTTCACAACTAATGGTAAGCTCAGGTACACTACCCGGTTTTTGAAACTTAATGGCATTGCTCATTAAGTTTTTGATAAGGTAAAATACCTGGTTGGCATTGGCCTTTATCACAGGCAGCTGGCCTGATTGAATAAGCGTTTGCGTCTGTAAAATCTCGTCCGCCATGTCATTCATCACCTCCTTCAATATTTTATTCAGATCAACATTTTCCTCCTTAAGCGGATCCGAGTGAATTTTAGTGAGCACCAAAATATCTTCTATGAGAAGTTCCATACGATGTACAGAAGCATCGATCTTTTCAACAATCGCTTTCCCTTTCTCTGAGAGTTGTTCGCTCTCTTCCTCCATCAGCAGGTCGGAGAAAGTATGGATCTTTCTTAAAGGCTCCTTCATATCATGAGAGGCCACAAAAGCAAAGCTGGTGATCTCTTCATTTTTTTGTTCCAGCTCTTTGTTCTTTGTCTCCAGCTTTTTATTCAGTGTATCCAGTTGTTCAGAGCTTATTACATATTTGCTTACATCGTGCATGATGTTCAAGACAGCGTAAGTTTCGCCCGATTCATTTTTTAACGGCACATAAAACAATTCAAGCCATCCTCCGGTATAGCCGTCCTGCAACGGGGGCACATAAACATATTCACCTTTCAGCGAACGTTCCTGCGCATTCATAAATTCAGGAACATTCTCAACTCCGGGGAACATTTCAAAAATAGTCTTGCCTATTACCCTGTCCCTTGTTACGCCGTGTATTTCCTCACAGCGTTTGTTCCATACAATAAAACGGTAGTTATGATCGAATACAGTCATGCGGTTGGCACTGTTATCCAAAATAGTTTCCGCAAACTGGATGCGGCGTTTCAGTTCGTCACGCAACGTAATTTCTTCTGTAACATTTTGAAGAATGCTTAAAAAATGTGTTGCATTTCCTGCGGGATCTCTTTGAAAAACTTTAGAGCGGTTGCGCAACCAAACCAATTGGTCATCGGCTGTACGAATGCGATATTCAGCAGTATGCACTTCACCATCCTTTGCTTCTGCAAGATTTTCATTGAAGTGAAGCAGTTTTAAACGATCGTCCGGATGAACAAGTTCTAATCTTCCTTCGATACCGATATTTACTAATTCGTCGTTGCAGTATCCAATCCATTCGGCCAGGCAATTGTTCAAATAAAGCGGTTGTTTTTTTTGAAGATCATAAACTAAAATAGAATCAGGAGAAGCAATAGCAGTTTGTTCCAGCCAGTGCTCACTTTCTTTTAGTTTATCTTGTACTTTTTGAATGCCGGTAACATCTATGTCAACACCGATTATCCTTTGCACATTTGAATTTCCATCACTGATCACGGAAGCTTTGATCTTTATCGTTCGTACCTCATCGCCATTGCATTTAATACGCAATACTTCTTCGAAAGGCTTATGATTCTTTTTAAGGTCATTAACGATTCTTTTAGCAATAGGGCGATCTTCTTCAACTACATGATCAAGGTAAGTTTCGGGTCTAACATTCATTTGATACGGCAGACCAAATATTCTGAACATGCCTTCGCTCCATTTAAATTCTCCAGTGCTTACTTCATATTCCCAAGTACCAGATTGAGCCAGGGATTCTGTGTATCGTAAAAGAGCAAGTTGCTTTTTAGTTTCAACTTCTGCTTTTTTCATGGCAGTTATGTCGTTGCTGAATGAAATAATCTGTTGCGCATCCCCATTGACATCTCTTTTAAAAACCTTACTTCGAATTCTTAACCATTTGCCATATTTCATTTTCAACTCCACTTCCTTTACTTCTTTATCTTTTAGCAATAGCCGTTCTTTAACAAACGCCTTTGCTTTTTCCAAGTCTTCTTCTGCAATCATTGCTTCCACTCTATGTTCATCTTTCATCTTGTACACTTCGTTTGTATCAAATACTTCCTTCCAAAACTCTTTGTGATTAGCGTAAACAATATTGTTATTGGTGTCATGTATTGTAATAAGATCCGGTGTGTTGACTGTAATTTCTTCAATAAAGTTTTTGCTTTCATTTAATTTTTCAAGGGCAAGCTTTCGTTCGGTAATATCTTCTGCTGTTGCTACCAATTCATCGTGTGATAATTTTACAGCCGTGATGCGGAACCAGTTTCTGAACTGTTCTCCTTCATAAAAAATTTCTGTGTCTAAAGATTCACCTGTTTCCATCACTTTATTGTACGCATCAAGCAAACCCGTTTCTCTTACCGCAGGGAATCCCTCAACATAGTTCGTTCCTACAAGGCTTCTTCCACTCCATTTTTGTGTTACTGCATTATTCATCAGCACCTCATAGTCGGTAATGGCACCGTCATCGTTGCGAATGGCTTTGAATAAGATGATGCCATCCACCGATGCGTCGAAAACAGTTTCAAGCAACTGCGTTTGTTCTATTAACCGCCGTTCTGATTCTATTTCTTTGGACAGGTCATGTTCCATCCAAAGCAAAGCAGCCACTTGTTCTTTTTCGTTTTTAATGGGAATAAGAACCGTTTTGAATAAAACATTCTTCCCTTCAAAAGAAACGGGAACAATTTCGCCTTTCAACGCTCTTCGAAGCTGTTCATAAGTAGGCGTATTTTGTGCATTCGGAAAAACCTCGAGCACATTTTTGTTAACCACATGTTCTTTTTTCAGTCCATAATATTCTTCCGCCTTTTTATTCCACACCAGGTAATTAAGATTGCAGTCAATGGCGATGATCCTGTCCAGTGAAGATTCAACAAGGCTTTCAATAAAGCGCAAACGTTCGCCGAGGTTTTGCTGTAATTCCATCTCCTGCGTCACATCGTGCATAATGTGAATAATGCCACTCACTTCATTGTGTTCGCTATCCCACGCCGGCAAAAGATGAAGATCGTAATAACCATGAACGGTGACTGAACGATGTGCCTTTATAAATATCCTTTCACCTTTAAGTACCCGGCTGAACAGCGTAATCTCCGCTTCTGTTTTTTTCTTTGGAAAAACATCAAAAAAGTTTTTGCCCAGCACTTCGTCAATTCCCAGTCCGTAGATTTCTTCACATGCTTTGTTCCATACTTTAATGGTGTGGTGAACATCGGTAATAATGATGCGGTCAAGTATATTTTGGGATAAAGCTTCAGCAAGTTGTATTGTTTGCTTCAATTCTTCCTGCAACAGATGTTCACTTGTAATGTCTCTGAACGTAGCAATGAACAGCTCCTCTCCTTCATACTTCATCAGGCGAAAGACTGCAGCCACATATTTTGTCTTTCCGAACAACTGCAGCCGAAAACCAAAACTTGCTTCCTGCTTCTGCTGCAGCAACAAATTCATTTGGTCCCTGAACAGTTTCTGGTCATTCGGGTGCACAAAGCCCATGAAAAGTTTATGCGTTAGTTCCTTAGTGCTTGGCTTTAGCTCTAGGAAGTTGTAAAAATTTTCACTCCATTGAATGCTGTCCAGGGTGTTCCATACCCAACTGGCAGTGCCCGTCATTTCCTGCACTTGCTGGTATGCAAAGCTTTGCGCAGTTTGGACTTTTCCAAGTTCTTTTATTTTGTTTTGCAATAGGGTTTTAACCGTTACATCTTCAATGGTCCCCATCATGACTAGGTCATTGCCATCTGCTACAAGTTTTGCTTTTTGACTAAAGTAACGCAGCTTCCCATCGCCGCGGTAAATGCGGAAATCTATTTCGGGCGGCGCATGCTGTTGAAGCATTTTTTTGGTTGCGAGGCGATAGGCTTCCCTGTCTTCAGAGTGTATGTACTCGTTGAAAGCAGATGGTTCAATTACTGTTTTACCTCTTAGCCCAAACAGGCGATAATAGTTGCCGGAGTAAACATATTTGCGGGTAACCAAATTAACATACCAATGGGCCGTTGCGTTATTATGTTCATCGAACAGCAATTGCTGCTTAAAGAAATTGGCCTGCTGTTCAGATTCATCAAGCTGAATTTCTTTTTTCTTTTCTTCGGTAATGTCTTTGAACATGCCACTTAAAACCGGCTCTCCGTTTGCTGAATATATCCACTGCGAAACATGTTGAACATATTTTTCGCCTGCACTCGTTTGAACGCGGTATTCAATATGAAGCGGTGTTTGAAGCTTGTAAGACTGGTTGATATATTCTTCAACCAATTGCCTATCCTCATGGTGAATGAACGGCAGAAAATTATTAAGATGAGGGTTGACACTAAAAGGTGCTAACTCGTATATTCGGAACACTTCGGCGGAATACCAGGTCTCGCTGGTGGCGGCATTATGCCACCAGACACCGGTGTTGGTAACACGGTCAGCCTTTTCATGAACTTCTTTAAAAAGCTGCAGGTGCTGCAACTCCTTTTTATCAATAGCATTTTGGCTTAGTTGCCTGACCAGCTTTGTTGCTTCATCAAAAAATTCGGTCCGTGAATGAACAGTAAGCTTTTCCCCTGTTATTGTTTTTACTTCTCCGTAAGTTGTAATGATGCGGAATTCCAGGTGCCTGATGGCATTTGCTTCCAATTTTGTTTTTACCTTTCCCACATCATCCGGATGAATGATCCCCTTGGTCGCTTCAATATCCTGCTGTAGCGAAACCATCACATTGCTGCAAAAAACAGAGTCGGAAACAAAATCCCATTGCCAATGACCGGTGAGGGTTATAAAATAAGGCTCAAAAAAGATGGTTACAGCTTTGCCTGTAAGCTCTTGTGTATCTACCGCTGTAGAAGTTCTCAACTCCTGCAAAATCTCTCTCCTTTAGTACGTGATGAATATTTATCAATAATTAAAAGTTTCAAAGGGGCGAAATGAAGCGTTTAAGGGTGTGAAGCAATATAGTTCAACACTATCAACAAGATACCAAAGTTTACTAACATAGCCATTTTAAGCAGGCTAATTTCTTATGTACAATTTAATGTGAATAAACTGCGACCCGGTTGACATTAATGAAGCAGAGAAAAAATAATAAAAAGTTCAACCAGTGATTTTGTAAGCCCTTCTTTCCTGCTACAATCGGCACACAAAATGTTCTTACCTTCAATTCATTATACAAAAATCAATTCTCTTCTCAGCAATTATGAAAGGAGTCCCAATAAAAAATGCGGATGATAAAAGAACAGGCGGCTTTCCTATTGTTGCTATTGGTGCCTCGGCAGGTGGCATCGAATCTTTCACCGATCTGTTTCAACACATTCCTGAAGCGACGGGAATGGCTTATGTGTTTATTCAACATACCAGTCCCGACCACAATAGCAAACTTATAGAAGTATTAGGGCGCACCACCAGAATACCGGTTCTCGAGGCCAAGGATAAACTAAAAGTGAAGCCCGATACCATTTATGTCATTCCACCCAATAGGGAAATAAAAGTGGAAGATGGAATTCTTGTACTTTCCGTCAGCCCATCCAGGCCATTAAACCATTCTCCCATTAATCATTTCTTTATTTCTCTTTCTGAACATTACAAGGAAAAAGCCATTGGGGTTTTACTGTCTGGCAACGCACCTGATGGAACCCTGGGTTTAAAAGCCATAAAAGCAGAAGGAGGAATTTCTTTTGTCCAGGATACTTCGGCGCAATTCCAGGGGATGGCAAGAAATGCAATTGCAGAAGAAGCGGTTGACCTTGTACTTTCTCCAAAACGAATGGCCGAAGAACTGACCAAACTTTCTAAGCAACATGAAGTTTACCAGAGAGAATTGCTGAAGCTGAGCGAAGAAAGTATTGGCGACAGTGATGAGAACCTGCTGAATATTTTAAAACAAATTCACAGGCTTACGGGTGTTGATTTCAGCCATTACAAGATCAATACGATCAAAAGAAGAATTGTACGCCGCATGATCCTTCATAAAATCGATTCGCTTGAAGCATACACGCACCATCTGAAGCATCACGCCAATGAAATTCAGCAGTTGTACCAGGACCTCTTGATCAATGTTACCTCCTTCTTTCGTGATGAAGAGGCCAATGAATATTTACGGAAATACATTCTTGCCAGGCTTACCAAACAAAAACCGACCGATGAACCAATACGTCTTTGGGTGCCGGCCTGTTCTACCGGCCAGGAAGCTTATAGCATTGCTATGCTTTTGATGGAGGTGTTAGGCGAAAAAGCAGCTACTACTTCCGTACAAATTTTTGCTACGGACCTTAGCGAGGTTGCAGTAAACAAAGCAAGATTGGGCATCTATTCGAAGGATGAAGTAGAAATGATCCCGTTAAAAAGGCTCAACCGGTTTTTCGTAAAAGTAGATAGCCAGTATCGCATCGTAAAAAGCATCCGCGACCTCTGCGTGTTTGCCAATCATAATGTGCTGAAAGATCCACCGTTTTCAAGATTGGATATTGTAAGTTGCTGCAACCTGTTGATCTACCTTGAAGCTTCCTTGCAAAAAAAGTTGATCTCTACGTTTCATTATGCACTAAACAATAATGGTTTTCTTGTTTTAGGAAAATCGGAAACGATTGGAAATTCAGGCTATCTTTTTAGCCAGGTAGATAAGCGGTTTAAGATCTACGCCAAGAAAAAAGATGCAGCAGCTAAAGCCATGTTCGAACTTTCTCTTCGCAATGAAGAAAAAAATAATGAAACTTTTGGCAGACGCCCCCCTCCTATTCAAACAAAATCAGAAGATCTTAACCTGGACAAAGTGGTCGATCAGGTGTTGCTGAAAAAATACACCCCATCATGCGTGGTGGTTTCGCAGGACCTTGATATCATTCTCTTTCGAGGATCAACCGGATTATTTTTAGAACCTGCACCGGGCAAAGCCAGTTTGAACTTGATGAAGATGGCAAGGCCCGGGTTGGGCTTTGAGTTACGTAACCTGGTTTACAAAGCAGCAAAGAGCAGTGAGCCTGAAAAAAAGGTTTGGACAGAAGTTCAAAAAGAGAACAAAACAAAACAAATCACCATCGAAGCCATCCCATTAAAAGATGATAATAATGGTTTGGAAAAAAACTTCCTGGTAGTATTTGATGAAACAGAAACAGCCGTGCAGGAAGTATTGGCGGATGGAGCTAAGGACAAAAGAGTAAGACAACTTGAGACCGAACTGGCCCGCCTTCGCGAAGACATGCGTACCATAATTGAGGAGCAGGAAGCAGCTAATGAAGAACTGCAATCGGTGAACGAAGAAATTGTTTCCAGCAACGAGGAACTGCAAAGCATTAACGAAGAACTGGAAACTTCGAAAGAAGAACTTGAATCATCCAATGAGGAACTTCTTACCATTAACCAGGAGTTGCAAATGCGTAATGAGCAACTGGCGGAGATTCAGGAATATTCAGAAGCCATCTTCACCACTATCCGCGAATCGCTTTTAATTCTCGATAAAAATTTCCGGATCAAAAACGCTAACAGTTGTTTTTATAAAACCTTTCAGGTTACCGAAGAAGAAACAGAAGGAAAGTTATTGTATGAATTAGGTAACAAGCAGTGGAACATTCCGAGATTGAAAGAACTGCTGGAAGAGATCATCCCCCGCAACTCACAGGTAGTGGATTTTGAAGTGGTGCATAGATTCCCGCACATCGGTGAAAAAATAATGCTGGTGAATGCAAGAAGGCTTGTGCGCAAATTGCACAGCGAACATTTAGTATTATTAGCCATAGAAGACATTACTCAATACCGGCAGGCGCAAAGAATTATTGCCGAACGTGAAGCCTGGTTCCATAGCATGGCGGATAACTCGCCGGTAATGGTTTGGGTAGCGGATGAAGAAAAGAAGATTCAATTTGTAAACAAAGCATTTTTGGAGTTCCGTGAAATACCATTGGAAGAAGCCATTGGAAAAGATTGGATAGAAGAGATGGAAGCTAGCGATGAGAAAAAGGTAAGGAAGGTAATGGACGATGCATTTCAGAAGAAGAAAGAATTTTCAGTCCAGTACCATGTGAAAAAAGAAGGTGAGATGATAACGTTGATGAGCAAAGGCAATCCCAATTATTCACATGATGGCACATTTATCGGCTTTATTGGAAGTTGCGTTCAATTACCTCAATAATCCGAAGAAATAAATCAATCGGCGATTTCTATGCTCCAGCCCAACCCCTTATAATATTCCATTAAATATTCGCAAGGGTCTTCTGGTTTATACAGCAATAATTTGGAGTTGCCTACCATTTGCAAAGAGCCTGCAGTAACAATGCTTGCAGCGACATGTTCTGTCCCGATGAGTGGCTTGACAAATACCACTGATTCTACTACGCTAACCATATAGGCTGAATGCATCTTTCTGATTACAAAGGCCCATTGCTTCAATTCGTTGGTCACGTAGTGGGTTTTTATAAAGGTAGATGATTAATACAATGTCTCCCTTTCAATTAATGATGATTCGGCCAGTTGTTTAACGCTCTTTGATTTTTAGACAACCTCAACAATTCGCCCTCTGGGATGAAAAACATTATTCATTTTCTTCGATTTTTTCCTTACATAACACTTATGCTTGTTTGATGATGATCAAAAAATTATTGTAGATAAATGAACTGTAGGAAGAACTATTCAATTACGTTTTTATCTTCGCAATCCTTAACCAACATGAAAAAGATAACCTTGCTTTTTCCCGACACTAAGTCGCTATGGGCATTTGCGCAAACACTGCGTTCGGAATTTATCCAAATCAACAGCACAGACAACAAATTAACCTGCACCTGCTCCGAGGTAGAGATAACAAAAGCATTAATGCACTTCAATGCGGAAATTGTGGATGAGGTGGAGGAAAGAACCGGCTTATAATGTTTAAAATAATTGCAGCCGGTCACCACAATAGACTCTTTGTGCGGTTGCTATAAATGGCCTGATCTGTTACATGATTTATGCTTCGCCCATCATCAAGCCTTCAATACTGTGCGCCTGAATGATTGGCTCTAATTCATCAACAAGGCGATAGGTCAGGTGATCTTTCAAACTCTGAGGAAGTGTTTTAAAAAATTTATTTGTCAACTGCAGATCGTGGCGTTCGGCATTAATAGCGCCAGGCGCATCAACACCTAATACCAATGCAGGCCTTGCTTTATTTGAATTGTTTGCAGTGCCACGGTGAATGGTTAATGCAGAACGTGCAGAAATATCTCCCATCTTCGGCATCTTTCTTTGTGCTCTTTGCTCGTATCGTGAATAAAAACTTTTAGGTGGAAACATGCCATGCTGAAAATGATCAGGCAGATCCCACTGTGTGCCCGGTGCTACCTCAAAAGGTCCCATGTCTTCATAAACATCAATTGTGGTAAGATTAAAAGCAAGTGAATTCAATCTTCTTCCATACATGGTATCTGGCGGCGCAGGAAAATCTCTATGCCATGGCTGATTGACTGCGCCTGGATTGGGAACATCAAAACCAATTTCAACAATCTTGTAATCCGCCCCAAGCACTGCTTCGCAAACAGCTACCACCCAGGGATGCGTTGCAAGATCAACGAAGCCGTGAATGTCCTCGGGATGAATTTCGACATAGTGGCGTTTTGGCCCGCGACCTACTGCTCCCCCTGGCCATCTTAAAGCATCTTCATAGGCCGCCACAATATCTTCATGAAGTTGTTGTACCCATCCGCTGCTAAAAGCATTCTTAAATCCTATTATTCCATCACCATACAGTCCTCCCATGATCTGCGCAACATCGTAAACCTGTTCTTTACACTGAATATTGTCCGCAATAGTTGTATCTATAGCTGTATTTGATTGCATACTGGCATTTTCGTTGAAAGCAGCAACGATAGTGCCATAGCAAAGCTTGAATGTGGATTAAAAGCTGTCGCATTTAGAAAAATAATAAGTGTCGGATGGCAGCAATCACCTTCACACTGTTAACGGACCGGCAAGCTTTCATAAACAAAAAAAGATGAAGCATTAGCCTCATCTTTTTTATGATTCAAACAGTTCAAATTAATAGCGCTGAACAACATGGTAGAAGAAACGATTGGGCTGTCCTACAACACCGCCATCGGCCATTCTTTTCTTGATTGCGTCCGATTTATAGTAAGCCATTGCTTTTGCAGAATCGATTAGTGCTGATACGATCCTTACTTTATGGTTATCTGATGCATCATGGCCATAGGCTCTTATTGCTATGCCATTGTCTTTGCGTTCCTGTTCCCCATCTTTAAAGTTTTTTTCAAAGGCATCCCAATCTTTAACCATGATCATAGATGAAACTCTAAGGCTTGTTGAAATTTGCGCAGTGTCCTGGTAAACCATCGTAACGAGGGCTATTGTTGGCGTACCCACAACACCGCCTTTTTGCATGGCCTGTTTCAATCCCGGATCTTTTGAAAAAGCTTTTGCCTTGGTGGTGTCATCGACCTTAAGCGCCACCAATACCATATTGGAGTCCGAAGCGCCGCGGCCAATAACGTAATTGTGCAGCCCGGCTGCAACCCTTGCGGTGTCATGACCATCGTAAAGTGCTTTCCACTTTGAATAGTTGGCCACTTTATGCATCACCGCCAGAATGTTTTGTGGTGTGGTTACAATAGTGGAAGCCGGCGTTGTTTGAGCAGTTGTGTTTGAAGAAGAAGCAGTTGAATCGCCTGTACTTTCATTTGTTTTTTGTTCGCTGTTATTGCAGGATGCAAGGGAAAGGAAGGCTGCACCGAGCAAAGAAACGGAGAAGGATCTTGCCGAAATCATTGTTGTTGTTTTTAAAAATTAGAAAATGCAGGGGCGGAAGAAGTGATACAAGGGGTATGTGGTAGCTAAATTTACAATTAAAGCTGAACATTAACTTCCGTTAACACGGAATTTAATGAAAGCCGATACCCCGGCATGAAGGTCAGTTGGAAGGAAGCCAAATAAATTCAAAGGAACTTGGCTCAAGTTTATTCACACCGTATCTCAGCCGTACAAAAAGCGTTAGCTAAAAGACCTGTGCATAACATGCTGTGTTAATCCCATGTTATCTAGGCTGTAGAATGCCCTACTCAACATAGCTTTATTAGGAAGCGATTTCATTAAGAGATCCACAATTTGACCTCTGTCAAAGAGGAATTTTACTGGCACTCTGTTTTCACCTAACCATTAAACTTTTAAAACTTCTTTTATGGCTGAAATGAATGATCAAAACAACGGTACGCAAAGAAAATCTGTTAGAGGCTTTGCAGCTATGGATGCAGAAAAGCAAAGAGAAATTGCCCGCAAAGGTGGCCGTGCTGCACACGAACAAGGCGTAGCGCATGAGTGGAGTTCGCACGAAGCAAGAGAAGCTGGTAAAAAAGGCGGACAGTCAAGGGGAAGACGTTCGAAAGACGAAAGTCCTCTTTTGTAAAATGAAAGGTAATAATTGCATGGTTGATTACAATTAAGAGACAAACAAACCCCGCTGTGCGGGGTTTTATTATTGGGGTATGGTTATAAAAAAACAAGTTCCTTTTCCGGGTTGCGACGTAACTGTAATTTGACCTTCGTGGTTATCAATAACTCTTCTGGTAATGGCTAAACCCAACCCGCTTCCCTCATACTCAGCCCTGGGATGTAACCGCTTGAAAAGATCAAAAATGCTGTTGAGATATTCTTCATCAATGCCGATACCATTATCGCATATGTTCAACTGCAAATATTTTGATGCGGCTTTCAGGTTTCCAGCCATCGCTTCCCACTTGTAATGGATCTCAATTTTCGGAGGCACATGGTTCTT
Source organism: Flavisolibacter sp. (assembly GCA_035554655.1). GTDB lineage: Bacteria > Bacteroidota > Bacteroidia > Chitinophagales > Chitinophagaceae > Flavisolibacter. The sequence continues at coordinate 196,967 of DATMIF010000038.1, forward strand.
TGAAAACTTCAGTGCATTGGAAATTAAGTTCTGAAGCATTTGCCTGAATTGCGAAGGAATGACATACGCATCAGGCAGAGGATCACAAATGATCTGTGCCCGTTTTTCGTGGATCCTTTCATCCAGCAAATCCAGAATTTCCTTTATCAAATTATCAAGGCTTACTTTTTCTTTTGGTTGCTTTACTTCCAGCATGGAGAAAGAAAGAATATCCTGTATCATTTGCATCATGGACTTTGATGATAGCTGCATCCGCATCAATTTATCCATTGAACTTTGCGAGAGTTTATCTTTCTCGGCCTCCATTACAACGTCGGCAAACATGCTGATCTTTCGCAGCGGCTCTTTCAGATCGTGGCTGGCAATGGAAGCAAACTGCTTTAGACTTTTATTTGATTCTTCAAGTTGCCTTGTCCTTTCCAACAATTCTTTTTCGATGGCTTTTATTTCGGTAATATCCTGCACCGTGCCTACCATCCGGACCGCCTTGCCATTATTAAATTCTACTTTGCCAAGTGACCAAATCACCTTCTCGGTTCCATTTTTTAGGTAGCGATACTCGCAATCGTAATTACCGCTTTCAAAAGATTCAGCAATAGCATCTTTTACTTTCTGAATATCATCCGGATGAACATGCGACATGAATTCTTCATAATGTTGACCGTTGTTCATATCAAATATCTTGTAAACCTCAGGACTATTTGAAGAATAGTTCTCCTGAATATTCCATTCATAACTTCCGACGTGGGCAAGCGCCTGTGCCTCTAATAACTGCTGTTCTCTTTTTTCAAGTGCCAATGCCGTTTCTTTTTCCGAAGTAATTTCAAATGTTTTGCCCAGGAGTTCAACTGGTGAACCAAATTCATCTCTTTTAAAAATTACATAGTAGGTACGCAACCAGCGATAACTGCCGCTCTTGTGAAGAAAGCGATATTCAATTTGTCCAACTTTTTCATTGTTGCCGGTAACCAACTCCTCTATGCTGCGAGCAACCATTGCAAGATCATCTGGATGCGTTAGTTGTAGAAGAACGTCGCTTCCCATTTCCACCAGTTCTTCCGGTGTATAGCCCATTACTTCATTTACTTTCCCGCTTACAAAAATCTCTTTGTTGTGAACGATATCGAACAAAAAAGTAATTGCGGGTGATGCCGCAATCAATTTATCACTGAGGAGACTTTCGTCTTCAATCTTGTCCTTTAAAATATCTACATAAATGTCAATGGCAGTAGTGTTAGCGCCCAAGATCAATGTGTCAATCTCCTTATTGAGCTCCAGCGCTACAGGCAGATCTTTCACATAAAAAAGAATCAATTTTTTGAAGGCCTGCTGACGCAGAAAATTAACCAGGGTAATATCGGGTCCTGTAATTTGAAATTTGCCGATCACGTCCAACTGATCTTTCATCCATTTTTCGCTTGCATCTTTAATTTGGTCATAGGCCCGGTTATCCTTTAGATAAGAAAGATATTCAGCAGAGGTCTTTTTAGATATTTCTATTAAGTCTTCTTTAGAAAAGCGTTGAAGCAGGTTTTTCAGCAATGGGATATTAAAACGGAAGCCAAGTTCCAGTTGCTCCTGCACAAATTCGGTAAGATGATGATCCAAAATGAATTTTGCAAAACCAGGCAAATGTTGGTAACAGTACATGCCGTCATAGGCTTCAAAAACTTCCAAGTTCGTATGGTTTTAAGTAGCAACTAAAATACAAAACATAAACAAAGCGATGTTGAAATAATTGTTAGCAGCAAGAGAACAAATAAACTTTGTAGTAAACGATGCGGCATGATTTTCATTCTATACTTATTATGAAACTTGCCCTAATCCGAAAGATCGATTTTAAATTCAGTAACCTGATGCATTCGGCTCTGGTGAGTATGACCGGTACCAACGATGAGATGTTCGTTCATATTCAACTGATCAACTCTTTTATGAAAAAAGTATTTGGAGTGGAACACATAAGGTTTTCAAACTCAAAGGGAGAAATCAGGTTGCAGGAAAACAAGCATCCTTTTACATACCAGGTTGCGCAGATCATCACTTCTCAAATCAAAGAAGACTTACAGGACTACAGCACGAGTACATTAAGAGCTGTATAATCATTCCTGGATTCTTCTTCTATTCTTCATCATTTTTGGAAGTATCATTTGACAGTTATTTTAGCGTGGTTTCATCTGATCCCATTCTCTGTTTTCAGCGTTCTTCGATTCTTTCTCTTCATGTATTCTCTTTTCCATAATGATTTATTTAAGGAGGACCTTATTAAAACAACTATTCGAATAGAAAGTTTTGCAGGAAAAAAAAATTACTCTAACTTAATAGCTGCAATCCACAAACCCCAAATATCCAACTGCAATGAAAAATCCAAATCAAACACTTCGCAAAGAAGAATTTCATGCTAAAAAGGCTGTGCAACAAATTCAAACATGGATGGAGAAAAAGTATCCAAAGCTTGCCAACTCCGCCAAAACAAAAATGATAATTGAATGCCTGATCGAACTTACTGAAGAAAAGAAATTTTTAGCAATACATCGGTAAGTTATAGTGTTTCGTAGCTGAATACCTTGTCTGTGGTTTCTATCACAGCAGCATTGTATTTTTTTGTAGCAAGATCAACATCTGATTCCAAAAATTTTCCGGTAAGTGTGAAGTTATTTGTGTTCATTAAATATCCGTAAGAAAGTTGCCTGGAAAAAATAGCCATGTTAATCAGGCAATCAAATTTAAGGGTTCGTTTTTCCATGATAGGCTTGGTTTTTTACACTGGGTAAAGCTATTTAAAAAAAGTATGGGTTGCCAATGATTCTAGTCATAAAAAACGTCCGTATGCTTATGCACACAGCAGTTTACAACTAAATAAAACACTTAGCAGAAAGAATTTTGAATTTATCCACAATGCTATTCTTCCTTTGCTCTTGCTATCCTTGCAGGCATATGACGGTTGGCCTCTGCGTGTTCTTCTCCTCCTATGTTCCGCTGGCACCTTCGCTCATAAGCCAGCTGGTTACTACTGTTGCCATATTAATTCCCTGGGCATGACTGCCGCCTCCTTTTATTTCTTTTGATGATTTTTGTTTATGAACACTTCGACATGATATTGCCTTTCAATTTTAAAGACAAGACCCCTGCAAAAACAGGGGTCCTGCTTTTTAAAAATCGACATAAATGTGGAGGAACAATTAATGTCTCAAAGAATCCCTACCCATTCTACCGGCAGTATCTCTATCTGATCCTGTTCCCGTTACATTCATTGTGCCAGTATCACTTCCGGTTCCTGCACCTGTCCCGGCTGCAGCTCCGTGCATGGCATCGGTTGTTGTAGAATTGGATGAACTACTGCTGCTTCCCGAATTATTACAACTAATTGCTGCGAATGCAATAACTGCAATAAACAATACTCGTCTCATGGTTGAAGTTTTTATTTGAAGCATTGTTAAGCGCAAAGGTTTTGCCATAGAAAGTCAGCAATAACAAATAACGGAAGTACCAGATGATTGTTTTGCCTGTTACTCCTAAATAACAATGTAATAATGTAGAAGCTGAACCTTTATATTGTAGAAGCTGAACCTTAAATCAAGGTCAGCTCAACTGAAAGCAGTATATCGCCCGTTAACACAGTATTGTTCTTTGACTGCTTGCGGATCGCCCCAATTAAGCTTGAAAATCGCTTTAATAGAAGAAAGATAATCGCTGTATATAGGAGGTTTTATAAAAAACAAATGCGCTCCCATTTCGTATGCCGTTTGAATGTTAGATGGCTTTGTTGTTGAAGAGAAAACGATAACAGGAACTTTTTCCAGTTCAGGGTCGGTCTGCATTTCAATTAAACATTGCAATCCATTTTTATAGGGCATGTCAAGATCAAGAAAAAGAATATCAGGTTTATTGAATTGAAGAAGATTTAAAAGTTCCTTGCCATTAGATACAAATTGTGTTTGAATACGGGAATCGATTTCCTGCAGAGCGATTTGGAAAATATTCTGGTCATCAATATCATCTTCGGCCAAAATGATATTGGTAATAACTTTCGTATCGAGTGGTTTACTTGTTATCATGGTAAGGGTCACCTTAAAAACGCTCAAAAATAAAAATTGTTGGGAGAACGGATAAGAATTTTAAAAATCTTATTGCACAGATAAATTGTTTACAATTACTCAAAGGCCCTAACCGACTCACAAACCAAACAATTCCGCCAGGTTCACCCTGCTTCGCGTTCATCAAACAAAATCTTTCATTGCTGTTTTTTTAGTTGTTGGAACCATAAAACATTCCATGATCATTTGCGAGGAACATCACATGCGGACATTTTTACGTTTCATCATGTAATAAATCATTCCACCCAGAGGAGGGATCAGCAATACCATGATCAACCAGAAGGTTTTACTCGGGGCATTCAGATCGTAGCCACGAGCCACTTCTATTACTGCCCATATCCAGTGAATTGCACCCAATATAATTGCAGAAACGATCACCTTGTCTCCCGTTACATAATCATTACCTCTAAGAATAACTCCTAAAAGAAATAAAACGAAACTCACTGCACCTATAATAAATGCAGGGTGCTTCATGTTCTTTTTCATTGCCATCCTCTCATTTTTGTGGAATGAAAAAAAGCCACTGCAAAAATTTGCAATGGCTATCTATATGCCAGTGTCAATCTAAACTGCTTTTTTGTTGACTTCTACCTGGTTCATAAATTCCCCGGTTTCATCATCCGAATACATTCCGTAAGCATCTACCAACGTTCCCTTTCTTCCATCACTGGTTTCTATTGCATACAAAATAGACATATCGTCCGGGTTGGAGATTCCTTCAAACCGATAAAAGTTTACTGCTTTAACATCCCTGGCTTTGTATTTTTTATTATTAGTTACATCAATCAGCCTTCCGCCTTCAACCCTGTACTGATCAGTGTAACCCTCGCCTTCAAGTTTGTCCAAACACTTTTCCATGTCCGTCATGTTTGTTACCCTGTCATTCGCTGCATCATATTCCATTGGCCTGTTTTCATCTGAAGACCTTTGTTGATTTAAGCGTTCCATAAAATTGTATTTAGTTATGGTAACGCATACATTGTGCCTGACTGTTACGTAATTCACAGCTATTCCACAAATCGTATTGCGATCTGAGCATTCTTAAAAATCTTTGTTGTATCAAATTGCAAACTCTGGCATAAAATTTTAAACACTATTATAAACAATTGTTATGGCAGATGATAAAAACTTAAGGGACGGCCGCGACCGTTCGAGAGTATCCGGTTCTGAAGAATACGAACTTCAGCATATAGCTGAGAAGCTAAATGTATCAACAGAAGAGGTTAGAAACGCAATTGAAAAAGTAGGCAACAGCAGGGAAAAGATAGAAGAGTATTTAAGAGGAAACCGGAATAAATAAAAAGTAATAGCCCCGGTGCAGGGGCTATTTTTTTAAACTTTTGCGATGAAAAAATTTTTAAGAAACAACAGCTTATCAATTGTCTTCCTGCTTTTTTTCATCATTACACTTGCATTGCAATCTTTCACCGGATTAAAGCAGTACAACCAGAAAATGCAGGAACTGCATGGACAACAGGTATCAGTAGGACAATATTTTTCATCAGGGCATTTTATTGAAGCAACTTTCGAAAACTGGGAAAGCGAGTTTTTGCAGATGGCTTTATTTGTATCGCTTACCATGTTTCTTTACCAAAAGGGCTCATCGGAATCAAAAGATCCTGAAAAGGAAAAAGAAGAAGTGGACAGGGAACCTAACAAACGAAGAAAGGATGTTCCGTGGCCAGTGAAGAAAGGAGGTTTTATTTTATCTGTGTACAAACATTCCCTCTGTTATATTTTGTTTCTCTTGTTTCTGTTGTGTTTTGGCGGACACTGGTATGGTAGTTTGAAGGATTATAATCAAGAACAGCTTTTGAAAGGATTACCCACTGAATCCGCAATACAATATTTAAGCAATTCAAAACTTTGGTTTGAATCTTTTGAAAACTGGCAGAGCGAATTTTTATCTGTCGTGTCCTTAACTGTTCTTTCCATCTATTTCAGGCAGAAAGGTTCGCCGCAATCAAAGCCGGTGGATGCTCCGAATTATCAAACAGGGGAAGGATGATGCTTCACTCAAATAAATGCCTGGCATTCACCAGGCATTCATAACTCCATTTTATAAATTAACGTCCACTGCTGCTTCTACCACCATCACTGTTGCTTTTACGTCCGCCGCCGTGTGATGCTTCTCCACCTTTTTTAGAAACTTCTTCTCTTGTTTGCTTACTTGCAGATGCTAAGCCTCTTTGAAATTTACCACTACTATTGCCGCGGCTACTACCTGAGTTGCTGCTGCCGCCTTTTGATCCTCCTGGCATAGTTGAAATTCTAGGTTAGAAAAAAAATGAATAAAGATTACTTTAAATTATTGTACCAATCATCAAACAGCAGTCTGCCATTGATGGTTTTGTTCTTTGTATTTACGCTGATGTTCAATAATGCATTCCGTTACTTTTTTAATATTGTCTGTGAGCACAACAATCACTGAACCGGGAATTGCATGTGCAATCGCATAATCCACCGACTCACATTCAGCGAGTGAATAAGTGATCGGAATATCGGGATTGATATTGACAATACCTCGTGTAATTAAATTCTCAACCTCTTCAATAGTTCGTCCTCTCATGTCATCGTCATGGCGAATGATGATTTCATTAAAGACCTTCGCCGATTCTTCTCCCAGCGCAATAATATCTTCGTCACGCCTATCTCCCACGCCTGTAATGATGCCAACTTTTGTTTTTGCGCTGAATGCATTAATGAATTTTCCAACAGCTTTTACTGCATGTGGATTGTGGGCATAATCAATAATCACATTAAAATCACTAAAATCAAAAACATTTAAACGACCAGGCGTTGTTTCATGAGAAGGAACAAAGTTTTTCAACACTTCTCTAATTGTGTTCAATTTAATCCTGTTTGTATAAGCAGCCAATATTGCCGCAAGTGCATTTGCAATATTAAATTCTGCCTTGCCTCCAAAAGTTATCGGGATGTTTTTTGTTTCCTCAATTGGAATGATATGATTGCCTGTTCGCAAAAGAAGGTATCCGTTTTCATAAACTGCTGCAAGACCACCATTGCTGCAGTGCTCTTCAATACGAAGGCTATCCGGATACATCGAGAATAAGGCAACTTTACATTTCACCCTGTCCTTCATCGCATATACTAAGTCGTCATCCGCATTAAGCACTGCATAACCACTTGGATTTACCGTTTCTGGAACTACTGATTTTACGTTCGCCAGTTTTTCAATTGTATCAATACCATCCAACCCGAGATGATCTTCAGCAACATTGGTAACCACTGCACCATCGCATTGATCAAAGCCCAAACCCGAGCGAAGTATTCCGCCTCTTGCACATTCAAACACTGCATAATCAACGCAAGGGTCTTTTAAAACAAACTGTGCTGACGCAGGACCTGAACAATCTCCTTTTAGCACCAAATGATCGTTGATATAGATTCCATCAGTTGTAGTATAACCTGTAATGAATCCTGCATGTTTCGCCATTTGCGAAATCAAACGGCTTGTCGTTGTTTTTCCATTTGTTCCTGTAATAGCTACGATCGGGATTCGCCCGCTACTATTCTTAAACAACATATCAACAACATGCTTGGCAACATTACGTGGCTGTCCGGAGGTTGGCTCCAGGTGCATTCTGAAACCCGGAGCCGCATTTACTTCCAACACCACTCCACCATTTTCACAAATGGGTATTTTTAAATCAGGGGCCATAATATCAATGCCGCAGATATCTAAATCAATCACTCTTGATAATCGTTCGAACAAAAATATGTTCGCAGGATGTACCTCATCTGTAACATCAGTTGCTGTTCCACCTGTACTTAAATTGGCTGTTGGTTTCAGAAAAATTTCCTGTCCTAAAGGAAGTATGGTTTCAAGTGTACAGTTTTCTTTAGCCAGCAACTCTATTGTTACATCATCCACCTTAATTGAAGTCAAAACTTTTTCGTGGCAATAACCTCTGCGTGGATCTTTATTCACGGCATCAATTAATTCCTGTATGGTGCTTCTTCCATCGCCAATTACAAAGGCCGGTTTGCGAAGCGCAGCCGCAACAAATTTATTATTCACCACAAGCACCCTGAAGTCATAGCCCTGGACGAATTTTTCAACAATAACTTTTTCAGAAAATTTTTGTGCTCTTTGAAAAGCAGTCATTCCACATGGCCAGTTGGTGATATTAATTGTAGCACCTTTTCCATGATTACCATTGAGCGGTTTCAACACAATTGGAAAACCGATAAATTCAATAACCCTTTTCAGGTTTTCAACATCACTTACCACTTCTCCAAAAGGAACCGGTATCTTGGCCGATGTCAATAACTTTTTTGTTCTGTCTTTATCCCCGGCCAGGTCAACTGCAATACTATTTGTGCAGCATGTTATGGCTGCTTCAACACGTTTTTGTTTACAGCCATAGCCCAGTTGAACTAACGAGCCTTCGTCCAAACGTAAGAAAGGAATGTTTCTTTTTTGAGCTTCTTCAACAATGGAATAGGTTGTCGGTCCTAGCTTTTCTCCGTGCCACAGTTCATGAATCTCCCTGATGTCTTTTTGAACATCATACTCTTCACCTTTAATTAAGCCTTCTGCTACTCGCACCGCAGCCTTGCCTGCATAAAGACCTGCCTGTTCTTCTTCATAAGAAAAAACAACATGATACCATCCTTCCTTTCCTGCGCCCCTCGTTCTTCCAAAACCCAAATTCTTCATTCCTGCCAGACCCTGCAACTCCAGAGCAATATGTTCAATCACATGGCCCATCCATGTTCCATCTTTTATCCTTTCAAAAAAACCTCCTTTGTGTCCTTCACTACATTCATGTTCGTAGAGAGAAGGCAACAATTGTTGAATCCGTTCGTAGAAGCCCGGAATTTTATTTGTAGGTTGAAACTCTAGTTCTTCAAGATCTAAAAGGATTTGTATCAGCTTAGTTTTTTTAATTGACCAGAAATTTGGTCCTCTCAGCACTTTCGTCTCTCTGACCTGCATATAGCATTTTTTGGTGTGTATACTACTGGCTAAAATTTTATACCAGTCTCAAGTCTTTTTCAGTTGAGCTAATGTTATTTATTTCTTAAGTAGATTGTTGATGCCTGCCACCCCGTCCACTTGCTCTTTTGTATTGCGATAGCACAACGACGCCCAAGCAAACCTTTACTCCAGAAAACTCTATTGGACGGCTATTTCACTGGCGCTCTGACGAAAATCCTATGATTATCGTTGAATATTTTTCAAGCACTTCACCATCATTATTACCATATGATAGGAGATTACGGCTTCTTTATCTGAGATGCTCATCATCTGGAAAACGTCAACCTCATTAAGTTTTTTTTCTGCTTAACGGAGAAGGTCCTGTTCTTACCCTTAACATTCCATATCGATCAATGTATATGGACACGAAAGTTTTCGACGTTAGCAAACAAAGTCCAAACAAGCACAGCAGCATGGCATGGCTTTTTTGAATTCTATTTTATGCCGAAAGGATACTTAATAGCCATTGGCGGAGCTGAAGACAAAGGCGAAGAAGCAATAGTAAAAAAAAACAGGTTGGATTTTTTTTCCGAGGGCATTTTGAAACAAATTGTTGAGTTAGCAGGCAAGAAAACGAATCCAAAGATTGAATTAATTACTACCGCCTCATCAATCCCAGATGAAATTGCCCAAGTTTATAAAAAAGCATTTAAACGATTAGGTTGTGATGAAGTCGGCCACCTTCGTTTGCGAAACCGTGAAGAAGCAGAAAACAAAAAAGTTCTAGAGCGCATAGAAAAATGTAATTGCATCTTGTTTTCAGGCGGCGATCAATTGCGGCTGTGTTCTGCACTAGGCGGAACCCAATTCATTCAAATAATTGAAGACCGCTATTACGATGAACATTTTGTGATTGCAGGAACAAGTGCAGGTGCGGCAGCCATGAGCAATACCATGATCTGTGGCGGGAATGAAAACAGGGCCTTCATGAAAGGCGAAGTTGAAATGAACATCGGTTTCGGTTTGTTGCGAAACGTAATCATCGATACACATTTTGATGCAAGAGGACGATTTGGAAGACTGGTGCAGGCTATTGCAACACAACCCGGGGCAATTGGTATTGGCTTGGATGAAGACACGGCAATCATTGTTGAGAAAGGCAATCGTATAAAAGCCATTGGCGCCAGCAGTGTGGTTATAGTTGATGGAAGCCATGTAACGTGTAATAATATCGCCGCTATAAAAAGTGGCATGCCGCTTTCTATATCTAACATCAGCGTACATGTAATGAGCCACTCCGACATTTTTGATCTTACTACCCGGGAATTTTTCCCGTGCAAGCATGGATCATCAGAAACAGTTTAAAAATTAAATCTACTATAATGGGGCTACTCATTTCCATTTCATACAACAACCAGCCGGTTACGTACGATGTAACCTTGCACCAGGAAGAAGTGTATTTGCTTCGCCTTGCACAATCGCAGGAAGCAGGAAACGAAAATTATCTTCCTGAAAAAATGATGATCCGTAAAAAAGGAAAAATATGGGTCAGTGATCTTGAAAATTACAGTGAGCTTGTTGGAAAACTCACTGATGAAATTTCAAATTTTAATTCGAAGAAATTATCTGCATGAATAAAATAGCAATTGCCATTCACGGAGGAGCAGGACCAGATTCCGATTATATCAAACAAAATTCCAAAGAATACAAAAAAGGTTTAGAAGAAGCGATCAATGAAGCTTACGAAATATTGAAGCAAGGTGCGAGTGCTGTTGATGCCGTTGAAACGGCCATTAAAACTTTAGAAGATAATCCTCTTTTTAATGCTGGTAAAGGATCCGCATTAACGGATAAAGCGGAAGTTGAAATGTGTGCTTCCATCATGAATGGCTTCGATTTAAAGTGTGGCGCAGCCGCCATTGTAAAAAATGTTCGAAATCCGATTCGACTCGCAAGATCGATCATGGAGAAGTCTAAACATATTTATATTGGCAGCATCGGCGCTGCTGAATTTGCCAAAGAATTGAATTTACCAATGGAGCTAGATGCTTACTTTATTACGGAGTACCAGTTTGAAAAATATGAAAGCACAAGAAAAAAAATAAATGACAACGGGCAAGAACTGGCTATTGAACAATTAAATAAAAAACATGGGACCGTTGGAGCTGTTGCATTGGATATCAGGGGAGATCTTGCAGCAGGAACATCAACAGGTGGAACAGATTTTTGCAGGCAGGGACGAATAGCAGACAGTTCCATGATTGGTGCAGGTACATATGCTAACAATGAAACTTGCGCTGTATCTACAACAGGCGAAGGTGAGTTGCATATCCAACATGTTTCTGCATTTCATATTTCAGCATTAATGGAATACAAAGGAATGAGTTTGCGTGAAGCCTGTCGTTACCTGATTCATGAAAAATGCAAACACATTAATGGCGACATGGGTTTGATTGCAGTCGACACAAAGGGGAATCTAGTTGCAGAATTTAATGCGCAAAGAATGCATAGAGCTATGAAATCGAACACGCAGGATTTAATTGTAGAAATTTATCCAAAGTAATTAGTCGGCCAAAGCAATTTCGTTTAGCATCTGCTGCTGTAACGAGGCATCCTCAGTGCCTCTAATCCTCCATCCCGCATCTTCATAAGAAGCATAAATTATCGGTGCCTTCCTTGTTTCGAAAGATTCAAAAAAGCAAGACTTCTGTTCTTATATACGTTGTATAAAACGGGGTACCATCAATTTCCAGATCAGTTAAGACGATCATGGAAGTAATTATTTCCATTCTACTTCAACTGTTGTACCATAAAAAAACCTCCCGCAATGGCAGGAGGCTTTCAGCAAAATGTAGAAGTAAAAGAGACCAATTTCACAAACTCATTACCCACATTTCAATTACCCGTATATGTTGAAGTTTAACAACTAATCCATTAAAAATACTGTGCCAACCTATCTTCTCTGTAAAGTATATGTGACGATGTAATTTCTGCCGTTTGAATAAACGTTGTCGTCACCCTGGATAGTATTAGCACTCACTCTTAAATTATTCAAGTTAATATCCCCGTCTGGAATGCCGATGTATAATGTGCGATTGTTGTTAAGTAATTGCCAGTTTAAACTTTGCCAATATGCATTACAACCCTGCCTGCTTTGGCCGCTTCCGTTGTAATCAAACACTAAAACGATATCTCTTTGGCAGGATGAATAGGTATTGTAGATGTTCGTTTCCGAATAGCCGTCGCCATCCCAATCGTTAGCAATGTCGGAACGGATACCTGTAACGGCCCACGTCCCTGTAATATCATTGTCGTTGGAGATGACGTCCTTTTTTGTACAACTGCTTAAAACCACTATCGCCACAATTAGTAAAAATGAAAGTGTAGAAATTCTCTTCAACATAGGTTATTGTTTAAAGTGATCAATCAATGCTTCGAGTGAGAATTACAATAATGGTTTAAGCAAATAATTGTTGAAGACGGGTTTTAACAGATAATTAGTCGAAATAAAAATCCCGCAAAAAGCGGGATAGTATTATGTCGAACGTTGAAGGCTTTTCACAGGAGAATATTTTTATATCGCCTGTTGTAGGTATTGGTTAATTGTAGAACAAAAATAGTTGTGAGAAGTATGCAATCGCTTCCAATTTAGATTAAAGACAATTTACTCTCGGTGAATTGCATTGACTGCCCGATGAGCCTTTCATCATTTTTTTAAAGCTACATTCGCCGAACCTTTAAATTTGAGCACAAAATTGTAAATAATGAAACAAATTGCTTTACTGAACTTTTTCGTGATAGGATTTGTGGTAGCTTTTGCACAAGTTGAAACCCCTCCACCGGGCGTTTCAAAAGAATACCGTGCAACGGCAGTAAAGATCAATGACCTTGTCCATACCAAACTCGACGCAAAATTTGATTACTCAAAGTCGCAAATGAACGGGAAAGTGTGGATTACATTGAGGCCACATTTCTATCCTACTGACTCCCTCTCACTCGATGCAAAGGGTATGGATATACACCAGGTGGCTGTAGTAAAAAATGGAAAGAATGCTCCCTTAAAATTTGATTACGACGGATTGTTCCTTAAAATTAATCTGGACAAAACTTACAGGAACAACGAGCAATACACTGTTTATATTGACTACACGGCTAAACCAAACGAATTCAAAACAAAAGGAAGTGCAGCAATAACTGATGCAAAAGGATTGTATTTTATCAACCCTACTGGTGAAGACAAAGACAAGCCAACACAAATTTGGACACAGGGCGAAACAGAAGCCACATCCGTTTGGGTGCCTACTATTGATAAACCCAATCAAAAGACTACCGATGAAATTTACATGACCGTTCCAGCTAAGTATGTTACGCTTAGTAATGGAAAACTAATGAGCCAGAAAACAAATAGCGACGAAACAAGAACGGATTACTGGAAGATGGATCTCCCACATGCTCCTTATTTATTTTTTATGGGTGTGGGTGATTATGCCATCATTAAAGACAAATACAAAGACAAAGAAGTAAGCTATTACGTCGAAAAAGCATACGCCCCCGTTGCCAGGAAAATATTTGGCAAAACGCCTGAGATGATCGCTCTGTATTCAAAACTCACAGGGGTTGATTATCCGTGGGTGAAATATTCGCAGATTACAGGAAGAGATTATGTAAGTGGTGCGATGGAAAATACAACAGCCACCTTACACAGTGATGTTGCGCAACAGGATGCGAGAGAATTGACCGATGGCAACCGGTGGGAAGAAGTAATTGCACATGAATTGTTTCACCAATGGTTCGGCGATTATGTAACAACAGAAAGCTGGAGTAACATTACGTTGAATGAGTCATTTGCAACGCTTGGCTCACAATTGTGGAATGAGTTTCATTACGGAAAAGATTTTGGAGACGAAGAGCGGTACAACTCTGCACAGAGCTACATGCGCAGCAACAGCGAGAACAAAGACCTGGTCCGTTTTTACTACAACGATAAAGAAGATGTATTTGATGCCGTGAGTTATAATAAAGGCGGCGCTATTCTTCAAATGCTTAGGACCTTTGTTGGCGACAGTGCATTCTTCAAAGCGTTGAACTTTTACCTTACCACAAATAAATTCAAAGCTGCAGAGGCACAACAACTTCGTTTGGCATTTGAAGAAGTGACTGGAAAAGATCTTAATTGGTTCTGGAATCAATGGTATTACGGAGGTGGCCACGCAAAGTTAGATATCAATTACAGCTATGACAACAACGCAAAGCAGGCAAGAGTGATTGTTCAACAAACCACGGACAAAATATTTACACTTCCCGTAAAGATTGATATATGGAATGGTAACACACCAACAACGTACAATGTTTGGGTTAAGAATAAAATTGACACTTTCAGTTTCTCTTCTCTATCAAAACCAAACCTTATAAATTTTGATGCCGACAAAAAATTGTTGGCAGAAAAAACAGAAAATAAAACACTCGATGAATACCTGTTCCAATACAGAAATGCAAAAAATTATGTTGACAGAAGGGAAGCCATCGATGCAGCAGCAAAAAAACAATCAGAGCCTATAGCATCGCAAATTTTGCTTGCTGCTTTAAGGGATAAGTTCGCTCCATTGAGAACCCGTGCGATCAATGCCCTGGATATAACAAATGCACAAACAAAAACGGCGGCAGAACCCATCTTGTTTGATCTGGCTCAAAAAGAAAATGAACGTCCCGTAAAGGCCGCAGCAATCGCTAAGCTTGGCAACTATAAATCCGCTAAATACAGTTCGCTTTTTAAAAATGCAATCAACGACTCTTCTTATACTGTTTCAGGAAATGCATTGGAAGCTTTGTCCAAGATTGATTCTGCAGGCGCATCTTCTGAAGCAAAACATTTATCAGCAAAGCCAGCCAAAGGCAAACTAGATAATATAATTAAAAAACTAGCTAACCCAATTAGCGGAGAAAAATTGTTGAGTGATTTTGAAGCGATGCCACTTGGTCAACCAAAATTCAATAAACTGAATGATGTTTTTGATTTCATGGCTAATACATCTTCAAACGAACTTTTCAAAAGAGCAGTTGATGATATTTTGAAACTGGAGACTGATCTTCCTGAAGCTTTCCGTGCACAGGCAACAGAACAATTAAATGCAGCGTTGCGACAAGTTCAAAAAGAAAAAGCGGATGCAGGAATAAAAGAACAAGCGGATTATATAGATAGCAAATTGCCTAAGCCGAAAGGGTTTTAATTGCCCTGTTATTCAAAGTAAGCACAGTTCTTAGGGTAACAATTTCTATTTAAACCATTAAGAAGTCAGGCCTAAACGCTCTTAACTTCTTAATGGTTTTTTATTTCAGAGAATTGAGATTGTTGAGAAAAAGAAAAGCAAGTTGTGGCTTTGATGATAAGAATTACAGATCGCAAAAGAGTGCGACGCAACACACGACTAATAGTAGTAATAAAGCCTGGAAAATAAAAACAAGTTATTTTATCCAAAAGTCAATCTCCGTTTCAAAACTTATTTATAGCTTTCACCCAATTATGAAATTCCTGATTATCGTTTTGATCATCCTCTTTTTTGTATCACGGGTTTACAACCGCTCTGGTAACAGGGATTGATTATTTGTGTGCGATCTTATCAGGAGTTCCGTCCGGGTCATTAATAGCCGTTCCAGAATAACTGATATTTCTTCCGTCCAGCAAGAGCAGACCTGCAACATGTGGCGTAGCCATTGATGTCCCACTCATCTTTGCATACAAGCCACCTTTATAAGTTGAAAGAATACGACTACCGGGAGCTGCGAAATCCACAACATCATTACCATAATTTGAAAAGCTTGCAAAATTGTCGAGGCTATCTACAGCAGATACAGTGTAAATATTGTTTCCGTTTGCTCTTCCCGGTGAAAACAGGTTGGCAGCTTTTGAATCGTTACCTGCGGCAATGGCAACATAAATTCCTTTTGCAGCTATTGCCTGCACCTGCTGATCTAAAACATCAGAAACTTCATCTTCGCCAACACTCATATTGATAACATCTCCGGCTTTTGCATTAGCGCCGATGTAAGAAAGTGCCTGGATGATAGATGATAAGGTTCCATTTCCATCTTTATCCAGTACACGACATGAAACAAGAGTTGCGTCTGCCGCAATTCCTAAAACACCAATATCATTATTTTTTGCGCCGATGATTCCTGCGACGTGAGTACCATGCCCGTTTTCATCATCGAAAGAAGTGACGTTTGGAATAAAAGATTTGCTTCTTGTTTTGTCAACATTCAAATCCGGGTGATCCGTATCAATGCCGCTATCCACTATCCATGCAGTTTTCCCCCTTCCGTCTCCATATCCAACTTTCTTTACGTTCCATGTAATGAGTGTAGGGGCAACAACTGTGAAGCAGGTGCTTAAAGCAACGATTCGATCGGGCTCCACTGTTTTTACAGATGGATCGTTTTTTATTTCTTCGGCCTGGCTACTATTTAGTGTAGCAACAAAACCTCCAACTCTTCCTGTGAAAGATGCTTTAATTGCAGAGGCGCTGAGCTTCCCTCCTAAAATAAGTTCACGAGCGGTTTGCTTGATGTCGTCATTGGTGATTCCGGATGCATCAACGCTTTTCAAGCTTACAATGTACTGGCCCTGAATAATTTTACCATTATCAACGCTACTTGAACTGAAACAGCTATTATTGTTGCTTGCCTGACCAGACTGAACATCTTTTTTTGTACAGCTTGCATAAAATAAAACGGTGGCTGTAAGGATGGTGATTTTTATTAACCGCATAGGAAAATATTGGGTGTCCTGCTAGCGCATTTACTATGCCCTAATTAGTAAAAAATTTCCCTTTAACAACTTGTTATGTTAAGCTAGCGATGCTCCTTATAATAATTTGCAGACAGCGCCTTCTTTAAGTGCATTAATTCTTCTTCTTTCAATGGAAATGCATTCAAAGTATGAACTGCTTCTTCCAATTGCTCCATGGTTCTCATACCAACAATTGCAGATGTTACAGCAGGATGATTCAAAACATATTGAATTGCAGTTTGTGCAGCTGTTCGATTTTTGTAAGATAGTTCCTTAATTGCTTTTGCCCTTTTATGTACTTCTTCTTCTGAATAATCGAGGTGGGGTCTGGATGGTTTATCGACAAGCAAGCCTTGCCCAACACTACCTCTTACTACGACACCGATATTTTTTTGTTTCAGCAGGTCTAACGTCTCTTCCTCCGGTCTCCTATCCAGCAAACTATATTGAGTCATTACACTAACGATGTTTGAATGAGCCGACCAGTACTTAATAACATTGGGCCTTATTGAAGAAATTCCATAATAGCGGATTTTGCCTTCTTTCACCAATTGTTCAAATGCTTCCATGGTTTCATCTAACGGATCGTTCATAGTTCCGCCATGCAATTGAAAAAGATCAATGTAATCCGTTTGCAGTCGTTTCAAACTTTGCTCTGCGCATTGAAGAATGTATTCCTTGCGAGGATTCCAATCCCAACCACTGCCATCGGGCCTCCATTGATTGCCTGCTTTAGTAGCAAGAATGATTTTGTCGCGATTTTGTTTAAATACTCTTCCCAACATTTCTTCATTGGCACCTTTATCGTATAAATCGGCAGTGTCAAAATAATTTATGCCGGATTCCATTGCCTGCTGAAGTACTTTTTCACTTTCAGGATCATTTGATTTTAATGACATGCATCCAAAACCAATCCTACTAATTTTTAAATCCGCTTTTCCTAATTGTTGATATTCCATTTCAATTTGTTGAAGTGATTTTTAAAATTAACTCACAAATAATTTGCGAAAACGTAAAATGAATTTTGTTGGAATAAACTGCGAATCTATATTTGCGCCGGAGAGATGGCAGAGCGGTTTAATGCGGCGGTCTTGAAAACCGTTGTGGGTAATACCACCGGGGGTTCGAATCCCTCTCTCTCCGCTGGGAACAATATTTAAAGAAGTGCATGGCTCGCAAATCGTTGATTTTCGGGCTTTTTTATTTTTACGACTTCACCAAATTCACCCAATTCAATGCAAATTCCAGTGAGTAATTCGTGAGTCGCATCATTAACAAAAAATTGACTCACTGGAATTCATCTAAAACATTGAAATAGAACAGGTTCACTCACTGAACATATTGCCTTCAAGTCGCTGCAAACCGACATTTGTAAACCCTAAAATCGTGAGTGATTATGCTGGAAAAAAGTTTCAGTTTGCTTTTCTACCTGAAAAAGCCAAAGAAATATGAAAGTGGTGCAATGCCTATTTATTTACGTATCACTGTTGATGGTATTGCGAAAGAAATTTCGACTGGAAGAAGTTGTGATCCATCAAAATGGAACAGCACTTCAGAAAGATGTAATGGAACAAAGGAAGATATCAAATCATTAAATGCATTTCTTGATACACTGCAGACAAAGGTCTATGAAGCAAGAAGACAACTCATTGAAAAAAATGAATTGATTACATCCGAGACATTGAAGAATTTATTAAAAGGAAGAGATAAGAATGCCAGGATGCTTCTTCAAATATTTCAGCAACACAATTATGAAGTAGAAGCACTGGTTGATACAGATTTCTCTCCTGCAACGCTTGAGCGCTATAAAACTTCATATGAACACACAGAAAATTTTTTAAAATGCAAGTATGATGTTACTGACATTGATATTAAGAAGCTCAATTTTGAATTTATCTCGCAATATGAATTCTGGCTTAAAACAGTTCGTAAATGCAATCACAATACAACAATGAAATATCTGGCTAATTTTAGAAAGATTGTGAACCGATGTATAAGAAACGGATGGCTGGATAAAGACCCGTTTGTTGGTTTTAAAATGACAAAAAAGGAAGTGATACCTGAATTTCTTACAGAACATGAAATCAAACTAATCACCGAAAAAAAATTTGCATCAGACAGGCTTGATCAAGTTCGTTCCATTTTTCTTTTTTGTTGTTATACCGGTCTTGCATTTGCAGATGTAAAAAAATTGAAGAGATGTGAGATCGGAATTGGGATAGATGGAGATCAGTGGATATTTACTAAACGTCAAAAAACTGAAACCTCAACAAGGATACCTCTTCTTCCTGCAGCATTGGAAATACTTGATAAATACGAACACCATCCGGTTTGTGTCAATGCAGGAAAAGCATTGCCTGTTCTCAGTAACCAGAAGTATAATAGTTATTTAAAGGAGATCGCTGATGTCTGTGGTATCAATAAAAAACTCACGACCCATACGGCACGTCACACTTTTGCAACTACTGTCACCTTAGGTAATGGTGTACCAATTGAGTCAGTGAGTAAAATGCTGGGACATACCAATTTGAAAACAACACAGCATTATGCTAAGGTCCTTGACAAAAAGATCAGCGACGATATGAAGCTGTTAAGAAAAAAAATCGTGAGTAGAAATAAAAACAGTGGAGATTCTATTGGTCAGCTAACCGCAGTTTAATTGATAGTGATTTTACAGCCGGGGACTTAAATATAATTATTAAGACCGCCAAAACAAGCGGTCTTATTTTCAATGTAGATACTAGTTAGAAATTCCTTACCTATCATTTCTGTAAATGCCATGTTACAAATGGAATATTGCTTTACTAACAACATTGCAATTACAACCTTTCAACATACTCTGTGATCCCGCTTAGTAGATCCTCAAATGCGGGTTGACCTTTATAATATAAGCCCTTCGACTGTTCATAACGATTCCTGAATTTTTCACGGAGTTCAGGATCGCTTAACAGAAATGCCTCGTTCTGATAGATCGGAAGTTCAAAGTCTTCTGTGGAGAAACGTGTTTTCTTATGATCCAAATATTCTGGTGTGCCAATAAACTTCTGCACACGTTCGTCGTTTAATAGCGAATACACGTCATAATACTGGCGCATATAGTTCGTTGCTACTTCTCCTGTTTTCATTTCCTTACGAAACTTTGCTGCAATGGTTTGTAGCTTTTCAACAAAAGTGTACCTGTGATCATAGCAACGAATATCTATTGCACGATTATCAATAAGATCAATGCCTGCATTTTTGCCTCTTTCATACGCCCAGGAGGTTATTGTGACAGGATAATTTGGAGCTACAGTATCATAGCCTGCTTCAAGTAAAATACCCTCTTTTACTCCTTCCGCTCGCTCCATATACCTATTGTAGTGCAGACGAATTCCTCCGCTGTTATACTTCTTTGTGTCATCGAAAGCGTTATCGCGAGTAACACTTACAATCCCATCGATTTCTATTTCACCTGCTAGTGTGTCGTAATATTCTTTTTTCTTTTGGATGTTCTTTTCATTACTGTTTTTAGGGTTTTCGTTAATCCCAAGTTCTTCTGGTGGATTAATATGCAAATCGATGTCTTCAGAAAACCGGTTGATCAGATGAAATCCTTTTGACAGAGATGTTCCCCCTTTTAGCTGAAAGTCGTATCCCATTTTCTTTAGCCCATACAGGCAGTGCATGATCCAGTAATCTTTTTCGATAAGGCCCGCAAGAATTCCTTCTTCATCCTCGAGGATGCGAAGAAGATCAGGAAAATCTTTATGCTCGTGCAAATAAATAGCTGCCATTTGTTAGTCCAGTATTTCAGCAAATAATTTTTTTGTTCCCACTGTTCCAAAATTTGCTACAAGTTGCTTCAACCTTCTTTTATTCATTTCATTTGCCTTAGTCTTTACGTTTTCTAATAAAGCAGGCTGGTCTTCTGCAAGGTGTTTAAGATTGTTTACTAAATCCACCAATAGAAATTCCTTCGTCATGGAAGAAGGTACATAGTGCTTCACCACAAAATCAAATTTCCGATTACCCAATCTGAATTCACCGTGCCGCTTACGATTATAAACACGGCGGGTATTGTATAACTGTGTAGTTCCTACGCCTAATGCATTGTATTCATTTGGTGATGTTATCAAAAAACGATTATCTTTTAAGAAGGTACGCACCAGCTCATTTTCATCTGCAGGAGCTTTACCAAATACAGTTTGCTTTGGTACATAATAAAGACCGCCGGATAACTTTTCCAATGTTCCGTTATTTACCAGTTCCTGAAGGTGGCGATCAACTGAATTAGACCATCTCCGCAGATCAGCACGTCTGTATACCCCCCCTGGTTTCAATTGCTTCTTTAGAGTCTCCACTTGTTTCATTTCAATGCGAAAATAAAACAAATTTTATAAAATGAATGATTTTTTATTAAAAATTCATGCAGATACGGTTATTACAAACTGAATAACAATATGTTGATAAATTGAAAAGAGTTTAAAAAATTACAGGCTCATCAGGTTATCCAAACTACTGATGGCCGGGTTTCGGGAAGGTATATATCGAATGTAACCGAAGTCATCTAAGTCCTTGATGCATTTTATGAAAAGTAGCCAGTCCGCTAATCTTTGCCGGGCCAGATGTTGTTGTCACTTTTTTGGCACTTAATGACAAGAATCTTCTATATAACCTAAGGACTTCTCGTTGTAACTGCGATAATTTTCTTTCTAGGTAAGCAATTTTTGCACGTTTGTATTGTTGCTGGTAATCTTTAAGATCAACTGTATTAAACTCTTGCTTGCAGCGTACCATTTGTAGTAGATGGTTGCGATTTTATTTGCTGTAGCAACAATGGCATATTTGTTACCACCTTTTGCTTTCATTCTTCTAAAGTAATCGCCGAGCCAGTTGTCACTTTTCTGCACGGCATTAGCAGCGTGTCTGAACGCCTGTGAAGCAATGTTTGGCATTTTCTTTAGCATCATGCTGCTGATCACTTTCCCCCCCAGATATTTTATTGTTGGGACATAAGTTGAGCCAGGAAACAAAATGTTTTGAAGTCTCCCACTTGCTTATATCAGTTCCTGTTTCTGACAGGATATCCGACGCTGCGATATCACCAATGCCATAAATGGCTGTAACATCTACGCCCTATATTGCCTTTAAGTAAGAGTAAGTATCGAATCGCGGCCTGTTTTTATTTGCATGTTTGTTAGAGCGTTTGCTTTCACTACTCTTATGACTGCTTTGCTGAAAAGTCTTCAATTGCTCTTCAACCTCCTGGTCACATACTGCAATGCGCTCTTTGTAATAACAGAAACGGTGATAACTTTCTTGAAGTAAGAAGAGTTGTTCACTTCTCCAAGTGCCTTGGAGAGATTTTAAAATGGTTTATCTATCTACCTTAACATACTTTCCTACAAACTTTTCTAAGTTTTCGGCATTACGTTCTCCACTGATTATTGCATTTATAACAGTCAGACCACTCTCGCCAGTAATGTCATTGATGACCGTATGCAGCTTAATGTTCATTAACTCCATTGCTTTTTGCATACGAAGTACAAAGCGGTTGCAATCCTGGGTCAGGGTCTTTCTATACCGAACAAGAGACCTGAGTGCTTCTCCTTCATCATCGGGCAGGTAGGAGCTTTTAAGTAAACCACAGCTATGCAGTTTTTGTATCCACTGCGCATCGGCTTCATCATTTTTTCTCCCATTGATGCTACGCACATGGTGAGCATTGACTAAGTAGACGTCAAATCCTTCTTTGATCAACACGCCAAAAAGCGGCTTCAGTAAACGCCAGTGCTTTCCATTGCAACACTATCAATTTTGCACTTCTTCAGCCAGTTTAAGATGCTAATAAGATCACAACTTATAGATCCAAATGTTTTTACTCCTTCTTTATCTCTTCTCTCAGGAACTGCTACAACATGGAAGTTGTCACCAATGTCAATACCTGCTGCATTGGGATGAACTAGTGGAAGTCCAGATGTTACCTTTTTCTTTTTTGATTGTGCGCTCTTTTTCATTGCTGTTTATTTTAAACAAAAGCAGCTTACCTGTCATCCTAAATGCTTACTCTTCTATACGGGTTCAAATAAATGTCCCAATTGAAAACATAAATGGATGACAGAACCACACTTCGGTATGAACTAATGTCCAATGGTTTTTGAGGTCTTGCTGCAAGATGCTTTCTTAAAACTACTGAAGCTAAAAGACTGTAGGGAACCCAGGTTATTTTTTCATAAAACATCAGCCCCGCTGATTTAGGCACTTCGATAGATCGAAGCTTTCAGTTTTTCTACGTTTATAAATTTTGAAAAATTTAAAAGATCCGATTGTACCACTCCTTAAAAATCAATAAAAGTTTTCAAGTCCAAGGTCAAAAAGTTCGAACTCGGGCTAGGCCTGTGCACCCGAAAAAGCAGAACAGGAAAACCCAAGAATGGCTCAGGAAGTGACCGCAGCAAAAGATCAACTAAAATTGTTTACCGGAGCATATCATCGAAAAACCAACCTCATTGAAAAGCTGGAGCAGCAGGTAAAAGGCAGGGAACTCACTACAGAACAACAAGCCATTATCTCGGAGTTAAGCAACCAGACAATATAAACCGAAGAAGAATAGACAAAATTCAAATCCCTTTTTGAAACCATCTATCCCGGATTTTTTATCAACCTAAAAAATAAATTCCCTGACATTGCTTTGACCGAGCAAAGAATGGCTGCATTGACCCGCCTTTACCTCACTACTCATTTAGCTAAAGTACAAGGTGCAGGTAATTTGTCGCGACCAAGGGGACGGCTTATCAATCTATGTTCGGGCGAAGACTTCCCTTTTTGGTGCCCATTTAAAACGTCTTTCTCAGTGAAGTGGACCATCAGGATCTCCCCGTCTGTTTCACGGTTTCGATCATACGAGATAAATATAGTTCCATCTGGTGCCTGGAATCCGTCGGGATAGGAAATTCCTCTTCGTTCATCAAGCATGAGGCCACCCTTCCAGGTTTTCCCGTCGTCATCGGAAACAAAGGCCATCAGTTTGGAACGAAATTTTGTGGTCTCATTCAATTCGCCATGCTTTACCAATAAAAGATGGCCGGAAGAAAGACGTCGGATGAAGTGGCGGGAACCGATATGAGGCAAATATTTTTCAGGAGTACTCCACGTTATTCCACCATCGTAAGAACTGCTTTGAAAAATGCCATTAGCAGTGCGGGCCGTCATCCATAGAGAGCTATCCCTGCGTTCGATGATGTGATGCTCATCGAACTGAGGATTCGGAAAGGCCACACCCCCCAGGTGATTCCATGTTTTTCCTTTGTCTTTTGAAATAAACAAATTTGCTTTTCGAAGCGAGTCCAGTTCGTGATAGGCATTGGCGAAATAAGGTTCTCTTATTTTACCTCTGTCCCAAAGCGAAACAGGCAATAGCCAATGACCGTTGGATAGAACAATGGGCTTATTGAGCGTACAGCCATAACCGACATATCGTGGCTGTGACCAAACCGGATTTTGATCATCAGGATTTGAGCAGGTAGTATACCAGTTACCGGCACGACCATCGAAATAAGTCATGGCCTGGTCGAAAAACAACCACAACTTCCCGCCAGGATCAAGCCATAAAGCACCTACTATTGTGCGGCGTTTGAACGGAAGAGAAGTGTCATGGGGATCAATTACTATCCTGGGATTGCTCCAGGTTTTCCCGTTGTCATCGCTGGTGTTGAGCACAAAGAATGCGTCCTCATTATCGCCACCGGCTACCCAGCACGACCAGATTCTTCCGCCTTTGGTTCTTTCAATGCTTATAGTCATTCCATAATCAAGCCTGTCATATCCGTACAAGGGCAAAGGATTGAGATTAATGCGAGGTATTTCCATCCCGGGATCACCTGATTTGCCAACTGGAAGCTGAGCAACAACCGGTATTGACACTAACAGCTTGAACGCAACTGAAAGTAGTCTAAATATTAAGCGTTTGAACATTGCTATTTTTTTATTCATTAAACGAGTAAAACTGATGGCAGCGCTTTATTAATAGAACAGCTATTAAGTGCCAATCATAAGCCTAAAAACTTTGTCAGTTTGCAAATTGAAATAAAGGCCCTGTGTGGAAACACATGGCCTGACTGCTTGCTTTGCTTTATGAGAAACACATCACACAACTAAATTTTATGTCTTCCGCAATTGTCTTGTTAATGCTGGCGTTAGTAGTTCATTTATCTGAATTATTTTTTGTTAAGAAGGACAGATACAACTCCGGTAATGCAGTTCTATAACCTGCTTCATTCTGCTCAACATTTTCCCTGTAATAAATTTTAAAGTTGGTAGGCTTGCTGGTAGCCATGAAACTAAACCTCCCGTCATCACGCACAGTTACTGTACAAGGAACGAGACTTTCTTTTATAATTTTTGCGGATTTATCGACAGAAAATTTGGGAATCAGTTTACAGGTTCCATCGGCAGATTTAACCAGCACCCTGTTGGCACAGTTCATCCATATTGCCGTTTCCCATACATGATGTGGTGAAGGGTAAAATGAAGTATCGGCTGCCGTAGCCTCATCGATATCCATCGCCCTCAGAAAATCAGTTCGCTGTGCTTTTGAGAAGCTGAAGTCGAGGTATCTTCTCAGTTGAGGGTTCATTTTTTTTATCCAGTTTAGGCCAGGCATTTTCCAATAGGTAGTGTAATTACCAGGCACAAAACCACCATCTTTTGAGGCACAGGGATAAATAACAATAGGGAGACCGGATTTCAATACCCGCCGGAATGCATAGGTATCGAGTGCTACGTTCCATTCCCCTCCTGGTATAGCATTAGCTCCCGCGTCCGTTCCCAGGGAAAAATCGGGTGAAGCCGTGCCTGCCGAAAGATGAATTCTATTTATTTTCCTTTTCAATAACTCCGGATCACGGTTATAGGCAACTGCTAATAGTCTTGCTGAACCAAAAGATAAGACATCGATTTTCTCCGTGCTGGCCTGCAAGGTGTTTAAAAAAAGTTCAACACCTGCCTCCTGGAAGCCAGGCAAATCCCTCATGGCATCTGTTTCGGATTTCATTAAATCCATGGGGCCGACTGCAAAGGGTATGTTCCTGTTGAAAATATAGTTTAGCTGGAGTACGGGAATAAAACCAGCCTCCCTTGGTCCTCTCGGATCTTTCCATAACGTGGGATGATCTGCCACAGGTTTTCGGAACGCATCTGTGATATCGAGGATAATTGCCCTTAAGTCAAATTCGGGTAAGGCATAAGCCATTATTAAATCGAAGTTGTCGCCTGGGTCCTGGTATGGATGGTATAGATCGGTGATGTCGATAATCGGGATCTTTTTTACGGTAGTAGCGGCAAGTTTTTTAGGCTGCGCAGCAGCGATGATGGAAGTAA
Organism: Flavisolibacter sp.; assembly: GCA_035554655.1. Lineage (GTDB taxonomy): Bacteria > Bacteroidota > Bacteroidia > Chitinophagales > Chitinophagaceae > Flavisolibacter. Next base: position 223,149 of record DATMIF010000038.1, read on the forward strand.
GCATTACCAGCGATGTCAAAAAAATGCGGACTACAGTTGCCGGCTTTTGACCTAATATCTTGCTACCCTTTTTTTTCATTTTCGAAAGCGTTTAAAATTCTTACTGCTGAACAAGCAGTCTATTACCATCATTTTCATTAAGCGTGTTGATATGAACGGGAACGATTTACTTCGACAGAACCCTTGTTATAACCAATAATTACCTTAGTTACCATCGTTTTAAGGAATAAACCATTTTCGACAACACCGGGTATGCTGTTGATTGCATCGTGCAACTGCTGCACGTTTTCTATCTTTTTAAAATCACAATCGACGATCAAGTTTCTGTTATCGGTGGTATATGCTTTACCATTGTCGACTCTTAATGAAATTGTGCATCCGAGTTTTTGAAGTTGCTTTATTGTTAGCTCCAGCCCGAAAGGAACCACTTCCACAGGCAAGGGAAACCTGCCCAGGTTTTCTACCCTTTTTGAACTGTCAGCTATGACAATAAACTCTTTGGCATGGAAGGCGAGGATTTTTTCCCTCAGTAATGCACCGCCGCCACCTTTGACCAGGTTAAGATTGTTATCTATTTCATCTGCACCATCAATATAAACATCTATAGCGTTTACTTCTGAGAAAGGGGTGACTTGTATTCCCAGTTTTTTTGCCTGGTCTTCTGAGCGAAAAGAACTGGCTACGGCTTTTATACAAAGGCCTTCCCTTATTCTTTTTGCGAGTGATTCAATTGCCCAGACGGACGTAGAACCTGTGCCCAGGCCAACGGTCATTCCATTATCTATCCGGGCTACCGCTTCGGCAGCCGCAGATTGTTTGCATTGTTGTAAGTCTTCGAACATCTCATCATTCTTTTTGGTTGTCTCCAGCACTTGCCTGTTCTAATCGCTGCTTACGATATCTGCTTTCCAGATATGATAAGTCCATTCGGCAAAGCCGGTTCCGGACGGTTGCACATCGGGTTCTGCCTTGCTTACTGTATAATAAATTACCGGAGCTTTCCAGTTTGGAATTTCGCCATAGGCATCCCTCTCAATAGCTGCATTGTGATTTCTTGGATAGCCCGATACGGAAGGCGTAATACGTGTCATCTGCTGCCATTTGCCTTTTGAAGCCATAAAGTCTGACAAAGGCATGGAAGCTATTTCAACAGCACTTTCTATATGGGTGGGATAGGTCTGGTCAAGATTGGGGTGCACGGGGCGCACGATCACGATCCTGCCGTTGGTGCGGTCAATGGCAAAATCGGCGTTATTGATTACATCAGCAGCGGTGTAAGTAAGATTCGACAGTCCCTCACGTACCATGGTATTAGGTATTGACTGCGCATATGTGTCCATATTAGAAAGGTCAGTTTCTGTCCATACGATTCTTGTTCCATTAACATCTCCAATAGTATAAGTAAGTAATACCCTACCCTTCTTGTCCATAGAAAGTGCGGATGGCTGACCTACGCCCCAGGCTTTTTGAGCCCCGATTGCCTGGTCACCTGCATATTCCCAGGTCTTCCTTACAAGGGGATGGGGGTATTTAATCCAGGTGCCGGCTTCGAGATCGTTGCTGAATGCCACCCCGATCTCGTTATAATAAACACCGTATGCATTTGTGAGATAAAAAAGTGCATATTGATAGTGAATGCCGGCCATGGTAAAATCACCCTTTATCACAGAGGGGTCGCAGGTATGATGATCATCCCATGTGCCGGACGTTCCCGGTGTGAGAACAATCTTTGCCTGTGTTTGTGATCCGTCATTTTTCATTTTTACATGGTAAATGTTATCGACCATGATCATGTTTTGCGTACCGCAGAAAAACATTTGCACATCACCGCTACTTTCCTTTACCAGCGTGGGACAATAGCTGTACCGCGATTCGCCATAAAAACCAAACACTTCTTTTTTATTTTTCACCGAAAAAGTTTCCCCGGTTGGCGGAGGCGGAATGACCGGGCTACCGCCATTTTCTTTTTTGCAGCCGGTTGAAAAGAGTATCGAAATCATTAGTGCTATACCAATCATCTGCTTCATTGTACATTGTTGCTTTTAATAAGAAACCAATAAGCCTGATAGTCCGGCCACTGCCATGGTTACTTCCTAAAAAATTGTTTTAAATCGAAACGGGCAGAATAGAGGTCATATGACCAAAGCCAGTCCGCACCCGTAACTGCTGTAGTGAAATACATAATGAGTTCATCATCGTTCAACATATAACCCCTGGGATCAGTGAGTATACCGGGGTTATGGTTGCGAGGGAAGCCCGACTCTTTTGGTGTAACCGCACCGATCTTAATCCAACGGCTAGCCTCTGTACTTAGGTCCTGCTGGCGGGGTATATAAGTTAGCTCACAAACATTACCTACCCAGGTGGGGATTTGTTTGTCCATATCGACGCGGCGCTCAGAAACCATATACACATTCTTCTCAGAAAATGCGGGATAATTATTGCCGCCCATGCCCGGTATTTTTTTCTCTTCGCCATAGCGGATATGATTCAGGTTATTCATCACGATATCCTGGTAAGTAAAGCCGCCATTGGAGTTGGAATAGAATAAGCGGATAGTAGAATCGTTAAGTACTACTGTTGTACTTTGACCCACGCCCCAGGTGGTCTTGTCCGTTGACTTTACAAAAGGGTTCTTATCGAACTTGATATAGGGACCCTCGATGTTTTTGGAAATGGCCAGTCCAATCTGGTTGTGTTTATTGTCCCACTGATCCGTTCCCAGGTAGGTCATGATCCAATCGTAGGTCTCGCCATTGTAAACTGTTTTAAATTTCCTGACATCAGGATCGCAAATATGGTTATTATCCCAGGGAAAGGTGGAAGGTTCTACAATCATGGTTCCGGGCTGCCATTTGTATCCATTTTTTGTAGGTATGCCTTTATAGAGGTATACGTAATCTACAATTTTGAAAGGGTCCTTATTCTCGCAAAGAAATGCATACCGAATTCCATATTCATCCTGGATGACACTGGGTGCATAATCGTAATGACCTGCGCCACCACCGAGTTCATAATTGACCTCCGGCCGAACCTGTTTCGTTTGTGCATTGCCGGTAAAAGCATTCATGACCAGAAATATCAGAAAGGGGCCCGTAAATATTTTTTTCATTTTTAGCTATTTTAAGACTATTCCGGAGCAGCATTCACCTGCTTCCATAGTTTCGGTTTGTTATTTAACTGACAGCTCCCGTACAGGAATAATTGCCAACTCTGCTGAATTATTATTCCAATAGGAACGATCCTTTCCGGACCGACCGCCGGAGTTTGAGTAAACGACATACAAATACTTCTTATATTCCATTGCATAGGGATAAGCCAGGCTGGCTGCCGGGTTTGATTCTGTTTTTTTGTTGTGGTGCACTGCGTGACGAATCACATAGAGCTTGCTGAAGGTTTGCTCGCCCGGTTTACTAACTGCAATGGTTAGTGGAGAGCGACGCGATCCACCGTCGGCGCTTATCGATGCAATTAAATATCGCTGGCCGGTAGACAGCACACCTGTGTAGGGCTTTGAATCCGCCATTGGCAGGTTGGCCGGTTGTAATTGGGACCAGGTATGGCCATAATCCTTACTTAATGAAACCCAGGCAAGCGGATAGCCGTATCCAGGCTGTTTTGGCGTAGCCGTTCCGGAGCGGGAGATGAGCAAAACATTGGGACCATTGACTAGCACAGTACTCTCGCCCCAAACGGTTACGGACAACGGTACTTTGATTACCCTCCAATGTAAAAAATCGTTTTGGTTACAGATGGCAACTGCAGGTATGGCCCCGTTGGTTACACTCGCCCCGGCCATGATCCATTCACCATTGTCCATCTGAACAGGTTCCTGCAAAGGCCAGAAGCCTTCCCTTGCTACTATCGTTTTATATTCCCATTCCTGTTTCTTTTCATTCCAGGTATATGCTTTTGTATGTAAATCCTGCATGATGCCATGAAAGGAGGCATTGAAGGACCACAATGTATCGCGGTAATTGAGTAGCACCCCGTGACTTACCGCAAAGCTGTCAACTTTGCCAGCACCTCCTACCGAAACCAGGGTGCACCAGTTTTTCCCGTTTTTACTAAAGCGGCTATTGGCCTCTTCGCTGCCGGTATTCTCCCCTCCCCGGTTATGGCCGAAAGTGGTAACCAAGGTATGATGATACAGCGTAATGGCAACACCATGCAAAAAGCGATATCCATCTTTGTCCGGCTGAAATTTTTTGATCGTCCTGAATTTGACGTGCTTTAATTGCGGAATAGCGGAAATTTTGGGAATGGCATCTCCCGTCCACAGTTTGTACACCCGGAACTCCTCTCCTGACTGCGCTAACAGCGGATGATACAATGCCAGGAGCAGAATACAGCCAGCTGTTTTATAACCTGTCATGTGTAAACTCCTTTTTTCTTTCCTGATTCTTTCCTGGAGTGCCGCTCCATATTGAGGCAGTGCGGAAGGCTAAGAAAACCTTCCGCGCCTGCAAAACAATTAGTAACCCGGGTTTTGTTTCAGGTTGGGATTATTGTCTACCTCTGATTGAGGAATAGGCATGCGAACCGATTTACCAATGATAAAGTTGTTGAAGTCGGCATCACGGCTCTTTAATTCGTTAATAGTTGTTTGATCATTCAGTCCCCATCTCTTCAAATCTATCCAGCGGACACATTCCAGGCTCAATTCGAGACCTCTCTCAATTTTGAGATGTTCCCTGAAAGCATCTTTGTTGGTGGTGATCTGGGTGCCGTTATAATAAGTGCTGTTTTGAATTAGTGGCAGATTTACACGCTGACGCACACGGTTGACACATTCAATTGCTTTTGGTGTGGGACCGTTTACTTCATTAAGTGCCTCTGCATACAACAGGAGCATATCCGCATAGCGAAGAGAACGGAAGTTATTGTCGTTCCAGTAATAGAGCGGAGAAGCGGAAGTACTGTATTTTTTGATAAATACCCTGTTGCCCCAATCGCTGCGCCATTTTGCACCATAGATCATGGTATCGCTTCTTTCAGGAAAATCCTTACCGGCATCGTTGTACCATACCGTATAAAATAAGCGGATATCGTATTTGTCATCGATGGTTTTTTCACGTTTGTAGTAGTCTACCAGCCAACGGCGGGCTTCGACATTATTCCAGCCTATACCTGCAGGCGCCTGGTTCATTTCGATCTGGGTGCCCAGTTGCGCATTGGGATCCCTGTAATTATCGGTCTGGTCGAAGCCTACACGGTTCATCAGTGAAAACTGGATCTCGAATAAAGACTCCTTGTTGTTTTCTTTTGTGTTGCTGAAATTATCACCGTAGTTAGCGACAAGGTCATAGTAGTTTTTGCCTTCACCATCTATGAGCCATTGCAGGCATTTGATGGCTTCCGGGTATTTATGATGCTGCATGTAGATCTTTGCCAGAAGCGCATAGGCAGCACCTTTAGTAGGACGCCCGGTTTCTGCAGCGGGACGTGTAGCCGGCAGTTTTGTAACGGCATCTTCGAGGTCGGTTTCCAGCTGGGTAAATACCTGCTCAGGTGTTTTTTGTTCGGGCCTGTCGGATGCAGATGAGGATTTCAGTACAAGAGGAATATTATCCCAAAGAGAGGTAATGTAGAAGTAGTAAAAAGAGCGTAAGAATTTTACCTGTCCTACGAGATCCTGCTTATGGTTTTGATCGGCAAAGTTGACATTGTCGATATTGTCAAGCACCTGGTTTGCCCGAAAGATGGCCACATAGTGTTCTTTCCACATCTTGGTATTTACTTCACCAAAGTTGTAGTTGGTAAAAATGAACTTGGCGTATTCACTCAGTTCGGTCCAGCCTGCAAGACTTACACCATCATCGGCCATACCCTGCATCTGGGTATAGATGTTCCGCGTCCATGTTCCCTGCCTGTAGAACATATTGTATACTGCAATGACACCACTTTCTGCGTCCTTTTCTGTTTTCCAGAAATTACCCGTGGAGATGGTGTTTTCATTATTGATATCAAGGAGCGATTTTTTACACGATACGAAGGACATCGCTATGGCTGCTCCTACAAGAAAAATATATTTTTTCATCGCTGATTGATTTAGAAGGTGAATGATAAGGAGAAAAGCACTGACCGTGGATTAGGGAAAGAAGCGTTATCCGCACCCATGGTAAATATTCCAGCGTCCCTGAATTCAGGATCGAGGCCAGAATACTTTGTGAACGTGATCAGGTTAGTAAGTGTAGCCCCGGCACGCAAACGCTCGATACCGATTTTTTTGGTGAGCCTTTCAGGAACCGTATAGCCCAGAGCGATCTGACTAATGCGGAAGAAGGTACCGTCTTCGAGCCACCTGTCCTGGTCACCACGGCTGTTACGGGTATCTCCAAATACAATACGCGGACGATCTTTTACAGGATTCTGCGTTGTCCAGGGAACGATGCCGTTGAAATTATTCTGGTTGTTGGCAAAATCTGCAGCTGCTGCTGCCGAACCATTCCACACATCATATTTAAACCTGCCATAGCCATTGATAGCAAGATCGAATGCTTTATAGGTTGCGCTCATGTTGAGACCCGCTTCAAACTTTGGCCAGGGGTTACCTACGATCTGCCTGTCGTCGGAAGAAATGATGCCATCGCCATTGAAGTCATCGTATTTGATATCGCCCGGCTTGGCATTGGGTTGAATGATCTTGCCGTCCTTATTCTTATAAGCCTGTATTTCTGCATCTGTCTGGAAGATGCCCAGCATTTTGTAGAGATAGAACATACCCAGTGGCTGACCTATTGCTGCTTTTGACAGGAACTCATAATACACCGTTTTCCCATAGCCGAGGTCCAGCACCTCATTTCTAACTCTTGATACATTCAGTGAGACATTGTAAGAAAAATCGTTTCCAATCCTGTCGCGCCAGCCTGCTTCGATTTCAATTCCCTTGTTGGCAAGGCTACCTGCATTTACAGCCGGGTTCCCACCTTCGTTTCCTGAAGACATCAGGATGGGTAAGTATACAAGCAGGTCTTTACTTTTTGCACGGAAGTATTCGATACTGACATTTAACCTGTTTTTCAGCATAGCCGCGTCGATACCGATATTGGTCATGGTTTTTCTTTCCCAAACCAGGTCGATGTTTGTCAGTTGCGATTGCGTCATACCAATGAACCGCGTTTCGGGTACGCCGAATACGGCTCTTGGTGCGGTATTGATCACAGCCTGGTAATCCCAGAACCCGATATTGCTATTACCCAAGGTTCCATGGTTTGCTCTCAATTTTAAATCATTGATAAAAGGAACATTGAAGAATTTTTCGCTGCTGATACGCCAGCCCAGGGAGTAGGAAGCAAAATTGCCCCACCTGTTATTTTGAGGAAGGCGTGAAGTACCGTCACGACGCATGGTTACCTGCGCCAGGTATTTATCAGCGTATGAATAGTTTACACGGCCGAGGTAAGAGATCAGGGCCGCCTTCTGGTAGCTGCTTCCTCCCGTTGTACTTCCTGTTGCAGCATCGAGGGAAGTAATATAAGTATCTCCTATCACCAGCGGGTCGAGCTTGGTAGTCCAGTTTGTCTGGCCTTTAAAAGTATTATAAGTGATACCACCCAATGCGTTCACATCATGCTTGTCGAACTTGCGTTTGAAATTGTAGGTCTGTTCGATGAGGATATCATCACTTCTATAATTATTGTATCCAAGGTAAGCGGCATCGCTGCCCTGCCCCATGGTCCAGTTACCTTTTTTCCTGAGGGTATTGGTAGTACCTGAGTAATTAATATAAGCAACGTTTAATTTAGCGTCAACCATTTTATTAAACAGGGAAAGCTGGCCGTAGATATTTCCTTTCAGTACATTTTCAGGATTCTTTTGAATGAAGAGGTCCTGCATACCTACGAGGTTGCGGCCATAGTTATTTGCCTTGTCAGGATCACCATAGCCATAACCACCCGGGTGCAAGGGATCCTTCACAGGAATTGTGGGTGAGATCGCAATAAAATCTGCCCATGGATTGCCATTGAGGTTTTGACGGTTTGTCCTTGTATATAAAAAAGTTTGTCCGTAGGAAAAGATTCCTTTCTGCCCGCTTGTATTTACGCGTACTCCATATCTGTCGTAACCTGTGTGGTACAAAGCGCCTTCATCGTCCAGCCTATTTAGAGAGACAAAGTATTTACCGTTTTTGGAACCGCCTGAAAGAGACACATTGTAGTTCTGCAGGATTCCTGTTTTGAGCATTTCATTTTGCCAGTCCGTATTCGCATCATAATGGTTCTGGCGTTTGGTGACACCAGCAACGCCGCTGCGTATGGCTTCATCATAAGCCATATCATCGAACTGCTTCCATGTGGTCGCATCCATCAGGTCGTAGCGGGGTAACCATTCCAGCGTGAGGTTAGCGTCAGCCTGTACTCGGACAGGACCTTCACGCCCCTGCTTGGTGGTGATGATGATTACGCCATTGGCGGCACGTGAGCCATATATAGCTGCGGACGAAGCGTCTTTGAGTACCTGGATGGATTCGATATCTGCAGGATTGAGATGGGCCTCACCACCGATGATACCATCAATAACAAACAGAGGGTAATTATTGGTAAGGCTTCCCAAACCGCGGATCACTATGGAAGCCGACTGGCCGGGTAAGCCACTCGAGGTGATCTTTACACCTGAAGCCAAACCCCTCATTGAAGAAATGACATCCTGCGAATTACGGTCGCGCAAGGCGTCTCCCTTAATTACGGATACGGCGCCTGTGAGGTCTTTTTTTCTTACAGTACCATAACCAATGACCACCACCTGGTTCATTTCCTGATTTTGATCCTCCAGTGATATTTGTAACTGGGTTTGATTGGCTACCGCCACTTCTTTAGTGACAAATCCAATATGGGAGACCTGTAGCGTGGCGTCGGGGGAGACCGTGATCGTGAATGCACCGTTTGTGCCGGTGACCACAACGTTATTCTTTCCTTTCTCTTCAATATTTGCTCCTGAAACGGGGTTTCCTCTTGAATCCGATACCGTACCGTTAATCCGTTGCTGGCTCATGGAAACAAGACCACAGCAAACTAAAAAGGCAGTCAGTAAGATTACCCTTAACCTTTTATACAGGTGGAGGGAGATTGAACGCTTTTCCATATGTGAAACTTTTAGTTTAATATTTGACAATCGTTATAGCTTTTTTAATTAGAACCAGCGAGGATGATGAGGGCAATGCCCACAACAAAGAGTATGAACATCAGAAACAGGTACACACCCGTAGATTTTGGAGCATTTTTAAACTCCTTCCAGATAAATACACCCCAAAGTGCAGAAACCAGCGTGGCGCCCTGGCCAAGACCATAAGAAACAGCCGCCCCGGCCTTACCTGCCGCAATGAGGTTGAAAGCATTACCTAGCCCCCAGATCAGTCCTCCCAGGATACCTACGAAGTGGATACCCAGCCTGCCCCTGAAATAATTTTTATAGGAAACCGGTGCGCCTTCGAAAGGATAGCGCATCACCAGGGTATTAAAAACGAAATTGCTGGCGAAGATGCCGACTGCAAAAATGAACATGGCGGTGTAGGGCGTCATCTTTCCGGCAGCAGGTGCAACAAAATCATTTAGATCCATAGATGCGGCAATGAAGCGGTAGAAGAAGGACATCAGCAAACCTGCCACTAAGGAAAGGATCAATCCTTTAGTAGAAACCTTTTGAGCCGTTTTTGCCTGCTTTTTATAAGCAATGGCATTGAGTATAATGGCAACGGCGATGAGTATTACCCCGCCAAACAACCACTGCGGATTACCCTTGGCAGAACCGATGTAATTAACAATAACACCGAGGACGAGTGCGAGGCCGATGCCCACGGGAAAGGCCACCGAAAGACCTGCAATGGAAATAGCAGCAGCCAACAGGATATTAGCAGCATTGAATACGATGCCCCCGACAAAGGCGCTGCTGATATTGGAAAGGGTAGCCTGCGATAAATCGGGAAGAAAACTACGTCCCTGCTCTCCCATGCTGCCGAGGGTAAAGGCAGAAATTAAAGAGAATAACAGGATACCGATAACATAATCCCAATAGAACAGTTCATATCGCCATGATTTGCCGGCCAGTTTCTGGGTATTACCCCAGGAGCCCCAGCAAAGCATGGTGATGATACAAAAGATTACGGCTAAAGAGTAATTGTTAACAATAAACACAGTAGTTGAGTTTAATGGTGAATGTTTATTTTAATTTGGCTGGCTTCCTAGTGATTAGCTCAATGAACCGGTTTAAAATGGTTTTTGCCTGGTCTTTGGAAACCGTGAGATAGGCCCGGCGACCATTGGGATCAGGCGTGAAGGAAGATGAACCTTTCTCGTCGATCTTTACCGAGCCCCAGGGACTCATTCCGAAATATTTTGGTGCGTTCTCCATGACATACAACAGTGCGAGCAAGTCCCAGGTGGGCCGATCGTAAGGCATGGGCAGATAGAATTTGTAAGCTTCAACAACCGGGTGACGCGGTGTCCATTTAAAATCATTTTCGATGCTTTTGCCCGGGTATTGAACTTCGATGCCTATTTCAAAAGGCGCATATACGATGGGGGTAGGCCATTGTTCGGCCACCAGTTTGGCAGCGGGTATATCTTTTACAATATTGTATTCACGCACCGGCTTTACTTCCCCGAAGCTTCCTGCCATCACGGAGAGCAGTTTGACTTTCTTTGCCACCAGTTCTTTTCCCGACAAAGGCGAATAGCTATCGGGCTCCGTTTGCAGGAGGCGGGCAATATTGGTAGAAAAGCCCACTGAGATGATGGTAACAGAAGTATCGGGCTGTTTTGCAAGTATCCGGCGATAGAGTTTGACCGCATCGGGGACGGCGTCGTAATTGAATTTTGGTCGGGAGAATAAGGGTTTGCCTTGTTCGTTCTTCATGAGACAAACATGTTCTGCATATTTTTTGGCGTCGTTCTCGCTTTCGGCACCGTAGATAACCTTGCCGATGGGAATCTTCGGATAGCCATACCAGTAATTCATCAGGTGGATATATTCCGTGGAGTACTTGCTTTGCTTATTGGAATTGACAGCCAGGAGGTTGACCTGGCCACGGTCCAGATATTTGTAAATCATATCCAGTGCCAGTGCGTCATCCACATCATTACCCATGTCGGTTTCAAAGATGATGTTAGGCACATGCTTCTGGGACCTGGCGGAAGGGCCGTACAGTGCAAAACAAGCAAAGAACAAAAAAAACAGGTTTGGTCTTACATATCTATTCATAAGAAACAAGTTAGAGGGTTACTGAATACTGCACTTCGTGCCTGTAAGGGATGGCTGCCTGTGCACCCATGCGGGTCACCGTGATGGCAGAAGCCCTGCAAGCCATCTTTACCGCATCGACAATAGATTTTCCTTCTGAAATGCCCACGGAAAGGGTGCCGCAGAACGTATCCCCAGCGGCTGTTGTATCAACTGCTTCTACTTTTTCGGAGGAAACTTCATGATAGGCTCCATCTTCTTTTATTAGTGCACCCAGGGCCCCGAGGGTGATGACGACTATAGGCACCCCTCTCTCGCTGATTTTATCGGCAGCATTGCGGGCAGAGGCCCAGTCCTTTACTTTAATACCGGACAACATTTCCGCTTCTGTATTATTTGGCGCTATGAGATATACGCATTTAAGAAGTTTGTCGGAAAGGGTTTGAGCGGGTGCAGGATTTAATATCACTTTGACCCCGCTTGCGTGCGCAATCTCCGCCGCGTATTCCACTACTTCCATGGGAATTTCGAGTTGCATAAGAAGGATGGCAGCGTTCTGAATTTCATTCCGTGCTTTTTCTATGTCTTTTACACAGAGGCTTGCATTGGCACCCGGAGCGACCAGGATACAATTTTCACCAAAAGCATCAACAGAGATCATGGCTACACCAGAAGGTTTATCATGGTCGGAGAACACAAAATCGGTTTTGATATTCTCCGAGTTATAAAGTTCCACAGACTGCCTGCCAAAAAGGTCGTTTCCTGTTTTGGTTATAAAGGATACGTTACCTCCCATGCGGGCAATGGCAACGGCCTGGTTGGCACCTTTGCCGCCGGGGTTCATCATGAATTCGTTTCCTATAACTGTTTCGCCCGGTACGGGAAGCCTGCTGGCTTTGATGACCATATCGGTATTTGAACTCCCGATAACTACAATTTTGTTTTTCAATGTTTTTATTCTTTAGATTAACAAAAGATGTCTATTATGACACGGTACGATTTCGTGCAATTAAGGCAATACAAAGAGCATGAGCCTCCCTGGTCGGGTTTATGCTACCCGAAGTGGCCCGTGGGTTCCCCCCCTAAATGCCCAACAAAATTTTTAAGCTGATTATTCCTTTTTGAATCCAGTTAGTGTTCTAGCAAGCATGGCAATCGTCAGTTTAATAATTTGTTCTGGTCTACCAAAAATAGCTTCACGTAAAGTGCATTAAAAACTAAGTTTGTCAAAAAAAAAGAATTTAAATTCACAAGGTTAAAATACTACTATTTTGTAAATCAACAAATTAGAAAAGAAGAATTTGACAAGAAGTAAGAATTGTATAATCTTTAGACGCTCAGCTATATGATTCAGACTGATTCCCTGATATTATTGGTAAACTCTTTATCGCCCAGTGAAAAAAAGAAGTTCCGCGAGGGCAAGAAGGAAAAAGACTATACTGTTTTATTCGAAATTATTGTTGAGGCAGGGAGAACATCCTCGAAGGAATTAAAAGAAATGTTTTGTCAAAAAAGAAAGGATGCCAATTTCAATGCTACGGTTAATTATTTATATAAAACTTTACTGGACCGTCTTGTAGCATTGAGAGAGAACCATGACAGCCATTACCTGCTTTTAAATCTGATACTGAGGGCAAGAGTTCTTTTTGAGAAATCGCTGTATGAAGAGGCACTTGAACTGCTGGATCAGGTGAAGCGGAAAGCCGTGCGATATGAAAACCATATCGCGTTGTTGTATGTATCGCGACTGGAACTGGAATACCTTCTTATTATGAACCTGCCGGATCTTTCGGAGTCGGATCTTTTAAATAAACATTTCCAGATCAACGAGATTTTGAAAAACATCAGGAAGATCAACGAACATTCTTCGCTTTATGAATTATTGAAACACCGGATCCTTTACAAAGGCAATATCCGTTCGCAAAAAGAGAAAGATGCATTAAATGATCTCGTAATCAGCGAGATGAGTATTACCTCCTCGCAGAAAGATAGCTTTGAAGCAAGAAAGCTTCACCTTTTATTTCAATCCAACTATCTTATTGGTGTTGGCGATTACCGATCAGGCTTACAATCGTTCCGTGAACTCAATAGTCTTTTTGAACACGAAGAAAACAGCCTGAGTGGTTTTCCTTTTTATTATATCTCCACCCTCGAGGGTATCCTTTACAATCTAAGAAGCATCAGGAGATATGATGAGATGCAATTTTTTATTCAGAAGCTGAAGAATATACAGGTGACTTCAGAAACACTGCAGATCAATATCAATGCGCTGATATTTTTATATGAATTATTTCCGCATTTGGACAAAGGAGACTTTCATGCTTCGGAACAGGTGATTCAACAGCATAAAGATATTTTGCTGACCAAGCTGGGACAACTTAATCTTAGCCGCAGGGCAGAAATCTCACTGTACCGGTCACTCGTATATATCGGCTACAGGAAATTTAAGGAAGCTGATAAAACCCTGATCAGTGAAGTTGTAAGGGAAAATAAAATATACACGCTGCCACTTTACAGAACTATACGTCTGGTTGACCTGATTATACACTATGAACTGGGGAACTTTGATTTCATTCATTTTGAAAGCCGTTCCATAAAAAGAAAAATTCCAAGCCCAGAAAAGGGATACAGGGTGGAGAAAATGATGCTTCGGGTGCTCAATAAAGAACGAAAATTTATGTTGCAGAGTGAGCGTGAAAAATTATGGACCAAACTTGAACCTGAGTTGACAGATATTCAAAAGGATGTTTTTGAGAAGCAGTTGCTGGTATCATTTGACTTTACTGCATGGATAGAATCGCAGGTAAGGAAGATCCCATTGCAAGATGTATTGAGAAACAGATTTGATGAAGAATAAGCATTTCAGGTCTTGAAATATTCAGGCTGTAACTATCATGGATTTAAAACCTGTTAACAGTGGAAAAAAATCCACTCTTTTTCAATGATCCAAGTCATGGCTTCGTCATCTATCCGCTCGGTGCAAAACCTTTCGAAAAATTAAGGCAAAACGAAAGAATCGGCGCGCTGCCCTGGGAAACCAATAAACTGTTTACGCCTGATTGGAAAACACACCAAGATAAACTCATTGTTCGTCACCGTAACCATCAAAAACAAAAACCGCTATGAACTGCATAAGTTAATACGTGCCAGTTGCACACAATACGCTAATAACAAAACTTCCTGCTGATGCAATTTGCAGACGAACGGGAAATGTTCGCTGCACCTAATCGAATCATTTTATCATCACCAACACATACAAGTTAATGGACGCTTGTTCTATTGAAATGAAGTTCGAAGAAGGCAAAACGAAAACAACATTCGGCGCTTCAAAGGAAGATGATCGCATTTTACTTTCCAAACTGGCACACGATGGCCTGGTTCGTCGTTATAAAAAAAACAACAAGCCTGCAAAAGAACGGATCGAAAAAGAATTAAAGATTATCAACGACCTTGGTTTCAATGCTTACTTTCTCATCAACAACGATATCGTTAACTATGCAAGGTCAAGAGGCTTCTATCATGTAGGCCGCGGCAGCAGTGCCAACTCTATTGTGGCATATTGTCTCGGTATACCCTATTTACAAGATAGACCGCTTGGCCTGAGAATTATTTCCAAATGGGCAGGAGAAAACAATGACCACAATTTCATCCGCAACATGAAGGGAAACTATCCCTCGTGGATACAAACATTTACCACGGTATCTAAATGATTATCTGGAATAAATCGGTAGCCAATTATTCTAAACCAGAACGAATGTTTGCCTGCGGCCATGCCTGTATAAACCGCATGTGTGGAGTAATAAGCAAAGTAGGGAAGCAGGCTGAAAAAAAATCATGCAATCACTCCTCCATCAATCGAAGTCTCGTAAGCCAAACCTGTATCGACCCGAAAATTTTTTTTCAGAAGGTTGCCACCAAAGAAATGTTGGCTACTTAATTTCTCCACTGCGTATTACTACCTGAAACGGTACCTGTAGAAATACAGTTGACTTTTTGGTGTTGGCGAGGCTAGCTTTGCTTAATCCCAATATTTTATTTAGCAACACTGCTTACTCCCTGCCCTTTAACTACTTCTGTTTTGTTAAGCCTGGTAACGATTGTTTGAATCGTACAATTGAAAACGGAACTGTATTCCAAAACTATTTTTTTCACTCTTTAAAATTTGTTTATGGCAGAATTTCTTATCGACGGTTACGCATTACGTCAATGGTCGAGCAGGTCTACAACCAATCTAAATCCTGGTGTTGCTGTTGCAGGCATCTACCTTTACCAGGGAGCCAGTTATCGCGGTTATATTTATTTCTTTCCCGACGGCACTCAATTGGCAGCCCCGGTTTTTGACGCAGCAAACGGCAGGGTGTTTCTCCATTTTAATTTATGTCAGCTTCATGAAACTATGGAAATGCTGAGGACAGAAAAACCCCTCTATGTTTATTATAACGACATCAATAATGCTGCACTCAGAAGCGGTGTCGAACCTATGGGTGAAGAAGAATAATTCCTCAATCAAATTTTTTTATGGAAATTTTCCTCGACGGTGGACTCTTCGAATTGACCATTGCCATTGCCACAGGCTACATCATCAACTATATTTTTTTGAAGAAATACCTCTTGATCCTGTTTTCAATTGCCGTAATTACGGCACCGGTAATGATTCTTTTTATTTCAAGGGGAGAGCTATATTATTTTCTCTCCGGCTTTACCATTATCAACGCACTCTTTCTTATTCTTCTCTTATGGAAGCAACGCAGCCATGCCCCGCGGGAACCTTTAATCAACATCGAAAAGTATAGAAAGAAAGTCATGAACCAGGCCAGGCGTCTCGCAGGAAGATAACCAGCGTCCTCATTCTTTTATCAAAAGTCCTCGAATGAATGAGGCTCCGGTTTTTCCCCTTGATCGCTGCCTCTTTCCTTTCTCCAAAAACAGTATTCCGATTTTCTCACTCCTAAATACTTCTTTATGCAAGACACGGTCACACAAAAACAAAAAAAAGAAGAAAAAAAACAGGGCGATCAGCAGGATCAGGATATGGATCTTCGGCCCGATTACAGTAAAAGAAACCGTACACTCGAATGGCGTTCGCGGTGGTTGCAAACCTCCCGTAATCCTGATGAAAAACAGCTGGAAAAAATTTTTTTAGAAGGGCTCGAAGTCAAAAGAAAACTGATTGAACGGCAAAAAGGAAAGGCGCGAAATATTACTGAATATGCGGAATCACCCGCCGGAACATCGGCACCGGCAACAGGAGGCTCCCCCTGGTATAATGCAGGGCCCCGTAATATCAACGGCCGCGTCAAATGCCTGGCTGTCCACCCAACCAATCCCGATATAGTATATGCCGGCGCAGCCAGCGGTGGCGTTTGGAAGACTACCAACGGCGGACAATCATGGGTTTCATTATGGAACGAACAACTGTCTCTTGCCCTCGGCGGCATTGCCATTGCGCCCTCCAACACCAACATCATTTATGCAGGCACCGGCGAAGGAGTAATCGCAGGTACTTATGGCAGTTATCACAACTTCCCTGGGGTAGGCGTTTATGTTTCTACTGATGGCGGTATCACATGGACACTTCGCAATGGTCTTGTTAACCGTCGCATCACCAAAATTCTCGTAGCTTCTTCAAATGCTAATGTCGTATACGTCGCAGGTCAAAGCGGCTTTGAAAAATCAACTGACGGTGGTCTTACCTGGACTATGCTTCAAACAGGACAAATATCCGATGCTGTCATTGACCCTTCCAACGATAATATTCTTTATATAGCAGCATCCAACAATGGCATTCTAAAAAACACTTCCGCTGGTACAGGCACATGGACCTTACTGGCTACAGGACCTACAGGCGGTACTGCTTCATGGGTCAAACTGGCCATTGGTGTCAACGGAACCAATGCAAGCAACTTCCTGGTTGCCAAAACTGGTGGTACTGTATACACAACGGTAAATGGTGGTACTAACTGGACCACCTTGGCGGGAAGCCATGGTTCGGGGTGGCTGGGTTGGTGTGACCTCATTTCCGTGGCTCCCGACGACCAGAACGTAATCATCGCCGGAGGCGTTTCACTCGATAGAACCACTGATGGCGGAACCACGTGGCCGGCAGTCACAGGTAACCTGCATTCCGATAACCACATGGTAGTATTTGCTCCTTCCGACCCCAATACCGTATACAATTGCAGCGATGGTGGCCTGTACAAATCCACCAATAAGGGAGCATCCTGGTTCAAGGCAAGCCATGGAATGGTCGTTACCCAGTTTTACGATATCGGCAACTGGAATAATCTTTCTACCGTCATGGGAGGGGGCACCCAGGATAACGGTACCAACATGACCACGGGCGGTCTCACTTATAAAAATATTTTCGGTGCAGACGGTGGTTATTTTGTTGTGGATCCTACAAATCCCAGGGTCATCTACCTCGAAACACAGAGCAATGCCGTATATAAATCCATTAATGGCGGAGCAGGTTTTACAGGAGCATCGTCCGGACTGTCAGGTTCTACTCCCTGGGTAGGTGTACTAACTATAGACCCCAATAACAATAATAAATTGTTTACCGGCAGAAACAGCATTTTCAAAACCCTGGATGGATGTGCAACCGCGTGGACCGTATGCAGCCAGATGCTCGCAGCACTTGTCAGCTCCATTGCCGTCGCACCTTCTAACTCAAACAGGGTATATGCAGGCACCGGCGATCTTTATTACCGTTTAGGGCAGGGTCACATTTATAGAACCGACGATGGCG
Organism: Flavisolibacter sp.; assembly: GCA_035554655.1. Lineage (GTDB taxonomy): Bacteria > Bacteroidota > Bacteroidia > Chitinophagales > Chitinophagaceae > Flavisolibacter. The sequence continues at coordinate 241,075 of DATMIF010000038.1, forward strand.
CAGCAACATCAACTTGGACCGATAAAACTTTAGCTCCTTTGCCAAGTGCAAGGCCTGTAATGGATATCTCCGTGGACAACGGAAATGAAAACAGGGTAATCGTTTGTTACGGTGGCACAAACACTTCAGGTACGGCCGCTCAAAGTGTCTTTATTAGCACGAATGGCGGTGACGCCTGGACAGATATAAGCAATGGTCTTCCCAATGTAGGTGCCAACGCAGTTGTCTTTGATCCCAACGCTGCCAACACTATTTACATAGGAACAGATGTTGGCATTTTTCGCACAACAGATCTTGGTGTTAGCTGGACGGCATTTGACAATGGAATTCCAAATGTGGTCATTACCGATTTGCAGGTAGATGCTGCACGCAATCTATTGTTTGCCGCTACATTCGGAAGAGGTATGTTCAAACTCGACATCACACCTGCACTTACTAAGCCTGTTGTCGACTTGTACTTGCGTGACAGTATCCTCGATACAGGTGAACGATTTCCTTCACCAAGCGGACTGCCCAACCCCAATAACGCTGCTGAAAATGTGTATTGGTGGCAAAGTCCCGACATGAAAGTTGACAATCCTCCACTCTATGTTCCTGATGCTGTGTTCGACGGCGTGGAGTTTGACGAAGATGTTCAACACGATGATCCGAAGCGAGGCATATCCAACAGGTTTTACCTGCAGGTACACAACCGTGGCTGGCAAAATGCAACGAACGTTAGTGTGCGAGCATTTTTTGCCGATGCCAGTGCCGGGCTTCCCAGCCTTCCTAATGCACTCGTTCCACCTGCGTTTAATCTCACCAGCACAGCAAATTGGACGCCTATTGGTGCCGCCATTAATATCCCGGTGCTTGAACCCAACAGGCCTGTCATCGTTTCCTGGGATTGGACAGTACCTGCAGGTGCAGCAACACATAGTTGCCTGATGGCTGTTATTTCCAGTGGCGAAGATCCCATCACCACTACTGAAACCAATGTCAATGTGCTGATAGGATCAGAAAAGAGGGTAGCACTAAAAAATCTGCATGTCATTAATGGTCCTGGGCCTTCACCAGCACAGGAGATGGTGACCATGAACTTTCATAACCAGCTAGAGGCAGATGGAGCGATCGATATTATTATTCATTCCCAAAACTTCGTCGGTGGCACTTTAGGATTGTTGTTGGAAAAAATTGATCTGATCGACAGGGAGAAAGCCTTCCATGGTGTTGAAATGATCAATCTAAGAAGCAGGGAGCATATTGGTAACTGGTATAATCATGACAGCAGTGACGAAAAAACCATTGCCGCAAGAAATAAATTTATAGAGAAATTTGATAGCACCAGGTTATACGAAGTGAGCACAGGACAGATCGCTGAGATAAACGGAATTAAGATAAAGAAAGGACAGGTGATCAGTTCACTCATTACCCTTAGAGGTTCAAAGAAAGTAGATTACGGGGAGGACCAGCAATTCACCATCATGCAAAGACAGGGAGGTAAAATCGTTGGAGGCAGCACCTTCGAATTGAGATTGAACCGGCCTTCAATTAAACTACCGGTAACACGTATACGCATCATGCTCGAAAAGGTTGAGATCAGGCATGATCACGACTGGTGGATCAAAGGCAAAGGGGAGATCTATTTCAATTCCACTGTTATGATCAATCACGAATCATGCAGAACCTATTCGAAAAGGCTTCCTGAACGGGGTGTGATAAAGGTAAGCGATAAAAAAGGCCGCAATCAGCTCAAGGCCGATGTATGTTTGTTTGACGGCTATATTGCCGACAAGGAATCCATTACGCTGAAGATTCAGCCAATGGAAAGAGACACGTTTACGCCGGATGATAAACTGGCGCTTTATCAAAAGGAATTCAACAATGCTCCTGGAACCTGGGTTGGCAATTATGGCCCTGACGATGAAGTCAACGACAAGGAAAACCTCAGAGACTGGAAGGTATGGTATCGTATTGAATCCCTCAAATAGCATGTAAATTCAACAAAGGATGATTAAGGCAGGTTCCTCAATAGGGCCTGCCTTTTTTTTCAGCAGGAATTATCACACCTGTCAAACATCTTAAATCGTTTTCCGGCTAAGGAATATTTTCTAAGTAATCTCCCTATTAAATCGATTGTTGAAATTGTTTACCTTTTACTTGCTGTTCAATCCACTCCTGCCGAAATCAATTACCATATAAATTTCACTTCGTCATGACAGGGGTTTTTATAAAAATTATTATAGCGGATGACCATGAATTATTTCGCGAGGGATTTAAGGCCATGATCAGGCACATGGCTGAGGCTCGGGTAATCGGGGAAGCGGAGAATGGAGAAATGCTGCTTACACTTACGGAAAAATTGCAGCCTGACCTGGTTTTTATGGATATAGCCATGCCGAAAATAAATGGTATTGAAGCCACAAAGAAAATCACAGCTCAGTCCCCGCATATCAGGGTCATTGCATTATCAATGTTTGATGATGAGAATTCAATTGTCGACATGCTCGAAGCAGGAGCAAAAGGCTACCTGGTTAAGAATGCGCATAAAACTGAAATCATGCAGGCTATTAAAACAGTGTATGCAGGCAATAACTACTTCTGCAAACTCACTACTTCCAGGCTTGCCCAACTGATTGCCAACAACCGGTATCACCCCCACCGGAAAATGCTAAAGACGGAATTTACAACTAGGGAGCTGGAAATTATTGCCTTGGTGGCACGAGGACTTTCCAGCAAAGAAATTGCTGCCACAGTCAATTTAACTCCCAGGACCGTTGAAAGCTATCGTGAAAAAATTATGCAGAAGATGGAGGTCAATAATACTGCGGAACTGATCATCTATGCTATTAAACACCGTCTCTACAAACCCGAATAATAATCTCCGTGCAACCGTAATGCCCTTCGCCTTCGTAACCACAGTGCTATCAAAATGAGTTAGCTTTGAATCCGATCAAAACTCCTTGTTATGAAAAAGTTTCAATTGCCTGCTGACTTAGATTATAATCGGGGCCTGATTGAAGATCCATCAGCTTATTTCAAACAAACCGGCTGTAAATCCTGGCTTTTTTTGGTGGGAGAAGAATTTTCTAAAATGCCCGGAGGTATGTCATATGAACAAGTCCGGGAAGCAACACCTGCTTCTGTCAATATACCCAGTGACCCGCCCAGGGTATTAAACATTGAACTGGCGCGTCAACAGGTGGAAGCTCTTGACTCACTTCCCCGGCCAACATTGATTTCTTGTCGAACAGGGCCCAGGGCTTCTGCAGTTGCTTATATGTATTCTGGTTTAAAATTTGGTGCTGATCCGGATGAAGTATTAGCCGAAGCTGAAAAGAACCAGGCGCCTTTTATTCAATTCGAAGAATATAAAGACTGGGTGCGATCAGCAATTGAATCGCTTCGAAAAGAGTCAGCTAAGAATCTATGAAACGGGTCGGGCAAGCATTGCGCCAAACCATTGCAGCCACACTCGTAACTCATAACACATAACCCGTAACACTCGTGTCCCTGCAATGCCCTTCGACTCTGTAAACTCCGGCTCGGGTTCTCCTCACTCACTGTGCAGCTATGGCTGTCACACCGAGCTCGTCGAAGTGTTGTCATATTGCTTGCATATCGCTCCGCAACCCTGCCTCAGCTACCTTTCGTTCAGCCTTCCTCAGTCTCGTTCACTACAGCCTGTCTGCAGCTAAAACATTTTGCTTCAAGACATGGTGCCGGCATGAGTACCCCACTCGTAACCCGTAACTCTCCCCCTGCCGCCCCACATATCTTTTCGCAAAAGCCATTACTTGCTGCCAGGCTTCCCTGAACGATCACAGCCTGTCCTGAGTGCAACGAAGGAACGTCCTCACTCAAGCAAGCTTCGGCAACATCTTCTAATCTTTAACACGCAAAAAATATCTTCAAATAATTTTATTTGACCCCATAAAATATTTTCTTTACCTACAGCAGTCGATAAGGTATATGATAAGTACAATAACTTGTGTGAAACAATTCCTTCCAATAATATTCCTGGCTCTCACAAATTCAATTACTGGTTTTGGACAACAGGTTCCTGTCCCCGCAAATTATTCTGTTATCGACACGGTCTCAGGCGATTTAGATAAAGATGGAACCAATGAAATGGTTGTTGCTTACAATACAGAAAAAGAAAATCCCGATTCATTTGAAAGCATTCCAAGAGAATTAATCATCTACAAAAAACAAAATAATAAATGGATAACCTGGGAAAGTTCAAAGCAGGCCTTATATGGAAGCCGCGATGGTGGAATGATGGGCGATCCTTTTGGTGACATTACAATTGAAAAAGGTATCCTGAGCATTAGCCAGGACGGTGGCAGTAGCTGGAAGTGGGGCCACACCGACAAGTACCGTTACCAGGGTGGTGAGTTTGTCTTAATTGGTTACACAAGCGGGTATGGAAAACCATGTGAATATTGGGAAAATGTCGATTTCAATCTTTCAACCGGAAAACTGGTTGTCACAAAAGAATATGAAGAATGCCACGATTCAGGCAGCCAAAAGATATACAAGAGGGAGAATGAAACCTTTTACAAGAAAGGATTAAAAATCACACTTCAAACCAGGAGTGAAAAAGAAATTAAGATCGTAACTCCAAAATATGGACATGAAATCTATGTAGCCATCACCAACGAATAATATTTACATCTTTAAGTATGCACAGAACTCCCGTCATCCTTCTTTTTTGTCTGATGAGCAGTTTTTGCCTGCTGCCAGCAACTCCAGCCATTGGACATTGCAAAAAAGATTTTTGCAAAGCAGCCTTTTAAAGATATCAGTCATTACAGCACTGATGAATATAAAGGTGTTCCAAATGGACAAAATCTGAATGATGGTGTTCATGTAACTTATTTGTTACTGGAACACAATGAGAGTACCGCAGTTGTTGCTCTTGTCATCACTGATTGAACTGGGAAAGGTGTTGATTGGTATTTGCATTTTAAAAAAGAAGACGTCTGGAAAGTTTGCGCTATGAGAGCATAGGTTAATGATAATCCAGATGATCATTAATATCTTCTGCAATTATAGGCGTCGCACCGTTAAATATTTAATGTTCGCATTGATAGCTATAAATTGACAATTCAACTTTTGGAGGACATGATTTTACTAATTACAAGTTGTTGGATTACCTCACAGCATTAAGTTTGATTGGATTGATAAAGGTTTTTCAATCCAGGAATGACGTTTGATCCTGGTGTTTTTACATAATCTCACTTGCCAATAATAGTTGTAAATTTGAATTACTGCCAATATTGACAGTTGCCCAACTCCAAAAACCTTTGTTATGAATAACATTCCAAATTGGTGGATGAAGGGTGATTGGTTTGATGTATGTAGCTGTAATGTCCCTTGTCCCTGCAGTTTTGCGCAGGCACCAACTAACAACCACTGTGAAGGTGTATTAGCTTATCACATCCTTGAAGGAAAATATGGCGATGTGAAACTCGATGGACTCAATGTAGTAGGAATCGGAACTATTGACGGCAATGCCTGGGAACCAGGAAGCAATGTCTCACTTGGTATTCTGATGGATGAACGTGCCAGTGAAGAACAGCGGGAAGCACTGCAAAAAGTTTTTTCAGGTCAAGCAGGAGGCTGGATGGGAGAGTTTGCCAAACTCGTAACCGAAATACGCGGTCTTGAATTCGTTCCCATCGAATTTAAAATTGAAGGTGATCTTGCTAAATGGAACGCCGAAATCCCAGGTAAAGTGAAAGCCTTTGCCGAAGCGCTTACAGGTCCAACTACACCTGAAGGAAAAAGGGTTCAAATGCACAATGCGCCGGGATCAGAAACAGGGCCGGGACAAGTTATGACATGGGGCAAAGCAGTAGACAACGAAGTAAATGCGTTCGGATTAAAATGGAGCTGGGCTGGCAAATCAAGTAAACATATTCCGTTTGACTGGACTGGTCCGAACATGCAGTAAAATCAAAACAAAATTGTGTCATCTTTCACCAACTTATTTGAATGAGGTGAATTACTATATCCATCTTTTTACCAGCATCGTTTTGGCTAAACTTTGATACAGGCATGACCAGGACCGGCTCATTAGCATTTATCCTGAAGAAGGATCGCTTTGTGGTTCTTATTGCACTTGTCATTTTATGCGTACTGTCCTGGCTATACATCATTTATTTATACAACCAGATGTACCCCATGAACATGGATGCATTTTTATTTGCCATGCCAATGACATCGAACTGGAGTTGGACAGATTTTGTGTTGTTGTTTCTCATGTGGTTTGTGATGATGATTGCGATGATGACGCCTTCCGTTGTGCCGCTTGTTTTGATTTTTACTTCGATTAACCGGAAACGCCAGCAGCGGCAAAATCCTTTTGTATCTTCTGGTTATTTGCTTAGTGGTTATTTCCTCGTATGGGCAGTTTTTAGTTTGTTCGCCACTATCCTGCAATGGCTATTGCAACGAGTGTCACTTCTCAATCCTGAAATGATCACGACCAGTGAAATTCTTGGCAGTATCATTTTCATTTTGGCAGGAGTGTTTCAGTTTACTCCCTTAAAAAATACCTGCTTAAACACTTGCCGTTCGCCAGTGGGTTTTATTCATCAATACTGGAAAGATGGTAAAAGTGGCGCTTTGCGAATGGGCATACAAAATGGAATTTTTTGTCTTGGCTGTTGTTGGATATTGATGATTCTTCTTTTTGTTTCGGGCATCATGAACATCCTTTGGATTGCTATTATTTCCTTATTTGTTTTGTCTGAAAAGGTTTTATCAGTAAAGGTATTTTCCTTCATTGCAGGTATTGTACTCATTGCCTATGGTATAGTTATTTTATTGCGATAACCTCTGATAGTGGACAGAAAATTCAGTTACTGTTTCATCATGAAGGAACGAATTAATGAGACTTTGATTAAAGTGAACAATATAACCGTCTATGTCCCGTTCAAAATGCCAACTATGTACTTGACTAGGTAACCATGAAATAGGTTTGCAAGGGCTTTACTTGAAACTTTTCAAAGTCCATGCTTATTAACTTATAAAAACAGTGGCGGCGGGCAAAACCTATGATCACAACTAGCAGCTGGAGAATTGTTTAATGACGCTGTATAAAAGTTAATTTCATCTAGTCACCAATCACACTCCGCTAATTCTCAACATAGCGGTTTGGACTTCAGCCAACACTGTGCTTCAAGAAACCAGACCGTTCGATGAGATCATTTGCAAACTTGCCGGGCTGCAACCTACAAAGGTTTTTCAATCATTTTTTATATTCCAATTCCACATATACTGGCAAATGATCGGAAGCATATCTAAGATCTTTTGAATCGGACAAGATTGCATATTTACTTACATCAAAATCACTTTTGTGCGAAATGAAAACATAATCGATCAACATCGTCACCGGTTGATTATGCTTAAAATCATTAAAGCTTCCCGAGGGTCCAAAGGGTTTATGCACAGAAACTTCACGAGTGTCTGTCAATTGCGTTTTCAAATATTGTATAAGCGGATCGTTTGGTTCTGAATTCAAATCACCGGTAAAAATTACGGGTAGTTTCGAAGTGTTCAGCCCTTTCATTTTTGAAAGAATTAATTCAATTCCATTTCTCCTGGCGGTTACTCCCACATTATCCAAATGCGTGTTAAAGAAACAGAATTGTTTTTTTGTTTTTTTGTCTTTCAAGAATGCATAGGTGCATACCCGGTTGTAAGCAGCATCCCATCCTTTGGAAACAGTATCCGGCGTTCCGGATAACCAGAATGTACCGGAATCTTTTAGCAGGAACCGCTCCTTCTTATAAAAAATGTTCGATGCTTCACCTGTGTTGTTGCCATCTCTGCCTACACCTACATAACTGTATTCCGGTAATGCTTTTGCAATATCAAACACCTGGTTCGGACGGGCTTCCTGCACACCAAAAATATCCGGTTCGTAAAATCCGATTTGTGCTGTAAAAAAATCTTTGCGGTTATCCCATGCGTTGACACCGTCCGATTTCAAATCAAGACGGATGTTGTAAGTCATCACCTTAAGATTTTGTGAATAAAGAGAAATGGTCGCACCGACCAGTAAAAATGTAAATAAGTATTTTTTCATAGCGCTCAGTTTTGAGTTTGACCAATTTCTTATTGCTTTTGATAAACACGTACATAATCCACTTCCATCGTAGCGGGAAAAATATTTTCGTCAATACTTTTTTTGCCGCCCCAGTTGCCACCAACCGCAAGATTTAAAATAAGATAAAACGGTTGATCGAAAGGCCACTCCTGCTGTGTTTTGTGCTCATTGGAAAATGTAAAATAGATTTTATCGTCTAAAAGGAAATCAATTTTTTCAGGAGCCCATTCAATTGCATAATTATGAAATCTTGAATAGGGTTTGCTGATGAAAACAGCTTTGCCTTTTTGTGAGCCTTTCACGTGATTATAAGCTCCTGAATGAATGGTGCCGTGAACACTATCTTTTTCATAACCCACGTGTTCCATAATATCAATTTCACCGCAGTCGGGCCAGCGTGTTGTTTTCCTGTTTTGGCCTAGCATCCAGAACGCAGGCCACATACCTGTTCCCGAAGGAAGCTTTATTCTCGCTTCAATTTTTCCATATTGAAATTCAGCTTTCCCTGCAGAAGACAAACGTGCCGAAGTATATAGTTTGTTATCCACTGTTTCTTTACGGGCAATGATTTTTAATGTTCCCTTACTTATAAGCGCATTCTCTAGATTGGCTTTTGTATAAAATTGTTTTTCATTATTTCCCCAACCATTGGCATTGCCTCTTGTTTCAAAACTCCATTTAGTGGAATCAGGCAATCCGCTGTAATTAAATTCATCCGACCATATCAGATTCCATTTTTTGGATTGGGCGAAAGAAGCATTCAAGAACAAAATGCAGAGGCAAAGAATCAAAGTTCTTTTCATGATCTTAATTGATTCAAATAAAATTTGCTTTACCGTTTCGGGAGGTAGAACAAACATCATTGTCTTTTCCAAAAACATTAGGCAAAAGATAGCCGTTCACTTCTGCCAGCGACAGAAACGAACGGCTGATTGATTATTGAAGGATCCACATCAACTTATTGATATCATCTACTCCACCATACTGGCGGTTCAATGCTTCTATCAAATTGGTGCGGTTGTAATTGGTTTCGGAAGTTGGATACAACCAACGTACCGGGACCACATTCTTATTGTTTACATTCAAAGAAGTGGCTGGGTTGATCGGAAAGACCGGGTAACCCGCCCGCCTGTATTCAAAATAAGCCGTCAATGGGTTTTGCATGAAGTTCAATAGATACTTCTGCATCCATACCTGGTGGAGCTGTTCGTTCGCTGTAGATTTGAAAGCCGCTTCGCCTGTGAAATAGTTATCAATGTACGATTGTGTAATGGCCATACCATGCGCATAAGTGGCCTTGGTAGCCATAAGATTTGCCAGAGCTGATTTTACTCCGGACTCATAATAATCCTTTGCAGTACCTGTGGTGATCCATCCCAGGATTCTGGCTTCTGCGAGGATCAATTGTTGTTCGGCATAGGTTAAAAGCATACGTGGTTCGCTGGCCTGCTCTTTTAAATATCTCGAGTTCAGAAGAGAATATTTGTTGGCGTTCAAGGCAAGCGTGATGTCATTGTAATCGTCGGAAACATTAGCGCCTACATATGCATCAGGATTTGACTCTGTTAAGCCACCTGCGATTTTTGATTTAGCAGGATCGGCATAATAATACATCCTCCTGTCGTTATAGGTTTTCAGATTGTCAATCACTAAAGAACTTACAATAGTCCTGCTGGTGAAAAGATCATTGGTTCCTGAAACCGGATGCGGATTGGTAGTAGAATAATTCAAACCCAAAAACATGTTGGACTGTAGTAAATAATTGGCGCTAACAATGTCTGTAAATCTGCCCTTTACATTGAGCGAAGCCACATCTGCTTTTTTGCTTAATGACATCAACACCTGCAATGCAAAGGCGTTGGCGGCACGGCGCCATTTTGCCGGATCCCCATTGAAAGGAGTAGGATCGCCATCGAAAGTAGTTCCCTGTGCAAAGAACTGGTCAGCTGCTTTCAGGTCGTCCAGAATTCCTTTGAACACTTCTTCCTGCGTATCGTATTTCACTGCAATTTCACCGGTCTTTCCCTTGCCGGCGCCGCTGTAAGGAACATCGCCAACCTCCATGGTCAGGTAATAGTACATATAAGACTTCATGAATTTGGCAAGGCCTTTATACGAATTCTCCATCACACTGCCCGATGCATATTTCAGCATGCTTTCAATATTGGGCAACATCGTCATGGGGCTGAAATCTGCAGCGCCAAGGTAGTTGTATTGCGAGGACATCATGGACTCATTGCCATAAGCAATGTATTTGGCAAGCGCATTATCGGACAAGTAGGCTTTTGCATCACGTCCCTGGAATTTCAGGTTCTTTAAAATGATGTTGGTAGCCAGCATGGCTGCATTTACATTTTCAGTGGCATCGGGATTGGTGTTGATATCGTCGAACTTATTACACCCGCTTGTAAGCAGCCCCACCATCGCTATAAACAAAATATATTTTTTCATTTGATAAAAATTTGAGTGGATTAAAAATCAAGTTTCACATTAAAGCCAACATAGCGCAGTGAAGGATCGGAAAAGTTTTCTGTGCCGCCATCAATGTCGGAATACTTAAATTGCTTGGCCCAGTAGATCAGGTTTTGACCCACTGCAGAAACGGAAACGTTTTTCGCATTGATCTTTTTAATCCAGTTAGCAGGTAAATCATAGCTCAGGGAAACTTCTCTCAGCTTCAGGAATGTTGTGGAGTACAAATCCGCAGGTGAGGGAGCACCTCCCCAGGCAGTGCCTTTATGCAAAGCTTCGAGATAAGATTTGTAAGTCGTGTAAACATCATTAGGTGCAAACACTCGTGTATCGCTTACTACATTGTTATTAGCGTCGTAAGTAATGGCACCGGAAACCACTTTCACACCTTCAGCAAGATAATTTTTAGAACCAGGTGTCTTAGCATCCAGGTATCTTGCATCAGTCAATGAATTTGGATGATTACCTGAACGCCACATGTACATCTCCGTTATAGACTGAGCTAAGCCACCGACACGACCATCGAGGGCAACGTTTAAAGTAACCTTCTTATAGTTCAAAGAAGTGTTGAATCCCCAAACCCAATCCGGATCGGCATAACCTGCAAGTGTTTGAATAGGCTTGTAAGTAGGCACGCCGTTGTTCATTACAATATGTCCCTGGTTGTCGGTTTGATATTCATTGTAAGTGTAGTAGTCAGCTCTCTTTCCTTCAGCAACCCATGAGCGTCCTTTCACTGAATACAATGAATCGAGCTGAGTGAAGTAAGTAGCGAACTTGGTCCAGTTGAAACCAACATTCCATTTCAAATTATTCGTCTTTACGGGACTTGCGTTTAATATCAACTCTATTCCTTTTCTTGTACGTTCTTCATTGCTGTTGGTATAAACGCTCAAATATCCTGACGCAGGGCTGATGGATGAAGTAACCAAAAAGTCATACATCCTTTTTTTGTACAGCGTTACATCGAGCGACACTCTGTTTTGCAAAAAGCTGGCAAACGTTCCCACTTCGGTAGTGGCCGACGATTCAGGGAATAGGTCATCAGGCCTGATGGTGGTTGGATAGCTGGCGGTTCCCAATGTTCCCCATTGATTGGTTGCTATGGCATACACATCGTTGATGGCATAAATAGGCGCCGGCGTTTTGTACATGGTCCATGAGCCGCGGACTTTCCAGAATGATAACCAGTCTTGTTTGGAAATCAAATCGGAAAGTACTACGCTTCCTGCCAGTGAAGGATAGAAATAAGACCTTGTTGATTGGGCTAGCGTAGATGCCCAGTCATTACGGAAAGTCCCTTCAAGAAAAACCAGGTTTCTCCAGCTTACACCCGCTTTGCCAAATACACTGTTGGTTTGCTTTTTATAGATCAAAGACATGACATTGACAGGAGAAACAGAAGACTTTAATGAATAGTAACCCGGAATGTTTAACCCGCTTTGCGTACGGGCTTCAATACCCTCATCCTGTTTATAAAAAATGGAAGCACCTGCAAAACCGTCAATTGTAAAATCAGAAAGTTTTTTATTTACCAGTAATAAACCTTCGGTGCTGCTGCTATAACCGCGGCTAAGTCCTGTGTTGAAAGAACCTTTTTGCGATTCACCCCAGATTTCAGTTCCACCGGAAATTACTGTGGAGTTACCACCTCCCTGGAAGGAGCCTTTTGAAATACGAACATCCTGTTTATTGCTGTAGTTATCATAGCCTGTTCTCACCGTTGCTTTCAACCAATCCAGGATATTGTAGTTCATTGTTAACTGCCCGTTGAAGATATCCTTGTTATAAGTATGCAATCTTTCATATCGGTCGAAATAAGGATTGTTATTACCTGCTGTATAGCTACTGTTTTGAACTTCGTTCGGCACCAGCCAATAATCTTTATAATTACGAATATCCCAATCCGGGGCCGACCAGATCAAAAGGCTGTACATGGGATCGTAACCTGTATAACCATTGAAGCCAATGTTTGGAGAAGAATATTTATTGTATGATAGTGAAGTGGATAAAGAGAATTTCTTGACTTTAATATCACCGCCTACATTATAAGTGAGCTTATCAAATTTGGAGTTGGGATAAGTTCCTTTGTTATCCACCCAGGTAAGAGAGGCACGAAAGCCACCCATTTCTCCTGACTGCGCAATACTCAGGTTGTGATTAAGAATATATCCCTGCTGAAGAAAGTTTTTGAAATTGTCTTTACCCACAGGCAAATAAGGCATGGCTTTCATGGTTTTGGAAACTGGATCCCACTGAACAACGTCCTGCCCTTCCAAAGGAGCACCCCAGGAACCATCACCGCTGCGGGCATAGGTGTTGGTAGCAGAATTGACCACGCGGCCGTACATGTTTTGTGTTTCGGGAATGGCCAGATAGCCTGCAGTAAACATGGAGCTGGTGTTCACTGAAATACTCAAGCCTTTGCCTTCTGCACCTTTTTTAGTAGTGATCATAATGGCGCCGCTTCCTCCACGTTCTCCATAAAGAGCAGAAGCAGTAGCTCCTTTTAAAACGTTTATGGATTCAATATCATCAGCCGGAATGTCTCTCAATGTTAAATTGCCATAAGGCACGCCATCCACAACGATCAATGGTTTTTCACCTCTGAGCGTTACATCCGGTTCGGCAGAAAATTCAGAACTGTTCTTCACGATCATACCTGCAATTTTACCGGTAAGCGAAGTGGCTACGTCCACGCCTTTCACCGTTTGTAGCGTATTACCTTTCACGGTTTGTGTAGCGTAACCCAACGCTTTTTCCTGGCGCTTAATGCCGAGCGCCGTTACTACAAGGCTTGTCATTTCGGGATTCGTTACTGCTAGCACAACATCATAAACCGTTTTGCCCGCGATAATTTTTATGGTCTGAGACAGTCTTCCTACATAGGTAAAGCGCAACACATCACCATCTTCTGCCTGCAACGCATAAAAACCATTTAGATCGGTAGCAGTGCCACTGCTATTTTTGGTGTTGACAACACTTACACCTTCCATTGGATTTCCGTTTTCATCGGTCACTCTTCCTTTTACTTCTTTGGCAAGAACAACCTGTGGCGATGTTATGGAGGCAGTGGCCTGTTCACGTTTTATAATGATGGTGTTGCCGGAGATCACATAATCCAGTTGTTGATCTTTCAGGCAAGCGTTGAGTGCATCTTCGATGCTGCGGTTCTTCAAATTCACCGAAACTTTTTTGGCACCAGACAACACTTCATCGGCGTACAAGAACTGGTAGCCCGTTTGCTGTGTGATAGCCTCAAAAACTTTTTGAAGAGATGCGTTGTTTTCTTTTACGGTCACTTTTTGCGAGAAACCTTTAGCGCTTACCTGGAGGCATGCAACGATTAAGAAAACAGTAGTGAGTTTCATAATCCTGAACATTTTTTTTGTAAACCCGCTTTTATTATTCAGGGGTTTACAAAGAGCAGTTAAATACATAAGTTTGTACTGTTTGGGTTAATTAATAAGCGATCCTTAGTCAGATTTGTTTATGGAGACACTCAAACTTTATGGCCGGATTTCGCTGCGAACGAAGTCCGGTTTTTTTATGTCTCGTAATCGGTACAAAAGAGAAGTTTTCTATAGCATAGCAATTGTTTTTTTATGGTGATACAATGATTGTTTTCCCTTCAGTTTTAAAATGAATGGCTCCGGTCAGTTCCAGTTTTTTGAAAATAGTGTCTACTGGCTCGTTGCGTGAAAGCAGGCCTGTAAAATGCAGGTTCACATTTCCCTGGTACACCACATCTACATCGTACCAACGGGAAAGTTGACGAAGAATGGAGCGTATGTCTGTGCTTTTAAATTGGAAGCGGCCATTTTTCCAGGCCACAGCTTCTTCCACATCGGCCTGATCTTTCACATTTATCATCCCTTCATTATCAACAGATGCCTGCTGCCCCGGCTCAATAAATTTCGGAGACAGATTTTTTGAGGAGGAAGCAGAAACTTTGACCAATCCTTCCAATAAAGTGGTTTTGACAGAAGCTTCATCTGCATAAGCATTCACATTGAAATGCGTGCCCAGTACTTCAATTTCAGAACCGGCTGCCTGAACTCTGAAAGGAAGGTTTTTATTTTTAGCCACTTCAAAATAGGCTTCCCCGGTTATTTGCACTCTTCTTTCTTTGCCGCTAAACACCACCGGAAAACGGATGGAGGAAGCGGCATTCAGCCAGACCTTTGTGCCATCCGTCAGTGTTACCTGATATTGTCCGCCTCTTGGTGTGGTGATGGTATTATAAAAAGCAGCGTCGTTTTCGGTGATCTGCTTCCCGTTAATGGTATAAGCCAAAAGACCATTTTGCAATTTTTGAATTTTCACACTGCCCAAATCACTAAGCATTCCATTAGAAGCAGTATCCAGAACGATGCTGGAGCCGTCGGCCAGAGTTAATATAGCCTTATTGCCGCCCGCCCGAATTAAGCTTTGTTCGGCTGCTTGTGCCGTTTGCTTAACAGTGACCTCAGGAGATTTTGTTTTTGAATTCAAAAGAAAATAAACACTTCCGATAATTATCAACATTGCTGCAGCAACAGCGGGAGCCCTCCAGCGGGAAGGTCTTTTGACAACAGGTTTTTCCTGATGTATGGTTTGAAGCAACCGTGTTTGAATGCGGTCTTTCAGTTTTTGTTCCGAATCATTGATTTGAAGAGTTACTTCAACCTTGGAATCATCAAAGGAATGATACCATTCATTTAATTGATTGAGTTCTTCTTCCGTTGCAGTGCCAGACTGATACTTCTCAATCAGCAACTGAATGTTGGCCGGTATTTGCATATAGTATGTATAAGTGTTCAGAGAAAGGAAGAACACCTACGCTAAAGAAAAAAAATTTTAAAGGCAGCTTATCCAGCAGAAAAACAGAAAAAAATGAAAGAATGTCCTGCTCAAAGGTTTTAATCTGTTCAAGGCTTTGTTCAACTGGTTTTCAACTGTTTTGGGAGAAAGATGCAGCTGGCTTGCAATTTGTTTGGTGGTCAAACCTTCATTGCGGCTGTATTTAAAAATCAGGCGACACTTTTCGGGAAGAAGTTCTACCTCCTCGTATACTCTTTCCAGGATCTGTTTGTAATGTGCCGAAGATTCGGAGGACATTTCTATAACTGGAGCACTTTCAATAGAAGCCGTGAAGCTGCGTTCCCTTATTTTTCGTTTAATCTTCGCCAGCACTAAATATTTGGTTGCCGTTGCCAGGTAATTTTCCAAAGACGCAATTTCAATTTTATGACGGTTGTTCCAAAGCCCGGCAAAAACATCATGTACCAGATCTTCTGCTGTCTCCGTTTCCCTGAGCCTGTTATAGGCAATAGTAAAAAGCCTTTGCCAGTACCTGTTATAAATCTCCGTAAACGCTTCCTCATCATGTTTGGACAGCAGTTTAACAAGCACAGTATTTTCTAAAGAGGCATACATTTTCAACGCAGAAACAATGGTTCGAAAAGTAAAAATAAAAGTAAATGTAAAAGTAATTTATGAGCCCGGCGACAAGTTGTTATTGTCTCGTTGCCTGTCCTTGAGGACAACAACCTTTGATTTATCAGGTTTTGGAGTCTTCTGTTTTTATAAATTTTGGAGGAATCGAGCAATCCAACCACACAGCCGTTAATAATCAATTACAGAGTTTTAATATAATTGAAACTCAGGTTAGCCGGGTGCGCTCGAGGAGACAATAAAAAGCATGAGGATATTTTTTGCTGTTGAAGCGGGCGGATTATAAAAAGATTAGAATCACGTATTGGGCCACTGCAGCCACTTCCGTTTAATAATTTTGTTATCTCATAAGCAGTTAGTTTTGGTTGCGACCCCTGTTTTTACAGGGGTTTATTTTTTACAGATGTGCTTATGACCTAGTCTTTTATTTTTTGTACGGACAGTCCGTCAAACTACTGGCGGACCGAGCAATTATCAACAATGATCATAAAGAGGAATTATTGAAGTTATCGTCCGCCAATCTTCAATTGGTTATCGATGAAATAAGGAGTTTATCCCATTGTATGGAGAGCTGTCAACTGCATAAGCATGGGCTGGCATTTGCCATTGATGCTTTTATTGCTAATATAACGAAGGCAAGTCCATTAAGGTTGGAAACCAAATTGCAGGCAAGTGTGGCACTGGTACTTACCACAGATCAACAATTGCAAGTATACCGTATTATACAGGAAGCCATCAATAATATTTTACGACATGCAGCAGCGACACTGGCAGAAATTATACTTGCCACGCAGGATCAACCATTTACCTGGTGATCAAAGACAATGGAAAAGGCTTTTCGATGAACCGGCTTAAGCCCGGTATGGGATTATCGAGCATTACCAACCGCATTAAGATTCTACGGGGACATTTTAGTGTGCGGTCACAGCAGGGCCAGGGCACTACCATCGAAATCCACTTTCCTATGTGACTCACTCCATCTGTACCCTTGCTTTTGCAAGCTGTGGTCTTATTAGCAGACTCACATAAAAGAGTTTAGGAAGCTTAAAGACGACGTCCCTTTTGTATACCGACCAGCTTTGAATTTGTTATGATTTTATAGAATTTATTTGTTTTAAAGAGAAACGCCCCGCTTCCACGGTATAAAATCATCCTGCCCCAATAACACCGCTTTAGGAGTTACTTCTCCGCTTGCTGCCTCAATACAATATTCCAGGATTTCCTCTCCCATTTGCTGGATCGTTTTTTCTCCGCGAATAATTCCTCCACTGTCAATATCGATGATGTCATTCATTCTTTTTGCAAGATTGGTGTTTGTTGCGATTTTGATTGTGGGAGCAACCGGGTTACCGGTAGGCGTTCCCAATCCTGTAGTGAATAAAATTAGCGTTGCACCTGATGCTGCTTTCCCTGTTGTTGCTTCTACATCATTACCCGGCGTACAGACCAAACTCAATCCTGGTTTTGTTGCCGGTTCCGTATAATCCAGAACGTCAACAACCGGCGAGGTGCCACCTTTTCTGGCTGCGCCGGTAGATTTAATCGCATCTGTAATTAAACCATCTTTGATGTTGCCGGGAGATGGATTCATATGAAAACCGGAGCCTAATTTTTTTGCAAGGTCGTTGTAAGATTCCATTAGGTGAATGAATTTTTCTGCAACGTTTTCTGTTATGCATCTGTCAATAAGCTCCTGCTCCGCTCCACACAATTCAGGAAATTCAGCCAACAAAATTTTACCTCCAAGCGCAACAAGCAGATCCGAAGCATAACCGACGGCAGGATTGGCAGATATGCCGCTAAACCCATCACTGCCCCCACACTTTACACCAATCGTTAGGGCACTTAGTGGTGCAGGTTTTCTTTCCAGTTTATTAATTTCTACCAGGCCTGAAAAAGTTTTTCGTATCGCTTCGCAGACCAACCATTCTTCACTCTCGGTTTTTTGCTGTTCGAAAATGAAAAGGGGTTTATCAAAAGAAGGATTTCTTTTCTTTAGATCATTTATAAAATATTCAATTTGCAAATGCTGGCAACCCAAACTCAAAACCGTAACGCCGCCAACGTTTGGATGATCAGCATAAGCTGCCAGCAATGCACTCAAAGAAGAGGCATCCTGTCTTGTGCCACCACAGCCACCGGTATGGTTCAGGAACTTTATTCCATCCACATTTTTGAAATACCTTTCGCTGTTGTTTGCGGGTAACAGGTCTATGGCATCAATATCGCTTCCAGCCTTGTGTGCATTCAACAATTGCCGCGTGAAATCATTGTATTTTTCGTTGGCTGCATAGCCGAGTTCTTTTTGCAGCGCTTCCTTAATGATATCCAGGTTTCTGTTTTCACAGAAAACCATCGGAATGAATAACCAGTAATTAGCTGTTCCGATTCTTCCGTCTTTGCGATGATAACCTTTGAAAGTTCTTCCCTTAAATTTGGAAACATCCGGTTGACGCCACTCGGAATTAAACCCACGGTACGCATAGGCCCCTGCCGCATGTTTTGTGTTTTCAGTGGTCATGAGTTGCCCCTTTGAAACGTTGTTTTGCACCTTTCCAACCAGCGTCCCGTACATGATGACTTCTTCCCCGGCCGGGAGGTCGCTAATAAAAAATTTATGCTTGGATGGTATATTCTGCTGAAGGGTGATCTCCATCTCTTCAAATATAATTCTGCTTCCCTCCGGCAGGTCTTTCAGTGCCACCAGCACATTGTCATCCGGGTGGATCTTAAGTACATGTTGAATCATCTCTTTCTCGCTAACAATCATATGGTGTATTCGTTTAAATCAAAAATCTTGTTCAACAACATCCACTTCTCACCTTTTACGGCTTCTTCAAGCGGCTGTTGGTATCTCCACATGAGCTCTTCCCATTGCTGCACTTTGTTGTCGTTTTTATCCATTTCATTTTTTCTTTCAAAACTAAATGCTTCGTTTACCTCCACGATCATAAATAGCCTCGTTCCCAAACGGTAGATTTCCATTTGTTGAATTCCCGAGTTCCTAATCGAATCTATTATTTCCGGCCAGACTTCTTTATGATGCTCTTCATATTGCCGGATTAGCTCCGGCTCGTTCTTCAAGTTCAGGGTGAGGCAATATCTCTTGTTCATAATGCAGGTCCGATTTATATCCTTTAACAGCAAACAAAAAAACTATGGCAAAACAGATCATCGGCACAATGTAGGAAAATGGAGTGGAGCTTTTCTGTGCGAGCCATCCCATAACATATGGAACCAGTGCGCCACCAACAATGGACATAATTATAAACGATGCTCCTTTTTTAGTGTAAGCGCCAAGATTCTTCACCCCAAGGGCAAAAATTGTAGGAAACATAATCGATTCAAAAAAGAAGATCGTCATAAGGGCATACACAGATATCATTCCCTGCAGCCAGATAACACCTGCGCATAACATTACATTGATGGCAGCATAAAAAGCAAGAAGCCTATTCGGAGCCACCTTTTTCATAATTGCTGTTCCGGCAAACCGCCCGATGGTAAACAATAGTAAACTACCGGAAAGAAAATAAGCTGCACGTTCATTTGTAATACCCAAATTCTTTTCGGTGCAATAGTTAATAAAAAGTGCGGCTATACCTACCTGTGCTGCCACGTAAAAAAATTGCGCCGCTACTGCCCATACAAAATGAGTGCGTTGAAACAACGTTTTCCCTGAGTGCGCCTTCCTGTCCTTCACCAGTTCTTCTTCTTTCACCTCAGGCATTTTAGTGGAGATAAACAAGATTGAAACCAGAATCACAAGTGCTGCAATGCCCAAATAAACCAACTTCACAGATCCCAGTCCTTCCCCAGTGGAAGATTTCCCGAAGAATAGAGCGCCTCCGATAATAGGCCCGATAAATGAACCGACGCCGTTAAAACTCTGGGAAAGGTTTAACCTAAACTCTGAAGTTTCAGGCCGGCCAAGCACAGTAATGTAAGGATTGGCTGCAGTTTCCAGGAAAGTTAACCCGCTGGCAAGAACAAAGAGTGCTATCAGGAAAAAAATAAAACTTGAATTTTGAGCAGACGGATAAAAAAGGATAGCACCCACTGCATACAAAAATAATCCTGTGATAATTCCTTTGCGATATCCAACCCTCTGCATGAACAGCCCCGCAGGCAATGCCATTAAAAAATAAGCTCCGAAATAAGCAGCCTGCAAAAGCGTTGAGCGTTGCTTAGTGATATTTAATGTCTCCTGGAAATGCTTGTTTAAAACATCCAGTAGACCGTAGGCAAGTCCCCATAAAAAAAATAAAGAAGTAACCAATATGACGGCTGGTGTATAATTGCGATTTTGATTCTTCATATGCTGTGTTCAGGCAACCGTTTAGATACTTCTGCTCATAAGCATTCAGCGATCCGCGAAGGGTTGTTGTAATAACAAATAAATAATGAATTGTCTCACCCGCAATTCAAACGATTGCCCTTCCATTCAACTATTTTAACATCAGAAAAGGTCTAAAAAACGTTGTGACTGAAAAAATCAACAACGTTTCGTGCTGATAACCCGTTATAACAAAACAGTTTAAAAACGCTGAAACACCGAAAACGTTTCCGTTAATTTTTTTTTTGCTGGTGTGCTAATAAGCTAATTTGGCATCGTTCACCCATTTTTTAACGATTGTACGCCAAATAAGCTGAATGAGACCACAACTACTTAAGGTGCTGAAGGGACCAGACAGGTCTTTCAGTGTAAGACGCGATTTCTTGCCTATCAATAACCGATGGCACTATCACCCCGAGGTTGAATTGATTCACATTAAAAAAGGAGAAGGAACTCAATTCATTGGAGACAGCATTAAACGGTTCAAATCTGGTGATGTTATATTGGTTGGACCTAACCTGCCTCATTACTGGCGATTCGATGATATCTACTACGAAGAAAACACAAAGGCCATCGCAGATGTAAGGGTGGCGCATTTTAATGAAAATTTTTGGGGTCCCCAGTTCCTGGAGCTACCTGAAAATATTAATCTTAAAACTGTGCTTGAAAAAGCGAAAAGAGGTTTGCAGGTAATAGGTAAAACCAAACAAAAAGTTTCCGAGCTTTTGGAGCTATTGCAGGAGGTAGAGGGGCCATCAAGAATTATTTTCCTGATTGAAGCATTAAATGCAATTGCGAATTCGAAACAGCTGGTACAACTTTCCTCCATGGGCTTCAAACCGGATCTTATTGACGCAGAAAAAGACCGTATCAATGCTATCTACGAATATTCGATTAAAAACTTCAAAAGAAAGATACAACTGGAAGAAATTGCAGAAGTTGCCAACATTAGCCCCAACTCTTTCTGCCGTTATTTTAAATCAAGAACCAGGAAAACTTATTCGCAATTCCTGATTGAACTAAGAGTCGGATATGCCTGCAAACTTTTAATTGAAAACAACCAGTGTATCAAACGACTTTGCTACGAAAGTGGCTTCAATAATTTTACGAGTTTCCACAAATATTTTAAGATGATCACAGGAAAAAGTCCTCTTGTTTATCAAAAGGAATTTGTTTCCAACTGATATTGTCTGAACAATACGTTATTCGAACAGTTGCAAGTCAAGACTGTCTGTTTGCCTATATTTACCGCACGAACGATTCCTGATGGGTGCAGTAAACATTAAACAACTAGCTCAACAGCTTAACCTTTCTATTTCCACGGTTTCCCGTGCACTGAATGACAGTTATGATATTGGTCCCGAGACCAGAAAAAGGGTGTTGGAACTCGCGAAGAAATTAAATTACCAACCCAATCCGCACGCCAGCGGTCTTAGAAAGCATAAAAGCAAAACAATCGGCGTTGTCGTACCTGAAATCGCGAACAATTTTTTTGCACTTGCCATTAACGGAATTCAATCTGCAGCAAGGGAAAAGGGTTATCACGTATTGATTTATGTAACCAATGAAAGCGACAAGATTGAATCTGAATCTTTACAACACCTTCAAAATGGTCGTATAGATGGTTTATTAATTTCCGTCTCAAACAAAACAGTTAACGACGAAACGCTCCGCCAGATCAAAGAACAAGGCATACCGCTTGTGTTCTTCGACCGCGTTCGCGACAATTTTGATACGGCAAAAATTACCACTGATGATTATGAGAGCGGCTTTAAGGCTGCTGAGCACCTCATTCAGCAAGGATGCAAACGAATTGCTTATTTACAGATCTCAAAAAAACTTTCCATTGGCCTCAACAGGATGAGAGGTTATCTGGATGCTTTAAAAAAATACGATCTTCCGGACGATAAAGCGCTGATCTTAGATTGTGTCGATAATAAACAGGCAAATTATAAAATGATTGAAGCATTGCTAAAAACAAAGAATAGGCCTGATGGAATTTTTGCTTCCGTGGAACATTTGGCTATTGCCTCCTACCTTGTCTGCAGGGACCTTAAATTACAGATACCAATAGATGTAAAAATTATCAGCTTTTCAAATCTGGAAGCGGCTGAACTTTTAAATCCCTCTTTGACCACAATTACACAACCAGCATTTGAAATTGGCAAGGAAGCTGCCACGATTCTTTTAAAGGCGCTTACGAAAAAAGGCTTTAAGCTCTCTGATACCAAACATGTGCTGGCCTCTACACTGATTCAAAGAGCATCAACTGCAAGACCATAGCTGCCAAAACGGTTGAATAAATAGCTAACCTGCAAACGCAATATCTGTAAGTAAATTATTTCTTTGTAAAGCAAAGATCCGATTGAAGATAATTTTGATTTATGAAGAAACTACTTGCTGCTGGCTTTTATACCACACTTTTCTTTTCAGTATTTGCGCAGGAAAAACAGGTGATTATTGAGACAAAGAATACAGCCCTTGTTTTACATGTAGCATCCAACAAAAGAGTTAATCAATCCTATTTTGGGAAAAAATTACAGGCTTCAGAATATCCGTCGCTGCCAGGCGGAAGAGAAGTATATCTTACTGCGGGAATGGAAAACCAGTTTGAACCTGCGATAAGAATGATTCATGCAGATGGAAATCCTTCTCTCGAGTTGCAATATGTTTCATCTTCAACCAGTAAACAAGACAACAACGTAACCACTACTGATATTGTATTGAAAGACCCTGTCTACCCTATAGAGGTAAACCTTCACTATACTGCTTATTACAACGAAGACGTCATTGAAGCATGGACCGACATCCGGCACCGTGAAAAAAAGGCAGTCCAAATAACTGAATACGCTTCTTCCCTGCTCCATTTTAATGCAGATGCATACTGGCTTACACAATTTCATGGTGACTGGGCGAGGGAAATGGAAATGGTAGAAGAAAAAATTACCAATGGTATTAAGTCGATTGAAAGCAAATTAGGCACAAGAACAAATTTTTATCAAACACAAGCCTTCTTCCTTTCCCTCAACAAGCCATCTACAGAAACTGACGGGGAAGTAGTTGCCGGAACGCTGGCGTGGACGGGAAATTATAAATACACGTTTGAAGTTGATCAGCGTAATGGCCTTCGTGTCCGCTCAGGCATTAATTCTTTTGCTTCTGAATATTTCCTGCAACCAAATGAAGTTTTTACAACCCCTGAATTCATTTTTACGCTTTCTGCACACGGTAAAGGGCAGGCCAGTCGCAACCTTCATAAATGGGCAAGGAATTATGCTGTACTCAATGGCAATGGCCCCCGAATGACCCTGTTGAACAACTGGGAAGCTACAGGAATGAAGTTCAACGAGACACGGCTGGTAGAATTATTTGATGAAGCAAAAAAATTGGGTGTTGATTTGTTTTTATTAGATGATGGCTGGTTTGGAAATAAATATCCGCGCAATGATGATAAGGCAGGTTTAGGTGACTGGACAGAAGATAGCACAAAACTTCCTAACGGCATTGGCTACCTGGTGAAAGAAGCTGAAGCAAAGGGCATCAAATTCGGTATCTGGCTTGAACCTGAAATGGTAAATCCGAAAAGTGAATTGTATGAACAGCATCCGGACTGGATTTTAAAACTTCCAAATCGGCCCGAAAACTATGGACGCAATCAATTGGTGCTTGATCTCTGCAATCCAAAAGTCCAGGATTTTGTTTTTAGTGTAGTCGATAACCTGCTGGCAAAAAATCCCCATCTCGCTTTTATTAAATGGGATTGCAATCGCAGCATGACTAACCAGTATTCATCTTATCTCAAAGACAGGCAATCACATCTTTTTATTGAGTACACCAGAGGCTTTTACAAAGTGTTGCAACGAATTCGTGCCAAATATCCTCAATTGCCCATCATGCTTTGCTCGGGTGGAGGTGGAAGAACCGATTATGGTGCACTGAAATATTTTTCTTCATTCTGGCCAAGCGATAATACAGATGCGCTGGAGAGAATTTACATCCAGTGGGGTTATTCCTATTTCTTCCCTGCCAATACTATTTCAGCTCATGTTACCAACATGGGAAAGCAATCGTTGAAATTCAGAACGGATGTTGCCATGATGGATAAAATGGGTTATGACATTCGCGTACAAAATTTTACTCCCGAAGAATTGCAGTTCAGTGAAGAAGCGGTAAAGACGTACAAGCGCATTAGTGATGTAATTTGGTTTGGTGACCTTTACCGTATCGAATCACCATATGAATCCAATCGCACAGTGGTTATGTATGTCAATGAAAATAAAAGCAAGGGAATTGTTTTCAATTACCATTTAAATACAAGAAGACAGGATATTTTTAATCGCGTGAAACTACAAGGACTGGATGCAGGCAAAAAATACCGCCTGAAGGAAATCAATCTATTTCCCGGGACAAAATCAAATCAACCGGATAATGACAGGGTTTTCAGCGGGAACTATTTAATGAACATCGGTCTAAATTTAAGTCCCGGGAGAGCGAATCCATTAACGAGTAATATTTACGAACTCACAGAAGAAAAATAAACTGTTATGAAAAAACTTATTTTAACTGCTTCTCTTTTTGTCGCAGCATTTGCAAATGCACAAACTCATAAGCTGGAAAAAATATGGGAAACAGACAGCGTTGTTGCCATACCTGAATCTGTTTTGCCTGATTTCACAAGCAAAACACTTTATGTATCTCTGATAGATGGTGGCGGATGGGATGTTGATGGTAAAGGCGGCGTTGGTAAGCTGAGTTTTGATGGCAAAACTTATGACGGCAACTGGATTACCGGCTTAAACGCACCCAAAGGATTGGGCATGTATAAAGACAAACTTTACGCTGCAGATATAAGTGAAGTAGTTGTTATTGATATAAAGAAAGGAAAGATTGAAAAAAAGATTGCTATTGACAGTGCAAACGGGCTGAATGATATCACTGTTGACAACAAAGGAGTGGTTTATGTTTCCGATTCCAGAAGAGCAAAGATCTGGCGAATAGAAAATGATGTTCCTTCTCTCTTTCTTGATAATATAAAAGGCGCAAACGGATTAAAAGCAGACGGGAGTGAACTGATTTTTGCAGAAGGCAAATTATTAAAAAAGGCAAATGCCCAAAAGCAGGTCACAAAAATTGCAGAACTGCCCAATGGTATTGACGGTATTGAACCTGTAGGCAATGGCGATTTTATTATTACCGCATGGCAGGGATATGTTTATTATGTATCAGAAAATGGCAGAGTAGAAACACTATTAGATACCCATGAAGCCAAAAAGAACACTGCCGATATTGGTTACGATCCTGTAAAGAAAAACGTTTACGTTCCTTCATTTAATGGCAAAACTGTTGCCGCTTACTCTCTGAAATAATCAATTGCTCTATGAAAAATTATTGCCTGATAATCATTGCTACTATTTTTCAATTAACTACATCGGCGCAAACGCCAAACACATTTATCATTGATGCCAATCACTTGGTACAGGTGAAACTCAAACTGGAACAAAAAGATTCTGTCACTTTGAAGTTGGTTGATGCACTAAAAAAGAAAGCCGATGCTTTGCTTAGTATGAAACCCGTTTCAATAATGGACAAAGCCTTTACGCCTCCCAGTGGTAACAAACATGATTACATGAGCCAGGCGCCTTATTTCTGGTATGACAGCAGTAAGGCAAACGGGCTTCCCTACATTAGAAGAGACGGTGAACATAATCCTGAAATCAAAAAAATAACTGACCATACTTATTTCAGTAATCTTGAAAACGCGACTAAGACTTTATCACTGGCATGGTATTTAACAAGCGAGGAAAAATATGCAAACAAAGCATCTGCACTGCTTCATTATTGGTTCTTTGATGCAGCCACGAAGATGAACCCCAACCTCGAATATGCACAAGGTATTCCGGGTATTACTAACGGAAGAGGGATTGGCATTATTGAAAGTCGTTCACTCACAGGCATTGCAGATGCGGCAGCATTGCTTGCAGGCGCTCCGTCATGGACAACAAATGATAGGAAACAATTGCGGGACTGGTACAAGGAATATTTACACTGGATGCTGACCAGTAAAAATGGTAAAGAAGAACATTATTGGAAAAATAACCATGGTACCTGGTTTTATGTTCAGGCTATTGATTTTGCACTGTTCACCGATGATAAAAACACAGCATTGCAATTGGTGAATGAAAGCAAAAAACGTCTCGATAGTCAATTAACCAAAGAAGGAAAGTTTCCCCTGGAACTGGAAAGAACTAACGGACTTGGCTACAGCACATTTGTTACCTCAGCGTGGTTCCAGGTAGCAACGCTAGCAGAAAAGATTGGTGTTGATCCCTGGCATTATAAAACAACTTCGGGAGCCAGTTTGCAAACAGCGGTTGATTGGATCATGCCCTATGCTCTCAAAGAAAAGAAATGGACTTACCAGCAAATCAGTCCTTACAACTCCAAAGATTTCTATCCTTTGTTATTACAGGCTGCCGAAAAGTTTCATGATGAAATTTATTTGAAGAAGGCAAATGAGGTGTCAGGTGAGAAAGATGTGATGGTGGAGTTGCTTTATAAATCATTGTAAGTAAATCTTAACGGCAGTCTAAAACCTTTTTAAAGACAAATGTTCATTTTTGCAGTCAGGCTAACTCATGAGAATCTGTTTCATTGATATTGTTTCTATATTTTCCTTCATTCTGCTAAGCAATAATTTATTCGCACAAGCCAGGGAACCAATATTACAATGGCAAAAAACTTTTGGCGGATCAAAACTTGATTGGTCAACAAGCATCTGCCCTACAGAAGATGGTGGTTACGTCATGGCTGGCTATTCTGAGTCCAATGACGGCATTATTAAAAATAG
The DNA here is from genome assembly GCA_035554655.1 of Flavisolibacter sp. Taxonomy (GTDB): domain Bacteria; phylum Bacteroidota; class Bacteroidia; order Chitinophagales; family Chitinophagaceae; genus Flavisolibacter. The sequence continues at coordinate 268,261 of DATMIF010000038.1, forward strand.
TATTGGCTATGGCGACTTTTCAATTATAAAAATCGACTATGCAGGAATTGTTCAATGGCAAAAAAGCCTGGGTGGTACCAACCGTGATTTTGCCGGGTGTATCAAGACGACAACAGACGGCGGTTATATTGTCGCTGGTTATTCCTATTCCAATGACAAAGATGTATCAGGCAATCACGGTTACTCTGATTGCTGGATAGCCAAACTTGATAAGAGGGGTTCAGTTGAATGGCAAAAATGTTTTGGCGGCAGCTACAACGATGATGTTTATTCAATTATTCAGACGTCTGATGGCGGCTTTGCAGCTGCAGGTTTTACAGATTCGAAGGATGGAGATCTCAATGGCAATTATGGCAAGAGTGACTGCTGGATCATTAAGCTAAACAACAAGGGCGATTTGCAATGGCAAAAAAGATTGGGTGGAACTGAGGATGATGTAGCTCAATCAATTGATGAGGCAAAAGACGGAGGTTATATCGTTGCTGGCTATACATCATCAAACGATATTGACATCAATAATTTTAAGGGGGCTGTTGACGCATGGATAATAAAGCTGCAGGCGGATGGAAATCTTGAATGGCAAAAATGCTTTGGCGGCAGTGAAGTAGAATATGCAGAATCGATTCAACATACTTCTGATGGGGGTTATGTTTTTACAGGGATGTCTTATTCTAAAGATGGAGATGTTTCCAATACGCATGGTGGCAGTGATCTATGGATAGTCAAACTTGACAAAATAGGAAATTTACAATGGGATAAATCTTTTGGTGGAAGCAACGAAGAAAGAGGGTTTGGTATCGTAGAAACGTCAGATTTCGGATATGCAGCAGCAGGCCTTTCTTATTCAACGGATGGCGCTTTAAGAGGCAGGAATATAAATGCTACTGCGTGGGTGGTTGAGGTAACAAACCGAGGCCAGTTGTTATGGCAAAAAAATCTGGGCTTCAACAAACAAAGCATTTTATATAGCATTAAAGAAACAAAGGACAAGGGATTGATCGCTGCAGGCTTTACGGCGAAAACAATGGGAGGCAGTGTTGACAGCACCGCTGATTTTTATGTAGTTAAGCTTCTGCCAGAACAAGACCTCTATATTCCCAATGCATTTACTCCGAATGGAGATGGATTAAACGATGTATGGAACCTTTCTTTTTTATCTGCTTTCCCTCAATGCAAGGTGGAAATATTTAACCGATGGGGCCAATTAATTTTTTCTTCAAGAGGCTATCAAACCCCCTGGGATGGTACTTATAAAGGAACAAAACTGCCAGCCGGAATTTATTGTTATGTGATTGATCGAGGAACGGGATTGAAAAAAAATTCAGGTACATTAGTTGTAATTAGGTAACGCATTCTGCCCTGTGTCAATTAGTATGAATTGTTCCATCCCAGATCAGTTTACTAACAAGAAGTATTATCACTCACAGATTGCATCTCCTTCCGCAATGCAAAAATCTGCAAACCTCACCTCTTCATCCCTCAAATAGGAAACGTTATTCAAACTCCTGTAAATGCCCCATTTCGGTCTGCAAAAAGTGGCACCATCTCTCCAAAGATCAATATTGTTGTTGCTATACTCCAATAGAACAGTGCCATCACTTATGCGTTTTATTGAAATAGAATATGCGCCTACAGTTTTATAAGTGAGTTTTTCCATTACCTCTACCCAAACTCCTTTGAAGGGCACCAAGTCAACTGTTTTTACTTTACCTAATGTAGTTGCACTTGTATTTCCATTATGAATGATCTCCAGTTTTTCAGGACTGCCTGCCCGAGGCGTAATTGTAATAATGGGAGAATCATCATTGGTTCCATCACCTGCTTTTATTTGATGAATATGTGTGAAGCTTGGCGATGGCTGAAAACCTGCATCCAATTTAAACTTCCAGCGATAGGTTACTGTTTCGTTCAATTGTCCTTTTAAGCTATCCGGTGAAGGGCCATAAGTTTTTATTTCGTTACGCTGACGATCGGTAGCGCCATTACAACGATCATTATCCGGCGTTACATGTAGTGTAAAAACAAAAATATTTTTGTTCAAGGTATTGTCAAACTCTTCACGAATATGTCTTCCAAAAGAAGTATGCGCACAATCAGGATCTTCGGTGGCGTCACCGCCCAGAACAGAATTGATTAACTCGTATGTGTTACCAGGGCCGTCCGCAACTAATTTTGCTCCGTGTTTAGTTACGGGAGGGTTCGGTTGAGGTGGTGGTGCAACTGCCTTATTCTTTTTACAGTTGGTAGCCATCATCGCTAAAAAAACGGATGCAATCAAAAATTTCATAGCTATTACAATTGAATTCTTTTCTTCTCCCCTTTTTTGATGGTGTATTGCTTTTTGTTATTGTTTTTTGTAACAGTGATAATGAGCTTATCCTTTCCTGATCTTTCTACATTTAGATCAAAAACATTTCCGAAGGAGTGAATGTTTTGCAAAGCCATCTTGTTCCATTCTTCAGGAAGATGAGGTGTCATATCGAATGAATTGAAACCGACAGGGCGCATTCCAAACAGGCCTTCTGTATAAATCCTGCAATACAACCCGCTTTCTGCTGAAAGATGTCGTTGATTGCCTTCGGGGTAAGCTTCTACTGCATAGGGCACATGCTCCCCCAACAATCTTCTTCGTGAATAATATTTTAAAAATGTCAATGCTTTTTCTGTTTCGCCTGCAGCAAAGGCTCCCCGCAATCCATAAAGTGTTGACCTGTCCCAAAAAGTTTTGTTACCTGCTAATGAAGCCAATCCATCTTCTGTCCATAGACGCGATGAAAATAGTGCTGCAATGGTCCCTTCTTTTCTTTCAAAAATATCAACCGTTAAAGGAGTGGTGATCCATGCTCTCAAGGTGTCATTGCCTTCATAATACCGGTAAGTTTTAAATCCCTCGACGGTTGCTCCAAAAAATTTTTCAATGTTGGCTCTTATGTCTTTCGCTCTTTGGCCGTACAATTTTATTTTTCCCTGTGGCTGGTTCAATAATTTTCCCAATAACACTGCTGAATTCAAAGCGTCATAATACAATGAACTTGTATTGAGATTGGCATTACCTGATGGGAATCTTCCTTCAAGTTCATCCTTGTTACTCCATACTACTCCGTGTTCATCTAGTTTCCGATTGAGATATTCCAAACACCATTCAATCAAGGGCCATAGAACTTTTGCAGAATCTTTATTGCCGTATGCAAGTGCAAATCTTCCTGCGCCATAAGCAATCATCGCCATATCTCCCCTGTCGCCGGCACCATGCCATGTAGCATCGCCTTCAGCAATGATTGAACTGGGAATTGGCTTGTATTCCGGATTCATGTACGCTGCAAACATGCGGTAAGCATTCATGGCAGATTTCACTGCAATATCATCGCCTAAAAAAGCAAAGAAAGGATTTACATATTCTGCCTGGTCGTTAGCCCAAATTGCTGCATAATAACGCAAGCCGCCGGGACCGTGCATTAATCCTCCTTTTGTGTTGTAGATACTCTCAGTGGCCCTGATCTTGGCAAAAGCAAACATGGTATTTAAAACCGGGTCAGGAGTTTCCAAAATCAAGTGCGATTGCATTTCTGCAACACGATTTTTCCTTGCATTTTCTTCAGCATTTACATCTGCAATAACAAAGTCATTTTTATTATTGATAGCCTGGTAAGTGATTGCAAATACTATGGAATCCCCGTTGTTGATTGTCTCCACTCCATCATTAATTGTTGAAACGATAAAACTATGTTGACCTCCGCTACTTCTCTCGATCGGCGTTTTTGTTTCACGATACATGTATTCGAGTTCAATCTTCACAGGTTGTTTGGATGTGTTGATAAAAACAAATTTTTCAATGGCCATTGGTTTATCAACAGAAGGGAAAAAGCTGCGATGTAATTTCAATGAACCGTCTTTACCGAGTTCGCTGAAAACTTCCATGACACCTTTGTGCCTTATAGCAACTACCTTTTCCGGGTAATCATCCTGCCATGATGCATTATAGACGCCGGCTTTGTACAGGCGATCATTGATAATGAAATGCGGCAGTTCTGCGTCTTTCACATCATACATCATGTGGGCAACTGTGCGAACGGGAAGCAAACGGAATGTAGGAAACACAACTGTTCTATTGAGAATTGGTTTTTTGCTGCTGTCCACTTCATACTGCATCCACAAGGAAATTTTTTGACCGCTCATTTCAATATGATCACTATGAGGAAGACGGGTATCGATTTTCCACTCAATACTCCCATCTGGCTGTAATGCCCACCTGTCCTGCTGCGCCGTAAGAGATTGAGCAACTGAAAAAAACGGTATTGATATAAACAATAACTGAAAGAAAGTGAGTACGAAATTTTTATTTCTCATCATGATCAAAATTCAATTTATTTTCTCATTCCATCGATGACATGATCCCAATACAGGACCAGTAAAAGAATTTACCGGCCGTATATGGGATTGCTTGCTTGTATATGATTGCTTTTACCAACCTGGATTTTGTGGATATGCCGGACCTGTTGTTACTGCATCAATTTGTGATTGTGGTATCGGACGCAACATGTGTTTGGTTTGAATATTGGCTGCCGACTCCTTATTATGCAGTCTTACTCTCTCCAATAATTTATTTGTTCTGGCCAAATCAAGCCATCTCATATTCTCGCCTGTTAATTCCCTTGAACGTTCATCCAAAATAAAATCAAGTGAAAGGTTGGCTGTTGTAATATCCATTGCTGTCACATCTGCAGGTGTTGTTGCTGCTCTCTCTCTTATTGTATTAATGAGTGCCACAGCTTCAGGAAGCTTCCCTAAAAAATAGGCCGCTTCTGCCGCAATAAGATAAGTTTCTGCCAAGCGGTAAACAATCACAGGTCGTATCGATGGAGAATTTAAGTCCGCACGTTTGGTATCGAAAAACTTTGTCATTGTGGGTGATAAAGTGTTATCATATTTACGCGGAGGAATCAATAAGTAACGTGATGCTGCAATCTTTGCATCTGTTACATCTGCACCGGGCATGTAAATAGCCGTGTCGCCAAATTTAAATTTTGCCCCGCCTGAAACCGCATCAGCCGGTGCGCCGGCGGGTAACGGATTCGGCCAAACAGGATAACCCGCAGGATTGGGATTGTTTGCGTACCAAACCGTCTGGAATGTTTTTGCATATCTTGAATCATGCACTCTTTCTTTGAATGCTGTATCCACCAACCACCTTGTAGGAATGCAACGAATATAAGGGCGACCATAAAAAACATCTCGTACCATTCCCGGCCTTTTTTCATACTGGCCCACCCACATATGATTCAAAACATTGTCTGCACTAAAATTGGAAACACCGCTATTGTTAGGACCATTATACGCAATGTTTGAAGTATGCTGAACAGTCCACAACACTTCGCTGTTGTCTTCATTTCCTTCGAGAAATACTTTTCCAAAATCAGGTAACAACGAGAGTTGAAGTGCTGCACGATTGTTAATGATATCCATTGCTGCATCATATGCATCCTGGTAATCGGAAGCCTTCTTTGCAGAAGAACCGGCACGGGCCAGGTACACTTTCGCCAGTACATGTTTTGCCACTGCAGCATTTGCCTTCCCGGGTAAAACACCCGTACTTTTAGGGCCCGCAGGCAGATAGGCGATGGCATCCTTCAAATCCTTTATAATAAAATCATACACCTGTGCAACAGGCGTACGAGATGCTGATGTCGTTGCTTCCGACTGAAAATGTTCATTCAATGTAACATCACCAAAAAACTGAACAAGGATGAAATAAAAATTTGCACGCAAAAATTTTGCTTCGGCAATCATCCGGTTTTTGTTTGCTTCTGAAAGATCTGTTTTAGGTGCATTGTCAATTACTGCGTTCGCCGTATTAATGAATGTATATGCGTTACGCCAATTAGCATTCACTGTTCCATGCGAAGGTGTGTAACTGCTGTTGTACACGTTAATGTCATTGTTACCATCAACACCTCTTTGGTATTCATCTGTTCCAATCACTGTTACGGTAAAGAAATCCTGGTTGCCCCAAAAAAGACGTGTGCCTGCATACGCTGCATCCAACGCCATTTGAACGCCTTGTGCTGTGTTCAATGCGTCAGGCGTTAAGGTTGATCTTGGTTCTTCATTTAATTTTTTTGTACAACTAAAGGCAGTTGCGAAGAGAAGGAGTATCAATAAAAGCTTTATCCTTTTCATATAATGCGTTTTATTTTAGTTAGAATGTGAGGTTTAAACCAAAAGTCATGGAGCGAACAGGGGGTGTATCTATTCCTAATGTACCAGCGCCCTCAGGATCAATACCACCTGCTTTTCTATACGGTGAAAAAAGAATGAAAGGATCTGTCGCAATAGCATATACACGCAACGATCTTGCACCAATCTTACTTATGATAGAAGGAGAAAGATTATATCCTAATGCCATGCTCCTGATCTTAACAAAACTGCCGTCGAAATAACTCAGTACCGAACGGTTTAAAGGGTTGGTTCTGCCGGCGTCTGGTTTGGGATTCCATTGTTCATGATTGTCCGGTGTCCAGTAATGTGTTTTTAAATTATTGTAAGTGCCCTGGTACGTATTCACAAAATTGCCACCATATAAACTGCTGTTCAAAGTATATCCCCATCTTGCGAAAGCAACAACCGTTAAATCAAAGCCTTTGAATGCGAAACGCTGCGTAGTTCCTCCTTCCCATTTTGGCTGTGCAGTGCCTACAATCATACGATCGTAAGTAGCATCGATCTTTCCATCTGGTTTGCCATTAGGACCGCTTATATCAGCAACACGTATGGTACCTATTACAGATCCACTGCCAGTAACCGTTAATCCAAGACGTTTTGCTTCTGCTGAATCTTCGGGTGTATTTTGCCAGATGCCCACTCTTTTAAAATCATAGTAAACATCTATTGGCTGACCCACGAACCAACCATTCGCAACATCTTTTGTTACACCAGCTGCCAGCTGTGTGATCGTTCCCCGGTTGATGAAGAAATTGAAGTCGCTTGTCCATGTAAAATCTTTTGCAGATCGTCCCTGGATATTTACCGTGCTGATGTGAATTTCCAGTCCTTTGTTTTCTGTTTTACCTACGTTCCGTATCAATGAATTGGGTATGCCTGATGTAATTGGTAAAGTTTGAGACAATAACAATGAATTGGTAAATTGTTTATACACTTCTATCGATCCCGATACCCGGTTATTAAAAATGCCAAAGTCCAAACCAATATTTGCAGTCGAAGTGTTTTCCCATGTGAGTGAATCGTTCGCAGCATTTGAAAAATAGGCACCGGTAACATTTGTTGGCCCGTAATTATAAACCAGCGGAGATAGTGCTCCTAATGTTTGATATGGACTAATGGCTGTACTTCCTACTGTTCCGTAGCTGGCTCTTAATTTAAGATTGCTGATCTTCCTTGAATTGAAAAAAGATTCCCGTGAAATATTCCACGCCACTGCAGCGGAAGGAAATGTATGCCATTTATTGCCCGGCGCAAAACGTGAAGATCCGTCTGCACGCATGGTTAATGTTAGAAGATAACGATCGCTGTAGCTGTAATTGATCCTGCCCATATAAGAAAGTATATCCCATTTGGAATAACTACCCTGTGGTTTATAATTGGAACCGTAAACAGGATTGTAAAAAGCTAAATAGTCTGAAGAAATATTATAGTCAAACTGGTTGCCGGTAGTGTTGGATTCCTGTATGCTATATAAACCTGTAAAATTCAACTTATGCTTTTCCGCAAAAGTTTTATCATAAATAAGCAGGTTTTCAATTGTATAGTTTGTGCTGTTGCTGTTACGATTGGATGCAGCTCCTCCACCCTGGTTGACCCTGAAACTGGTTTTGCCGGAATAGTAATTATTGTAACTGTCGTTTGTAAGTTCTACTCCTGAATTGAATTTATATTTCAATCCTTTCAACAAACCCACTTCGACATACAATGTAGTGAAGGTTCCGAGTCGCTTGCGTTCTTCGGATACGGATCCGGGTAACAGATCAGCTAACGGATTCCATACCTGGCTGGCACTTCCGGGAACAAAATCATTTAAAACATTTCCTGCACTGTCAAAGGGTGAAACCAACGGGCTTGCTCTTAATGCCTGGGCCATTGGGTTAGCACTTTCACCGTTTCGTTTGCTGTAAGAATTTAAAGTACTCAATCCCATTTTAACTCTCTTTCCAAATTGCTGATCTATACTTGCCTTGATAGTGAAACGTTGAAATTGTTGCCCCTGGTAAATTCCTGTCTGATTAAAATATCCACCTGAGATGGCATACTGGGTAATATCGGTACCACCGCTTATTCCTAACTGATGATCGGTCATGATACCTGTGTTGTAGATATAGCTTTGCCAGTCTGTGTTTCTTCCTGCTTTAATACCCTGTACTTCTGCCGGATCAAAAACACCATTGGTTAAAAACAAAGGATCGTCAAGACCGGTATATTTTCCAGGGTTAGCCGTAATGTTCGCCCATTTTTTGAATGTAGTAAACTCTTGCGCATTCATCACTGGAAACTCTCTTATCAACCTTGTTTGCCCGGCATAACCACTGTATGTAAAAACCGGCTTCGTATTCCTTCCGCGTTTTGTTGTAATCAGTATAACACCATTAGCACCTCTTGAACCATAAATGGCAGTTGATGATGCATCCTTCAATATTTCAACAGAAGCAACATCGTCCTGGTTTAAATCATTGATGCTTCCATTGAAGGGAATTCCATCAACAACGATCAAAGGAGAATTGGATGCGGTTAATGATCTTGTGCCACGAATTAAAATATTTGGTGTTGCACCGGGCTTACTATTTGCCCCGTTTCTTTGAATATCCACACCACTTGCCTGCCCCTGCAAAGCAGAAGCAAGATTGGATGCGGGAACATCCTTTATCTGTTGTTCGCTAATGGAAACAATCGCTCCTGTCACATCTGATTTCCTCCGCGTTCCATATCCTACAACAATCACCTGGTTCAATTCGTTTTTGTCAGTGAGCAATTGAAGCGAAAGATTGGTTTGATTCGCACTCACTTTCACTTCTTTACTGATGTAGCCCACATAGCTGAAAACAAGTGTACTGTTTGATGGAGTAAAAATTTCAAATGACCCGTCATTTTTTGTTGAGGTGCCTGTTGAAGATCCTTTTACAACCACGGACACGCCGGAAAGCGGCTCTCCGCTCTGGCTAACAATAGTTCCTTTAACGGTGAGATTTTGTGCAGAACAGACCTGCAGAATAAAAAAGGACAAGATCAACGGTATGCTTTTCCCTGCAATTTTTTTTAAAGGAAAAACATTGAAGCATTGCCGCAGACTCATAAAAGCAATCAATGATTTCATAACAAAGGTTTTGTGTTTGAATAAAAACATTTACTACGCCAGTAACAGCTAATCTTATTTTTCCAGGAACGGTTTGAAAAATTTACAGTGCCATCTTTACATCGTTGGTATCAAGTATTCTTTATTGTTGTTGTTTCACTTTGTAAACCTTGCTATAAAACCTCCTCCTGAACCGAGGTTCAGTTCAAGAACATCGTTTGCGGAATAATTTCTTTGTTCAACAATCACTGATGCGTTATTAGCTGCATCGTCTTGCGCAATCTCAGCTTTATAATTTCCTTTCAAAAACTGTAGCGGGATCTTAATTTTTCTTGGTGTGGTTCCATTCATTACAGCCAGAAACCAACTATTACCTTTTCTTCTCGCATATACTGCAACTTCCCCGATTTCAGATGGTGGCAACACAATGGTTTCATCCCATGTAGCCGGTATGCTCTTAATAATGTTAACTGCGGGATTCATTAAAATGGTATCAGGATGGGCTGCGTAGGTTAAAAGTGGCGCACTTAATATGGCAGCACATGCAATCTGGTGCGCCCACGTTGTGTTTTTTCTTCTTTCGTTAAAAAGCATCACAGTATATTCAGCAGGACCGACCAGGCATCTTGTAAAAGGAATTGTGGTTTCGTGCGTGGCACGATCAGTAATCTTACTTGCTTCCATTCCTTTCACTGCTTCGTAAGTAAGTGAGTTAGGAAAAGTTCGCATTAAGCCGGTAGGTTTATTGGCCCCGTGAAAATCAAGCAGTACATGATAACGGGCCGCATCATGCAAAATACTATCATAAAGATCAATTACTTCTTTTGCTTCGCTGTCAAAGAAATCGATCTTGGCGCCTGTTATCCCTAACAAATGACATTTGCTGAAAAAAGAATCTCTCGAAGCAGGTGTACGCAAACTCTTTGAGTGTTTCCACAACCAGATGCCAACACCTTTTTGTCTTGAATAATCTGAGAGGTCTTTTAGTTGCTCATCAGTCCACCTGGTCCAGAAGCCTTCCAAAATATTATGTTCAAATCCTAATGCTGCTGCTCCATCGGTAAAATGTCTTGCTACCTCTAATGTTCCTTCACCTCCTCCATTTAAATATTTCCATACAGCACGTCCTGGTTTTATCCAGTCGGTATAAAGCCCGTTAGGGAAAAGTTTTGGATCAGGCGGAGGATTTAAATTGGTGATGATGTCATTATTAACCAAAGCATTTAAATCTTTTCCAATGATGACGACTCTCCATGGTGTTATAACACTTCCCCTGATTTTTGAAGGCTGTCTTAGTCGCAAAGTATCTTCAGCACTATATCGAAGTTTGTAAGGATAAGAAGTTGGCTGGTCATTCGCCAAAGTAATTACCAATCCGTTTTTACCATTTGCCTGTAAAGCCATACCGGGATAGCCAACTAACGAAGCTTCTGCTATACTTGCATAAATGCCCTGCGGTGATTTAAAAGTTGCAGGTGGTGCAATCCATTCTTCTTTCTGTACCGAATCAATTGGTTTTTTTACATGCACGCCTTCATAATGCATATACAGGTCATGATACCATAAAGTGCTTTTTGAAGGAAGATTAAAAACAGTCCTTTCCTGTGGCGAAACCGTTGATTGTTCGGATATAACTTTATGCCGGAATGCTATGCCATCATTAAATACCCTTATATCGAGCCTGGCATGTGATGCTTTGCCGACTGACCCTGTGTAAAGAATAACACCGTTGTATGAATTGATTGCTTTTGAATGAGCACCGAAAACCTCGTAGGCTTCATTAGCATTGTAACGTTCTGCCTTTTGTATGGAAACATTCCTGGTGAGTATACTTCCATCAATGGAAAAATCCATTGGTGAAGGAGCAATAACCGTTTTATTTGCGAGAGAAACCGTGAAATAAAACTGCTTGTTCTTTTGAAATAAGCGGAAGACAATTTCACCACCCGGGCTTTTGACAACCGTCGTATCAGAACCGAAAACACAAATACAAATCGGTAAAAACAGCAGCGAAAAAAGCAACTTTTTCAATGTACTTCTATATAGCATTGCTGGTGCAGTTAAAGAGATGATGCAAGTGAATCATTAATTTTTGCTTTGCATTTTGTGTCATTAGCAAAATATTCAGCAATTCTGGCAAACACATTCAAATGCCAGTTTTTTATAGGAATATTATGCTGAGATAATGTTTTATATTATGAATAGAAAAACAGTTTTACTGATCCTGGCTGCAGTTTCACTTGCAGGTTTTAGCTATGTCAAACAATGGCAATCAAAATTTGTTACAGTAAATAAAGACGGGTCTCTTACGTATATCCCCGACGAAAAAGGAAATGTGATTCCCGACTTTAGTCGCGTAGGTTATTATAACGGTGATAAAGAAATTCCCAACATAGCAGTCATTAAAACAATCACTCCTAGTGCCGATGCTGAATCCAAAATTCAAAACGCCATTAAGGAATTAGCAAAACAGCCATTGGATAAAAATGGCTTCCGCGGAGCTGTTTTATTAAAGAAGGGAACTTATATCATCAATGAAAAAATTACTATTGAAAGCAGCGGGATTGTTTTGCGAGGTGAGGGTGAAGACACTAAACTTATTGCGGCAGGAACGGTGAACAGGCCATTGATTGATGTCTCGGGGAAAGGAAAGGTCCAGGAAATTCCGGGGACAAGAACCAGGATTACAGACAGCTATGTTCCGGTTGGTACTACATCATTCAATGTTGCTTCTCCAGGGAGTTTCAAAGCCGGAGATAAAATCATTGTATACCGCCCTGCCACGGAACAATGGATCAAAGATTTAAAAATGGACCAGATTGTAGAAAGACCAGGAACAAAACAGTGGAAACCGAACGAATACAATTTGCAATACGAAAGGGTGATCACCAAAATCGAAGGCAATAAAATTTTTATCGACAATCCTATAGTAATGGCGATGGAGCCTAAATACGGTGGCGGCGAGATTTACAAGTACACATTTGATGGAAGGATCAATAATGTTGGAATTGAAAACCTTTACTGCGGGTCTCAATACACGAGCGATACTGCAGAAAACCACTCATGGGATGCTGTTTCATTTGACAAGATTGAAAATGGGTGGGCAAGAAATATCAGTGCGAAATATTTTGCCTATTCCTGCGTGCACTTAAACCCCTGGGCAAAAAATATTTCAGTGCTCGATTGTAACTGCTCGGAACACAAATCTGTAATCACCGGTGGAAGGCGATACTCTTTTTGTAATGAAGGCCAGCAAAATCTCTTTATCAATTGCCATGCAGCTGATGGCCGCCATGATTTTGTAACACAGGCCAGAACAAATGGCCCGAATGTATTTTATAACTGCACTGCAAAAAGAACACATGCCGATATCGGTCCCCATCATCGCTGGTCAAGCGGAACTTTGTATGATAATATTGTCACTGATGGCGAAATAAATATACAGGACAGAGGGAATATGGGTAGTGGACATGGCTGGGTTGGTGTGACACAAGTGCTATGGAATTGTACAGTAAAAAAAGCAGCGGTTCAAAGCCCGTGGGCTAATGGTAAAAATTATTGTATCGGTTTGAAAGGGCAAAAAGTTCCCGGACATTTTAAAGACAGACCTGATGGTGAATGGGAAGGACAAAACAAAGATGGACTGGAACCACAATCTTTATACATTGCCCAGTTGAAAGCACGAAAGCAATAATGCTTTGGCAACGAACAGTACCAGTTTTAATACAAAATCAGAGCTATGAAGGATTTTGCAAGGTTCATCCCGCTACAAAATGGATTGACCGCTCAATTTGTGTTCAGCGCTTTGCACTGTAGTTCGGGCTGTAAATATTTCGTAACGGTGAACAGAACAAACGGCCAGTCTTACATGTTCACGATGAAACCCCTAGATGCCAAATCCTGGAAAATAGTCGATGCCCCTAAATTGCCTGAATGGATTATGGCAATGGAATCAAGACTGGAAGGGGCCATCCTTGAAAATATGCATGCATAAGCATTAAAGACGACTAACGTTCATTATTCATCATTAAAGTACTATTATGAAACATCTGTTCCTTATCCTGGTGCCCTTTATTGCATCTGATGCTGGTGCGCAGTATGTTGGATTAAATAAGAAAGAAGTGATTGCTTTGCATCGACTGGTAAAAAAAGATAAAACCGCCAGGGAAGTGTACATGGTTATCAAACTAACGGCCGACAATGCACTTGCACAAACTCCTGATCCTGTAGATACCGTTGTTTCGGAAGGTCATCTTGCTACCGACCCCAAAAAAATAAAAACAGTACAGTCATTAAAGGATATTGACAAAATCTATTCGCTGTCGATTGCTTATCTCATCGAGGGTAAAAAAAATTACCTGGATAAAGCCGGCGAATTTATTTCATTGTGGGCAAGAACGAATCAACCGCAAGGCAATCCCATTAACGACACCAAGTTCGAGGATTTGTTTTTTGCTTATGATCTGATTAAAAATGATTTATCAATCGATCAGAAAAAAACGATAAATAATTGGCTGGAGCAAATGGCAGACGCTGAAATAAAAACCGGCCAGGTTAAAAACAAAAAAACATCTTTTAATAACTGGAACTCTCACCGGCTGAAAGTGGTGGGATTGATTGCTTACATTCTAAACAATGATCAATACAAAACTTATATAGAACAGGAATTACCCGCACAAATTGAAAAGAACCTATTACCTGATGGCAGCGGAATTGACTTCCTTGAACGTGATGCTTTGCATTACCACATCTACACGCTCGAGCCCTTAATTAGCTTAGCTGCAGTAATAAAAAGAGCAACCGGGAAAGATTTTTATCATTATGCCTCTGCTTCCGGTGCCTCTGTAAGCAAATCAATTACATTTTTGATGCCCTTTGTAAGCGGTGAAAAACTGCACCCCGAATTTGTAAACAGCAAAGTTGCCTTTGATAAAAAACGGGCGGACAATAAAGAAGCTGGTTATCAAATAGGCGCACCGTTTAAGCAAACAGCAGGAATACCTGTATTGATACAGGCTTCTTATTTCGATCCGTCGTGTATGAATATTGTTCGCAAAGTCTTAAATACATCTTCCACTTATCCAACATGGCAGGCAGTTATCAATTCCGTTCGAAAATAAGAGGTGTTCATCGCAGCCATGCGTTGGCACACCAAAGAATCGGCGCCTGACCGTGAAGATCTCCAACATTTTTCTTTCGGTCTAAATAATATTGACGGTCGTTTTTCTTATTAGTGCCCTCACACACATCTGTAATGTCGCCGTCGCTGTTAATGTAAGTAATCAGGGACAGCCATGCTTTTTTTGCCGCGGGTCCATAAGTCTTTGCATCGAGCCAGCCTTCTTTGACACCTGTAATAAATGCAAATGTGAACATGCCTGTACATGATGTTTCTTTCCATGACTGCGGATCATCTATCAATTGTCTCCACATGCCATCTTCTGCCTGGTATTTCAGTAAAGAAGTCATCATGGTTTTATAACCCTGCATAATGCGATCACGATCAGGATTGCTTTTTGGAAGCGAACGTAATAACTCACTCATGCCTGCAGCCATCCAACCATCTCCCCTTCCCCAAAAGAAAGGCACATCCGGTGCATGATAAAAAAGTCCGTTTGGCCGTTGCAAAGAATCGAGATATAAAACCATCTCTTTCGCCGCACGGTTAATGTATTTTTCATCACCTGTCGCCCGGTAAGCTTGCGATTGTACCGCGGTGATCATGAACATATCATCAATCCACATTCTTGTTTGCCAGCTCATGCCCTTGTTATAATAATACCATGCTAATGCATTGGCACGGGAACCGCTGGGCTGTGCCCACTGGTTATCCGAATAGCGTTTTGCAAGGTCAAGATATTTCTGTTCTTTGGTTTGCATATATAACTCAAATGGAACTGAACCGAAAACGGTATAATCAACATGTTCAGGATTCGGAAGCAAACTATCTCTTGAGCCAAACAATGGTTGAAAACGTTCAATCAATCTTTGCTTCAATGATTCGTCATTGGTGAGTTTCGCAAAGTTCAATGCGCCATACCATGTGCAGGTTTCGGGATAGGTAATATATTTTGGAGGTGTGGGGCGATTAAAATTCTGGTAGGGCAATGAGAGATAGCGAAGCGCAATTCGCTTA
This sequence comes from Flavisolibacter sp., assembly GCA_035554655.1. Classification (GTDB taxonomy): domain Bacteria; phylum Bacteroidota; class Bacteroidia; order Chitinophagales; family Chitinophagaceae; genus Flavisolibacter. The sequence goes on from DATMIF010000038.1 coordinate 283,695, forward strand.
CCTACTTCTTTCGGCGATGTTCCCGAAGGAAAATCGGATGCAAAATTTGTTGTTGTCTTTTTGGAAGAGCTGCAGCTAACATACATCATAGTTGTTGCCATCAGCAATAATTTGATTGTTCGTCTCATATAGTAATCAATTGTTGCTTTTATTAAATTTAGGAGGTACATAGTTGTCTACAGGCTGCACTTCAATCCATGATTGTTCAGTACCATCATCATTGTGAATAAGACAGGCGGTAAATAAAGCTGTCACTTTCCCTTTTTCGTCTACATACACAAAAGGACGTTCCCTTCTTCTGAAAGTCCTGGAAGTTCCATCATCATAACTAACCGTCTTTGTGAAAACCGGTTCTTTGGTTACCGGGTAGTAATGAATACCATCTTGCGAATAATATTGTGCGCCGCCTTTTTTTGTGCCCGTTAAATCACCGTTGAAGTCATTTAGTATTACATTATACTGGCCGGATGCCCACCAGATAGTGGGGTCTTCCAATTGATTAGAATCTGGAAGTAAATTAAATCGATCGCTCACCCTCTGATACTTTGCATTGAACGCCTTTGCCTCGTATGCTTGTGCAATCCGAACCGGACCTATTGCCTTTCTTCCAAAAACATACGCAGATCCATCCTTCCTTATCAGAGGTGCAGGATTTGAAAATGGCATGGCCACACTATCACACCTGGTCCATGGACCCGTGATGTTATCTGCATAAGCATAACCTGTTTCATTGGCAGACGAGATATAGAACAGCACGTACTTGTTACCTGCCTTTACAACTTTTGGATTGTGTGCACGGTCATTATCCCAATAACCATCTCTTTTTGAAATAACTACTTCCTGGAATTTATAAGGGCCATATAAATTATCAGAGGTCGCTCGAATAATTTCTGAATATTTTGTCCATCCGCCTAGCCCATATTTGTCAGGCCAGGAAGAAGCGAACATCTGGTAGGTATTCCCAACTTTAATTACCGTTGGACACCAAAGAATATATCCCTCTCTTTTAAAGCCGCCGTTTTTAACTGCAGGCTTCAATGCATCTCTTAAGGACTGCCCACTTGAACAAGTGACTGAAAAAAGGAAAAGAAGCAGTATCCAGGATTTTAAAATTTTCATCTGCGCAAAAATTAATAATGTATGTCTCCTACATTTTTTAAGACTCCATTGTTGCTTTAAAATTATTTGATACCGTTTCCGGGAATCACACCCGTCCAATTCTGAGTTTGCGAAACAACTGGTAAGAATGCAGGAGCTTTCCCCCATTCATCATTGTAATAGGTCAGTTTTTCAACAACCACATCACTTGCATTTTTCAATTTGATAATTGAGCCGACTGTGAGAGGCTTCACCATTTTTACCCCTGAAATAGTTGCCCCCTTCACATCGTCCAGGAAGATGGCATAACGGTTATCCGTCTTCTCGTAGTTAAAACTGCTTTCATTCACTCTTAAACCCATGACATGACGAGCCCAAAGTCCATAAGAAGGCTGCACTTTTAAATTAGAAACATTGTACTGCCCCACTCCTAATTCTGGTGGCAACGCTGCCGTATCCGAAAGAGGGTTGCCACCTTTTACTAAAACATGCACATTGTTGAACACAATGTTTTTTATGTAGCCTGTGTGTTTTCCATTGGGCAGTTTAAAATTCAACCCGCCTTCTACAACCGAAGAATCGGGTAAGGCATAGCCTGCAACGATAGGTGTTGCTCTTCGTTGTTTTCCATCATATGGCTTCCATCTTTGTTTGGGATCACTAAACGAACTTCCGCTGTACACTTCAGCAATGTCTACCCCATTGATAATAATGTTCTCTACCTCTCCAATGTTTACGTTTGTCACCAGCAATTCATCATGCTTCACTGTGTCTTCCATAAACCTGAATCTTCGTGCTGACGCACCTAATACCCGCCCCCTGTTTGAAATGGAAATAAAGAAAGGCGTTGTTGTTCTTAACATTTTAGAACGTGAATGAATCTTACCCGTGTGGCCGCAATTAAGATGAATGTCTTTTACATGGCCTCCGTCATTTGTAGAAATAGAAAAGCCAGCCTTGTTTGCCCCCAGCACATAAATATTATCAACACAAGCGTCAGTGATGTCATCTGCAGTCTCGGAACCTATTTGAAAAAGATTACAATTAGTATCACCAATTATATTCCGTATTCTGAATTTCTTTGCAGGCCGTGTAAATCCCAATGAACAGTCAGAGCCTGGTTTAATGATATCATCTGAACTGACCTTACAATAAATATTGGTTGCAGTTACATTATTACACTGCATGAAATCATAAATGTCGCGAACGTTTGCAGTGCTATTCTTCCCAAAATAGGTATCGTGTACATTGATATTATCTGTACCTGTTGCCAGCAACACAAAATGACCGGAACGATCAATGTGTAGCATATTATCAATAGCAAAATCTCTTGAATTGCTTTTTGTGATATAATATGGTTCATCTTTTTCTTCATCGTACCAAAGATCTTCGGGACGATATACCCCTCCTATCTCAAGATCGGTGCAAAGTTTTAGTGCAAACATTTTGTCGCAACGGTTCTCGGGTGCATTGTTCATCACCTTGTCGCCGGTTACCAGATTACCATCACCGGTAATACGGCCATTACCAATGATCTTTACATTGTCCAGCCGCTCACCAAAGAACATGGAGTTCCTGAAATAATGATGACCCACATCCTGCTTTGTTAACCAATTTTCCGGGTTATCATACGGACCATGATCAGTAGGTGATAAACCAGACCGATATTGTTTGTCACTAAACCATGTTGTCTCAGGTGCGTCTCCACCTTTGATCGCTTTGATGGTAGCATCTTTATCCAGGTAGAGATAGACATTGCTCTCCAGATGAATGGTGCGCACATTGTAAATGCCTTTAGTGAACAGGAGTGTTCCTCCGCCTATCTTATTTAAATAAGAGATGGCCGCATTTATCTTATCGGTGGCATCTTCTTTTTCACTACCAGCAACGCCAAAAGATTTGATGTCAAGTTTGCCCGAGAAAAATTGAACTGTATTTGAAAACCCTTTGTTGACACCGGTTTTTGCATAAAGCCTGAAACTGTATAATTTGTTCCGCTGCAAACCTGAAATGGATGCCGTGGAAGTTTTAGTATTAATAATTGCCGGTGCGATTTTCCATGTCTTTTCTCTATCCGATGATTGTATCAGTTGAATTTCACCTGCATCGCTTGCACTCCATTTAAAATTTACCTTTGTAAAAGTTGATGGCGTTTCTGTGTAGTGAAGGTTTTTATCAACCACTCTTTCAAAATCCGAAATAGTTTGCGTAACTGTAAGTGTTGCCATTTCGTTACCAGTACCGCCGCTGCTTAAAACTTCAGGCTCTTTCGTTTCATACATGGCTTTGAAAGAATAATCACCAGGCCTGGACAATTTCACATTGGAGATAACAATTTTTAAATCCGCACCATTTTCGGGTCTCAGGTCAAGATGTTTGAATAAAAGCATAGAACCACCTTTGGGATTTTTTGATACGGCGAAATTTCCAACCTTTTTGTAAGGGTAATTTGTTCCCAGTCTTCCCATTGATTGAGTAGCCAGGTCTTTCAGCTTTACATCGCCGCGGCCAATTACATTTGCCGTGGTGTTTTCCGGTGTTACTACAATTCCTTCGGGAAGAAAAATGCGAACAGTTGTGTTCGGACTTCTTTGCCCTGCCGTAAAATAAATCGTTAAGCTGGTCATAGCTTTTACAGTTATTTGTTCTTTTTCCAATCGCAATCGACCGCTTAATGCCATTGTGCGAAGAACAAGCGAATAAATTTTCTTTGCTTTTCCGTCCTGTGAAGTCACAACCAGTTTATCTCCGGTTTCAACGAGGCCATCATTCTTTAAACTGCCATGGCTATTTATTAACTGGTAGTTTTGCAAGGAACCATCTTCAGCTTTTATTTCTGATAAGAATTGTCCTATATCCGGGCATGTGGAAACCAATCCTTTGTCTTCGGGCGTATCTACAGTAAAAGAATAAGTGGTGCCTGATGCAACGAAAATTGTATCTGAAAAAATTCCTGCTATATGTGTTGCCCTATTGCTTAATGCAATATTGGTGTTATTCTGCGCCATTGCTTTTTGAAATAAGCAACTAGCCAGCACTAAATAATAAAAACAAAATCTTTTCATGATCCTATTTTATAACAACACCAGGGTTTACATCTGGAGCCAGCTCTATTCCCTTTTTACTCTTTGATTTATTATGATCAAGCCGGATGCTTTTACTCTTACTTCCTTCGACACTAACAAAACCGTTTGCATTTGCTTTTGTTTCATTATTTTTTATTTCAGCACCTTCTACGTTTACCAACCTAATGATGGATTCAGCTCCATTTGTTTCAGGGATTTTACAATTACTGATCTGAATATCTTTTCCGTCTTCTAAAACAAATGCAGGGCGGAGATCATTTGATTTTAGATGAAAGCTGATGTTGTTCAGTTTCAATCCTTTTACATGCCTTGCCCACAAACCGTATGCAGGAATGGTTGAACCAAAAGTTTTTACTTCAGGATATTTATCAATTGCTTCGGGAACTTCCACTCTTGAATTTTCAACAGTGCCGCCGCCCAGTAAGTCAATCTGAATATTTTCAAGTGTAAGATTTGTAATGTAGTGGCCCGGAACTCCGGTAATTAAAATTCCGGAAGGTGGTTTTAATTGTGCCGAATCCGACGCTTTTGCTTTTATGTTTCGAATGACAACATTTTCCAGGGTGCCGGTTTGCTGCTGCACATCCTGTCCTTTTCTGAAAACACTTAAGCGTGAACCTAAGCGAACTAATATTGGCGTTTTCACTTCCACCATTTTTATGTTGGAGATCTCAACATTGCGTAGATGAGCACCATCAACCGTTAACAGCTTAATACCGCCATTATTGGTTTCGTAGATGTAACAGTCAGAAATTTTGATGTTCTCAAATGGCGCCATAGATTCTGTTCCCATTTTAATGGCACCCTGGTTGCTCTTTAGTTTCATTCCTGTCACAACAATATCGCTGCAAGCCATTTTGCTTGATGTAGTTTTAAAGCAAAGGGCGTCATCACCACTATTAATATCACAATCTTTGATTTGAACATGCTGGCAACCATCAATATCAATTCCATCGTTGTGCGCCACACCGCGGCTAACAATCTTTACTTTCTCAATATTAATATTGGTGCTATGAAAATAGTGGGATGTCCATGCCGCAGAATAATAAAGTGTAATTCCTTTTACAGTAACCCCATTGCAACGAACGACACGTAATAAAAACGGACGGCGTCCCCAACGCTGTCCTTCAGGCCTGTTATCAGTGAGAACATGTTGCGCTTTGAGTTTTGAGCCCTGTCCGTCAATAGCACCTTCTCCTTCAATGCCAATATTCTTTGCATCTACTGCAACCAGCAAGGCCCATCCAACATCAGTGCCTAATCCATCTGCAAACGGGTCAAGATTCTGATAATCTTCAACATTTGTACTGCCTAAGATCACGGCATCTTTTTGAAGCAGCACCGTAACATTATCTTTCAGAACAATTGTACCTGATAGATATTTCCCCGCCGGAAAAATCACTTTGCCACCTCCTGTTTTGTTACAATCATCAATTGCTTTTTGAATAGCAACAGAATTCAAAGTAGTACTATCGCCTTTTGCTCCATACTGTGTTACATCGATATCTTTTGCACCAACGAATTGCACAAATAAAAAAGCAGATAATGAAAGGGATATTTTTCTCAATAGCATGGTTTTTTATTTTATTTTACGAAGACCAATCATCACTACTCCATGTGGTTTTACATCGGCAGAAAATTCATCTTCAAAAATTCCAAGGTCTTTTTGCCGCCACAGATCACGAACCATGTATTTCCCCTTGATACCAAGATCAGTCCATTTGACGGTGAGCTTTCTTGTGATGCTGTCAGTAACATTGAACAACCCTGCTGCTTTGCTTCCATCTTCCATATCTTTTGCCAGCACACCGCAGGAATCAATTTTTGCGACTACGGTTGCCTGTTTACCTAATGGATCCTGGTTCACCGCAAGCACTTCATCATTGGTCAATAGACTCAGTGTGAAATCATCAAGCTTTGTCAAATCACATCCTAACAATAAGGGAACGGATTGCAGGCACCACGCACTCATGTGCGAATATTGCTCATCAGGTGTAAGATGTGTTGGATAAGGGCCTTTGCCCCAGCCAACCCAACCAACGATCATCATATCAGGATCGTTCCAGTGACCCGGCGATGCATATGGCGCCCACTTATCCTGCGTGAGCAAACGGCTTTTCAGGCTTTTCCAGTTGTCGCGAATATCACCACCCGTTCTCCATGCGTTGGCAATCTTTGATAGTTCGGGAATATTGGCAAAGGGTGTGCTGTTGGAAAGACTAAACACTACATCACGGCCGCTGTTGCGAAGAAGATCATACATGGCCTTCGTTTCAGGCACTTCAATTGGATTCCAGTCATATTTCAAATAATCAAAACCCCATTTTGCCCACTGCTTTACATCCTTATCCCAAAATTTATACTGGCCGATTGCATAAGGGAATTGCTTTTTATTACGGGGAATGTTTTCCGTTGTTCTTGCAAAAATTCCTTCGGCATTTATTGATGATCCACCTATATGATGTCCATACGATTCCACCCAGGGCGTAGAATAAATTCCAGCTTTCAAACCCATGTTGTGAATTTCGTTCACTAACGCCTGCATGTTTGGAAATGTCGTTGAATCGGGAAGTATGCCGCCAAATTCTCCTCCTCTTTTTCCCTGCCACACATCATCAATGTTCATGTAATTCCAACCATGATTAATCAATCCGCTGCCCGCCATTGCTTTTGCATTGGCTAATACTAACTCTTGTGTTACTTTACTTGCATACACATTCCAACTATTCCATCCCATTGGTGGCGTTAATGCAACGGTTTCTCCAACTACAATTTTGAATGAACGTTTGGCTTTCCCCAACTTGTTTTTTGCATAAAGCGTCACCACATATTCTCCAGGTTTGGAAACAGAGCCTGACATCTTCCCTGTTTTTGCATCAACAGTTATTCCTTTCGGAAGATTGTCTGCCGAGAAACTCATTGGTCTTTCACCAGTGGCAGGAATGGTAAACAGTATTGGATGACCGGGTCGCACACCAAAAATTTTCGCCCCGTTGATTTTTGGAGCAGCGCTTTCTTTTGGTGTAAGAATATATTTTGAAAGAGTATCCTGTGCGTTTGCAGCTACGGTAAACAAACAGGCTACAATCAGCAGGAAAAAAAACTTCTTTAACGAGAACAAATTCATACGCATTTATTTTTTGCACTCAACTACAATTACATCAACAAGATTCGTACGAACATTTGCAGGCAAATCAATTATCACCTGACCGTCAGCATATTTAAAACTTAATTTTTTGCCTGAGCCCAAAAGAAAAACGGACTTTGGTCGCGAAGATGTATTTAAGGAAATTGCTTCGTCTTTTGCAGGCAGACGATCCTCATCATACTTGCTTCCGTTTCTAAACCGGGGAATGGCAAATAAATACCGGTAATTGTCTTTTGATGTAGCAGGAACAGAAGCTGTTTCATCAACAGGCAACTGCTGCACATGCTGAACCGAACGTCCATTCTTTTTCATCCAGTCACCAACCACTTTCATGTTGTCATAAACTGCATGGGGAAATACGCCATCCGATGTCGGCCCAACACCCAATAAATAATTAACGCCCCATGCTCTCGCAGAAACGAATTCACCTAACACAAATGAATTGGAACGGAATGGCTGTGTACTGCTGTTGGCCCAGCTATTCGTCCAGGTATTGCAAAATTCCGCCCATGTATCACCCGGATCCTGTTTGGGTGGATTGCGTTCAAACGTAATGAAATCACCTTTGCCATGAAGCCGCGGGTTGATGACAATTCCCGGTTGCAATTTGCGAATCGCTTCCTGCGGGATCACTTCAGTTGCATTGGGAATAGCTGGTTTCCCGTCAAACCAGATCAAATCAATTTTACCATAACGTGTAAGCAATTCTTCAACCTGTCCTTTCACCATAGCTGCGTAGGCAGCCTGATGTTGTTTAATTTCTTCCTCTGATCTTTTTGCGGTTCTTGGATTAAGGTCTGCATCCACTTTCGGCAACGATGGATTGGTTGTATAGGCCCTGCCGTAAATAAAGCTCATGTAATCACGGTCGAAATGCCAGTCGGGCGGCGAATAATAAAATCCAAGTTTCAATCCATATTTTCTCACAGCATCCACATAGGGCTTCAGCAGATCTCTTCCACCCATATAATTTTTGGTGCTGAAATCACCATAAGCACTCGGCCATAATGCAAAGCCTTCATGATGCCGTGTGGTTAGCACTACATACTGAAAGCCTGCATCTTTTGCGGCCTTAATCCATTTGTCCGGATTGTAATGTTGCGGATTGAAATCTTTAGCCATTGCCCAGTATTCATTAGGAGTAATGGCCGGTGGTTTTCCATTGAGGTTGAAATCTTTTTCGCGAACGACGCGTACTAATTCCGCAGAATCTAATTTTTTATCGCTGAGGGCTCTGCCCGGGATCATCGGCCAGGAAATATCCATATTCTTCACAGAAGCCAATCCCCAGTGAATGAACAAACCAAGACCCGCTTCCGGAAACCATTGCGCATCGGGATGCGTGGTATGCCCGACATTTTTTTCCTCTTTTACGTTGATCATTGCCTGCTCGGCTTTAGCATCCTTGTCAACGTTTTGAGCACTGATAGATGTTGCGTAAAGAAAAAAGCTACCCAGAAAAATAATTGAGAAATGTTTCATTAATGAATGTTGAAAGGATTCCGACAGGATTATTTTTGACAATCACAAAATGCCTACTTGATATAATCGGTATTCGATCCAATTAATTGGTTAATCCAATTCTCCTGCTTTCATTTTATCCTTTGCAGCAGTTTTTTCACCTCCAACAGCACCTTTTACTTCCAGCCTGATAACAGATGCGATTTTATTTGGTGCAGCATCCGGCAATTTTATTTCCACGGCGCCGTTCTTCGATTCAGCCTTGATCTTTTCTTTGCTGCCTAAAAGACTTACAGAAACGAGTGGATTATTAAGTGCAGGCGTGACCAGTTTTCCATCCTTCGGCCAGTCGAACACATGCAGGTACAAAATCGTGTTGCCTCTGTTTTCTTTTTTGGTGGTGCGTCCCCATGCAACAGGCGCAAAAGGACTTGCTGTAGTTCCATAAATAGACTCGCCATTTATTTTCATCCATTCTCCCATGCCTTTTAAGATATCAATACTTTCCTGCGGGAATGTTCCATCGGGTTTTGGTCCAACATTCAATAAGTAGTTTCCACCTTTTGATGCGATATCAATTAAATTACGAACAAGTGTTTCTGTGCTCTTCCAATTATTTGCATAAGATTTATACCCCCACGTTTCATTCATGGTCATGCAGGTTTCCCAATCTTTTCCATCCAGTTCACTTAAATTAGGAATACGCTGTTCCGGTGTTTTATAATCACCGGGGAAGTTGGGTCTTTTCAAACGATCATTGGTGATAATCATTGGCTGCAGTTTCAAAAGCGATTTGAATTTCTCTGCATATTCATCGGTCATGCCTGTCGGCGTGTCCCACCACAACACAGCAACATCACCATAGTTTGTCAATAATTCTTTTACCTGTGGCACGGCTACTTCATCAATGTATTGCGACATAGTTTTTGTTTCCTGAGCAGGATCCCAATGACCATTATGCTTTGCAGTGTAAGCATCAATTTTTGCAGAATCAGGATTGGCCCATCCTTCGCTTGCAACTTTTCTTGCTGCAGCACCGCCGGGGTTATTCCAGTCCTGCGCTTGCGAATAATAGAATCCTAACCGTATTCCATATTTTTTGCAAGCCGCCGCTAAGGGTTTCAACAAATCCTTTCCATATGGAGTGGCATCTACCATATCCCATTTGCTTGCTTTGGAATTGAACAAAGCAAATCCATCATGATGTTTTGCTGTGATGACGATGTATTTCATTCCCGCATCTTTAGCCATGCGCACCCATTCATCAGGATTATAAAGAATGGGGTTGAATTCTTTTGCAAATGCCTGGTAATCGGCAACAGGAATTTTACCCCGGTTCATGATCCACTCACCAATGCGGTTTATTTTTTGTCCTTTATACGTTCCTGCAGGAACAGAATACACACCCCAGTGAATGAACATACCGAAACGGGCATCACGCCACCATTTCATACGATTTTCATGTGAAGTGTCTTGTTTAGATTGACAGATACCGGTTTGGCTAAAAAGTGTAATAATGAGAATTGCACAGAAGAATTTCTTCATACAGTGAAAGTTTAAAACTTGGAAATGCAACTAAAGAATAAATAAACAGACTACGGTTTAAAACATTAGCCAGTTATTCAATGATTTTGACGTTTGACTCTTGAAGAGCAGGCATCTTGAGCTAAGGCGGGTACCAGGAGACAAAGATCGCATGTCCCTTCCAAAATAGTCCTTGCTTATATTAAAATCAAAAAACGGCTCAAGGCTATGTTCGGTAAGAATCAATCTCAATTTTCTGTTGCTATGGAATTACTTTTGTACAATCTTAACATCGAATAGACCATTCTTAACAGTAATTGTATCGCCATAGAGGATGTTTCTTAAAGTTCCACTGAATTTTCCCTGAAGCCTGTCGTTTTCTTTTGCAAGAATAGTAAGTACGAAATTATCAGAGAAAGTTTCTGCATAGTAACCGTCTGCGTAATAAGCAGAACTTCCGTTTGCATCAACACGAAGAACATATCTGTTAACAAAATCCAGTTGAGCATATTGTATTGAACCCCGTTTAAAAGTATAGGGAAGTGCCAGAAGATTTAAATCTGTTTCGCGGAAGTATATGCTTGCGCTGTTTTGTATGTTTTTTGGGTTTGCTCTAATGATTTGCGCCCAGAGAATTGAAGGCTTATTATATCCATAATCATCGTTCCCGTTAGGCATATCCCCGGCAGAAGTAAATGTTATTGTAGTATCCTTTTCAAACATTCTTCCATTGAAAGAAAACGGTACTTTATAACTAAACTGTATAATCCCAGTGGTATATGGTTTAGAGAAAACCTCATACGGATCACTGTTGATAGTCTCCTTTTTACAGCTTTCTAAAAAAGCGATGCAACTGACTGTTGAAAAAATGAAGGCGTATATTAAAACATTTCTCATAATCTGGTTTGTCTGAAATTAATTTAACGTTCTGAAACTTATTGTTAATAAAAATCCAAGCATCATTGATTGGAAAAATTGGATTGCCTTCATCTTACAGTCGATGCACCTACTTCATCAGGATACAATGCATTTGTCTTTACATATTCAATCTTTTGTTGGCCATCTAACATGTATGACGCATTTACAGGAAGACGAAATACCCCTGACTTATCCATTACAAGGTTTGGATCTTTGACTGCATAAGTTCCTTCAGGCATATCCCCTGCAACCGTATTAAAAATAGTGTTCTTCTCCCACACAGCATCTGTATACGGGCCACTGATGGCTGCCGCCGAATTTCCGCCTTGAATAACGTTGGATGCAATTTTAACCTTAGTAGCACCAAGGCCATTTTTTCTTCCCTGCATTACAATATTGGTTTTATTATTTACAAGGATGTTCAATGCAATTAAAATTCTATCGGGGCGATCATGGGAAGTTAATTTAGCGCCGTCCGCAACTTCTCCATCTCCATTTCCAATTGTTATGGCTGGATCACAGTGTTCAAAATAATTACTATAGATGAGATGATCATCACCAAAAATTCTTAATCCCGGTGTGTTATAAAAATAGTTGCCATACACCTGGCATTTATTGCCATGCCGCAATGTGAATTGGGCAGGACAATTGCGAATGGTGTTGTATCGGAGCGTTACAGCCGATGCTTTTACAGAGATCATTTCATTTTCCCCGGCACAATCTTCAAACAAGTTGTACTCAACAACGCTGTTGCTCGATGATAAACTAAATCCACTCAGTCCGAATTGCAAAGTCTCAGCGCCGTTTTTACCGCCCTGGTCTTTTTGCGATTTAAAATAGTTGTGATGGATCCAAAGACGTTCCGCAATCTGGCTTCCTGTACCGCGAATCGCCAGGAACCTTCCCATTGCATTTTTATTCTGGAAGGTGTTGTGATCAATTTCATTATCGTTTCCTGCAATCAACAAATCTTCTCCATCACCCGGCGTTTCAAAAATGTTATTTGTCCATCTGCAAAATGTACTGCCCGAAGAAGATTTTGCCCTCGACGCAGCATGCGTGAATTTAAAATCACGAATGATGACGTAAGCAGAAGGACTTACCAAATTAAAGCCTCCGGTACCTGTTATTTCCGCTTTCCCGAAATTTTGTGCAGTAATGGTTATTGGGTGTTCTTTAGTTCCCACACAACTGATGTTGATATCGGACGTTGTGGTATAGGTACCATCCTTAACTACAATCTTATCTCCCGGTTTTGCCTTTGCAATGGCCGATTGTAATTCAGTAATTGAAGAAACGGTAATGGTATTTGCAGAGGCAGAATGTAAAATGCAAAATGTAAAAGAAACCAATAACACTTTCACGCACTTAAATTTTTTCATTTTTTATTTTTCATTTTTACTTAAAAGAGTTTCTTTCCTTCATTTAATTTTTTCAGTCGGAGTAAAGCCTCGAGGTAATAATAATCTGCATAGATCAAAGGCACATCCACTTCGCTGTTGGCAGGTTTGGAGCCTGTGCTGTGCAAAAGAATAAAACCTTTGTTCTCTCCTATTGGGGAGCGGTAATAATTGGTCAGGCTTTCCATGATCTTATCCGCAGTTTTGCGGTATTCGTTTTTGTTTTTGCTGTAAGTACTGAGTTCGTACAGCGCAGAGGCCATCACTGCCGCGGCAGATGCGTCTCTTGGTTCGTTTGGAATATCCGGCGCATTGAAATCCCAGTAGGGAACTAAATCTTTTGGAAGATTCGGATGCTTTAGAATAAATGCTGCAATATGTTCCGCCTGGTCTAAATATTTTTTATTTCCTGTCTCCCGGTAACACATGGCATAACCATATAACCCCCACGCCTGTCCTCTTGCCCATGCCGATTCATCGGCATAACCCTGTGCAGTCTGTTTTTTTCTCACCGCACCTGTTGCTGTGTCGTAATCCACAACATGATAAGAACTGTAATCAGAACGGAAATGATTTTTCATCGTGGTGTTGGCGTGCGAGACTGCAATTTTATAAAATGAGGAGTCGCCGGAAAGTTTTGTTGCTTCAAATAACAATTCAAGGTTCATCATGTTATCAATGATCACCGGGTAATCCCATTGCTCCCTGTGATGATCCCAGGAACGGATCACACCGACTTTAGGATTGAAACGGGTTGATAAGGTTTTTGCCGATTGGATGATCATATCCTTATAATGTGCATCCTTTGTTAAACGATAGCCCTGGCCGAAGCTGCAATACACCTTAAAACCCATATCGTGTGTACCACCGTTTGTTTTTTCTCTCTCAATTTTTGCTGTAAAATCCTCCGCTTGTTTTTTCCATTCATCCTTTCCGGTGTATTCGTATAAAAACCAAAGTTCACCGGGGAAAAAGCCACTTGTCCAGTCTCTTGATGGCACCAGTTTCAATTGCATACTGTCCAGTGTTCTTGGCGAAACCAATTCACCGTTTGCACCCGGTGTTGTTTCTTTTGCGCCTGATTTTGCCAACTTTGCCTTCGGGATTTCAACAAGCATCACTTGCGTCTGCTGTGCCGCATCTGAAAATACCTTGAATAGCGATATGGATTGTCTCTCTAAGGGTATCAATTGAACTTCTAATAATTTCATCAACTCAGATCTTCCAAACGACAGGGGAGAAATTTTTAAATGATGAATCCCCTGTCTTAAAGAAACTGTTCCCAATTCTTTTGTAATCACCGTTGTTCCTTTTTTATCTGTGGCCACATATTGCTGAGAGTAATTGTCATCTAAAGCAAAGGCATACATTCCGCCTGCTGTTTCAACAGGTGCTAAATATTTAATCACCAGTTTGAAATCAGAAGGAAACGATGTTCTGAAATCCCAGCTCAAACTTTGATCTTTCGATTTCCATCCTTCTACATAGTAGCGGTCTCTCTTTCCATCGCCAAAGGAAAATCCACTCCCATGTTGCGTTGCATCGTAACCAAGCAACCTTGTTAGAAGAATGTTTGTCGAAACATATCGGACAGAATCTGTTTGCAAACCATTCTTTAACTCAACAACTATAACCGTGTTAATCGTATCCATTGCCTTTTTGGGAAGAGAGATCAATACATCATTAGCGTCGAGCTTGGAAAATGCAAATTGCTTTTTGAGATCAGTTAGTAAGTAAACCTTGCTTATCGAAGATTTCAATCCACCGACATATAGCTTACCATCGGCTGGCCAATTAAAAACATGCAAATACAATTTATTCCCTTTCATTGTTGAAACACCCCAACTCTGTAACGGTAAAGCCCCGGCTTTCGTTCCATAAATGCTTTCCTTGTTTTTATCCATCCAGGCACCAATACCTTTCAAAATCTTTACGTCTTTTTCATCGAAGGTGCCATCGCCTTTCGGGCCGATGTTCATCAATAAATTTCCGCCCCTGGATGCTGCACTTGCTACCAAGCGGATAAAATGCGAAACAGGTTTATGGCTGCTGTCAAATTTGGAGTAGCCGTATGATTCATTGGTTGTTGGTATCGCTTCCCAATCACCAGTAACCGGATAAAATTCTGCAGGACGATCAGCCGTGTTTTTATAATCACCAAAATTGGAATTGGCAAAACGAACCAATCTTCCATTCACCACTACATTCGAATCAATGTCACGAATGGCTTTGAGTATTCGGATGTTTTCTGACAATGGTAATTTTTGAGGCGTATCGAACCACAAAATATCCGGCTGATATTTTCGAATCAGTTCCTGGATTTGTGGAATCGCTTTTTCATCAACATATTTTTTTGCTTTCGTCAATAACTCAGGATGCAGATCATACCAATCCCTTCCTCCATACAAATTCAAATCGCCTCCAGGGTTTTTATATTCCCAATCATTGCCCGGCGCATCAGGATGTTCCCAATCAAATGCGTGCGAATAATAAAAGCCAAACCTCAATCCATATTTTTTGCAGGCCACAGATAATTCTGCCATCGGATCTCTTTGAAACTGCGTTTGCTTCCTGATATTGAAATCAGAAACCTCTGAAGGAAACATCGCAAACCCATCATGATGTTTGGAAGTAATGATCATGTAACGCATGCCTGTTGCCTTTGCATTCTTCACCCATTCTTCCGCATTAAATTTTACAGGATTGAATTGATGTGCCAACTGCAAATATTCTGTACGTGAAACTTTTTCTTTACGCATCAAATGTTCTGCATAGCCATCAACCTTTTTCCCTTTCCATTCGCCCCCAGCCTGCGAGTACACGCCCCAATGAATGAACATTCCAAACTTCGCTTCGCGCCACCATGCAATTCGCTGGTCATGGTTTCTCATTGAAGCGGTCCACCACCCATTGATCGCTTCATCAATTGCTGACTGGTCTCTCTGCTTCCCTTTGTTGAACATTTCCTTGTCTTCATCACCACTGTTTGATTGCGAAGTATTAAGTGGATTTTGTGCAGAACAAATGCAAAATGTAAAATGTAAAATGAATAATCCTATAATTTGAATGACGCTTGCTCTTTTGAAATCTTTCATTTTTAATTTTTCATTTTTAATTAAGCCAAATCAACGGATGCCTAACCGGCAAGTTCCTGATCACTTCTTCAACTGCCGGATCATGATCCAGGTTCTTCCATGTATCCAACCAGTATTTATTATCAAAGGCAACGGCACCAAAAACCAATGATGGTTGCGCAACAGGCCAGTTCTCCCAATACATCACATCATGCGGATAAGGCCATTTGTTTTTATCAACCAGGTAAGGATATAAAAACTCGATTCCTTTTTTGATTGACCTCCCGTCTTTTGTTTGATAATTCCACAAATCATTTTCTTTCGTCGAGAGGATTTGACAAAGGGTTGTCATTGCATCCAAATTGAAAATAGAGTAACCAAAAGGTTTTGTTCTTTTCAATTCCCTTGGAAAACTTCCATTCACGTCCATTTGATTTGGCAGCAAAATATTTTTATAACGATCACTGCAGAACTGCATCAGTTTTTTGTTGCCTGTAAATCTTGCGAAGCATGCAACCTGCATAGCCCAGCAGGTTCCATGATTATTTTCTGCATTCATTTCATCCTTGCCGTACTTATGAGTAGTTAACCATTGTAAATATTGATCAAACCAGTTTCTTATTGCAGCAAGATCATTCGCATTCATTGACTTTGCATTTTGCATAGCCAGCAATCCCTGCACAACTTCCATCAGTTGGATAGTATCAATAATACCAATTCCTCTTCCGGTAAATCTTCCTTTGATGGCCTGGGCAAATTGAAGATTCGGATTCATCAATGTTGCCACATCAACAAACCATGCTTTGCACTGCTTCAATGCCTGCTGCACATATTTTTCATCCTTTGTCAGCATGTATGCTGATGCTAATGCTCCAATAATTCTACTGAATCGTATCATGGCATGACGATGCGCAACAAAATTGTCTGGATTCGTCATACCGTCTCTTTGAATGTAGGGGCTGTCAACACTTGCAGGGTTAGGCCACCAATAATCTCCCTCTGAAAAGAAATCATGTTTGCCACCTGCACTTCTTGGTGAAGTTTCTGCTGTTACGGTAATCGGCTCTTGCTGCATGGCCCATTCTGCCTCAACCATAATTTGACCACGAAGCGTTTCAGTAATTTCTTTTTCAAACGATGTTGTCAATCCATCATTTGTTGCTTTATGTTGGTTTGAACAAGCAAACAATAAAACAGCAATCCAGATAAATCGTATGCTCATTTTGATTTTGTCATGAAGGTCCACGTAATGTTTCCAATGCTATTTGGTTTTCCTTTTACGTCATCAGAAATAATTCCTTTTAGTTTTCCACTCTGATCTTTTTCAATTTTAATTGTTCTCCAACTGTATTCACCTTTTTCATAGTTATAGGTTTCACCATCATCATCATATAATTTATATTGAGAAGGTTGGTTCCCGTAATGCCGAATTTCGAGATCCACCTTCTCTCCTGCTTTTGGTGCATGCAATCTTGGTTTCATCATGGGAATGATGCCGCCATCTTTTACATAAACCGGAATTTTATCCAGGCCTGGTGTTACAGTAATCACCTGCCCATTACCGGCAAATTCACCTGTATAGAAATCATACCATCTACCTTTTGGAAGAATCACTTTTCTCGAAGTTTGCCCTGTAAACATTGGAGCAACCAACAAATATTCGCCTGCCATGTATTGATCTTTTACTTCTTTTGAAGCTGCTTCTTCGTAAGGGTTTTTTTCAAGATTGGTTTCTACATTTTCTTTTTTCACTTCAACATTGAATCCCTGTTCCAGATTCATGGCTCGAAACGGTGGCGTTCCCTCGAAATGGTATTTTGCAAATTCACTGTACCAGTAAGGCATCATCTGCATGCGCAACAAAGCAAATTGTTTCACCTGGTCAGCAACTTCGGGAAAAGTCCATGGCTTTGTTCCGCTTGACCATGCATTGATCATAGCCAAAGGAGAAAATACATTCGATTGGAAACGGCGCAACCATTCTTCTGCTGTTTTCGATGCTCTTACTTCCGGTGTCCACAACACGCCGGCAAATCCACTATTGATCAAAGCTGTAATGAAATCTTCGTGGTTGTAATAATCGTTGTAAATAACATAGGGGAAAGATGATCCACCACCATTGTTCGCTCTCACCAGTCCAAATGTCCGCTTGTTCAGTTGATGATAAATGTCAGTACAATAACGCATCATCAACATACCATAAGTTTGCCGCATTTGCTCTGCGGAATGGCCGGAAGGAAATGTTGCAACATCAGGCCATAAATATTGATCACCACCATCCACTTCATCAAACTTATATCCACTCACACCGATATCGATCTGGCTTTTCTTTAGCTGGCTAAAGAAAATATTTCTGGCTCCAGGCATAGTCATATCAGCAACAGCACCAACCCAAACCGTATGTGAGCCGGTATAAGGCTTTATTTTTTTGTAAATAGATGCTTCAGGAGAGACGTAAGGATTTGTCCAAAGGTTGATGCGAATTCCCTTGCTTAACATATCCTGCACAAACTGCTTTGGCTGCGGAAAGCGGATGCTGTCCCATTCAAATGTGCAGGGATAGGATTTGCTTTGCCATCCGGGTTCGAGTCCGATAAAATCCAAAGGATAGCCTTTCTCTTCAAAATCCCTTGCTTCCTTTTCTACCTGTTCCGCAGTGTACAATCTTTGAACTCTTTGCGTAAATCCCAATCCCCAACGGGGAGGCAAGGGTCCGCCACCGTTGAATAAATTGTAGCGACGGACAGCATCCAATGCAGTTGGTCCTCCAAACACATACACTTCTGTTCCAGGTGCAGGCACTAACATCTCAACAGCATCCGAGTACGGACGAGAGGTCCATGTTTTATCAAGGTTGCGATCTTTTGCTTTGGGCGGATGTTTGCTATCCCTCTTCACTGCAGTTCCTGCGTACACTTTAATGTATCTGGCTGCATTTATAAAAACACCATAACCTTTTGAGGAAACATAAAACGGCGTTGGAGCATGCGTCCTCCCATTATCCTTGCCTGCAAAATTGTCAACATGCAATTCCAGAATTTTTCCCCGCTGGTGTACAGTTTGAAAATTCAGTCCAAAGCCAAAGATTTGTTCGTTGCTGTCGAGTGGGAAACTTAACACGGTTTTTCCATCGACAATTTTCCCAGTGATATCAGAAGCTGACAGAGGGAATTTGGTTGCTTGCATTTTTGCTAAAGCATCTCTATTTGGAATGGCACCCGAAGCCTTGAGGAGATCGTAATTTTCGGGTTGGCCCACAATACCTTTCCAGACTCCCGGGAAAATTTCCTTCCACGAAATGTTCTGGGCATGGGTCAATAAAGAAATAAAAATCCATAAAAGCGTGAGGGTAATACGCCTGCTATTTTTCATAGTGCCTTTCATCATGTCTGTAATACAATCGTTTTCAGTTTGTGAAGACCTCAAATATCCAATAAAAAAAAGTTTAAGGCATTAGCATTTTAGCCATCCATTCAGGCTTATTGGCATTAACAAAAGTCCCGCAAAAGCGGGACTCGGGAAACCTTCGCTGCTATGAGTTACTTCTTGCTTTAAGGTCTCACTTCATTGAAGCGGATCAAACGTTCCATTAGTCCAGCCTTTTGTCTGCTCAAGATTGCTGTTCAATTCCAGGGTGCTGGTTGGAAGTGCAAAAAAGTAATATTCAGGTTTCCAGTTAATATCGAATTGCGTATCAAGTAATTTGACCGCGTGATCGAAATAGGTTGTATAACTGTTTTGCAACAGGTCATACAATTGTTGTGGCGTCATTGAGTTTCTCAGGGAATTCCATTGTGATGCAGGCACTTTCAATGTAATCGTATGACCATGCCTTCTTGTTCCGTTCAATGTGGTTTCAAATGCACGCCATCTTCTCAAATCCCAAAAACGTTTTCCCTCGTAAGCCAATTCAACTTGTCTTTCGAGCCGAATTGCCTGGCGCATTTCGGTTTGATTCATTCCTGCTTTCAATCCATACAAATTATTTGAACCCGGATCAATCCCTGCTCTTGCACGAATAGCCGTCAATAAAGGATATGCTTCAGAAGTGTTTCCAATTTCATTTGCAGCTTCAGCCAGATTCAACAATACTTCTGCATAACGGATCTCGACCCAATCCGTACTACTATTATATGCCTGTATAGATGTTTGCGTTGTGTCCACTGCCTTTCTCATGTAGTAACCTGTTATGGTAGGGTTGTTTTGTTCTCCACCAACATAGGTCCATTGAATGCGTCCCGGAGCCAAACCATTAATTCCTACCTGGTAGAAAGCACCATTGTAAACAATCGTTTGCCAAAAACGTGGATCACGGTTCTTCCAGTAATAATTAGGATCATAAGTGTAAGCAGAGGTTGGATCGTTGATTGGCTTTCCATCTTTCATTGGAAACGCATTCACCATTTCCAGTGTTGGCCGATTAGCACCGGTTGCCCCTTGCGAAATATCTAAGGGTCTTGTTGCTGCGGACCAGTTATGCCAGCTTGAAGAATTATTTGGCGTGTAGAGATATCTTCTAACGAAAATATCCTCTTTGTTCATTTCATTGAACCAGAGGGTGGTGAAGTTGGAATACAAACCAAATCCTTTGCTCTGCAAATAATCTCTTGCATCTTTATTGGCCTGGTATGCAGTTTGCCATCTTCCCGAACTTTGCCCGGGATCAAACTGCGGACTTGCATAATACAACAACACTCTTCCTTTTACTGCCATAGCTGTTCCTTTGTGAACATGTCCATCATTTGCTGCATCCGTTGGAGTAATAGCAGGTAGGTATGCAATTGCACTATCCAGATCTGCAATGATCTGTTGCATACACTCCGATGTCTTATTTCTTTTCACAAACAGGTTTTCATTCAACGACTGGGCATGAAGAATCAAAGGAACGCCACCATAGCGTTTTACCATTTCCCAGTAGCTCCAGGCCCGGAAGAACATGGCTTGCCCCTTCAGTAATTTTTTACTGGCAGTGCTGAGAGAACCTTTATCAATGTTATCGATAAGTTCATTGATATCCCTTATGTCGTCGTAAGGCCAATAGTTAACCGAATTTTCAGTTAGCTGGCCATACATATAACTTCCTCCGCCGGAAGTTTCATCTGAATAGGAAGCATAATCACTGCTCCATTCCGGAAGGTTATTTGAATAGATACGATTCATGTAGGCATTGGCCAGATCAAGATCATTCCAGACATCACTTACTTTGTCTAAAGGTTTTTTGTCAAGGATTTTTGTGCAGCTCAGAGCGATCATGCAGCACAAAAACAGGTATATCGATTTGAATGGTTTCATATTTCAAAAAATTTTTTGTTTACAACCCGATATTCAATCCAAATGAATAATTCTTCATCATGGGATAGGAAGTAATGCTATTCATTTCCGGATCATAAATCTTATTTCCACTGTAAATCATCAAAAGATTAGCGCCATTGAAAAACACGCGTACATTTTTCAATCCCGTTTTACGGATCATATCCTGCGGTAATGAATACGAAAGATTGATATTCTTTAGTCGCACAAATGAATTATCAACGAGGAACAAAGTAGAAGGATCCATTCGTGTACGATAACCGGTGACACGATAACCAGGATATTTTCCATTTGGATTATCTGGTGACCAACTGTCTGCCCAATATTCAAATGAGGACTCTTCTGCCCTTGCCTGGATATCACGTCCTGCAGTTGGTAACATTGCTTTTGCACCGCTAATGCCCTGGAGCAGAACGTCCAGGCTTAACGATTTCCACGAAGCACCAAGCGTTAATCCATATTCATAGGGAGGAATGCTGTACTTACCCAGGAATACCCTGTCATCACTTGTAATTTTTCCATCCGGTTTATCAGAATTAGGTCCGCGAACGTCTTTATAATTCAACATTCCAATTTGCGGCGCCACTCCAAGAATGGTGTAGCCCTGAGGCAATTTGTCGATATCGGCCTGTGTGCGAAGAACGCCGGTCGCGATGTATCCCAATAACATATCGCTGCTGTAAACCCCATTTTTGTTCACGTTGCCTCCGGTATTCAATCCAACAGGACGGCCGATCGCTGACCAATACGATGGAAGGTTTTGGGCTTCATCTACCTTAATGATCTTTGTTGTTGCAAAACCAAAGTTCGCCCGTGCGTAGTAGTTAAACTGATTTTTGCTTTTGCCTTTACTGTTATACCCTAATTCAACTTCAAAACCTTTTGCATCGATTTTCTGGTAATTACTTGATGCCAGGGTAGCGCCGAAGGTATTGGGTACACTTTGCTGCGATGAGCCCAGAATGTCATAAGTATGGCGATAGAACATGTCAAGTTTGAAACTCATCCTGCTGTCCAGGAAAGCTGCGTCCAACCCTGCATTGTAGGTAAGTGCCTTCTCCCAGGTAATTCCCGGATTTGAAAGCACCCCGGGATCTATTCCGAGCGTTGCCGTATTGAATACCGCACCATTATTACCAATGTTATATAACTGCAAATACTGGAACTGCCCTACAGCATCATTACCAACCAAACCAACGGAAGTACGAAGCTTTAGGTCATTGATGAATTTCACATTATCAAAGAATGGCTCCTGCGAAATCCTCCAACCGGCAGAAACAGAAGGGAAGAAACCCCAACGATTCTCAGGAGGAAAAATTAATGAGGCATCATAACGGAAGGAACCATCAAGCATGTATTTCTGTGCATAGTTGTAACTCAAAATACCAACGTAAGAAATACGGGCAGACTGGTTTTCATCACCACCAACGTCTTTTGGTGTTTGTGCAGAAATGTATTGATCAATAGAAGAAGAGATCAGGTCATCTTTTCTTCCATAGAAAGAAGGGTTGTCTTCTTCTGCCTGTTCGTATACCAGTACTGCATCAATCCCATGTTTGCCAAAGGTGCGTTTATAATTAAGTTGGGCATTAAATTGATACCTGTTAATTTTCTCATCTTCCGACAACAAAAATTTATCTGCAGCTCTCGGCCGGATGCCTACTGCAGAATCCCCAACAATATGATTATGGCCGCCCAGTGTATTGAACACAGTCATGTTATAAGGCAGATTCAATTGTTTGGTATAAATGTCGCGGTTGTATTTGTTGAGTGAAGTCTTAAAACTCAATCCTTTTACAAAAGGAACTGTATAGTTTAATGTTATTGTTGCATTCAAGCCGGTCCAGTTCGTTCTATTGTATCCTGCAAGGCTTGGAGTAGTAACAACACCAGGATGCCATTCCACCCAGTTACCAACGGGTAGTCCATTTACGTATGGAGGTACCATTCCTGAGCGGAATAAGAGGGCCTTATATAAATCCTCCTGTCTCCAATTATTAATTTGCCAGCTTGGTCCGTCTGTATGACGAGTGTCAGTATTCAGATCAAGTGACACTTTGAAATTTTTGGAAACAGAAACATCCATGTTCCCTCGCAGTGTGTATTTCCAGTAATCCAGATTATTGAATGAACCTGTTGCATAATTGTAAGAACCGCCAAGAAAATATTTGATGTTTTGACTTCCGCCACTAATGTCAACGGTATGCTGAGTGTTTAGTGGATTCTTCCACATTTCATCAACCCAGTTCCATGAATGCGTTTTAAAATAATCCAGTTCATCCTGCGTGTAATACCTTGCATCTGTCTGGGCAACTTTATTATACTGCAGCTGAAGATTGATCTGCTGCGCCTGCTCATAGGCGTTAAGTGTTTTTGGGATTTTTGTCGGCGATTGAAATCCAACAATACCATTGTATGAAAGCCTCGGTGCACCTTCCCTGCCCCTTCTTGTGGTAACCAAAACAACACCATTGGCTGCCCGTGAACCATATATAGCTGCAGAGGCGCCATCTTTCAAAATAGTTATGCTTTCGACTTCGCTTGGTGATAAGGCATCAAAGGCAAATTTGTCGGAAACAATTCCGTCTATAACAAACAAAGGACTTGTATTATTATAGGTTCCTGAAACACGAATACGAATATCCGATTCCATGCCTGGGGTGCCGGCACCCTGCGATATGGTAACTCCCGACAACCTTCCTGATAGTGCATTGGAAAGATTATCAACCGGAACATCAGAAAACTCGGAGGCGTTGACTGAGGAAACCGCCCCTGTAACTGTTCCTCTCTTTTGTGCACGATAACCAACAACCACTACCTCATCCATCTGATTCACTCCCGGAACCATTGTAACATTGATCAATGTCTGGCCCTTAATGGCAATGCTTTGTTCCTTATATCCTGAATAACTGAAAATAAGTGTTCCATTGTCGGGAGCAACAATGCTATAGTTTCCATTTACATCTGTTGTTGTGATCGTTGCCGTACTATTAACCTTAACGGTAACTCCTGAAAGCGGACCATCTTTGTCTGTCACTTTTCCTTTGACCGTAATATCGGCTCCGGTATCGTTGTTGGCAAAAAGCATTTGACCAAACAGCAATCCAGATACAAGTAAAAATAATTTTAAGTCAGGTGGAATCAGCAGTGTAAATTTTTTCATATTGTTTCTATTTGGTTATGTGAGTGAAAAAGATTGCCGGCCCAATTACAATTCATTGGTCAAGACCATTGTTTTTATAACATCATTTGCAGCTGGTACAAGCAATCATAGCATACGATGGTAATGAAGTTTAAAGAACAAACATCTCCTAAGGTTTAATGCGTTATTTATTAATCGCCGTTAATCAACTATTTTTTTGGTGGATCTTTTTAAGCAATTCTATTGATGATGCAATTGACAAAAATTTATTGCGCATGCAATCTGATTTTTTAGCAATTCATTCAATCATTTTAGCATTGAAATAGTGAAGCGTTATTTTCAAAACAAATTACAGCGCTTTGATCTGTATTGATTCATTCATTGCTGTGTGAATATCCAACTTCGATCCTTTTAATTTTTCTGCTTTTTTCCCATTGCGGAATAATTGCACTTCCTCACGAGGCCAGGGGTTTTCCAAAATGCAGGAACGGCCTTTTTCGCTTATCATGTTTACATACTCTACTCTGCCATTTTTTAAACTGCTACTAATGACAAATGCCCCATAAGCACGCAGATTATCAAAGCTTGCATCTTTTGAATGATTCCAATTCGGAAAGATGCGCACAACACCTTCATAACTCTGCAAAAGCATTTCATTAATAGTAAGTGGTACTGCCGCCAAGGTTTCTATCCCGCCGCCATCCTGCACAATAAAAAGGTTTAGATAGGATTGGGCAGCAATTCTGTCTTTTAAGTAGATCAAAATAGAATCTGAATTAAAGCCAACTCGAACAGCCCCTGGAAAACAGGTTTCAATACCATTGCCAAACGTATTGCCCCAACTTCCTTTTGTTTGCATGCGACTGCTCCATCTTTCAACATCGCCCAATAAAATTTTATTGAATGCGGGATCGGTTTTCGGGCCGGCAACACCACCGGGAAGGATCAACCCATGAATCGATACCCGGTTCAACCCTGAAGGATTGACTACTCTGTTTTGAGGTCCTTTTTCCATATTCTTCAAACTCGTCCTGTCATCTCTTTCTCCAACGGGAAACTGGCTTAGGTGCTTATAAATATGTTGCCATTTATCCTGCCTTCCTTTATCCACCTGCAAAAAATTACTCCCATCGATCATTCCTTTAAATAACATTTTTACAAGCCCCAGCGAAAGTGTTGAATTAAAATCGCCCAGGCGATCACGCCATTGCCCATTGCTACGAAGGTTCGGCATTACTTCGTTGAAATGATCCATGTAAATCACATAGCGCCCGTTTTCAAACTTTAAATAATCTTCCCAAAAATTGGCGCATTCCAAAAGGTACGGATACACACGTTTGATGTAAGCAGAATCGTAGGTACTGTAAAACCTCATCAGCATATTACCAACAGAAAAAACAGCATTGATCTTTTGTCCCAAAAATTTATAACCGCTGTCAATGGTATTCTCTCTGGTCCCATACCGTTGCTGCATTTCCTCGGGAGTAAGCGGCCATCGTGTGGTACATAACCCTTTGGGGCCTATGCCCACAGGATAGTAAATTCCACTTGCGTTCAGCAAAGTTTTTGCATGCACTTTACCCTTCTCCATGTAATCGAGCAAAGGCTGATCGAAATTGTCAGTGAGATCAATATGATTGGAAGAATAAGAAGCCCAATACGGCGCCTGGTAGTTATAATTCAGATGATAATCACCGCCCCATGCTGTGGAATCCTTCGTGATAAAAGGCCCCCAAATACCCGGTGCAAATTTACCTTTTCGCGAAGCGCATGCAAACAAATACTGCGATGCGTAATAATATTTTTCAAGATAGGGATCGTCAATTTTAATATTTGATTGTGACCAGAAACCGGCCCACCATTTTTGGTGTTCGGCTTTCAATTTAGAAAGCGACGCAGTTGTTATCGATGCAACATCTTTTATGGCATCTTCTTTCCAATTCTTTTTATCAAAATTGGTATACACTATTAAGGCAATGGTCACCCTTTTATTTGGAAGAAGTGTAACAGCACGATCAGATGAAACAGTTCCATTTAAAACTTTCATCGCAATGGCAACATGACAAGGCCATTCAAGCAATGGACTGCTCTCAAATGAGCGGGTTACCCAGATGACATCATCTGTTTTTCCGGCAGTGTTGATTGAAGTATTTCCCTGTGCAGACCAGAGGTTAAGCTTTAAGAGACAATTTTTGTTGGAAGTAAATTCAGCGACGACCGTATTTGAAGTAGCAGATACCCATGTCTCTAAGTTTACCTGTAAATCATTCCTGGTAAAACTTCCCTTCATAAGACCTTTATCTATTAACTCTTCTGCATAATAGGAAGCTTTTTGCAAGGCTTCAATTGTAACAGTTAATCCGCCGGGATGTGCAATACCACCACCGGGATAAACAGGGTAAGCTCTCCAGAAATCGTTTTTACCAAAGTAAAATGTTAGTTGATCAGGTGGACCGCCAAGTGTAAGGCCAATATCTCCGTTGCCGGCTAATAAGCCATCTGGTGTTTTTGAAGTTGGAACGTGTTGAGGTGTAGATGTAAGTACTGCTCTGTATCTGCCTGCATAATTTTCCTGTGCGGCAACAACAGATGATGTTAACGCAGCAATACCAATCAATAATTCCTGAATCGCTTTCATGAATAGCTGGGGAATTATGAATTACAATGGAACGATGGTGTAGGTCTTTCCTTTCTCCGTTTTAAAATCAATGATATATTGCTTCTTTAAATCCATTCCCTGCAGTTTTGCCTTACCGTCTATTTCATAAGCAGTCTTGCCATACTCAGCAAATAGCGGATTAGGATTTTCTCCTTTTGCTTCTATAGCACTTGCTTCAATAACTTTTACCGGCTGATACGTTTTGATTCTGCAGTTACCACCTAATACTGAATAGATTTTACCTTGCACAAGTTGCCCATTCTTCCATTGAATATTAACTGTAAAATTTCCTCTTGCTTTAGCTCCACGAATGCTACCCGCTTCCCATGCGGAAGGCAACGCAGGTAACAACGTAATTGCACCATCATGACTTTGCAATAACATTTCAGTAATACCTGCGGTAGCTCCAAAGTTTCCATCAATCTGAAAAGGAGGATGTGCATCAAACAAATTCGGATAAGTTCCACCCCCTCCCATCACTTCTCTTTTTTCTTTTGGGTCGATGTAAGTAAAGGCAGAACTCAAAATTTTATACGCATGCTCTCCATCATGTAATCGCGACCACCAGTTTATTTTCCATGCCATTGACCAACCGGTGCTCACATCCCCTCTCTCTATCAAAGTTTGTTTTGCAGCAGCAGCCAGTTCGGGTGCACTGTTCAATGTGATTTCATTTCCGGGAAATAAACCAAACAGGTGAGAGATGTGCCGGTGCTTATCATTAGGATCATCCCAATCGTGGAACCATTCCTGTAATTGTCCACGTTTGCCAACATGAAAGGGATATAATTTTTCTTTTGCTCTTTTTAACTGGTTTGCAAATTCAGGGTATAAATGAAGTTCGTTTGAACCTTTTATTGTTTCAGTAAACAATTCGCGAATGATAGACATATCCATTGTCGAAGCCATGCTAAGCTGGTACTCCCTCCCATTGATCTTAACCGTATTCTCCGGCGACGTTGAGGGGTTCGTAACTAAGTACCCTGTTGCAGGATCAACAACCAACCAATGCAACATAAATTCGGATGCACCTTTCATCAATGGATAAGCAGTTTCTTTCAAAAACTTTTTATCGCCTGTAAATAAATAGTGCTCCCATAAATGTGTACAGAACCAGGCACCGGCCATGGGCCATGCACTCCAGCGAGGCATTCCTTTCGGATCCCAGTCATAACCACCCGGCGGAGAAGTTTTTGCCCACAGGTCAGAGTTGTGATGGGTCACCCATCCTTGATCGATATTGTAATTGATCTTTGCAGTTTTTGCTCCATTCACTGCCAACTCTTTCATGAAATCAAATAATGGCACATGACATTCAGAGAGGTTCGTATTTTCTGCAGGCCAGTAATTCATTTCAGTGTTGATGTTTGTCGTATAGTTGCTTCCCCAAGGCGGCTGCACCTGGTCGTTCCAGATCCCCTGCAAATTTGTTGGACGCGAACCCGGACGTGAAGAGGATATCATCAAATACCTTCCAAACTGGTAATACAAAACCACAAGTCCATTGTCATGTTCAGAAGCAAAACTTTTCAAACGAACATCTGTAGGTTTTTTTTCTGATTCGGGATTGGTAGCCAGTTGAAACTGTACGCGATTAAAAAGTGACTGGTAGTCCTTAACATGGGCATTTCGTAATTGCACGAAGCTTTTCTTTAAAGCTTTATTCATTATATCAGCGGCAAGCGCAGATGGATTAATTGAGCTATGACCTGGCGATTTATTGAAGCCATTGAAACTCGTTGCTTCAGAAAGGTAGATGATTGCAGTATCGGCTTTACTTACCTGGATATCGGTGACGGGTGCTGACTCTGACTTTGATAATTTTCCATTGGTGATAATTTTTACCCGCACTTCAAAATTCATTCCTTCACCATTCCAATCATCGTATTCAACCTGCTTTGGTTCGTAGTCACGATTTGCAACAAATTTTGGCGCTTTCCCTCTTAGTGTAATCAAATCTCTTTCGATTGCAATAGACTCATATTTCAATTTACTGGTTAGAGATGTAGTGAAACTCAATGCGCCTTTTTTGTTACTTGTAAGCCGAATTACCATTACTTTATCAGGATGACTAACGAAGGTTTCTCTCTGATAAGTAACGCCATTGATCGTATACTTAACCGTAGCAACGGCAGTATTTAAATCAAGCTCACGATAATAAAATTGGGTTACTGAATCTTTTAAATCGTTCTTCAACCATAGATCTGCCAGAGGAAGATAACGTGCAGAATAGGGTCCCTGCATCTTTCTCCAGAGTGCCGTTGCACTATCCCAGTTGCCTGCAAAAATTTGTTGTCTCACCTGTGGTAAAATTTTTGGCCCGTTTGGATTGTTGCCGCCATCACCGGGATAGCCTGACCACAGCGTATTATCATTAAGCTGAAAGTGTTCTGTTACGACTCCACCAAAAAACATTGCGCCGGTTTTTGCATTACCGAGAGGCAAGGCTTCTTCCCATGCAGCGGCAGGTTTGTTGTACCACAACTTCAAATTGTTTTGCGCCTGAACGAGAGAGAAAAAAACAATCGCTACTGAAAGAGAAAATGTTTTTCGCATAGCTAGAGATTAATAAATGCTGTCGGGATTTTATCTACATGAGCACTCACAACTGATTTACCATTTCTTGTTTTAACACGAATGATGGCCCGTCCGTTATACATCTGTACATATCTTGAACCAGACGAAGTACCAAGATCATCAATCAATTCTCCATCACCGGTCAACCCAAAACGAATCCAATCGGAGCCATTAAGACATTGAACGTTTTTATCGTCAAGCAATTTCGCTTGTATGGTTGCAATTCCATTGTCTTCATTTATCTTTTCAATCAGCAATTTTGCGGGCTTACTCCATTTTTCGGTTTGATATTGAAAGGTGATGGAATCGCGTACTTCGGTTCCAAGCTTTGGCGAGTTCCCTAATTTGCTGTTTACTTTTCCAACTCTTGCAACAACAACAACTTTGTTTTGCCCTGTATTGAAAATAACATTCCATCGCAAGCCTGCTGCAGGGAAATCCTGGCTGTTTCTTTTTTTCACGCCATAAGATTTACCATTCACAAACAATTCTGCTTCATTACAATTGGAATATACTTTTACCATTTTCTGTTCGCCTTCATCGCCCCAGCGTACGGGCCATGAATGTCCGTAGATGTGCGCCATTGGTTTGGTTGTCCAATACGATTGAAAAACATAATAACCTTCTTTTTTTGTTCCATCTCTTTCAATCAATCCTTTTTGATTAACATAAGGTACTGGGTTGTCAGGACGTGTAGGGGTAGAGAAATCCCTGAATATCCATTGTGCTGCCCCGGTAAGCCATGGCATAGTCTCCTGTTCTTTCAAATGCCAGTCAAATAAGTTACAGATGTAGGATTCACTCCAGTCGCCATCTTTTGACACTCTTGCAGCACCACCATATAATAATGCATCACCAGCTCTTTCATCGGCAGCACCGGCAGCTTTTATATTTTGTAATGCTTTATCCGGATTTTCAGAATGTCTTCCGGCATGCGAATCACCTCCCCACTCCATGTGCAGAAAATGGTTCACCTTTTTAAACTCGTCTTCAGTGACCTGTTTGTATTCTGTATAAATACCACGGTACCATCCCGCCCAAATGGAAGGTGAATAAACGTCCACGATGTCTTTACAAAAATCACAACGGCGAATACATGTTTTGCGTGAAGGATCAAGCTTGTGAGAAAGCGTATTCAACTCTGTCATGAATGCACGAATCTTTTCTTTATCAAATTCAGGTTGATCGCCTGGCCAGTCATTTTCATTTCCTAACCCCCAGAGAATGCAGGCCGGATGATTATAATGTTGTTCGATCATGTTCGTCAACATCCTTCTTGCCTGTTGTTTGTAAGTCTCTCCACCAATTCCACCACGGCACCAGGGTATTTCTTCCCAGATCAGGAAACCAAGGCTATCAGCAAGATTTAGAATAATTCCTGATTGCTGATAATGTCCCAGCCTGATAAAGTTGACTCCCATCTCTTTCATCGAGATCAATTCCTTTCTCATCATCTCTTCAGTAAGTGCAGCAGCAACACCGGCAGCATCTTCATGCCTTTGCGTGCCGCGAATAAGCAGCCGTTTGCCATTTAATAAAAAAGGACCATGATCGACAAAATGAAAATGACGGAAGCCAACTTTCTCTGTTTGTGAAAACACGCCGCCCTTTGCGTTTACTGTCGCTTCAACGGTATATAACTGTGGTTTTTCGGTTGACCAAAGTTGTGGTGATTTAAATGTGAAATCGGTAATATTGATATCACCTTTCAAATCACTTAATTTCTTTTCTGCCTGTTGAATGGTTTTTCCAAAAGGATCAATCAGCTTAATTGAAACTGTGGCAGCGTTTACATTCAAAGGATCATAAAATCTTGTTTTGATATTGAGCTTTCCAACTTTACCTAAGCTATCTACTTCTGCATGAGCAAATAATTTGTCAAGAGAAACAGAAGGGGTGTAAACCAAATTCAGATAACGATAAATGCCACCGTACAGGTTAAAATCAGAAAGATCAGAAGGAATCATTTCGAGATCCCTAGAGTTATCGCAGCGAATAGACAGAGGAATCTTTCCCTTAAACTGTTTTGCGATTGTATCCTTTGCAAATTTTTCAATGGCATCGGTCAAATCAACTGTCCACTCGTCATAACCACCAACATGCGACCCAACTTTAGTGGTATATAGATACACTTCCGTTTTTTGACCTGCGCCCTCAAAATGCAACAGCGTTCTTCCGTGTATGTATGGATTTTTAAAATCGATCAATGTGCGATACCATCCGGGCCCCTGGTAGTATGCAATATCAGGGTCAACTGCATCCATCGCATTAAAACAATGGGGCAGCTTTACTGAATCCCAGGATGGTACAGAGCCGGCATTTGCCTTCCCAATATCACGAACCGACTCCCAAACACCTCCTAAATCCTCTTTTAAGAATTGCCAGTTGTTAATTAACCGAACCTTTTGCTGTGCAAAAGATGAACTAAATGACAAAATAAATAAAACAAAAAACTTCGAAAATCGCTTACCAAACCGAATGCACATGTTCTTACTGTTTTGAAATAACTACAGAAACTTAAACCACTAATAACGAAATGCAAGCAACAAAAAAGAAACTGGCAATTGCTGCCAGTTCTGTAGTTAATGATTGCTGCTTTGAGATTGCTGAGACATCAAATATTTACTGCTTTTACTTTACTGTCCTAATGTTGTCGTAAGGAATCTGTCAATCGCATGAATGGTGCCGTTAGTAGCCTGGATGCTGCTTGTTCTTACATTGCGGCTTTCATTCAATACAATCGGGTAATCCGAAGTATTAGATGGAGAAGAATTCAAAACCTTTATAGTCATCTTGGTATTTGGATTAGCAACCCATGGATAAGCGGTGTTTCTCGTAACACCCTTAGGTAGTGTATCCAAACTTCCCGGCGGAGCTAATGTTGCTACTTCCACTGAATTGACTGGCGGTAATGTATAGTGATTATAAACGCCATCAATAATCAGGTACTGCAAATATGCCTTTACAAAATCTTTGGGATATTCTGTCCACGCTTTGGTTGTCTTTCCATTAACCAGGTTTGCTCCAAAAAAGCCTACATCAGAAAGGTTACTATTGGTTCTTGTTACAGCTTCTGTATTCAGAAAAATATAGGTTCTGTTGGGCTTCGTATATTCATTGGTATCAATACCGCTGTAGATAATACCAGTATAGAAAGCCTTCCATATTGTATCATTAGCTGTTGTCCCTAAAGCTCTCTTTTTCAAATAATCCCACGCAGTCATATACACATGGGAGTCCACCGTATCCTTAACGCGGTGATAATCCTTTTGCAACGCCAGCTTTTTACAGCTTGATAAAGACAGTGCAAAAGCAATACAGATAAATACACTGCCTAAAAAAAGTTTATTAAGAGTCATAACGATCGTAATTAATTATATGAGGGATTTTGTACCAGTTTCTTATTGTCTTCTAATAATGTGCGATAAAGTGGCCACAATATTTTATCCGGATTTCCACCAAAGCCTGTTTCCGCAGTTCCTAATCTTTTTTGACGTTGTATCAGGATCGGGTCCATAATCTCCATAACCTTGCCGGTTCTTACCAGGTCCCACCAGCGTTTGCCTTCGCCATATAACTCAAACCGTCTTTCGTTCAGAATTGCATTTTCCATATTTGTCGCATTCACTGCAGGATCGTTAGCTGCATACGCGGGAAGACCTGCTCGCACTCTTATGAAGTTGAGATATTTTAATGCATTGGCGAGGTCACCTGTTTTATTCAATGCTTCAGCATACGTGAGATAGATATCGCCGAGACGGTACATGACCAGATAAACATTCAGTTCGGTAGCAGTCAGCCCTGCAGGCATTGAATACACACCACTCATGTTAAAATACTTCAGCAACTTGTCATTGTGACCAAGGCCACTTAATGTGTCAATAGTGGCAGGCATGCGGATGTCTGCTTTTACCGCCTTCCAGTTTATTTGCAGCGCAGAATCGAAGCGGGCCTGGTTGTTTGACAATCCAACTGAAACAGGAATACATGCACAACCGTTGAATGTATTATCCCAGTGAATACTCCAAATTGATTCTTTTGTTTTGGATGGATCAAGAAACAGAGCTTTGAAATTTGAGCCTGGTTCCAGATCACTGCCAGAAGTACCGCCGAATACTTTTCCGCTCGGTGCTTTTGCCTTGAACAGGTTTTGAATCCATGTTTTCACCTTAGCATAATCAGGCTGGATTTTATTATCATGACTTTTCCACATGTAGATATCTGCGGCTATCGCACAAATAGCAGCTTCGTTGATCTCCCAAACCGTAGGCGTCTGATTCTTCTGAATAAGTGTATATGCTTTTTCAATATCGGGAATAACAAGGTTCTTAAATACACTATCCTTTGGGCTTCGTGGTCTTTCATCTTCCACTGAAACATCGGCATAAGGCTCTGTCCATACCACCGGATCGCCCCAAATTCTAATAATGTAGAAATAACATAGTGCACGCATAGCATAGCACTGGGCCAGTGCGTTATTCACCACGGTCGGCGTCGCGTTCGCATCATAAGATGCAGCCTGGGGAATGTATTTAATCGCCGTATTAACACGCCCAATGGTTTTATAAAAGCCGGTCCAGTTGGCAGATGTATTACCGGAAGTCAGCGCATTTTGGGAGAGTTCCTTGTAAGAGGTCTGCGAATACTGCCCGTTGTCATCAAAATTGTCTGACCTGAGTTCTCCCCATTGAAAATAGAAGCCAGAAAAATTTGAACCGGTTCCCGTCATCATTTCCTGGAAGGAAGAATAGATACCTGCCATCGCAGAATTGATATCTTTCAGCGATTTAAAAAATTCACTGTTCGGTACTGCATTCAAAGGTTTTTGGTCGAGGAATTTCTTACATCCCCCAGCTGCACCGATGATTAGAAGAATACAAATACTATAAATAGCTTTTTTCATCATTGTCATTTTAGAAATTAACATTTAAACCAACACCTACTTCTCTTCTCTTTGGATACTTGCCATTGTCCTGGCCGATATTTAATCCGCTTGAACTGAATTCAGGATCATACCAGCTGTAATTTGTCCAGGTAAGCAGGTTATTACCATACACGTAGATACTTGCATTTTTCAAACGTGCAGCTTTTGCCCATTTCTGTTCCAGGTTGTAATTCAATCGCATGCTTGCAAGGCGAATGAAAGATCCATCTTCGAGATACATACTGTTGTATTGTGCAGAAATGTTCCCACGCGTATCCCTTCTGGTGAATAAAGGATACTGAGTGATATCACCTTGTTGTTTCCATGATGTTAGTACAGCATCCCAAATCGGAGGGGTATAAGTCGAGCTTGTATTATTTTGATTGGCCCTGATCAAATTATAGATCTTGTTTCCAAATTGGCCGTTAAAGAGAAAGTTGAGTGAAAAGTTTTTATAGCGAACTGTATTGCTGATGCCAAAGAAAAAGTCGGGAATACCGTTACCAACTATCACTTTATCTGCTTCATCAATCACGCCATCATTATTAAGATCCAACCATTCAGTATCACCGCCCTGTAAGGTAATCCCGTTCCTTTGCAATCGCCTGACTTGTCCGCTGTAAGCTTTTCCATCAAGATAATAATCAGCAGTCTTTCCATCGGCGGATATATTCCTGGCTTCGAGCTTAATTCCTTCCGGAGTATAGGCGTTCGAAGCATCATAAGGGAATACGCCAAGATTCTTCCACATATAGAAATCGCCAATTCTTCCGCCTTCCTGGATCAGCCAAATGTTACCAGAAATAAAGGAAGCATGGTTGGCTAATTCTTTAATTCTGGGATCCTGTAATGAAACGTTTCCGGCAACGTCCCAACTGATATTCTTAGTAGTTATCGGCGTGCCCTGCACTGCAAACTCCCACCCTTTGTTAGTAATAGAACCAATATTTACCGGGACCGTTGATGCACCTGCTTCTTTCGCTAACTGATCCGAGTATAAAAGATCTTTTGTGGTCTTGGTGTAATAATCAACCGACAATGTAAGTCTGCCCTTGAGGAAACTTAAATCCACACCGTAGCTGTTGTTATAAGTAGTTTCCCACTGAATGCGCTCATTTCCAAGCGTGGGGTTAATCCCAGCGCCATTAATACCATTGTAGTAATTACCAAAGGTCATCAGGGTATAATGAGCATATTCACTGATAGCATCGTTACCGGTTTTACCTGTGCTGAACCTTAGCTTGCCATCATATAAAATATTCCTTGCCCAGTCCATGAACTTCTCTTGGCTAAATCTCCAGGCAGCTGAACCCGAGAAGAAGTTGCCGTATTTATTTTGTGCTCCAAATCTTGAAGAGCCGTCGCGACGAAACGTTCCCTGTAAAATATATTTGCTGCTGTAGTTGTATCCAACGCGGGCAAATAAAGAAGCGAGCGTCCACGCCTTTGCATCTGTACGCGTTTTAGTTACGTCAATGTCTCCAGCATTGGATGTGTTGAAACTTTCAGTGACGTAGGATTTCATTGCATAAGTGTAATAATCCCATCTTCTCTTCTCCAAACTCACGCCTGCAGTACCGGTAAACTGATGTTCTCCCAATTTTTTACTGTAGTTGAAATATTCCTGCGTTTGCCATCTTGCTACTTTATCAAACGTATTGCTACCTGTTGCATTCCCTGTTCCTCCTGAAGTAAGAGAACTTGGAGAGAATTGATAGTTGTTATCGTTATCCAACTGAATGTTGAACAAACCAGTAAATTTCAAATCCCTGTATATCTGGTAACTTACCGTGGTGTTGAATTGAGATGTATAGTTATTATCTAAATCCTGGTTAAACAATGCCTGTGCAACCGGGTTTCTTTTTGATTCCACATAACTGGCATAGGAGCCATCGGGCCTGTAAATACTTGTCCAGGGGTTTCGTTCAAACACCTGCTTGACAGTATTGCCCACAGGAATGACATTACCTTTTTCCCACTCAAATGAAAGGTTGTGCTGTACAGCAAGTTTCCCAACATTATAACCAAGATTTACCCTTCCCTGCAATCTTTTGATCCAACTGTTTAAAACAATTGACTGATCATCAGTATAGGTTACGCCACCATAGTAGTTCAAGCCGCTGCCCCCGCCGCTTACACTTACTGATTGAACCTGTTTAACACCGGTTCTGAAAAGCAATTTCTGGTAATCATTATCTGAATTCAGGTAAGGATTGGTAGAGTCGGCATTATAACCTGAGTTATTATCCCTGTTAGCACGATAATACCTTAACTCAGAAGCACTGGTGGTGCGTAAGTTATGTGCCAGTTCTCCATACAAACGATACGCATTTATATTAATACTGGGCTTCCCGGTTTTTCCTTTTTTAGTTGTAATAAGAATGACACCGTTTGCACCCCGGGCCCCGTAAATGGCTGCTGAAGATGCGTCTTTTAAGATGTCAATGCTTTCAATGTCTGAAGGATTCAGGTAATTGCCATTCTCGCTAATTACTCCATCAATGACATACAAGGGACCGTTACCTTCAGCATTAATTGTCGATGCCCCACGAATTTGAATAGTACCCTGGCCGAAGGGGTCACCGTTATCGTTTGTAACCAAAACCCCGGCAGCCTGTCCTTGCAAGGCATCCATTAACGTTACTGGTACTCTTTCCTGGATTTGCTTGGCTCCTACCTGCGCAGTGGCACCGGTAAGGTCCTTCTTCTTTGCAGCACCACCATACCCGATGATAACGACATTTTCAAGGTCCGCAGCATTTTCGGAAAGGGTTACATTAATAGCTGTTCTATTCCCAACCGTTTCCTCTTTGGTGGCAAAACCAACATTCGTAAATACGAGAACAGAAGATGTGTTAGGCACTGTAATGGAGTACATGCCATTTGCATCTGTTGTTACTGCGGCTGGTGTTCCTTTTAAGGTAACAGTGACCCCGGACAAAAAGCTTTGCTTATTATCGCGAACGGTACCAGTCACCTTGATCTGGGCCTGCAATTCCGAAAAAGCAAAAAGTTGAATAATAGTTACCAGGAGAAAGAAGCGTAGATAACTATTGTTATCTGTACGCTTTTCAGCGATGCAGTTTCTTTTCATACAGCAATCAATTTTCAGTAGACAACTGGTTATAAAATGTGTTTGGACGTATGTGCGCAATGCAAATAACTAAGATTTCATAAGGAGTAAGTTGCTCGGATTATCATTGTAATAAGCTATTTTGACATTGTTTCGTGCTATGTGTTTTATCTGATGAATATCTAGCTTAATCCCTTTCAGACAGACAAAACAGACGAATGGATGCATGAATTAAGAACTATTTTATTACAAACATTTTTTTCAGTTTTATGTCGGCAGATGATCCGCCAATCCATACTTCAAATTGACCTGGCTCAACAGTCCAGTTCATATTCTTATCGAGCAAGGACAGATCATCTGGGTGAATCATAAATTTCACCGTCTTTTTTTCGCCGGATTGCAAGGTGATGCGTTCAAATCCTCGAAGCTGGGATTCATAAGTGGTGACACTGCTCACAACATCTCTCAAATAAAGCTGAACGACTTCGTCTCCTTTAATCCTGCCGGTATTTTTCACTTCGACTGAGACCTCAATATCGCCCTGGGAATTTTGCGTTTCAGGCGTTACTACAAGATTACTGTATTCAAATGTTGTGTAGCTCAATCCAAAACCGAAAGGATAAAGCGGGCCATTTACGCTTGTTTTTCCATAACCATTCGGATCTGCGGTTAAAGATTGTGATGCCTGTGAACCTGGTTTGAAAGGGAAATTGAATTCTATTTGTCCTACAGATTTGATCCACGTTGTTGATAGCCTGCCTCCGGGGTTGTAATCACCAAACAAAACATCTGCAATGGCTTTTCCTCCCTGGGGCCCTGGAAATCCTGCATTAATTATTGCAGGAATGAAACGATCTGCCCAATCAATTGTCAGCGGTTGACCGGTTATCACAACCAAAATAACTGGCTTGCCTGTAGCATATAATGCTTCCAGCAATTGTTGTTGTCTGCCAGGGAAATCCAAAGATGTTCTTGATAGACCTTCGCCGACGGTTGTTTCATCTTCTCCTAAAACAGCAACAATTATATCAGCGTTTTTTGCAGCGTTCACAGCCCTGTCAATACTATCTTTTTCATTATTGGTTAATGGCGTTGGAATGACTTCTGTTTCCGGCCAGCCTTTGTTAACAACATTGCAGCCTTTTTCATAAATCACGTTTATGTTGTTGCCCAATTTTGCTTTGATGCCATCGAGCACAGTTGTAAGTGGATTATTATTTGGACCGTATCTGCTCACGGCATAACTCGCATTGTTCGCTAATGGACCCGTAACCAAAACATTTTTGATTTTGCCTTTTTCAAGAGGTAACAAATTGTTTTGATTTTTTAAAAGAACAATTGATTCCTTATTAATCTGGAGCTCCAGGGAATCATCTTTAGCAGTATGAACTATTTTGTCAGCAAGCTTCGTATCTTTTATATAAGGTGAATCAAATAATCCCAATGCAAACTTCACTCTCAAAACATCTCTTACCCTGTCATCAACTTTTGAAATAGAAAGTTTTCCTTCTTTCACTAATTCACGAACAGGAAGAATATACACTTCAGGCATTCGAAAGTTCGTGTACACATTTAATCCAGCTTCTACTGCCTGGCGAATAGCATCTTTGAAATCGGGAGCTACATGATGTTTCTCCCAAATAAATTCAACTGCACGGCTGTCGGAAACAACATAGCCATTGAATCCAAATTTTTGTCTTAGCAATTCAGTAAGAAAAAAATGACTTCCTGTAATTGGTTCACCGTCCCAATCATTGTAACTGCTCATCACACCAAGCGGATGTGCTTCCTGTATCACTCTTCTGAAAGGATACAGATACAACTGGTGCATTTCTCTTGGAGCAACATGAGGATCGGTTCTTGCATTCCCGTCTCTTCCTCCCTTTGGAACACTGTACACCGCAAAATGTTTCAATGTAGATGCCACTCCCTGGCTTTGAATACCGAGTGTCATTTGCTTCCCCAGCTCGGCAATTAAAAAAGGATCTTCACCATAACATTCTACTACCCTTCCCCATCGTTGATCTCTTGCAGGATCAAGAATTGGCGCATAAACATTTGTATATCCTAAAGCTTTTGCTTCTCTGCCTACAGTTATTCCTGCTTGTCTCACTAAATTTTTATCCCATGTTGCGCCTATTGAAATAGGCGCTGGCAATGGTGTTGCTCTATCATGCGTGAGTCCATGAATACCTTCATTGGTAAAATCAACGGGAATACCCAAACGGGTTTCTTCAACAAACCATTTTTGTATTGTATTGATCGCCTCAGCATGCTTACTATAAGGAAAGGAGTACTGTGTTTTTAATTTGTTGCTGCTTAATTCTTCATCAATATTAGCAATGCCATCTTTCCAGATTTCGTTCTTCCAGTTTGCGGTCGGCATTTCATCTTTCAATACACGACCATAACCATAAAGCGTAGCCATCTGGCATGACTTCTCTTCAAGCGTCATTTGTGAAAGCAGGTTCTCAACTCTTTTGTCAATGGGTTGAGACGAATCCTCGAAAACGTCCATGACGCCGTTCTTATTAAAATCAATCCATCCTTTGTGGTAAATATTTTTTTGCT
Organism: Flavisolibacter sp.; assembly: GCA_035554655.1. Taxonomy (GTDB): domain Bacteria; phylum Bacteroidota; class Bacteroidia; order Chitinophagales; family Chitinophagaceae; genus Flavisolibacter. The sequence goes on from DATMIF010000038.1 coordinate 323,660, forward strand.
GGGCAGAAACATGAATGCATGCCAAACAAAAAATAATTGCAGAAATCCTTTTCATAGTTATGATTATACTTGGCTTTAAAATTACTATTTGACTTCCCTTACGCAGCAATCGTGTAACACAACAACCTTATCTGGCACGACGACTACGAAAAATAAGTGCCTCCATTGATATCAATATTTGCACCTGTAATAAAACCTGATTCATCACTGGCAAGGTAAGCAACCAAATCGGCTACTTCCTTTGCTTCACCTTGTCTACGCAACGGAGTTGCCCCAGCAACCGCTGTTCTTACTTCAGGCTTTGTAAATATGTCGTGAAAACTGGTAGCTATCATTCCAGGACAAACTGCATTCACACGGATACCTTTGGGACCAAGTTCTTTGGCTATTCCTCTTGTGAAAGTGGTGATTGCACCTTTACTTGTAGCATATGCAATCGCACCAAAGCCACCACCATCTCTCGCAGCCTGGGAAGAGAAATTAATAATTGAAGACCCTGCAGTCATTAGGGGCACAATATGTTTACACAAAAGAAAAGCTGATTTCACGTTCAGGTTGATTACTTCATCCCAAAACGTTTCATCCATATCATTCAACAACTTCCTGGCGACCATTCCTCCTGTAACATTTACCAAAATATGCACTTCGTTTCCAAAAGCCTTTTTAGATGCTTCCAACAAAGCAACAACTTCATCGCTTTTAGTAACATCTGCTTTTACAGCTATGGCATCTCCACCTCCATCGACAATACGCTTTACTATTTCTTTTGCCTGTTGTTCTGATGAAAAATAATTTACGACAACCTTTGCGCCTTCACTTGCAAGTTTCAACGAAACTTCCTTTCCGATATCCCGGCCACCTCCGGCTACGATGGCGATTTTATTTTTTAGTTTCATAAACTGATTTGTTTTTTGATGTAATGAATGTAATGCAGAACCATGCTAATGGTACCATTGCTGCACCCATTATGAAAAAAGAAACATAGCTTGTTTTTGTGATAAATGGAACGGCCCACGTGGTTAACAGCGTTCCCATAACTGCTGCAGTTCCTCCCATCCCCGCAACGGTTCCTACGTTTTTGCCATTGAAATAATCGGAAGCCAAAATTTGTAAATTATTAATGAGAAACTGGAAGCCAAACAATGTGGCACTGATTAAGAAAACAGCAAAAGGAATGTTTTCTTTTAACCGATCTAAATAAAACGCTGTTGCAGTCAGCGATACCAGCATTAAAGCACAGCCAATTGTTATTGCACTCTTTCTTGCCTTTACAGGATTGATATTTTTCTTTACCAGGTACGAGGAATAAAAACCTCCCGCTAGCCCTCCTATTGCTGCAAACAAATAAGGCATCCATGCAAAAGCAGCTACCTGTTTAATATCAAATGCAAATTGTTCTTTCAAAAAACTAGGTAGCCAGGTAACAAACATCCACCACACCGGGTCAATAAAAAACCTGGAGGTGATAATACCCCAGGTATTTTTGAATTGTAGTAATTGCTTCCACGAGTAAACATTTGCTTCAGATACTGCCTTTTTACCAGCAACATTTTTCAAAATATATTGTTGTTCTTGTTTTGTGATCCAGGGATGCTTGTCGGGAATTGAGCGATTTACAAAAAGCCATGGAATGATCCACAATAACCCCAATACCGCAATTGTAGCAAATGTTAATTCCCATCCGAAGCCCAGATACAGCAAGGCGATGAAAGGAGCAGCTATAACAGATCCCAATGAAGCACCCGCACCGAATATTCCCTGAGCAATGGCTCTTTCTTTTATAGGAAACCATTCGGCATTTGATTTGGTGGCGCCTGGCCAGTTACCGGCCTCAAAAAACCCAAGAAGAAAACGGAAAATGCTAAATGACGAAATAGCTTTTGCCAGTGCGTGCAAAGCGATGGAAATGCTCCACCCTAAAATAGAAATCGTAAATCCAAGCCTTGTTCCAACTGCATCCATCAACTTGCCTGTAAAGGTTTGACCGAGCGCATAAGCGATCATAAAAAAAGTGGTGATCAATGCCAGTGCATCTTTATTATCTGAGTCCGCAATACCAAAGTCTTTATAAATATATGGCCACATAATATTGATGGCACTCCGATCGATATAATTAATGATCGTAGCCAGCCCAATAAGCCCAATAATATACCAGCGAAGCCCTTTTACTTTCATCATTTATGTTTTAGACTTCGGTTCATTCATCTGAAAAAGGGGGTTTTGTTTTGAAAAATTCATTTTACGGAAATAAACGCTTGTGCGCTCTTGTAATTGATTGTAACTGTATAATTTTTATTATCAATTAAGAATTGAAAACAACTTATGTCCTCACTATCGGTAACAAGTTTTAATCCTTGCACTTTGCCTTTAAAATCCACCGTCGTTTCAGCAGTAGGATTTGTGTTACCATGGGACTCTATCAATGAAATAAAAAGATGGTCTTTTGCTTTGGGCTGCGAAAGAATAAAACCTTTTTCATTTCTCAGGTTGAAATTCGGATCATTTGCACCAACCATAACGAACTCAATCTGAGTAGACGAATCGGTTAAAAATGTTGCTGTATAAAACCGGTTGTTTTGCAAAAAAGTTATAGATGCATTACCCGTGGAGGATTTTCCAACTGCATTCAACCAGATATGTTGGTAACCGTAATCTTTCCCTAGTGGTTCAAGCCTTTTTACATTGGATTGCATATGGAAAGGTGTGTTCGTAATATGTCCCTGGTACCAATATGGTAGATCATATTGATGTTCACTATCGGATCTTATTTTAAAAATATCGATCAATAATGGTTTTTCGAGTTCTTTTAAATTCACAAGAGCGATTGTTCTTGTCATGCCGATGCCCTTATACGCATTTTTTTCTTCCGCAGAAATCACCTGCAAATCTTTTCTTGAATTAAAGTAGATCAATTGCGGATGTGCGGCCTGTGCTTTATTCAAGTCGCCCGCAAAATGAGAAGCTTGATCAACTACTACTGTATTATGGGCAACGGTTTGCTTTGCCCACGTCTTATTTTCTGGAAGATACTCCCCACCGCTTTTGGTTTCAATATTTAAAAATCGAGCAGAACCATAATCTGAAAATATTTCAACCCCGTGGTCATAGTATAACAAATTCAGCCGGTCAAAATGTCCATGGCCCATGCCCTGTGCAGAAGCTTTTAACAAGACACATTGCTGATCTTTGTTCTCACCTGCTCTTAAAATTCCCAAGCCTCCTTCATCTCCTTGGTTGCCATCCTTTATCCATAGACTTTTATAAACAAAAGTTTTTGATTTACCTGCAGCAATATCTTTAGCTACTTTAAACCCTGCATCTGAAATAATTACCCTGTTTTGTTTTTGCGCCACATCTAAAAGATCTGCATCAGTACTAATATCAGCATAGGCAATATCTACTCCATAAACCAATTCTTCAGATTCAAAAGTCTTATCCTTCAATGCATCATTGACTGGAAAGAATGCTCCATTAGTATAGGTTAATTGTAAAGCGGTATGGATCGCTTTCTTCAAAACACCATTGCTGTATTCAAAAATTTTAAACTGAGGATCGTATTGGTCGATAGCTTTTGCGAATAATAAAAAGGGCAACAAAGCGTACCGTTGATAATATGGTCCCTCTGTATAATAGCCGTCAGGTGAAAACAATTGACTTAGTTGTGCAAGAAACCCCGATGTACCATCTTTTCTGGATCCTTTTAATGCTTTTTCCACCCAATCCTTTTGATTCATTACATAACCGGTTATTCCGACGGCGGCTACAGCCCACGTGCCATGATTGTGGATTCGATTAAACGTTTCTTTATTTTCTTCCATCAAAAACCTGACAACAGGAATAAACAAGTGCTGTTCAATTGTAATTCTTTCTTGCAGCGTTAGATAATCGTAAACAAGATCATAGCCCTGGATCACGTAAACCTGCCATACACAATCGTTTAAATTTTGCCAGAAGATTTTTCCTGCAGGATTGCTTGGTTTTTTCTGAGGATGCAAAGGCCATTGCTCATATTGGGAAGCATAATTAAGTAAAATGTCCTTTACAAATTGAGCATATTTTTTTTCTTTTGTAATCTGGTAAACAGTTCCACACGCAAGGATGTACTGATAATTTTTTTTATGTTGCTCGTGTGTAAATCCCCCTCCTCCATCTTTTGGTACTGGAACGTTGATTGGATTAGCAATAGCTTCGTCTGCTATTGGCTTAACCTGCTCTAATGATTTTTTCAAAAGGGAATATTGAGTAAATCCATGAATGATACCAGGAAGGTTTTTCTGAGTAATCATGATAGAGGGGTGCTGTGAAAAAGTTGTAACTGAAAATAGTAGTAGAAAAATAACGAGAAACTCCCTGACCTGTATTGCAAACAATCGCATAAATAAACTAAGAAGTCGGCAAGTTCTGTCTTTTTTATTCTTGTATTCGAATTGTCTCTTTTCTTTTTACGGAAACGTTACCGGCGATACTCAACAACCTGGCAAGTATCCATCACCATTTTGACACGGCTGTTAGCTTTCCAAGGCGCATAAAATCAGTCTCGACATTTCGCTACGTAGCAATAATCCGGCAAAGCTATCAGAAATGGATACTCAAAGTGCAATGAGTTTAATAACCTGTCCTTTGTAGTCAGAATCTAATATAATCAAGCCGTCAAACTTTTCCGCTTATCGGAATAACAACACATGGTTACAGTTAGATATCTTGATCGACAGCCTCTCTTAAGCCAATGTTTTTTGCTTTGAAAACTTCTTCGTAGCTGCGACGCATAGGATTACAGCGATTGTAACTGCTAACATTTCAATGGTTAATTCCTCACCAAGAAATAAGGCAGCCAATGCCAGCCCAAAAAACGGCTGTAATAGTTGCAATTGTCCAACGGTTGCAATACCGCCCTGTGCTAAGCCCCTATACCAAAATATGAAAGCAACAAACATGCTGAAGATGGAAACATAAGCGATGCTAACCCAGGCACGGACGCTAATACTTTCAAGCGACGATGGAAAATTAAAAAAGACAAGGCATAACATCAGTGGCAAAGAAATTGTCAATGCCCAGGAGATTACCTGCCAACCACCTAATGACTTTGAAAGTTTTGCCCCCTCTGCATAACCAAGTCCGCATAAAATAATAGCGACGAGCATCAATATATCGCCGATAGGTGAAGCGGTAACTCCGTGCACCACTGCGTAACCAACTACCAATAGACTACCTAACAAAGAAAAAAGCCAAAATATTGGACGTGGGCGTTCACCTCCCCGGATTAGGCCGAAGAAAGCCGTTACAAGCGGTAGTACTCCTATAAAAACAATAGAATGGGCCGACGTAATGTAACGTAGTGCCAAGGCACTCGATAAAGGGAAACCAACTACTACACCGATCGCAACGATAGTTAATTGCAAGAGCTGTTTTCCTGTCGGTCGCTTCTCTTTACAAACTAGTAAAGCAGCTAGCGCTAATATACCTGCAATGGAAGCACGAGCAACAGTGACGAACACAGGGTTAAATTCTAAAACAGCTATCCGGGTAGCGGGCAAGGTACCGCTGAATAACACCACACCTATAAAGCCGTTAAGCCATCCGTTTTGTCTGTTTGGTTTCGTTTTACCTATTCTTATTCGGGCCATCTCTCAAATTTCAGGACAAAGCTCGCTAAATGCATCAGGCCACGTGACTACTCTTTTATTTTCTAAATAAATTGTGGGGGCTAGATGTCGTCATGGTACAGTTTACATGTTCATGCATTCTATCGTTCCGGAAACACATCTAATTATATCATGTACTTCATATTTGAATAGTCTACAGGTTTACCATATATACAAGACTGCTAATTGCAGGGTTCCTGGAAGGCAGGTACCGGATGTAGCCAAACTGGTGCAGATCTCTGATACATCTATGGAATGTTGCCAGGCCACTGATTTTTGCAGCTTCCATAACAGCTCGTCTTGACATACAAAAGGGATTTTGAAACTCATTTTGATTCCACAACTCAAACAAAGCCATGTACAAGCTTATATGAGTTGTCGTAATACGGTTATCCTCTCGTATCGTTTTGAAAAAGTTCGTTAGCTCAATAACCTGCATGCCCCCTCCTTTTCAAAACCGCTTTGCAGTAAGGTTTGGATATCTTCGTACCGGTAATAATGGACACCCCCGATTTTAGATGACTTCAACTTGCCGGCTATTCTTAACCGTTGTACCGTATTAGATGAAGCACCAAGCAACTTTTTCACATCCCCGTTTTTTAGCCATTGCCTTACAGTGTCGTGTTGTGTATTTTGTAATATCTGCCTGATATCATTAAGCATCCGAACGCGGAAAGCTTCCAAATCGTCTTTCGTCACAATTTCTATACTCATATACTTCCGGTTTTCAAATGCACAACTACATACCTATGGAATTCTTCTTTGAGCGTCCCTTTTTTTCGCCGGATGACTTAACGCCACCGGATATATCTTGCTTATTTTTTTCTGAACGTTCCTGCTTCTGGACCTGGTTCTGTTTTTTTGATATCTCAGAGGAAGGAGTCTCGGACTGATACATTCCAATATTTTCTCTCTGCACTCTTTTCATATCGGCATCGTACAGGTTAACCGTCTTGTATTGAGGGTTGGCTTCCAAAAACATCTTGTGCGTAAATCCATCCTTTTCAATTGTGACTGATTGAATATTCCCTTTTTCCAATGAATGCAATAAAGCTCTTTCCTTTTCAGTGTCTTTTAACTCCGAAACAGCAAACCTCGACACTGCTGCCCTGAGATCATAACCGTATTTTTGATGATATTGCTTCACCTCATAGTTATCCCGCTTATCCCTTATTTGAAAATTAATCTGCAGCCAGGCATGGTATTTCTCTCCGTTCTTATTCGATAGTTCCTTAAATACAGGCCTTCCTTCCAGGAGATTGTACGCCTCTTTTGCGGTAACACCTTTTCCGTTATTAAGATAAAATGACTGTTCTAGCTTTTCACCGTTATTTCTCTGAAGTGATGCTGTATAGCTGTTGAGAAAATATAAATCGGATGCATCGGAGCGCCGGAAATAAAGCGTCGCCTCAAACGGTTTTTTGTTAATCTCTGTTTTGTGCACCATAGAAAATTCTGCGGCTCCCTGTTTGAGATTATTTGCCAGCGTGTCATTTAAATGTTCGCCGAAACCGAGGTATTTAAGATTGTCCTTCAAATACAGAAAATTTTGTTCGTTCATAATTATATAATTTAATGGTTATCATTTTTTGTTCCGACATCCCCTGATATTTTAATTGATTTATCGATGGTTTTTTACACCTTTCGTTTTTTGCCCCTGCAGCTTTTGAGAAACGTGCTGCCCATGTTTCAACCCCTTGCTTTGTTTGTCATCGTGTTGCTGACTCAATTCCTTACCGGTTTGCTCTCCCTCGACTTTTTTGCCGTTTAATCTCTTTCTTGATTCACCTGTCATCAGTTGAGCCTTTTGATCATTGGTCAACGGCCTTACTGCGCCATAGTCAAAAACATCAACAGTTTTATACTCCGGACTGGCACCTATAGAGAACCTCTGCCCTTTTCCATCAACCATCATTGTAACAGCCTGGAGATTTCCTTTTTGCAAGGACATCAGCAGGCGCTCGGTCTTTTGCTGATCTGATAACTCCTTAAGTGGAAATTTGGATAAGGCTTTTCCCAGGTCATAACCATCCTCTTCATGAAACTGCTTTATTTTATAACTCCCGTTTTCCTCCCTGTTTTCAAAATCAAGTTGTATCCATGCGTGGTACTGCTCCCCTTCCTTTGTATCCATTTCTTTGTACACTGCTCTTCCCTCCAAAAGATTGAACGCCTCTTTGAGCGTGATACCATGCCCTTTGTTTACATAGAAGCTTTGTTCAAGTACCCCGACATCATTTTTCATCCTGGCATCATGCCGGTTGAAATAATATTTACCGTCTTCGTTTGACCGGGAAAAATATAAGGTGCTGTCCAGTGTCGCTGAACCAAATTCGGTTTGTGTTCTTAGCACAAATTCAGGAAACCCCTGGCGAATATTGTGTTCAAGATTAGCCTGGAGCCGGTCGCCAAAGCCCAGGTACTTCAAATCGATCTTCAGATAATTCAAATTTTCCTCTTTCATAAAATTTGTTTTTGCAGGCGGATTCACGTCGTTCACACTCCCGATTGAATTTCCATAGGTAAGCTGCCCTATCAGATCCAATATGGAACTTGCATAAATGAGTTTATAGCTTGCGTTTTCAGCCGTATTGTTTTGCGTATACTGACTTGCCTCGCGTTTGTTTTTAAAGAACTGCATGTCTCCTGTTTCCAGTTCATGATTCAAGCCATTGTAAACAATCCAGTGATGGTTACTTAAAAACATTTCCTGTGCTGCGGAAATCAGATCATCAGATAAGCAGTGCTTCGGTTTCATTTAAAATCAGATAAGGGAAGTGCTTTAATAATTTTCCTGTTGCTTACTTTCATCAGCAGATTTCTTCCGCCACTTTTCTCGCCTATTTCAATTGCCAAATACTTTGCATCCGGGATTGTGAATTTATCCAGGGCAACAACGATACAGTGATGAATCACCGGCCCTTACGTGTGAAATGTTTCCGACAATATAAGAGGCACTATTTCAAGGTCCCGGCTGGCCGTTCTTTGTGCTTTATTCTTATCCCTTACATAAAACCGCAGGTAATTAATGTTGTAATCGATCGCACTCCCGTTGGTAAGATCCAACTGGTAATAGATGACGTCATTTTTAATATAAATACCGATGACCGTTGCAATAATATTCCACGACCCATCCTTAATTCCTACTAGGCAGCTTACCCTTGTAATCTTTCCTTCTGCACTTTTTCATACCGCACTTTTTATAACTGTAAATTGATTGATAAAAAAAGCCCCTTAGTAAGGGGCTGATCCCCCATTCCCTATCCTAACCATACGCCTTTTAATTCATCCGCACTTAAGTGAATGGAGCAGATATTTTCGCATTGAGTAGCAATAACGTTTGAGAGTGACTCTTTATAGCCAGAGTTCCTGATGGACGGATATTTTTGAAGAATCATGTACAACCCATACATCAATTCACTCTTGATCACTTTTGATCTTTTCTGGCTTTCAAAAAAAGCGGTAAGTTCATCCATACAGGAATAAACAATTTGTTCATCATCGTGAGGCCCGAATAGTGATGGCATATCCGGGTCTTTGTTAGTCTCTGAATTTACGAAGGCGAAAGTTTTTCCTTCTTTTGAGAATAGCATTTTTCTTACACTTCCTCTAAAATAAAGAGTAATGATTACAAGGTAATAAATACAACAAGCAACTATTATACAAGTCCAGTACTGCAACCATGATATGGAATGAAACATATGATAAGCGTTTAAGTGAAAAACGATTTCAGCTGCATGCGTGCTAACTGACTGCAAAATAATTCTTGCGGACACTGTTATAGTGGAAGCACATAGATCCGAAGTGGAATTGTGCAGTGTATTATATCGTTATTAAAATCAGTCCGAATAAAAAGAGAGGTAAGTATTCAGCGCTGAAGCAAATACAATGATGGCCAGGAAAACCGCAAACCGTGTAGACCGCTTACGGTGTTTTAGGTAGGAAGATCTGGATAGCACATAATTTTCTGCAAACAGAAAACTGCGAAGACAACGAAAAAAATCGTTTCTGTTTTCAAAAAAATAAAAGGAAAACGCGACGAGAATAAGCAGCTCCATTAATAGAAAGAAGGAAAGGTTCATTGCTTCATGAATCGAACCCTTAATTACACAAAATTTCCATAAACAAAAATGATAAAACTCATCCGGTCTGAAGAGGCCCAAATAAACCGCGAACGCATGCTCATTTTAATATGGGAGACCTGCAGATTTGCAAACCTGCCTGAGTCATTGAAATTTGAAGGGTGTCCAATGTTCTGGTAACAATCCAGCCGTTTTCTTCAAGGACGCTTAGTGCGGCTTGGATTTTACTCCAATCCTCCATCGAACGGAGAATGATCTCCCTTGGGTGTACTTGGCACTTGTGCGGATATAAATCGTCTTTTACTATGCTATATATAAGCTGAAGAACCTGGTAATGGGACTGGCTGATCGATTCCATGCGGAGGTAAAAATAAGAGAAATGAGAAGAGAAAAATTATGCGAAATAAAAATTGATGTTAAGGTCTGCAGCGTGTCTCTTACATTTATAATGCAATGGTGTAGTCCCGTATTAAGAACAGGAGCCTGAATTTATATTCTGTATAATTGAATGCTTTCAAACTTACCGGATCAGCATATCAGTCACCTTGCGCAGAAATACATCCGTTTATATATACTACTTCTGCTACCGGGAAAAATTTAAAGTTTGGCCTTCATAAGTGTACAATGTTTATAGATAAACTGGCTTGCCGATAGCGTATCTGGGAATAAAATGGGTAGATTTGGCGTTATATGAATTAAATATATAGCGCCAAAACTTGAAAGAAAATGCAGATTTGGCGTTATATAGAAATTGACTATGGCGCCAAATCTATTAAATTATGGAAACGATCATTGGAAGAACCGAAGAAAAAGAAATCCTGAAACACGTCATAAAATCCAGGGAAGCCTCTCTTGTTGCCATTTACGGACGGCGACGCGTTGGAAAAACATTTCTTGTTCACACTTATTTCAATGACCTCCTTGCTTTTGAAGTAACAGCCGTTTATGGCGGGAATTTAAAGGACCAGCTAAAAGTATTCACTGCCGCTTTGAGTAAGGTTACCGGCCTGCCGGTGAAAGAGCCCGATAGCTGGATCAGCGGCTTCCAGGTATTGCAACAGTATTTGCAAGGGCTGAACAAGCGGAAGAAACAGGTCGTATTCATTGATGAATTTCCATGGTTTGAAACCAGGCGTTCAGGTTTTCTAGGCGCCTTTGCTCATTTCTGGAATACATGGGCGAGCAGGCAAAATCATATCATTGTTGTCATTTGCGGGTCGGCCGCATCATGGATGATCCGCAATGTTGTAAATAATAAAGGAAGCCTGCATCAGCGCATCACACAAAAAATCAAGCTGGAACCTTTCACTCTTGCTGAAACAAGGGTCTATTTTAATAGCCGCGGTATTAAGCTTGATTTTTACCAGATATTGCAGCTATACATGGTATTTGGTGGGATACCCCAGTATTTAAAAAACGTCCAGCCGGGTCATAGCGCTACTCAAACTATTCAAAGGAACTGCTTCGATAAAAACGGATTCTTGACCGGGGAGTTCGATAATTTATATGGATCACTATTTGAAAAATCTGACCAACATATAAAAGTTGTTCGGGCTTTAGCAAAGACACCTAAGGGTCTAAGCCGGCAAGAAATCATTGATGTATGTGAACTTACATCGGGAGGATGGACCACTGAAATTTTGGAAGAACTGGAAGAGACGGGGTTCATACGTTCAATAGTACCATATCAGCATGCTGCCAAGGATGCGATCTATCGTTTGATTGATGAATATTCCATTTTTTATTTAAAGTTTATGGACGGGAACCGCAGTAATGCAAAAAACAAATGGCTGCAAATGAGTACCGGCAATGCTTATAAAATATGGAGCGGTATGGCGTTTGAAGCGGTGTGCCTTAAGCACGTTCTTCAAATTAAATCAGCATTAGGCATTGGAGCTATCCAAAGTGAAGAGAGCAGCTGGAGATCTGCGGGGGGCAAAAACAACCAAGGCGCTCAAATTGATTTGCTGATTGACCGTGCAGACAGGTGTATTAACCTATGCGAAATGAAATTCTACTCAGGCGAATTTATGATTGATAAACGTTATGCAGGAGAATTGGAGCAAAAAATGCGTGTGTTTGCAGAAATTACCAAAACAAAAAAAACTGTTTTCCTGACGATGGTTACTACATACGGTGTGAAGCAGAATAGTTATGCACAGGCATTGGTGCAGCATAGTATTACAATGGAGGATTTGTTTGGAATTTAAAATTGGGATTCGTGAATGATTCATCACGTCATAATTAAACTCTTCGAAATCATGAACCTCGTCCGTTTTATATTTTACAGGGTTAGCATATGCATCTCTTTTTTATGGATACAAAGTTTGCTTTGCTCAGAATAACATATTAGAATACGATTAGAATTTCAAAAAGCACCAAACTCTGCCATTGCAATTATTTTGTTGCATGTATACATTGTTTACTTATCCAAAAATCCTAAGACCATGCAATCCTTTACCCGTGTATTTATGACGAGAGACCAGGAGGCTTTACATTTTCACTTCGACTGTATTATTTCACCTGCCAAAAAGAAGTACCAGGTAAGGGTGCGTAAAAAAGGCGGAGAAGAGCATCATTTTGTTATGGAGGAAAAAAATGAACACTGGCAGATCATAGATGCGCCGCTGCCGCCCGGCTGGGTGCACAAGATGGAAGGGCAGCTTGATGAAATGATTTGTAAATACAGCCAGACACCGCAATAAATTGTTTTGCTAATCCTGCTCGCCAGTAGTTAGTTCCATCAGTACATGTGCTTTGTATTTTGAAACGGCCAGTTGCAGGTGTTGCCTGTTGCATCTACATGTAAGTGTAGCCGAAGCGGGGTCTATTGCAATAAAATAAATGAGGGCTTCTATCCTGAAGGTCCATAGGTCATCTAAGGATTGAAATTGAAGTGTAACGGATGGTCCCATTGGTTTTGGTTTTTGTGGCAGATTTTTACTGGCAGTTCAGACAATGGGTGAATGTTTTGGTTTAAAGCAGCGAATATGTTTTTATACCTGTGCTAATTACGATGGATGTCGAGCAGACGGACAACATGGCTAGAGTGGTTTCATACGAAGATATTCCTCCGATGCCTTAATATTTTAAACCAAGGATTTTACTTACCATTCCCAATATTTTGATAGCTATATCAGGAGGATTTTTTGCAATGATTTCGTGACGGTAGTTGTTCATAAGAACGCTCATATAGAGTTTTGTTCTCAGATCCATTTTGAAGTCGCGGGTCCTGTTACCGGTAAGCTTATCCAATACCTTACATACATCTTCGAAATAATTTTCCATTCGCAGGGCGGGTTGGTGTGTATTAAAGACGGTGACAAGGCTCTCTGAAGGATTCCTGAAACAATGTGTTACCCCTTTGGGAACGGCTAGTTTGTCGCCAGCTACAGCCTTTATCCATTTATCACCGATATAGAATTCCATTTCACCTTCAAGTACTTCGTAAGTTTCAATGGCATGAGGATGAACATGCACCAGCGGATCTTTCATATTGCAACCTGGTAATAGTTGCCAATGCAGATCCAGCGATTTTCCCTTTGTGTCTTCTGATGATTTTAATACGGTAAATATCATCCCTACGGGAGACATGTCGAGCACCTGGTTTGTGGTTGCCATGATTAAGGGTGTTAAGTAAGAATTGAAAATATGCTGCGGTTGTTGCCACAGCCGGCATATATCTAAAGATAAGTATAGATTTTAGCTATACCAGCGTTCAAAAGTTTGTAAAAGACAAACCAGATGAAAGCGGTTTCCTGGTTTGCTCATTTGCATTAGCCGTCAATGGAGCAGGAGGCAGCGTTTATTGCTTTACCAGTTGCAGTACAGCGCTGCTGTTCTTCAACTGAACGAAGTAAATGCCTTTTGCGAGCCCACTAATATCAATTAAAAAATGATTTGTGCCGGTTTGTAAATAAAGTTTTTGCTGATGCACAATTGACCCTGTCGCATTTATTATAATGATAGTTTCTGATGCAGCAGCTGCGGCTTCCATTTGAAGTGTGCAATGGTTTGCAGCAGGATTTGGGGATATGGAAATTGCTGAAACGGAATTAGCAGTATTTACTGCAATTGTTTTTGAATAGGTATAAGTTCCATCATCGTCAACCATTTTGAGCCGGTAAAAATTTGTGCCAGGTAAAGGATGCTGGTCGATGGCAGTATAAGGTTCTGCCCCACTGGTTGCTTTTATTGTTTGAAGTGTGCTGAAGTCATTTGCAGTTGCCGAACGTTCTACAATAAAATGCGAGAAAAATTTTTCAGAAGCGGTTGTCCATACCAGTTGTACAGCTGTATTTTGTTTTTGAGCATCAAAAGAAAGCAGGTTTACTGGGAGCACACCACCGGGGGGAGAAAAGTTAGAGATGGTAAATGTGGCATTACCGAAAACGTTGTCGGTAGCCCTTAAGCGAAAGCCGATGACTGTGCCGGCAGTAACGGTTCCTGACCAGCTGCCGGACTGGTTGACCAGATTGAGGGTATTGACGGACAACTGGGTAAAAGCGCCGTTTATTAAAACGCCGGCAAGATCGTATTGAGGATCTTTGTCGGTATCGTTGGTATGGTAAGACCAGGAGAAGCTGAAGGGACCCGAGGCCTTCGCTGTGATGGTGTAGTCAACATCCATATTGGTAGCACTTGCACCATCACTACCTGTAATAGTAATGGAGGCCGGAGCACCCGAGGCGTTTACAGAGCCACTGGAGCCAGGTGTTAAAGTCGTTGTCCATTTTACAGGCGCATAGCCGTAACTGAACTGGGCGTTTAGTGAAAGGCAAAAGAATAAGAAGCAGAGAACGTAAAAAGTTTTCATCGGTTTTTCGTTTTGTATTGAATTTTGGCTTATGGCCTAAGGATAAATAGTGGCCTGTAAGTAAGGGGTTGCAAATATTGCAGATTAGAACAAGTAAAACAATAAGGATTTATTCTTAAAAATAAATTGACTACTTTTTGCAACTGCATTCTTTGGCCGGGAATTATTGATGCAATCTGGCAAAGCAACTTCGGTTAGCCCCTGCATAAACCCAAGACCGCTGTAATCGTTTGTACAGTTAAGAATTTTATGGAAAATACCTATTGTCCACGTGATTTTACGTGGCTAACTTGCACAAAATACCAAGAAGGCGATCCCTATGAAACTACTTATGTACATCAGCAATGACCTCATTGATTCCATATCCATAGAGCCGAAAAAAATAGCAATACCCGGTTACATCAGCAGCTTTATCCGGATGCTCAAGCGAAAACATGAACCGGTTATCAGCCTATCGCCTGAAGAACCTGAATTTCTCGTCCACCGGGTGTCATTCAACTATCCCTCCGCAGAGACGATGCTCCATAAATTCCCGGCTAAATAAAAGCGTATACATCATTCGTTTTTCGGGAAGTGTGCAATCAGCACACAACCAAGGCCAGGAGCACTATTTAAACCAAGCCTTCCGCCCAGGCTTTCCGCCCTCGACTTCATATTTGCAATGCCGATACCTCCTGCAGGGGCGTTTACATTAAAGCCTTTTCCGTCATCAGCAATTTTGAGCACGATATCATCATCGACATAGCTAATGACGATCCTGACAGTTTTCGCATTTGCATGCTTTAAAATGTTGGTAAGATGTTCCTGCACGATGCGGTAGATGGCAAGGTGCATCTCTTTGCTTACTTTAATATCCCGAATACCTTTTGTATCGAGCCCGATGCTGGTTTTGCCTGTTGCCGTCATTGTTCTCACCAGGTCCTTCAGAGAATCTTTCAGGCCGATTTTACCCAGCGAGGGTGCTGAAAGCTGCTTTGAGAGTGACCTGATTTCGTTAATGCATCCCTGCAGTAACTGCATGGAACGCTGCATCAGTTCCTTATTCCCGAAGTCATTTACACAAATCTCGGTATATAGTTTTACAGTGGTGAGCACCTGGTTTACATTATCGTGCAGCTCCTGGCTGATCTGCATTCTTTCTTTTTCCTGTGCCTGGATTACTGCAGCAGTGATTTCTTTTGTTCTTTGCTTTTTTTGAATTTGCAGCTCTTGTTCGATCTTCTTTTGACCGGTAATATCTCTGAAGAAAGCAGTCACACCATTGTTACCCGGATGGAGTATGATCTTTATCCATTTTTGCTCGTTTTTGTAAAAAGCTTCATACTCCTGGTGAGTTTGCAATTCGATGGCTTTGCTGTAGAAAGAACAAAACTCGGGTGTAGCCATTTCGGGATAGCATTCCCAAATGATCCTGGCTAAAACTTCATCCCTGCGCCTTCCTGAGATCAGCTCTGCTTTTTGATTCCAGTAAATCACCCTACCCTCCCTGTCCAGTGCAACAAAGCCCTCTCCAATTCTTTCAACCAGGGTGGTTAGACGGCGGTTATATTCTTTTATTCTTTTTTCATACTGGTTCTGAATGCGGGATTCGACAGTTTGCTCCTTTGCAAGCTTGCCCACGCAGGACCAAAATGCGCCTTCTTCGTTCCAAAAGCCCTCCCACCGGACGGATACGTGTGACTTATCTATTGCTATAAAGGTTGTTTGTATGGAGGGAATATTCCCGGTGCGGCTGATATGCTTTTCTATTTTGTTCTTTTCGTTTTCGACAACAAGTGTTGATAAAAGCATGCCTTCCGACTGCCTGTTTTTTAATGCAAGCATTTTCTGAAAGTAATCATTCAGAAAAACCAGGGTTCCTTTTTTGTCGAGTAAGAAAGCCGGCTGATTTATGTTTCCAAGTAGTTCTTTAGAGTAATTGGTTGCTGAATCCATAACACACCCGATGGAAGAAACGAATAAAGGCGACTGAACAAATTAATCATTTCCGGTTCATTCAAAACTACGCCGGAGACTTTTTTTTAGAGATTATGAGGAAATACTTATTTATTGGTTTACCTATAAAGAAAGGCAGATTTATACTCCGCTTCCATATACTAAATGAACAACACCGGAATTGTCCCTTGATAAGTTGGGCATTTGTCCCTGGACAATAATTGTATCAGAAGTTTAGTCCAATTATTTTATAGAAAAGCAATGTCAATCCAAATTTAATAGTTAGGCAGAAAACTGACTTTGATGGATGGTTGACCTGGATGGCCCTGGCAATTGGCGGGGCTTCGTTATGTGTTTGCCAGGCCTTTATACCTGTTATTTGCTGTTGGACAGCCAAATTACCCATAGGTACACTAATTGCTGCACATGACTTCATGTTTTACGCTACAAAGGGATCCATTAGGTTGGAAATAAAACTAAATGACGGGCTTACTATAGTTCCAATAACCAGCTCTGATAGATTTGAAGCTACTGCCAACGTTATTGCCAAAAGCCATGGCGCCATACTCAACTCTGAATTAAGGACTGTGCCCGCCCATGAGAAAGCCCGGGCAGCAAAGGATCACTTTAAACGCAATGGATGGAAAATTGACAATTAAGGAGTCATACTGAATAAAAAAAATAATTTCTGACCCTGATTAACTTCTTAGCATCTGCTATCTAACAAGTATATGTAACTGCAAGGCGCGGATGGAAAGAATAAAAAAGGACTGTGAAAACAGCCCTTGACAACAATTATAAGAAGTTTCCCGTTGCAGAGAAATGGTTTTTCGCTAAGACAATTGGGTTTCGACCTTAAGCAATAAAGGTATATTGTACAGTTAAAACCATCGATAAGGGTTTATCACTAACAACCCAAAAAAGCCCTTCATAAAAATGAAAGGCCGGTGAAATGAACATTCAACAACTTTTAAAAAGCCCTCAATTGAGAGCTCCATAATTCCATAGGTGATAACTTACTACATGGCAAGGAATACAGATTTACATAAGGTATTTAAATAATGGTTACTTACTTAGTGCTGTAACTAAAATTACAATTAGAATGCCAGGCCAGATTATTCAAAACATGCGTACACAAAACAGAATTGTTCGGAAAGCAAATTAAAGATTAGAAACATTTACAGTTAGCAGTTTCCAGATGGGTATTGCTGCATCTTGCTAATGAAAGCATAATAATGAGCGGTATTGTTGATCAGCCGTCTAATGATAACTACTAACATTTTATTCCGCTATTTCTGAAAATTGTGCCCACTCTACATTGGAGACAGGATTATTTTTAGGAAGTCATTCAAAACTCTTTAGAGTCTCCCGTGTCAGGCAATAGGATTTTATAGTTTCCAAAGTTCTTAGTTTGGAAAGCGCTGATAAGTTTGTCGGCGAAGTCACTGGGTTTTAATGTCTGTCCTGTTGAATTGAGCACCATAGAAATCGTTGTGAAGAAAATAAGTATGATTTTGTGCATGATATCAGTCAATATGCCTGCAGGTAGTGTTTATCAGCTTTGCAAAGGGTTGGTATTTGAAAAACGTCAACCTAACACTTGCACAAAAGCTGAATAGCAATTTGCAACTTAATTTTATTCTCAACACTAACTACGGCGTAAGTCTATATAAATTTTGGAAGCCTGAGTGCCGTGTTGCAAACAGCTTATTACAACAGTTAAATGTAAACGCCAAAAGTTAAATGAAAACCCTTATTTATTTAATACCTGAATGTCTTTATCTTGAATCGAAATCCATATAGTTAAATCTGCTCGTTGAGCCTTTAATCATGAATCCAATAAAAGCTGCTTCTTTTTCCCGCCTTTCTATTCGCCAACGACTTCCGCTGCTGATTTGTTCGCTATTGCTTACTGTCATTCTTTCCTTTGGTATAATCTCCTACCTCGGTGTTCGAAAAGCGGCTCTTAAAGTGGGGCAGGAACGCCTTCGCACCCTCTCCCACCAACTGAGCGGCATGTTGTCCACAAGTGCACATAATGTAATCGCATTAGCCTATACCCAGGCCAACAAGCCTGCGGTTAAAACTTTTCTGAAATCGGCAGGAAAAGATTCTGCAGCTGAAATCAATACTCTTTTCAAAGAGCTGCTAAAAGATTCGACATACGTACAGGTGCAACTTCTGAACAGTGAGCGAAAAATCATGTTGAGTTCTTCAAAAGCGGAACTACCGCAAGACTTGCCGTTCAATGAAATAATGTTCCCCATTTCATCCAAGCCTGATTCTGGTAAACTGGGAAATATCAATGCAGTCGGTAAATCCGTTTATTACCCGGTTACAGCGTCGGTAATATCTGAAAACAAAACGATAGGGTACTTAATAAGATGGAGAAAAATGCAGGCAAGGTCCAGGTCGATCGATCAGCTTACACAATTGATAGGCACTGAGGCCAAATTATATGTTGGAAATGCAGACGGAAGTTTATGGACAGACATGGTTACGCCGGTGCCCGCCCCTCCCGAGAGTAAAGAAAAAAAGAACCCCATTTTTGAATATAACAGATCAGGAAAAGAAGTGCTGGCTTCTATGAATCGCATCGCCAACAGTCAATGGCTTGTTTGTGTTGAGTTCCCCAAAAGCAAAATACTGCAAACTGCCAACAACTATATTTACTGGCTTTTAATAGCAGGAAGCACTTTACTCATTATCGGAATTTTTTGCGGCTGGCTCATTGGCCGCAATCTTAGCGACCCCCTGGTAAAACTCACTGCGGCTACTTCGCAAATAGCAGCCGGGAACTATCCTTCGCAGGTGCTTGTTAACAGGATGGATGAGGTAGGAAAACTGGCCAGGGCTTTTAACGCGATGGCTGTACAAGTACAAAACTCTCAAAAAGAACTGGAAGAAAAGGCTAATAGTTATAAGCTGCTGTTTGAAAAAAATCCCATGCCGATGTGGATTATGTCGACTACGGCATTGAATATTCTTGATGTAAACGAAGCTGCGGTTAACCATTACGGATATACCAAAGAGGAGTTTCT
Source organism: Flavisolibacter sp. (assembly GCA_035554655.1). Classification (GTDB taxonomy): domain Bacteria; phylum Bacteroidota; class Bacteroidia; order Chitinophagales; family Chitinophagaceae; genus Flavisolibacter. Next base: position 343,176 of record DATMIF010000038.1, read on the forward strand.
AAAATTAAATGCAACAGCTCTCCGTCCTGAAGAAGATATTTCTAAATTCATGGGGACCATCCCCACACAGCTCAAAGGCAGAAAAAGGCACGGGATCTGGCGTCACAAAAAGAAAAATGGTACTGTCATTATGGTTGATGTTGTTACCGACGATACCATTTATAAAAATGAAGCGGCAACCTTAACGCTTGCAGAAGACGTGACAGAAAGATTGGTGGCAGAAGCAGAACTGGTTAGAAGTCGCGTCATGCAACAGGAACTCATTACAGAAACAACCATCCTGGCACAGGAGAAAGAAAGGGAGGAAATCGGCAAAGAATTGCATGATAATATTAACCAGATCCTGGCATCCACAAAACTCTACCTGGAGTTGGCGAGAAGCGGGAACAAAGACTTGCTTTCGAGTGCAATTGAAAAAAGCTACGAGAACATCAATCTTGCTATGGGAGAGATCAGGAGTCTTTCAAAACAACTGGTAAGGCCTGCTTTTGATACTTCTCTTAAAGACGCTCTTAAAGACCTGACCGACGAAATTCATGCAATCACTCCAATTAACATAGCTTTTGATGCAACAGGTTTTAATGAATCACAGGTGGACGAAAATATCAAAGTCATGATTTACCGGATCATCCAGGAACAGATGAACAACATCCTGAAATATGCTGCAGCAAGTGAAGTCCGGGTTATCATCAATACAAATTACAAAAGCGTCCGGTTCAGCATTCAAGACAATGGCGTTGGCTTCGACATGGATAAGAAGTCAAAAGGGATCGGCCTGAGAAACATTGATAACCGTGTAAAATTTCACAAGGGGGTTTTGGATATTCAATCGTCGCCCGGCCAGGGATGCACTATTGATATCGAGGTTCCATTAAAACATGAAATTGTCCTGTACTCATAGTAAAATTTTGAAAGAGCAACCCCCGACGGCTAATTCAGAAGCCTGGTTGGCAACAACCATTTATTTCCTGCCCGAATTTTGCAAAGCCGGCGTTGTGCGTTTATCCTTTGCCGTTAAGAGCTAATTAACCTGGTTAACTCCCTTGTCATATTTTCAACAAGCTCCGGATGACCATGAAACTGCGCCGGTGTATTTTGAAAAAGTGAAATTTTCCAAGCTCCCTTTTCAAAAGTTGCAATTAATGTTTGAATGGCATTTGTGCCAGGATTAATTTCATTTTTGCCCGGAAGCACCATACCAACAATAGCCCTGAGCAAAGCCACACTGTCACTCAAAAATCTTACTTCTTCAACCTTCCATACATAAGATGCTGTCTTATGATGTGCAAAAATCTTTTCCAACTCTGTTTTGATGGCATTTTGACCATTTAACTGACTTCCGTCAAAACCAATAGTATTTCCGTCTTCACGAAATAATGAAGCCATGCCGCTCGCGTCCTGCCTGTTCCAAAACAACAGGAGCCTTTCATGCAGAATTTCAATTTCAGTTCTATTCATAAAGTCAATGTTAAGTTCTGTCAATCAGCATGACGCACAATGCGGAAGGTATTACTGAAACAGCAGTGTCTCTGTTCGCTAGTTCCACTTGCCCAATACGTTAATAAAGTTATGGAGTTGGGGCCTTGTTATCAAAGGATGTACTAACACCCGGACCTTATAGCTATCATAGCTATCCAGGTTTACGGGGTAATCTTATCATCCATTTTGAGAAAAGATGCATTTCACTTCTTATGGGAGTCAGGTCAGCGAGCCAGTACCATCATGCCGTAAAGAAACATATTGTTAACCAGTTACTGTGGTTGGATGGTGGTATTGGATAGAGGGAGGTATATTAACGGGAAGTATAGAAAGCCGGCTGCGCCCACAGGTTATTAATGCTGCACCTCAAATAGAGACCCAGTTGAATACCATGTTGAGGGAACTTAACTGGCACAGATGGACGGATGTTTACCTGCTGCCGGGCGGCAGTTCAGGCATTGACCAGGATTACGACGGGAACATTGCCGACGACTGTACTATTGTGCTGCCTTTCAGGGAGTGAGCGGAGCAACTTACGTTTTAAAAAGATGAACACTCAACAAGGACCAAAACAAAATAGCAGATGTAGTGTGGCACTATGCATCTCCGTTAGCAGGGCTTCTGAACGGGGCAAGAATAAAAAGATTGTAAAAACAGCCCTCGAAAACAATTATAAGAATGGCTCCCTATGCAGAGAAGTGGTTTTCGATAAGACAATTGATTTCGACCTTAAGTAATAAAAGTATATTGTACAGTTAAATCCATTGATAAGGGTGTAATCACTACCGACTGAAAAAAACATGCAGAAGTCCTTGGTATGAGCAACCACTTAGAAAGCACTCAGTTGAGTGCTTTTGAATTTCATAGATATAGGTTACTCATGGCAAGTTACACACACCGATAAAGTATTTAAATAATGAATACTTGCTTGTACTGTAACTAAGGCTGCAATTGGAATGCGGCTGAAATTATTATTTAATTTGTGCGTTCAGAAAACCCTAGCTAAGATCGGGGCTTGTACGGTTAGAGGTTTATGTAAGATAGCCTGGCGGCCCGGACGCAATCCATTAGTTGTTTCATTGATATAATTTATTTTAGCACTTGAAATACAACCAAACATGGAAAAGTTTTTCACGCTGGCACTTCTGCTCTTTATCATTTCATGCAAATCAATACCCGAATCCGAAATGAGAGAAAAGGCAAAACAGGGCATTATCGAATACTTCCACCAGAAGTATCAGGGACTAATTATTGACAGTTTACATGTAGCGAATGTTGAACCGGTGAGACAGGGTCGGGTCGTGTACAAAGCCCAATACACCATCAAAACAACTGACAAGTCTGATAAAGATGTGACGATAAAAATCGCAATCAACAAAAACGATGTTGTCTACATGGACAAGAATTTCCATGTTATTGATGAACAATGAACAAACTTAAATGAACCCTGAAGTCAGGTGGATCGATGTGATGGGGCGGATGTGTTGATTATGGAGAATAACGGCAATACGAAGAACATATAGCATTTGTCCGCCCACTATTGTTCTACAACAGACGCTTTGCGCAATCGTGCACATTGAAGCCGAGAAACTTTAGTTATAGATCGTAATTTGAATTAGCCCAACTTTCCAAGTCATTCTCATATTGATGACGCCTTTCAACAGGTATCTTTCGTGAATAACTAATGGCGGAAGTATTCCTGTCATATGATAAATTGGATTCTCCAGAAAAGATGTCCGCAGCCTGGACAGACAAATGATACCCGATATGTTTCAGTGAACTGTAAGTAAGTGAAACAGGCTCCCAAACAATGTTAATTCGTGGCCGCCCGGAACAGGTACCCTGCATTGATATTTCTAAATTGCGAGTGCCGCTTATATAAATCCGGATAAAGTAATTTTCAAAATAAGTTATTATATATTCTTCGGGAATTTTAAAAGTATTGTCACGGTGAATATTTGTATCCTGATACAAATTGTTCTTCTGAAATTCTCTCAAGATATCATGATATCTGTGGCGATTTTCTTTGTTACGTTTTCTCAAGTAGAAATAGCCTAAAACAATTACCGCAAGAAATAAAAATGGTCCAAAATCAGCCATAAAGTTTTGTCAGGCGCCATAGCGCCCTGTCGGCCTAAATTTATTACAAAAGTTCAGTAATCCTATGTACTACCCCATTGTTTTGAGGTTTCAACATTACATACGGGACGGCTGGTGCTGTAAAACTGAGGAACTATTCTTTTACCCTGTTTTGTTCCTGCTGGGCACTGTTTTGATCATGTCTTCTCAAACCGGCAATTGCTTTGCCAAAACGATAGGCAACAGAAATCGTAAAGGTGCGGGTGTCGTTTGCATTCCTCCAGTTAGCGTCGGTATTAGCCAGGTAATTGATGATGCCCCGGTTTATGTTGGTATACAGTATATCATTTATAGCGGCGCGGAGGGTCAGCTTCGGGGAAAGCTTTTTCGAAACGCCTGCATTCAATCTTCCCCTTTCCAGTAAATAAAACTGGTTGGATGTGAGACCTGTTTGATAGTATCCATCCAGCTGTGCCGTCCATCCCTGCCGGAAAGTAAAACGGAAGTTGGGTTGTACAAACCAGAATGTTCCCTGCGTATTGAGGAAACCTGTATAGAAATTTGTCCTGGAATGTATGTTGGTTACCTCGGTATAAAAACCAAAGTTCAGCCATTTGCGTAAGGGCACATCACCTTCCAAAGAGCCGCTAATGTTGGTGATCTTGCCTATATTCCCCGGACGGCTGTAATATGTGCCATTTACGATTTCAATCGTTTCATTGGTGTTATTGCGGGTAGAACTGTACCTAAAGCCAACAGTAGCCCGACTTTTGTAACTATACGACAGTTGTACATTGTGCGTATACGCCGGTTGAAGAAAAGGATTGCCTACGTAATAGGTGAATTTATCGAGCGGGGAAATAAAAGGATTCAGATCCTGGTAGTAAGGCCTGTTAATTCTCCTTCCATAATCAAGCGTTAGCGTATGCTTGCCTGCGCTATCGAGTTTATAATTGAGGTAGGCTGTGGGAAATAAACTCAAATAAGTTCGCCTGAATGCAGAATCAGGTTTCACTGCATTGCCTAACTGTCTCCCATCGGATACCGTATACTCTGCTCTGAGCCCCAATTGCATGGACCAGCGTTTGCCTTCGTGCGAACTGTTGATGTAGGCGGCATGAATGGCTTCTTTATAGATGAAGTGATTTGTTTTGTCGTAATCCGGTTTTGTTACGTTGTTCACTGTTGAAAAATAGTCGGCCACGTTATCTGTTTTTGTCTGGCTTGACTTCGCACCGGCATCCACTTTCCAGCCTTTTTTTAACGGGTGCGTGTAATCTGTTTTCAGAGAATAGATATTAATAGCCGCCGGCAGGTCGCCGGACAAACGATCTTGTTCAGAAAGTGTATTGTTAGCGAGGTAAGTAAAATTGTTGAACTCCTGGATATTGCCAGTGCCGTAATGGATATAGTCTGCATCAACAGAAAACTCCGGCCCGTTTTTGCTCACACGTCTCCTGAAATTTAAATTAATGCCGCCATTGTTGAATGAATTATCCTGGGTGTTATGTGCAACAACCGTTGAATCGAGCTGGTAACCGGCATCCAGAATCCGGCTGGTGTTGTCGTTGTTACGCTGTCCTTTTCTTGTGAGGCCTGTAAGAACGATTCCAAACGTGTTCTTTTCATCTGCATAATAATCTGCACCGAGTTTGCCGGAGAAAGCGAGACCTGAGGGCTTGATGTAGGTGCTTTGCAGGAAATCGTAAGCCCTGCTGCCATCCGGATTTTTGAAGTGACGGTTAATAGTAAGATCGGAGAAATTGGTTGCGTAGCCCTGTGTTAATGTGCCGAAAGTATTGAACTTACCGCTGCGATAATTGAAGTTAAAGCTGTTATTTGTTTTTGCATAAACGCCCTGCGTGTACGCGGTATTGAGTGAACCATTGAAACCTTTGACCCTGGTTCGTTTCAGGCGGATATTGATGACACCTGCTCCGCCGGCTGCATCGTATTTAGCAGGGGGATTGGTCATCAATTCTATTTGATCTACCGAGGATGCAGGCAATGAACGCAGGTAATTTTCAAGATCGGTGCCGCCTAGATAGGTAGGTTTATCATCAATAAAAATGGTAACACCATTTTTCCCTTTCAAACTGATAACGCCGTTGTTATCAACAGAAACGCCAGGTGACCTTTCCAGTATATCCATGGCCGTTGCGCCGGCAGCGCTTACCATCTGATCGGCATTCACTACGGTGCGGTCTATTTTTCTTTCTACCGGGGGACGTTGCGCAGTTACAGTAACACCTTGCAGATTGCCAGCCAGTGCCACGAGTTTTATAGTACCTGTGTTCACGTTATTCTTTTCTTCACTGAGCATCACCGTGAGGCTGGTATCGTTGACAAAACCCGTCATGCTGACGATAAGTTTGTACCTGTTGAATTTTATTTTCTCAAAAACAAAGACTCCCTTATCATCGGATAAGGCGGATTTAACCGGGACGTTTTTATCGCCGGTAACGAGTAATACCGTTGCACCTTCCACAGGATGCTGAAGGGAGTCGGTGATCTTACCGGAAATGGTGCCGGTATTATTTTGTGCACACAGATACAAGCAACTAAAGACAAAACATACGGTAATGAACGCTCCTTTCAACATAGACATCTGTTGTGTGTAAAAACCTCCGGAAAATAAGTGAATAAAGGATTATAGATGATTTTTATAATGATGAGTGGTGAAATAACTTAAACAACTGCAGGGGGACAATGGCTTCAGTTGGAGAGAAGCCCCCTGGCTTTAGAATGCTTTCCACGGTAACGGTATTGGCAGTTCTATTGTTGATGATCGTTCTATGTAAAAAACTTGTTGTTCCTCTTAATTGTAGTATTACAGCCACTTCTGCAATAAGCAACTGTGGTATGCGTCTTCTATTTTGTTACAGCAACTAGTGTTAATTGTACTTCAGATATCTAATTCCGTTGTACGTTTTTAGTGTTGGGATTTCTGTAGTGACCACGACTTTAACCGTATCGTCTTTTTGCAGAGCGAAAGTCGCCCTGGGATAGCCTATGCCACCTACAAATGTGTTATTGCCCATGTATTTCAAACTTGCCCAGAGCTGTCCATTTTGTTTCATAAAGAGCAGGTCATCGCTTTTACTAAATTCAATGAAATTATTATCGCCAACATCATAAAGTCCCGTGATCTTGTCGTAGACATTTTTGTCAAGCGGGATTTCTTTACTCATTACGACGTTAAAAATAATTTCATTTTCACCAGAATTGTTTTTACGCATGGTGAGGATCCTGTTAACAGCTTGCGGCGCAGAAGCCCATTTGTCAGTGTCGACATACTTACCGCCTTTAAAATAGATCTGCGTGACCAAGTCTTGTTGACCAGGTACCGAAACTCTCATATGTATATGAGCCGGCCGCCAGGATGATTCGATGGTGGGCACAGCTTTATAGGGAACCGGAAGGATAGATTGGAATTCATACGACCCGTCTTTTGTTGTTCTTTGTCCGCCGCGATAGTTGTAGTCGTCGGATGTGTTATCATAGACTTCGGCCTCATTGCAATGCCAGATTTCTACAAACGCATTTTTTATAGGTGTTGTCCCATCCTCTCTGAAAATCTTTCCTTTTAAAACAATCGGTGTTCCCTTTGAACCCGGGATCCTAAGATTGGTTCGAAGCGGCGCGCCGGGACGATAAAAGGGGCCAAGAATATCAGTTGTTGTAGGTGTGTCGCCTTCAAAGTTTTTGCCATTCCAGCTTAAGGCTCCAAAAGCACTAACGCTGATAACTGTAAGTGTTGAATTTTTGAGAAAGGTTCTGCGTTGCATTATTGTTGGTTTTGGTTGTTTAAGAATAAATGCTCGTTCCTGGCTGACGTACAGGCCGTGATATTCACCCGTCAAATTTATAACGCCCTGCCACATTTACATAAATACCCATGTTTGTAGGTAGCCTTGTATAGTTTAGAAGCTTTACCTTTTACAAGCACCTACTACTTTATCAAATCGCTCTCGCATATATGAGCCATAATGTGTCCTATTAAAACCGCAACTCGAAATGTATGCTCTATGATTTCTAATAATTGTATCAATCGCAGGCTCCCATTCTTTATCATCATCCGTTAACTGCAATACAATTTCGGCAGTACCTAAGGCCTTAGCAACAAACCAAGCGTAGGCAACAAACTTACTTACTGTCGTGGGAGCATAGCTTACATTCAAACTATCACGACGAGCAAGGCTGTCAATAGGAATATTATCAATTGTATCCTTGCCATTAGCAAAGTCAGAATTATTCGAAGCTAATTCCAGGTAGCTTAGCCAAAAACTGTAAGCTTGTGTTTCACGTTGAAGCTTATAATTTCTTGTATCAATGTGAGTATTGTAAAAGATTGAAAAAATGCTAAGCATAAAAGACGTAACCGCAATGGCAAATATTACAGTTGCTCTCCTGTTCTCCCTCTTCTCCTTTTTTAGGGCTTTGATTTTGTCTCCCGCTAATTCTGTTTTGATGTCTTTAACCTGAGTTATGAATTCATCAAAGTTTTTCAAACTAAATTCCGGCATAAATAGTGTTTTTGAAATAAAGCGGCTTTTAAGAGGTTACCTACAACAGTTGTATTTACACTAATATACGCCATGCTTTTACCAGCGACAATATTCTGGGCATCTCTATTGTCAACAACTTATCAAAAAATACGCAGCTTAGTTTGAGTGGCGCAAATACAACTACTATGAAGGCTTATTTCATGTTAACGCAACCTACGAAGTCCAGCACAGCATCTAATCATAACTGTCGATATTCCTGATCATCCTTTGCAGGAACCGCTTTACTGTTTCCTTTGATTCAGGATCTACCTTATCAGAATACTTGCAAAAGCTTTGCGCACTGAAGCCCTTCTGGTTTTTGTTGGCAATAAAGGGCACTGTTTTTTCAAGGAGTGTTTTGTAATTCTCATTGGGAGAACCACCCGCATCAATGAAAGCTTTCTCCAACAGGTAAATCTCAGAACCTTTAAAAGGAACAAAAAGGTGATTGTGTTCCTTGCTACTATCAGGCTTCATCTTTAAGGACAGATTCATTAATTGCAGTTCTGTCTGAATACCCGTTAGCAAAGCGATCAGCACTTCCCATTTTTCACTTTCCATATTTCACAATTATCAGGGTTAGACCAGTCAAATATGTCAAAGGGTGGGATAAATGATCGCCGTCTCGTGGTGTAAGTGCACGAATACATGGTCACCTGATGAATAAAACTGATTAAAGGTAAACGGGTATAGTTCTCTGAATAGCTGGTTTCAATTAACCGGGAGAACGAAACAGTTTGCTGTTTTTCTCAGGACAAACAGACTTGCCCTATTGCCGACCTGTTGTTGCGTTTCAAACCTCCCCTCATACAAACCATTCCGGTTTAGTTCGGCAAGCATGCGCTCAAATAGCCTGGGGGCTTCGCCGGGCAAAACCATGACATCGAGGCTGTAGGCATGTTGCCGATACCAGTCCTTACGTTTGCCGGCGGCCGGTGGTGCAAACAGCTCAGAGGAATCGTTTGTTACTACAAGAAACTGCTTTGCGGTTAAGGTTGTATCGATGCCCCTTGCCACTGCCCTATACATATCAAGCAAGGAAGTGTTCAACATGGCCCTGCCACAGACCATGCCTTCTCTTTGGCGGATGCGGTTACCACTGGGCAATCCATCATACCAGCCTTTCACAAGAATGGAGTACGACTGCAGTTGATCTAAGGAGATGTCCCTATCGAGAAAGACAGGTCGCTCTGTCTCCTGGTCTTTCTTCATGATAAAAGACAATGGTTCATCGCTAAGTGCGGATTTGATATTGGCTGCAGTGACCACTTCAGATGAAGTGATAGCCAGCACTTTTCTGTTCTTACCGATCCATACGTAGTGTGGCAAGAGCTGATGCGGAAACAGGTTTTGGGTGATGGTATCGTTGATGACGGTTGCCAGGTTTAACCTGCTGCCGGTACGTTGCTGCCATTTTTTTTGAAAAGCCTGCACTTTGGCAAGATCATCGCCTGTGTTTTTGTTGCTTACGAGCAGCACTTTAAGATCCTTGCTGAATTGTTTTTGCAGGGCATCCATTTTAGGAAGGGCATGAATGCAGGAGCCGCACCAGGTAGCCCAGAAATCCAGAATAATAAGGCGGCCTTTGAAATCGGCAAGACTGGCTTTTGGTGAAGTATGATTAAGTACTGTAGCAAAATGTATATCGGGAACCGGCTCACCAATTGACAGCGGTTGTTGTGCAATAATGTGTATACAGGATAACGGCAATAGTACCAGGGTTATACGAATGCGCATAATAGTTTGATTGAGTAATTGAATGAATTAGTTCATTGTGATGAAGGAAGCGAGGGAACTGTGTACTTGCGGAAGTATGAAGTTGAGCCATGAGCTGTGGCTATCAAAAAACAGGATGCATAGTTTATCCCAATTTTTAGTTGTTTATCCAAAGCAGTTGAGATG
>DATMIF010000039.1:0-21038 GCA_035554655.1 Flavisolibacter sp.
TATGCAACACAGGCAGATGCAAATGCAGCAACAAATGCCATCGCTTCTCCAACAACATACTCAGCACCAATTGGTACAACAACCATTTGGGTAAGAGATGCTAATGGAACTTGTGCAACTGTTACTTCATTCACTGTTACAGTTCATGCAAACCCAACTCCAACAGCCGATAACAAAGAGGTATGTGTTGGTGCCACAGTTGATCTTACCGGATCTCCAATGGGTGGAAGCTGGAGTGGCGACCACGTAACGGGAAGCACCTTCGATGCAACCGGCGTTGCTGCAGGAAACTATACAGTGACATACACAGTGACAGATGGATTTGGCTGCGTAGGCAGTGCAACTGCAACTGTAACAGTTAAAGCTTGTGGTGGTCCATTGTGTACATATACACAAGGCTACTATGGCAATACTAACGGTAACAGCTGTGATGCTGACGGAAACGGTGGCGATCCTGTCACTTACCAAGATCCGACTAGTCTGATCACTGCTCAATTGTTGAACGGTGGTACCTTAACCGTAGGTATTTCAGGACGCTCAGTTGTTATGCCAGTACCTGATGCAGCTATTACAGCAGCGAGGATCAACAGTGTAATGCCTGGGAATGGTACTCCAAGAGAGTTGACAGTGGCAGGTGATGTTGACATTAACACAGGAGCATTTACAACCGCTTACCTCAATAAACAAGGCAAGATCAACAATGTATTGTTGTCACAAACAATTACATTAGGGTTGAACATGCGCATCAGCAGCGGTCTTCCAGACTTTGCTTTGCAGGCAGGCGAATTTGCAACAGCTACACCTGATGGTCCATGTGGTACAAAAACTACCAAGCCTCAGTGTACTTACAGTAATGTAGATCCTTATGGTTTGATCGGTGGTGATACTTATACCTATAAGACAATTACCGCTGATGTGATTACGGCTTTGACTAACAAAGGTTATCCATTGACTGTTTCTGGTCTGTTTATGCTGGCAAATGATGCTTTAGGTAACGCAGACGGAATAGTAGGTACTGAAGGTGGTGCTTCACTTTCTGCAATCAATGCAGCAATAGATGCCATCAACACAGGCTTTGACAAGTGTAGAGTATTTGTGGGTTGGAATGTGGCACATTGCTCATTAACTGATCCTAATGCGTTGACTTCTTCAGGCGCCTCCAGATCTTCAAATACTGGCCTGGCATCAGTTAGCCAAACAGATAAACTGTCTATATCTGCTTATCCTAATCCTTTCAACGACGTGGTGAAATTCTCCATCCAGTCGAAAGTGGCAGGAAATGCACAACTGACAATTTATAACATGCTTGGTCAAAAGATCAACACCATTTATAACGGCTATGTTCCGGCTAATAAGAACATTCTTGTTGAGTATAAAGCTCAGAAGACTGCTCAGCAAAACCTGATCTATATCCTCACTATAAACGGTGAAAAAGTGACTGGTAAAGTGCTAAACATAAACAACTAAACAGTATCTGGAAACAGATTTTCAAGGATGTCCGAAAGGACATCCTTTTTTTTATTTCTAATCAAACTTCACAAAGGATCTCGTTTCCCGCACCTGTTCGTTAAATAAGCTCACAAAGTATTTTCCCTTTGCCAGGCGGGAAACATCTTTTGTGAAGTGGGCAGAACCGCTCATACAGTTGACAATGCCAGTAGATAATATTTGTCCCAGGGCCGAACTGATAACATAACGAAACTGGCCGTTCTCCGGCGATTGAATGGTCAAATCAAGTGTATTGTCAAAAACGGGGTTGATTAAATTGATTTCAAACGCTGAAATACTTTTTCTTTTGAGAACAATTGTTGAACTCAATGATACTTTTCCGGAAGTGTTTTCCTGCCTGATGCGGTAATAAGAAATCCTTAGCGGCTGTCGGTCTTCGAAAGAATAGCTGGTCCTGGATTTACCATTTTCGCTTTTCAGCTTTCCGATAGGATGAAAGTCCTTTCCGTTCTCAGACCGTTCGATTAAGTAATTGTTGCCGGCTGTTTCATGCAAAATGGTCCACTTCAAAATATTTGAACTGCCGTTTTCCCATCCGTTGAAACTCTCGAGATCTGCGCTTAAAACATTTAAAATATTAATACCGCTGATGTTATAGGAACAGTTTGATCCTTGTAGCCCGTCAATTGCTACAGTTACTTTTGTTCCGGCTGTTAGCGAAGGCGTAGTAAACTGTAAGAAGGAGCTGCTTCCTGAGTTGTTATTGCTCTCACAGCCAAGAGGTTGAAGCGAAGAGCAATCACCTTGAAAGAATAAAGTCTGAAAGCCGTTACTGGTATTGCCGTTACCATTGTCGCAGTTAATACTGCTAATATTCACTACACATACACCGTCGCTTGCTACGTAAAATTTGTAAAAGGCTGTATTCTCCAGGGTAAATCCACAACTACTGGCCGCGGAGCTGATTTCTGATCCCGGGCTATGGCATGCATTATTGTCCGATACCGGGGTTGCTCCGATACTCATAGCCCCTGCACAGCTATTATTGGGAGGGGTATAATTTTTTGCACAAATAGTGATATTACCCGTGGTGGCGGTTTTAATTCTCAGTTTATAAGTTGCATTGGGTGAAATGGTAAAATTATAGGCAAAAGACCAAAGGCCTTTGCCATCGTCAAAACACATTCCGTTGGAACTATACATTGAACCACATCCGGATGAATACAAAAGCACCTCGCAGGGCTCTGACGTTGGAGCAGTTATATCGATCAGAACTTTATCCGCCGTGCTATTGGTAGTAAAAGAAAAATAGGTAACAGGCGAGCTGCCCGTGTAACTGGTACAAACAAGCGATGTGCCAACCGAAGATGATGTTGAATAAGTTCTGCAAACACCGTCCAATGTTAGCGGGATGGCATTTGCGCAATCAACACCTGTTTGAGCGCTGGCAAAAACAGGCAGTGTAAAAATGAATAGGATGGCGAGTTTCATAGCCATTGGATTTGGTTCATAGGATACTTAAAATTACCACCACAAAAAGACAAACACAATGCCCGGAACTTCTATAAGCTTAGAAAAGCGAACATTTCTGTTTAATTACCGTATTTTCCCCATGCTGCCGTAAGCAATTGCCATCAGCTACTATCTGTGGTATCTAAGCGAAGTTTAACAAGAGCCTTCGCTGAATGAAAGTTTTTTAGTAACTCAAATCGGTAGTTGACCAAATCACCGTTTGATTGAAATAATTGGTATACTTTGCCCCGGATTTTTTAAAATAAATCCTGTTTTGACGAACCCTGGCAAAAAACAAAATCCTTCCTTGCTAAAAAAACTGCTGCAGTTCATACTGTTTCTTTTTGTCGCTGTTTTGCTTATAGCTTTGGCTTTTAGAGGAATCAGTTTTCGCAATATCATTGAGCAGGTTTTTAAAGCAAAACTTTTTTGGGTTGTGCTTTCTTTTTTTATTTCAGCTTTTGCACACATCATCAGAGCCATCCGGTGGAACTTGTTGATAGAACCACTCGGCTATGCACCACCGCTACAGAAAACTTTCTATGCTGTGATGACAGGATATCTGGCGAATCTTGCTTTCCCGCGGTTGGGCGAGGTTACAAGGTGTGGGTCATTAACAAAATCGGGAGGCATTCCCTTCAATAAATTATTGGGTACGGTAATCACCGAAAGGATCATTGATGTGCTTAGCCTTTTGATTTGTCTTACGATAGTGATGGTTATTGAATTTGACCGGCTCGGAAATTTTCTAAAAGACAACATTGCAAAACCGGTAGTTCATAAGTTCAGCCTGATCGGGTCGCCCTTGCTGATCTTTATCACAGTAGTGATCTTAACAGTATTCGCGTTTCTAATTTTTCGCTATTTAAGAAAGAGAGACAATAGGTTTTCCCGTGTCATCAGGGGAGTAGCAGAAGGAATTATGTCGGTTCGATCACTTAAAAGGCCATGGCTTTTTATTTTTCATTCTGTATTGATTTGGTTTCTTTATTTCTTAAGTGTGTATGTAGCTTTTTTCGCCATGTCACCAACAAAAGACCTTGGTCTTGGAGCAGCCTTGTTTTTACTTGTTGCTGGCGGGGTAGCCATGTCAGCACCCGTGCAGGGAGGCATTGGCGCATATCATTTGTTGGTATCGCAAGGATTAATACTGTATGGATTAACCCACGAGCAGGGACTGGCTTTTGCCACCCTGGTGCATAGTTTACAGGTGATACTTTCAGTATTGCTGGGTGGCATATCATTCTTATTGCTATTCTCCGGGACGTCCAGCAAAAAACTTCGTTCCTGGGACTCAATGGCTGGCAGGTCGTAGTTTTTTATTTGTTTCCTGGAATTAAACGACCGTAAAATTTCATGGTCAGGGAATAGTTGTTTTTTTTAATCTCTATTACATTTGCTAAAGCCAATCACCTCAACGCTATGACACACCATTTCGAACCATTCACACCAGAAGTATTCAAACAGCAAACAGGGCTCAACGCTGCAGAGAACGAAGCGATTTATGTGCGCTGGGTAAATACGCAAATCAACTTTGCCAATTACCAGGCCATGAAAGAGATGACCTCATCGTTGAAAGAGATCATCAGGTTATTAACTGAAAACGAATTCACACTCATTAAAAAGGAAGAAAATTATCCGTTCAGTAAATAGCAGTTTGGCTTGAATTTTTGATAGCTCAAATTTGATGGAGCACAATTATTCAACGGTACAGCTAAAAGAATGGAGAGACTACAAGTTATTTGTAGAACGATTCTCTGAGAACTGGGCATTTCGCGGGCAGGCAGATGCTAATTGGGTACTCAATAACGCCATCGAACGTACTGACTTCATCCAATTTCGTAAGGGAATTGAAGCGGACTTTGTATCCGAGTTTCAAAGAGGTGCACGCAACTATTTACCTAAAGACGAAACACCGGAGCATCTGATCGAATGGCTTGCCCTCATGCAACATCACGGAGCCCCAACCCGGTTACTTGACCTTACAAGATCGCCTTACATCGCCGCCTATTTTGCTTTTGAATTTTGCTGGGAAAGACAGGAGCACTGCATCGCCATTTGGGGCGTAAACATCAATTACCTTAAAAATAAATCACTTGAAATTTTATCTGCAGAGTTTGGCGAGGATTTGAAGCTAAGCAGAAATCTGATTAATGAAAACCTGTTTGAAAAAATATTTTATCAGAATGATAAAAAACTGGTTTTTCCTGTTGAACCATTTCGCATGAACAGGAGATACTCCCTTCAACAATCCGTATTTATAAGCACGGGAATTGCAGAGATACCTTTAATGAACCAGTTACACTTTTTGGGGGATAGTATGGCCCAGGCTGTAGTGAAAATTGAAATTCCCTCGTCTTTTAAAAAGGATGCCTTACGTGAACTTCAGCAAATGAATTTGCATCGGGCCAGTTTGTTTCCTGATCTGGACGGTTATGCACTGTCATTAAGATTGCGGTACGATAGTATGAAAACACCGGGACAGGCTTTGGAGGAAAACTTGCGCAAAATTGTTGATGAGAGTTATCAGTTTATGCCATGATGTACTTCACTGCAATTATCTCAAGTTTATCTGAATTTTGATCCTGTTCAACGTTTTTGGATTTGTTTTCTTCATTCTATTAACTATGTTTGTTCAGTGTACAATTAACAATTACTGATTGAACACGTGAAAGGAAACGAAGTCCAATAACCCTAAATCCTAAGAAAAATGAAATCTTTACACCGGCTCTTCATTTACTTTGAAAATGTTTTGCACCCTGCCAGCGGTTGGTCTGATAATTCAACGAAGAAGAAAAGAGTTAGCAGGAAAGATAACTCACCACAAGCCTCGCCCGAATGTTTTAATCTAAGAGGTGGTGTGATGAAAAAACAGGATAAGATTCGTCGTAGCCCTGCTCCCTAGTTTAAAAAAGACTTCCGTATACGAAACTGTATCTTTACGATACAGTTTTTTTATGGGCGTACTCAGGCAAATAGCAGAATATCTCTACATTAAAAAACCCGATCCGGATCGTCCGAAAACCAGGTTTGTGAAATATATGCATGGCATCAATCGCATCAGTATTATTATATTTATTGCCTGCTTAATTATTCTGGCTTTCAAACTTTTCTTCAGGCATTAGCCTGTAAGAAACCGATGATCTCCTGCGCGGCCCTTATAGACGCATTGCCTTCTTTTTGGAGGGTATTTTTTAGTTCGGCGTAATCTTTTTTGATCTCTTGCACTCTTTGTTCATCGTTAAGAATACTGTTCAGTTCTTTGGTTACATTATCTACGGTTAGCTCATTTTGAATTAACTCCTTCACTACCGCTTTATCCAAGATGAGATTCACCAGGGAAATGTATTTGATCTTAACCAAACGCTTGGCAATTTGGTAGGAGACAGCCGACCCCTTGTAGCAAACTACTTCAGGCACTCCAAACAAAGCGGTTTCCAAAGTTGCCGTTCCGGATGTTACCAATGCAGCTGTTGCATTTGATAACAGGCTATAGGTTTGATCTTTTACAGACGAAACCTTGGGATAAGACTGCAGAAGCGCTGAATAAAAATGATCATCAAGTGAGGAGGCTTTGGCTACCACAAATTGGTGGTCAGGAAATTTTTTTGAGGCTTCCAGCATGATAGGAAGTTTCTTAGCCACTTCTTGCGCCCTGCTGCCGGGTAACAATGCAACGATTGGTTTTCCCTCAGGTGTTTGCTTCGGATTTTTCTCTAAAAATTCACTCACAACCTGCACCAGCGGGTGACCAACATATTCAACTTTATAATCCCGGTTTTCATAAAACTTTTCCTCAAACGGAAGGATGACAAGCATTTTATCGACTACCTCTTTGATCGATTTTACTCTTCCTTCCTTCCAGGCCCAAACTTGTGGCGAGATGTAATAAATAATTTTTAGCCCTTGTTGCTTCGCCCATTTGGCAATGCGTAAATTGAAGCCGGGGTAATCGACTAATACCAAAACATCGGGTTCAAATGCTGAAATATCTTTCTTGCAGAATTTGAGATTAGCTAAGATCGTCGAAAGATTTTTGATTACTTCAATAAACCCCATGAAAGCAAGATCACGGTAGTGTTTGACAATTTCAGCGCCTGCTTCCTGCATTTTATCTCCACCCCAGGCACGAATGACAGCTTGCTGATCAAGTTTCTTCAGCTCCTTAATTAAATTGCTGCCATGTAAATCGCCCGATGCTTCGCCTGCAATGATGTAATACTTCATGAAAAAATTATCCGGCTAAAGATAGTAAGCTATTGCACTGCGGCTACACGAAAAGTTTTAAAAGAAGAATGCCAATTCCATAAACTACTGTAATCGCAAAAATTCCTTTTGCTGTTTTGTCTTTTGCAGTATTGATGTAGTATGTAAACAAAGCAATATTTCCAACCAGGCACCATACGCCCCAAAACGTGATTAGTTTTTTCTCGTTTATGAAAACTCTTAAAAATTCATCGAAGGCATATCCGCTGAATCTAATAAAATAAACGATCAGGAAAACAATTAAGGGAGCAATGAAACCAAGGATCATCCCAAGTTTTAAATTATCCTTTGCCAGAAAGAATGTTCCAGTCTTTTTCAAGTTGCTGTTTTAATTTATAGTTGGTTAAATCAAACTGCACAGGAACTACACTCACATATTTATTAGCAAGGGCCCAAACATCGGTGTCATCGCCTTCATCAAAATTCACGAACTCACCGGTCAGCCAATAGTATTTGCGTCCATGCGGATCTTCCCTTTCAACGAAATCCTCCTCGTATTTAGCATATGCCTGCCTGCAAATTTTTATTCCTTTAATTTCCTCGGGTTTGGCAATAGGGATATTTACATTCAATACACAATGCTTATCCAGTTTGGTCTTCAGCATTTGCTGAACAATCATTCTGGCATATTTGCGTGAAGCGGTAAAATCTGCCTCCAAACTATAATCAAGCAATGAAAACCCAACCGAGGGAATACTTTCAATCGCTGCTTCAACTGCTGCCGACATGGTTCCTGAATAAATTACATTGATGCTATGGTTGGCCCCGTGATTAATTCCACTTAAACAGATATCCGGCTTATGATGAAGTACTTTGTCTACGGCAACTTTAACGCAATCCACAGGGGTTCCTGAACATTGGTAGGCTTCTATACCTTCAAAAAAATTTACTTTATGCAGGCGGAGCGGAACACCAATGGTAATGGCGTGTCCCATTCCTGATTGTGGCTTGTCCGGCGCAACCACTACAACCTTTCCTAAATCCTTAACAGCTTCAATTAAATTTTTGATTCCGGGTGCGGTTATTCCATCGTCATTCGTGATCAATATCACAGGTTCCTTCTTTTCCTTATCCATTCTATTTGGTTTTTCTTATCCACAAAATTGTACTTTTTTATGAATAACCAAAATCTAACCCATTTTGTTATCTAAATAAATTAGTATTTTGCGGCTAAATATATTAGCCATGTCAATCGCTAACAAAAATTTAAAGTACCTGAGAAAGCTTCGTGGGTGGACGCAGGAAGAGTTTGCACAGAAACTTCGTATCAAACGATCCTTGCTTGGTGCGTATGAAGAGGAAAGAGCTGATCCCCGCATTGACATTCTTGAAGTAGTGGCAGATATGTTCAAGCTCACGCTTGATGACTTGTTGCGTAAGGATATTAGTGACACCAAAACAAACTACATTGCTAAAAGAAGAGCTCAGAAATTGGCGAATGGACGCACAGATATTCCTTTTGTTCCCATCAAAGCAGCGGCAGGTTATTTGGCGGGCTATGGTGATCCGGAATTTATTGATGAATTGAACACCTTTACGCTTCCAATGCTGGCTGGCGGCGATTATCGTGCATTCGAAATTGTTGGCGATTCCATGATGCCTACTCCAACAGGCTCTATAATTGTTGGCGAAAGAATTTCAAGTATGGATGACGTAAAGAGCAATCAAACCTATATCGTTGTATCCAAAACAGATGGTATTGTTTACAAACGTATCATGAAAAACAACAAGCAGAAAAACAAAATGACTTTGGTCAGCGATAATCCTACTTACCAGCCATACACAATAAATGCAGATGACATCATTGAAGTGTGGCAGGCACAAATGATCATTTCAAAAGCCAATACACAACAGCGATGGGATGTAAACCAACTGGCAGGTCTTGTGAACAATCTTCAGCAGCAGGTAAGCGTGTTGAAAAAAAGAATGAATTAAAAGCTTAGCGGCCTTTGCAATAGAAAAATTGTCTATATATTTACAACACTGCCAAAGGTCGCTGCATGAGAAAGTTGTTCATTATTGCCCTATGTTGCTTGCCTGTGTTTGTGTTAAGCCAGCCAAAGACACTTACAGCAGTTAAGACATTGCAGCCACCCCGTATCGATGGCAACCCGGATGATGCAATTTGGCAGCAGGCGCCTGTTGCTACCGATTTCATGCAGTACGCACCTTCCTATGGTGCCCCGGTTTCTGCTAAATCATCAGTCAAAATATTGTATGATAATGAAGCGATTTACATCGCCGCCTATCTCTACGACGATCCCCAACTGATCCGCAAACAAATAACAGCACGGGATGGCGAACAACAACAGGACGTAGATTATTTTTCTGTCTTTTTTGATACTTATAACGACCAGCAAAACGGTTTCCAGTTTTTAGTTACCACGGCCAATGTGCAAACCGACGCAAAATTGACCGTAACCGCTACGGCTTCCTTCAATCAATATGGCGACAAAACCTGGGACGCTGTTTGGGAAAGCAAAGTGCAAATAAAGAGCGACGGATGGACGGTTGAAATGCGGATTCCTTACATTTCTTTGCGCTTTTCAAAAAAAGATATTCAAACCTGGGGCATCCAGTTTCTGCGATATATCAGGAGAAATAACGAACAGGAATATTGGAATCCTGTCAACCCAAACATGAATGGTTTTGTAAACCAGTTTGGGAAATATACAGGCCTGAAAAATATTCAGCCTCCCTTGCGGTTAAGCTTCTATCCTTATTTGTCAACCGGCGCAAGAATAAATGAAAAAGGAAATGATTTAGGAACACAATGGTTGCGAAGCGGTGGAATGGATGTAAAGTATGGGATTAATGAAAGCTTTACACTCGATGCAACACTCATTCCCGATTTTGGGCAGGTAGTTTCCGATGATGTTATCAATAACCTCACTCCATTTGAACAGAAGTTTAATGAGAACAGGCCGTTTTTTACTGAGGGAACGGAATTGTTCAATAAAGCCGGCCTGTTTTACTCCCGGAGAATTGGCGCTGTCCCTTCCGGTTATTATGATGTCGTTGACCTGGCTACCGACCCCAATCTTAAGATAATCAGGAATCCTTCTGTTACCCGCCTTTATAACGCAATCAAATTGTCAGGTCGCACAAAAGATAAATTAGGCATTGGTGTTTTAAATGCAATTGCAGCTCCAATGTATGCTACGGTTCTTGATCGAACAACCGGCATGAAAAACAAGATCCAGACCTCACCATTAACCAATTACAATATTGTGGTGTTGGACCAGGCATTGAAAGGAAGATCCTACATCACATTTACTAATGCCAGTACAATCCGCCAGGGTAGTGCCAGGGATGCGAACGTAAGTTCTCTTGATATTAGTCTCTACAACAAAAGCAATGCATACAATATAAAAACCTGGGGCCGCTATAGCAAGGTCTTTCCTTTAAATGCACACGACGGATTTAATACAGGATTAAAATTTGGCAAAGTAGGAGGCAGGATTCAATACTATGTGCAGGGCGACGTGAAGTCAACCAGGTATGATCCCCGCGATCTTGGCTTTCTTCAAACCAGTAACATTGTTACCTATATTGCAAATGCCAGTTACCATCAGTATACGGCAACACGCAATTTTTTAAATTACTCCTACACGTTAAATGCGAACTGGCAGAGAATATACAGGCCCGGTGCTGCAAATCAGTTTATAGTCACAGCCAATGCATTTTGGTTTTTTAAGAATTTTTGGGATGTGGAGCTTACACTGGGAGAAACACCAGTACAACATGATTACTTCGTGTTATTCAGGGCTGCACAAAATGTGTTTGTGAATCGTCCTGCTTACGGCTTTGCGGAATTGCAGGGAAGTACAGACAGCCGGAAAAAATTATTCTTCAGTTACGATTGGATGCAGGCTCTTTTCTTCAATACTTCCGACAAATATTACCACAAGGCAGAATTTAGCCTGCGGTATCGCTTCAGTAATAAAGTGAGTATGCAACTTGCGCATGCAGATGAGAGAGAAGACAATTACATCGTCAACGCTTATGATTGGATCAACGGCCAGTATGTAACCGAATCAAATGGCGATCCCATTGTTGGTTTTGTAAACTTTAAGGATGTTACCACTACCATGTCGGGCATTTACAGTTTTACGCCACGGCTCAATCTAAATTTCAGGCTCCGTCATAACTGGAGCAAAGTACCTTATCAAGGTTTTGCCGATGTTGATGCCGGTGGCAATACAATAACACGTTCTCCAATTGCAGGCCTTGACCAGAACGTGAACTTCTTTAACGTTGATGCATTTTTAAGCTGGGATTTCAAATTGGGTTGCAACCTCACTGTTGGCTATAAAAACTGGATCGGTAATACATATGCTATCGACGGAATTAAATACCAGCGTTACTTAAATAATTTTAGCAGGAGCTTTGATGCAACACACGGAAATGAATTTACAATAAAAGCGATCTACTTCCTCGATTATAACCAGCTCAGGAAAAAGAACTGATTATTGCATTTGCACTAATTTATTTTCCACGATAGCAAAAACATTCTCGTGCTTTTCGGGTTCAATCAATGCCACGCCGGTAAATCGGCTGAATGCAGGTAGTATGCAATGATCTTTTGCAAAATAAAAGCAGGGTAAACGTAAGCCTTGCTTGCCTAAACCGCTTAAGTAAATACCGGGATGAATATGGCCGCAAAAACTATAAACATCATCACGGTCAATGCATTTTTCGTGGGTAAATAAAAATGGAGCAGCCAGCAATTCTTTTTCAATCACTTCAATGTCTGCTTCTTTATACCAGCTGTCTTTTAAAATGTCATGATTGCCCTTAACCAGCAAAATCTTTAAATGCGATAAATCCTTTCTCCATTTTTTAAACCAGTCTAATTCCGTGTTTTCACGGCTATGAAAAAAATCTCCAACTACAATAAGTTGTTCTGGTTGGAAATGATGAAGAAGAGAAACCAAACGTTGTAGATCTTCCTTGTAAATGGTTTGCGGAACCGGTATTCCTGATTTTCTGAAATGCCCTGTCTTGCCAAAATGAAGATCGGAAACGATTAATGCTTTTTGCTCTTCCCAAAAAACGGAACGTTGTGCGGTTAGCCAAAGCTTTTGCTTGTGGAGTTGATATAGAACCGGTGCCTGCATCTTCTTGCCTTCTTAATGAGAATACTTTTCTTGAAAACTGTGCGGCAAGATAATGATAGGATAGGAGTGGCCGTGTTTTTAAAAATTTAATTTTTGAATGCCGTCGGAGAAAATTGTCGAATCAATATTTAAAAAAGCTTTTCATCTTATCAAGAAAAGGTTCTTTCTTTCTGCGGGCCACTTCTATTTCAATTCCGTTTGAGAGCACAACAGAACCTCCTTCTCCCTTTAAGTATTCTTTGATGTGCAGCAAATTAACCAGGTAAGATTTATGAATGCGTGCAAATCCTGAGTCGGCCAGGAGCTCTTCATACTCATGAATTGGTTTTGAGGTACAAACCGGGTGCATGCCCCTGATGTAAAAATTAGTATAATTACCCGCCGCCTCTGCGTATAAAATATCATCGAGTTCTACAACCTGGAAGCCTTTCAGAGAGGGAATGCAAAGCCTCATTGGACCGGAGGTCGTTGTTTGCTTAAGGTTGTGCAGGAAGGCTTCTATATTGATTTTTTTCCCCTTTTCTTCAATTCTTTTTCTTGCTCTTTTTACAGCATCTATCAAAAGGTCATCATCAATGGGTTTGAGCAGGTAATCGATAGCGCTGAAATGAAAAGCTTCTATCATAAATTGATTATGGGCTGTAACAAAAATCACTTCAAAACGAAAGTCCTGTAGTTCTTTCAACAAATCAAAACCATTTCTCACGGGCATAGCAATGTCCAGGAAAACAAGGTCCGGTTTCAATTGGTTGATTTTTTCAATGCCATCGTTCACGTTGCTGCTGGTAGCGGCAATAAGGACATCAGGGCAATTTATTTGCAAAAGCTTTTGAAGGGAATTAATTCCCCGTGGTTCATCATCAACTAAAATGGTGCGCAAGGGTGTTTGCATCATGGCTCTGTATTTTTTACAGGTAAACGAAGCGTTACTTTGGTGCCGGTCTGGTTGTGTGCACCAGAAACTGATTTGTCCTCAATGTGCACACTACTTGTTAGTTTATATTTTTCATTAAGCAATTGAATTCTTTGCCTGATATTGGCAATACCAACAGAATGATGACCGATTTCGATTTTATTTCTTAAGGAATTTTCTATGCCGATACCATCATCTTCTACGATACAAATTAATTCGTTTTTGTCTCTTTCAAACCTGATAAAAATATTCATGCTTTTACCCGGCTGCTGTCCATGCCAGATAGCATTTTCAATAAACGGTTGTATGAGCATCGGTGGAAGAAAAGTCTCTTCTGGGTCGAGGGATTCGTCTATCTCAAAAGAATAGGAGAAATGATCTGTACGAATCTGTTCCATCTCGAGGTACCGCTTCAAATAATCAATTGAGTCTTTCAGGCTGATGAAAGGTTTTGTTGAATTGTCGAGGGTAATACGTATTAGTTGTGCAAACTTGCTCAGGTAATGTGATGCCTGCTTGTTTTCATTGTCTAAAATCATTTCACGTATGCTGTTCAAACAATTAAAAATGAAATGTGGATTCATCTGTGAATGCAGTGCTTTCATTTCAGTCTGGGCAAGCAGGTTATCAAGGTTGGCTCGTTGTTTTATGCGCTTTATCCTTTTTCGGTATAAAACATAAAAACCAAGGGAACATAGCAGAATGACTGTAATAATAAACCATGTGTTACGCCACCAAGGGCCTTGAATGTGAATTCGTATTTCCAGTATCTGTTCTGGCCATTTGTTGTCATACGCATAAACTTTTACCTGCAACCTGTAAGTTCCCGGGGAGATATTTGTAAGTAAAATATTGCGTTGCGACCCCATGTCAATCCACGATTCGCTTTTGCCATTTTGAAACCGGTAAGCAAATCTCATATTTTCAGGATCGGAAAAATTTATGGCACTTAAGTTTAACCGGATATCATTTTGCTGATGCTTCAGAAAAATATCTTTCGGTGGATGATTGATTGTTGTATCATTAAGTACCGATAATTCGGAAATAATAAAGTGAGGTGCAGGATAGCTACCGCCAATGCTTAATGGGACTTTGTAGATAGCGTTTTTGCACGCAAACCATGCCGTTCTTTCAGCGCTGTCTTCACAAAACTCGAAACTTGTAATAGCCGCCTGCGGCAATCCATCATTATCATGAAGGACAATACTTTTCAAATCTTTAGTGTTCAAAAAAGCTACCCCGTCATTGGTCTGTGTAAAAATTTTATCTTCCATCATCTTGGGCATACTTAAACCCTTATAATCCGGGATAAGATTTTCAGGCAGTATATGTATTGAAGATCCTGTTATGCGCAAAAAACCATCATCCGGAAGCGATGTCCAGATATTATTTGCCTTGTCGCTCATCACCACATAACCCTTCTTTTGGTTTTTTTGACCGGGTACTCTTTCAATTAAACTGTCGATATTCTTTGAACGATAATTCCATCTTGCTATGGCATCACCGCCAAGCCAAATATTAGTATCGGCGTCCTGGGCGAAGCTGTTGACAAAGTTCACATTTAGTCGTGGGTACATTTTTTTTGTCAGGCTGTCCAGCTGCTGTCTGTATGGATCATAAGTGTAAACGGTATTGATTCCGAAAGAACTTATCCAAATAGTTCCGTCTTTGCTTCTGAAAAATTTATAGGGCTTGTTAACAATACCGGGCCACATTTTTTTACATCCATAGTTTTTAACGTCCACGGCATATAACCCCGAGGTGGTGGCAACCCATACAGAATCCATATTTACACGCAGAAAGGCAACGATAACATTCGCCATTTTCTTGTTTTCCGGCAGGACAGTGTGCAACACACGATGGCTTCCTTTGTCCATGATGAATATTTGGTTGCTGTCCGTTCCAGCAAACACATAGTCATTGGAAACAGATAGTGCACTGAATGAAATATTATTCTTTGCCTTACTCCCAATAATGGCAAACGTATCAACCAGGCGAAATGCTGGTTTTTCCATGAACAATCCTTCGTCAGTACCTATCCACAATTTGTTTTCTTTGTCATTAAAAAGGATGTTACAGAAATAATTTTCAAAATATTTTTTGGGCAACAGTTTCAGTGTTTGAGACGAAGCATCAATTTCAATTAAATAAAAGCCTTTTGATTTGGAGTTAAAAGCCCACAAACGGTCATTGATCCGCGATAATCGGGTTTGCCAGCCTACCTCTTTTGTGAGGTTGATAGCCGCAGCAAAAATCTTTGTATCGCCACTACGGATGTCTGTAAGATCAAAACTATTGTTTGCGGTGTTAAATACCAGCAACATGTAATCGGATACAAAGAAGAAAATTTCCCTTTGTATAACCTGTTTGGCAATATGTGCCAGTGCAGGGTAATAGCTGGCAGCATTTTCAATTACGTTTCTTCTGGGATCGTACATCAGTAAGCCGGAACTGTTTTGTTGCATGATCTTGCCATCCGGTAATTCGTATAGATGGCTGCCAAACATCATCCAGGTCTGTCCGATATCTTTTGGGCTATAATGGTCATACCGTTTTTTTAATCTTCCATCCGGTGAAAAAATATAAAAACCTGTTTTAGTTGATAAGGCTAAATTCCCGGTTCCATCACTACATATATATCTGCAGGCACTACTCCAATATCGGATCGACTCCTCCGACGGTAAAACCAAATTTCGTTTAACTAAAGTTGTCACATCAATCAGCTGTGCACCTTCGTCTGTAGCAATACCCAGTTGATTGCCGGCAAGCATTTGAATCGAAAACACGGTATTGTCCGGAATAGAGCCGTCACTTCCATCATGTAAAAACTGCTTAAAATTAACGCCGTCAAAACGGTTAAGTCCATGGTTAGTACCAATCCATATGTAACCTAGTCGGTCCTGTTCAATTCCGGTTATATAATTATTTGTTAGGCCATCTTTAGTGTTGAAATGCCTGAAGTTTTTTTCCTCATAGCTCTGTGCAAAGCTGTGATGATAAAAGCTTAGCGTTAATAATATCAATGATAAGCGCAGGAGCATTGATGACTGCAGTGGGTGTTATTAAAATTACTTTCTTGTTTTCAAAAAATTGACTTTATAGACGGAAATACCTTTTGGTTGCCGCTCGCATGTTTAAACTTCCGTTGAAGCGAATAAATACACCGGTGCTGAATGAAATCTGCCAAAGAAAATTCAGCACGGGCAACCGTTTATGAAATTAGGCGCACCTATCGTGAAAACAGCCTGGGATAGAATGGCTCCGCATGATAACTTCAATAGCCTGTCAATATACTAAACCGGTTAGTGATATTGGTAAGAGTAGTTATTGACCTGCCCAGCCTTCCTAAAAAACCAAAATAATTCTGCCACCCAACATCTTCTTTAATACACTCAGCTATGCAAAAATTTTTACTTGTTGCCTTGTTCACCGCAACATGCGGTTGGTCTTTCTCACAAAACGTTGGTATTGGAACTACTAATCCTTTAAACAAACTTCACGTAGCCGGTGGTTTTCGCCTCGACACACTTACGGGTCTTAATGGCAGCGGGTTGCTAAAACACGACGCTAACGGTGTTGTGTATGGGATAAAATTTACCGGCGTCACGTCAGATGTTTTAAGGGGCGACGGCAGTTTTGGACCGCCACCTTCAGGTCCCGCAGGCTGGTTTTTAAATGGCAACGCAGGTACCAATCCGCTCACCCAATTTTTAGGTACTACCGATAACCAACCACTGTTTTTTAGAGTTAATAATATTAAAGCGGGTGCGCTGGACCACATCAATCAAAATGTGCTGCTCGGGGTAAGGGCAGGATTTAATTTAAACCAGCTGTCAACACAAAATACGATTATTGGCGACAGTGCATTTTATGCCAGCAATGCATCTTCATCCGGAAATACAATCATCGGGTACGGTGCCCAGGCACAGGTAACATCGGCTGTTCAGTACAATACTGTTATTGGCTTGTATGCGGGAATGAATAATATCGGTTATTGGAATACCATAATTGGTGAAGAAGCTGGTATGAATAACCAAAGCTTTGGAAACGTCTTTATTGGTTCAAAGTCAGGCATGAAGAATGCCATGGCTTATGCAAACACTTTTGTAGGTGATAACACCGGCCGTGAAAATACTACTGGTCAGAGCAACAGTTTTCTGGGCTCATTCTCCGGCCAGGCCAATACTACCGGTTATGGAAATACTTTTTTAGGTGCCTCTTCAGGTTACTTCAACACCACCGGCAATAATAATACAGCACTTGGTTCGGCTGCGCTTAATCACAATACAACCGGCGCAAATAACCTGGCGATAGGCGTTAATGCGCTTCAGGCGGTTACTACTGCCGGTAACCTCACTGCTGTAGGCTTCAACGCACTTGGCTCAAATACAACCGGCTTGTACAATACAGCACTCGGTTATTCCACTGCAATCCAAAACACTACCGGAACACATAATTCAGCCATCGGGTTTGAATCTATGATCAGCAATACCACTGGTAATTTCAATACAGCCCTTGGGGCTTTTAGTTTTCATACCAATACCACCGGCATCAGGAACACGGGCGTCGGAACTTCAGCACTCTATTGGAGTAATGGTAATGATAACACGGCACTAGGCTTCGAGGCGTTGAATTTAAATTCAACAGGCGCCCACAATACAGCCCTCGGTTCTAACGCACTTCGTCAAAATATAACCGGTGTATCAAATACGGCCCTTGGCGATTCTGCCGGCTTCAATGCAACAGCTAGCAGCTATAACGTACTGGTTGGAAATAACGCCGGGATCAATAACACGGGCTTATGGACTACCATTATTGGGTTCGATGCAGGAAGAAGCAACTCTGCCTGGGGCAGTGTATTCGTAGGTTCTGCTGGTGGACAAAAAAATACAACCGGAAGCAATAACAGCTTTGTTGGTGACAACGCCGGGAGAGAAAATACAACGGGATCAAGAAACACTTTTTATGGATCGTTTGCAGGCGATGTCAATACCATAGGGCAGGGTAATACCATCCTGGGTGCCCTTGCTAATGTCTCGACAAACAATTTGATAAATGCTACAGCAATTGGAGCCAACGCTATAGTAGGTCAAAGCAATAGCATTGTACTGGGTAATGGAGCCAATGTTGGGATAGGCACCTCCACCCCAAACCAGTCTGCAGTGCTGGATCTGACTTCCACTTCAAAGGGGATCCTCGTTCCAAGAATGACTTCGGCCCAGCGAACGGCTATAGTGTCTCCGGTCAAAGGTTTGTTGGTATTTGATAATACTACAAACACATTTTTTTATTTCAATGGAGCTGCATGGACCGAACTAACAGGTGGCTCCGGAACTGGCTGGTCCTTAAGCGGAAATGCAGGCATCGATCCCACAACAGACTTTATCGGAACCACTGACGTCCAACCCGTTTTCTTTAAAGTGAATAATGTTTTATCAGGTCGCATCCAGGGTTCCAATACAGCATTCGGTTATCAAACGCTCACTAACCCTACCGGAACAAATAACGTCGCTCTTGGCAGCTCTGCTCTTTCTTCAAATACTACCGGGAAGGAAAATACAGCCACTGGCTATCTCTCTCTGCATTCAAATACAACAGGCGATCAGAATACAGCGTATGGTACGTTTTCGCTTCATTCAAACACTTCTGGAATTGGTAATACTTCAAATGGTTATCACAATCTGAGTAACAATTCAACTGGCTCCTACAATACGGCAATTGGCTACTGGTCCATGTTTGCAAATACCACTGGGCAAAATAACACAGCAACAGCCTTTGGTTCGCTGTTGTCAAATACCACTGGTTCCTTCAATACAGCTAATGGCTTTAGAGCACTTTATTACAACAATACCGGTTCATACAATACAGGTGTCGGCTCTTATGCATTACATAACACCACCGCTTCACAAAATAACACTGCAATTGGGTATAATGCCGGGGCTAATTACAACCTCGGTTATAACAACACCTTCCTTGGCGCAAATACAAATGCCAGCGCTGACGACATCTATAATGTTATCGCCATTGGGCAGGACGTAACCTGCACCGCCAGTAACCAGGCTCGCATTGGAAACGCAGCAACAAATTCAATCGGCGGCCAGGTTGGTTGGACCACTCTTTCAGATGAAAGAATGAAAACAAATGTGCAGGAAAACGTAAAAGGTCTTGAATTCATAAAATTGTTGCGGCCTGTTACGTACAATATAGATGCGAATAAAGTAGATCAGTGGTATAAAAGGAATAATGATAAAAGCAAAATTGCAATTGACCCGGCAGCGCAGGTAATGCAAAATGCAAGAGCCCAAAAATCAAGAAAAGTATATAGTGGTTTTTTGGCGCAGGATGTCGAAAGAGCCGTGAAAGCTATTAGATATGACTTTAGCGGTGTTGATGCACCACAGAATGAAGGTGATCTCTATGGATTGCGTTACGCCGATTTTGTAGTACCCCTGGTAAAAGCAGTTCAGGAGCAACAAACCATCATCGAAACCCAAAACAAAAAAATTGACAACCTGCAACAACAAATAGACATGCTGATAAAAGAGATGAAAGAATTGAAAGAAAAGAAGTAGGCAATTCGAAATTCATTTTCTCTTTTAAAAAAGCAGTCATGAAAAAAATATTTATAACAGTTTTATTCCTTGCTCTCCTTACAAATGCTTTTCCGCAGGAAGTGCTTCGCCTGAAAAGCGGGTCAGCTATCACAGTACAAAACGGAGTGGAGTTAACCTTGCAGGGTGGTGTTACTTTAGAAAATGGAAGCCTGCTCATTAACAATGGAACTACCCGGTTGGCCAACAACATTGTCGCTAATCAAAGCGACTGGAGAGACAATTCGTTTTCCGGCGCATTAGGTGGTTTCGGGCTTGTTATTTTTAATAGCAATCTCCTTCATCAGTATTGGGGCCCCACACATTTTTACAATGTTCAAATTAATACAGGCGGGTTAACCATCAACAATCCTTTCACTATTGAGCAGCAATTACATTTAGTGAATGGAAAGATCAACACCGCATCTAATTATGTATTCCTGTCTAATAGCAGCACAACTTCTCTTCTAAATGATATAACCAATTCAGGCTACTCCAATAGTTGGATCAATGGAAATTTCAGAAGATTGATTGCAAACAACACAAGTACGTACGATTTCCCTGTCGGCAATAGCTTGCGCCCCGATCTCTTACAGTTTTTAAATAATAATGTCTCGGGGCCAACTTATCTAACGGCTTCATTTGGCCCGAAGCCTGGTACCGACCTTGGGTTGAATGTTGCCGAAAATGGAGTTGCCTATACCGGCATAAACACCGGTGGCGTATGGTACCTGACTCCTGATCTGCCTTTGGCAGGTGGTAACTATTCACTTCAACTCTATTTCAATGGGTTCACCGGCTTGTCCGATAATTTGTTTGGTTTGCTGCGGCGCCCAAACGCAAGTACCAATGCTGCTTATTGGATAGTACCTTCCGGGAGTTCGCTTGAAGCAGTAAATGGCTTGGGCAGAAAAATCGCTGACGGGTTTGCACGAAGGATTGATATTTCTGACTTCAGCCAGTGGGGCATTGGTATGATGGGTTCTCTTCCTTGCTTGGATTGCCCCAATGCATGCACCTACTCACAGGGATTTTATGGCAATGCAAACGGGACGGCTTGTTACAACAATTCAGGCACCACCGTCAGTTCCTATCAGCTCATGTTGAATGCATTTGGTAATACAACTTCAAAGGTCTTTGGAAGTATCAGCAACCGGAGATTTTTCACTTTGTACAAAACAGATATTA
>DATMIF010000040.1:0-16564 GCA_035554655.1 Flavisolibacter sp.
AGGGCCGTTGACATTCCAGTCCGTTATTATCTCCAGCTTCATTTCACTTTCTCCCATCCATTGTTTCATTAGGGTAAAATCTGTCAAAGTGCTCCAAACGATTTCAGGAACAGCGTTTATGATAACAGTTTTTTTGAACCCCGGATTCATTCATGTATGGTTTATGTTGTTTGACTGTACTTCTCTATCAGCTTTCTTCCGTATGCCATTCGGTATGAAAAACGCCATCCTTGTCGACACGTTGATAAGTATGAGCGCCAAAATAATCTCTTTGCGCCTGGATAAGATTAACAGGCAATTGATCACTTAAATAAGCATCATAATAGCCGAGAGCACTCATCATTCCAACCATTGGAATCTTTGCGTTAATTCCGATTTGAATAACCTCACGAAGACTTTGTTCCCGGTTCTTCAACAGCTCTGCTATTTCTTTATCTAACAGTAGATTTGGAAGCTTTGGATCTTTCTGAAATGCGGCGGTAAAATTTCCGAGCAATGCTGAACGAATAATGCAACCAGCTTTCCAAACTTTAATAACATCCGGCAAAGGAATGTTCATGTTCAATTCATCAGAGGCTTTTGCAAGCATGCTCAATCCCTGTGCATAGGCAACAGTAAAACAAAAAGCAAGTGCATTTTCTAAATGGTTCAAATCGTTTTGAGTGATCTCAATTTTATTCGCTGATGCCTGATACAGTTTTGCTGCCTTTACTCTTTGATCTTTGTACACAGAAAGATCTCTCATTGCAACAGCCATATCGATGGTTGGAATAGAAACCGGAAGGTCCATTGCCTCCTGCGATGTCCATTTACCGGTGCCTTTTGAACCTGCCTGGTCAAGAATTTTATCAACCAAAAAATCTGATGGATCAGGGGTGTCTGCATCCTGGGTTTTAAAAACCTCTGCTGTGATTTCGATTAAGTAAGAATGCAATTGCCCTTCATCCCATTTTTTAAAGGTGGTATGTAATGCTTCATTTGTTAGTCCGCCACTACGATGTAACAGGTCATAAACTTCACTGATCATTTGCATAATGGCATATTCAATTCCATTGTGCACCATTTTTACATAATGCCCTGCTGCGTTATTCCCCATGTAAGCCACGCAGGGTTCACCATCGGCTTTTGCAGCAATTGCTTCAAGCACTGGCTTCAGGTACTGCCAGGCATCTTTATCGCCTCCAGGCATCATGCTTGGACCAAGTCTTGCTCCAAGTTCGCCACCTGAAACGCCCATTCCAAAAAAATGAATGCCTTTATCCTGCAAGTAATTGATTCGTTTAATGGTGTCTTTGAAGTAGGAATTTCCTCCGTCAATTACGATATCATCTTTTTCAAGATGGGGGAGAAGATTTTCAATCACATTATCAACAGGTTTACCAGCAGGCACGAGCATCATGATCTTTCGTGGCCTTTTTAAGGATGCAACCATTTCTTCTATTTTAGTTGTTCCTTTTACAATCTGCCCTTGTTTTGCTGCCGCTTCTAATTTATCTGCCCTTTCCTGCTTCAGATCAAATCCAATTACGGCAAAGCCATGATCGGCCATATTGAGCAAAAGATTGCTTCCCATTACTCCAATACCGATCATTCCGAAATCAAAATTTGCTTCCATAAAACTACTGTTAGTGCTTTGTTGTATCAGTTAAAGAACGAAAAGGCGAACCCAATCCCTGGCCAGGCAACTCCTTTTTTGGTGCTCTGACAGCCGGATCAGTTGACCCATGATGACAGGTATAACAGGTTACCATCAGTTGGGTGGTAATGGTACGCTCTTCGCCTGTATAATTAAAAAAATCGTCGTTTATCTTGTCAGTGAGCTTCATCATTTCCCTTGCCTTGTTTTTATGAGGGTTAGCATCGCTGGGAAAATCCATTTTGTTGGTAGAATCGTTTCGTACGTGACAAAAGCTGCATTTTACATTCAGCGCATCATTAAAGTGATGCATAACGCTGTCCATTTGTTGGTGTGTAATATCTTTGGGAAGTATCTGCAGGTTTTTGTAGCCCGGATCGTCTTCGGTAAAGGCAAAGGAGGCAAAAATCATTAAAATGAATCCAAAGGTTACGAAGCTGGTTCGTTTCATATCGTGTTAAAATTTTGATTGAAATTATACAAAAATCCCGCCTTGACGATTCTGCAACAATTGGCTGGGCAACGATTGCTATTTTTGCCGCTAAACATTTTCCCATGTCTGCGCTGGTAAAGGAATTTAATGATTACAGAGAAAAAATGAACGAGGTTATCCTAAGCAAGAATAATCTTGTAATGAAACGCCTTTGGAATTTAGATACGAACACATACGAAGATGGTGCATTGGACAAACGGACTAAAGAAATGTTGGGGCTGGTTGCCAGTATGGTTTTAAGATGTGACGATTGTATCAAATATCATCTTGGCAAGTGCCATGAACTAAATATTACTACACAAGAAATGTATGAAATTTTTGCCGTGGCCAACATTGTGGGCGGAACAATCGTTATTCCTCATACACGGCGAGCGGCAGAATATTGGGAAGAATTAGTAAATTCAAAACGAAATCAGTAAAATGGAAACAATAACACCAACGAATCCCGTACTAACTGCAAAAGATTTTGCTACCGACCAGGAAGTAAGATGGTGCCCAGGTTGCGGAGATTATTCGATTCTTGCACAGGTTCAAAAAGTAATGCCCACGCTTGGTATTCCCCGCGAGAATATTGCGATCATTTCTGGTATCGGTTGCTCATCCCGTTTTCCTTATTACATGAACGTGTATGGAATGCATTCGATTCATGGAAGAGCAACAGCAATTGCCAGCGGACTGAAGGCATCCCGTCCCGATTTGAGTGTTTGGATTGTTACCGGTGATGGCGACAGTTTAAGTATTGGGGGCAACCACACCATTCATTTGCTGAGAAGAAATTTTGATGTAAATGTTTTGTTGTTCAATAACCAGATTTACGGTTTAACGAAAGGACAATACTCTCCGACTTCGGAAGAAAGTAAGGTGACAAAGTCAAGCCCTTTTGGAAGTATTGACCATCCGTTTAATCCGTTAGCATTGGCTTTAGGTGCCGATGCGACTTTTGTGGCGAGAAGTATGGACAGAGATCCGAAGCACCTACAAAGCATGTTAACAAGAGCACATGCTCATCATGGTGCATCTTTCCTTGAGATCTATCAAAACTGTAACATCTTCAATGATGGCGCATTTGAAATTTTTACAGAGAAAGGAACAAAAGCGGAAGAAGCATTGTTTTTGGAAAATGGGCAGCCGTTGGTTTTTGGTGCAAATAAAGACAAGGGAATTAAGTTAGATGGCTTTACACCAGTTGTTGTAAGCCTAAATGAAGGGCACAGTGCCGATGATTTGTGGGTTCATAATGAAAACGATATTTACAAAGCACAGATATTGACCAGAATGTTTGATGATCCAAGAAAGCCGGTTCATTTGCCGAGGCCTTTTGGTGTGTTTTACCAAACATCCCGCCCAACCTACGATGATATGCTGAAGTTGCAAATTGATGCTGCTAAGGAAAAAAAGGTTGCTGACCTGGACAAGTTACTAAAGGGAAACGAGGTATGGACCATTGCCTGATTTGGAGTTAGCTGAAAAGAAAAAATACAATATTCATAATTAACAAAGGAGTCTTCAAATTGAAGACTTTTTTGTTTCAGGTAAATTTTAAATCTCTTCAAATCAATGTTCAAGCATCTCTTTTTCAGCCAACTCGAAAATTTTCTTCTTCTTATTTTCATACCACCACTTTGGAACCGCTTTTTTCATCATCGTATCGATTGTACGCATGCCAAACAAATTCCAGGCGCCTTTTAATTTGCCGGAAATTGAAGGCTGCAATGCACGAAGGCTCATTGCAAAGCCACTGTCCAGGTATTCCATGTGATGCCAGTAACCTGCAGGCATAAATAAGGTATCGCCGTGCCCCAGAATGACCTCACAACCCTTTGCATATTTTACGGCAGGAAACTGATCAAAGTCGATCTTACTTTTTTCGGGCGAATAATAATTTGAAAAGTCTGCAAGACTTAAAACCTCCCATGGCTTGCGGTAGAGTTTATGCTGTTCATTAAAAGGAAAAAGCAATACTCTTTTTCTTCCTGCAAACTGTGTATGCAAAATGTTAGAAAGGTCTATGTCAAAATGCATGTGTGTAATGGATGTTGCACCGCCAACAAACAGCATCGGATATTTTTTTACAAAGCCTTTCATTAGGTGTTCAGGCCAGGTAAAATCCTGGGTTAGCTGTGGAGCATGATCAAAAATATTGAACAAAAAAATTCTCCATCCTGCAGGACCGCAACTGATCATGTCAATATACTCGCCAAAGCTTTTATAATCATCTGCGGTATTGATCGGAGTATAAGCATCACTTTTTATGTTGTTATAAAGCGCTACACGTTTATCACCAACCCGTTCTTTAAAATATGCCCAGCTCCATTTAGTATAAGCTGGCCATTGTTTTGCAAGATCTTTTATAACAACAGGCTTTTGCGGATGGTAAAACTCATCCCTGAATTTTTGCGGTTCAATATTCTCAAAAACCGGAATGGCATCCAATTTCATAACGAAGGGTTTCTGCAAATTTAATTTTCGAAAGGGGCCTTCAACAAATTTTCACTAAAAACAGTTTCTTAAAAGACAAGACGTAAATTGAACCCATGCTTATTCGCATACATCCTATAGATCCGCAGCTAAGATTAATCAGGCAGGTTGTCGACACTTTAAAACGCGGTGGCATTATCATCTACCCCACCGATACTATTTACGGATTGGGTTGTGATATTTATCAGCATAAAGCTATCGAACGTATTTGCCGAATTAAAAATGTTCAACCTGAAAAAGCCAATCTTTCTTTTGTGTGTTATGATCTCAGCGATTTGAGTCATTATGCAAGGCAGATGGATACACCAGTTTACAGAACTTTAAAACATTATTTGCCGGGCCCATACACGTTCATTTTGCAGGCCAGTAAAGAAGTACCGAAAATTTTAAAAACAAAAAAAGATACAGTTGGTATTCGTGTGCCTGACAATAAAATCGCAAGATGCATTGTTCAGGAACTAGGAAATCCGATTTTAAGTGCAAGCTTACCCGGCGAATATGTGGAGGAGTATACCGATCCTGAAACTATCCATGAAAAATTCGGCAACCTTGTTGACCTGGTAATTGATGGAGGCATAGGAGGAATCGTTCCTTCAACCATTGTTGATTTTACAAAAGAAGAAGCTGAAGTAATAAGAGAAGGTGCAGGGGAATGGGAATAATTTTGTTTTATGAAAACACGAGTTGTTTTGTTAATGGCCGTAGTGGCAGCTGCTGTTTTTTCAGGTTGCTGCAAAGTTTATTGTGAAGAAAATGCGGAATTGAATGTTTTATTCGGAAATTTTAGAGTAGCTGATGCAGACACAGTTTATATAATCCGTTACAATAAAGCAACCCAGCAAATATCCGACAGCACTGCTATCATTAATATTGTATCTCCTGCAGATACCGTTAATCATTCATCATTATACAGAGCTTTGTCTCCGACATATGATTGGAAAATTGTGCTTCCAAGCGTAAATAAACAATACCTGTTTACCCAAATTGAAACCGAATCAGGAAAATGCCCTTGCGGCGGTGGACACTATACCAGAATATCGAATTATCACCTGAATAATCAAACCCAAACAGGAGGATCAATTAATTTACCATAAAACAAAGTCCCGCAATAACTGCGGGACCTGTTAACCTTCAACCATTCTTTTACGGCAGATCAGTAAATCCCTTTTAAAAGGGAACAGCACATGAAAAAGACAAGTTTAAGACGGGAAAACGCTGCTTAGGTTTAATGCTGGTTTATGATTCAAAAAGTTCCGGCTGGTTGTAGCTGAGTCTGAATGTTTTACGATGAAATTTACAAGGGCCGTATTGATCTAATGCCTCCTGGTGCTCTCGGGTGGCGTATCCTTTATTTTGAGTCCAGTTGTATTTCGGAAACTTTTTATGAAGCGCTTTCATAAAATCATCGCGGTAGGTTTTTGCAAGAACACTTGCTGCTGCAATCGATGCGTAAATACCATCGCCCTGGATAACACATTTGTGAGGAATTCTTTTATACCGCGCAAAGCGATTGCCATCGATCAGTAACAATTCCGGCTGAATGGAAAGTTGTTTGATAGCCAGGTGCATGCTTTTAAAGGATGCACGCAAAATATTGTACTTATCAATTTGCTTATTATCCAGACTTGCAACTGCATAGCTTATCGCTTGCTGTTCAATGACAGGGCGAAGTTCATAACGTTGTTCTTCGGTTAATTGTTTGGAGTCATTGAGTAAGGGGTGATGAAAGTCTTTTGGAAGAATTACTGCTGCTGCATACACCGGCCCTGCAAGGCATCCGCGACCAGCTTCATCGCAGCCGGCTTCAATAAATTTTTCGTCGTAGAATGGTTGCAGCATTAATTGCGAATTTACAGTTTGTAACGACTTATAATTTGAAAAACAGGTTGCAAACAAAATTTTGTTTTGCATCAATAGCGTGGCAGGTGCTGGCAAATTCTTAACTTAGTAAGAAGCCCATTCTGCTATGCGTTTTCTGCAATCGACATGGTGTCCGGTGTGTATAGGAATTATTTTAACCATTTTAATTCTTGCCAGCCTTTTGCCTGCTGCACAAAACAAGCTGTTGGTTAATTCTTCGCATCAGGAATACAAAGAAGGAGATGAATGGATAGCACCGGATGACAATGAAATTCCCTACGATAGCACCGGCGACCTGATTCGTTACGGCAAGGAGTTAATCGCGAATACTGCAACATACTTGGGACCAAAAGGAATTGTGGCACAGCTATCCAACGGAATGAATTGCCAGAATTGCCATATTGATGCAGGCAGGCAAAATTTTGCAAATCCATTTTCTGGAGTAAAAAATAATTATCCAAGATACAGGGAGAGAAGTGGGCGAGTTGAATCATATGAATTCAGGGTGAACGAATGCATGCAAAGAAGCATGAACGGACTACCATTGGATAGTTTGAGTTTGGAAATGAGAGCCATGGTGGCTTATGTAAAGTGGATCGGGAAAGATGTGCCAAAAGGAATTCGCCCATCAGGCGCTGGAACAAAAATGCCACAGTTATTAAACCGTGCAGCCGACCCGCAAAAAGGCAAAATCATTTTCATCAATAATTGCCAGCGTTGTCATGGCGAAAATGGCCAGGGTGTTTTGTCTGTTGATGGCGTAAGCTATACGTATCCGCCGTTGTGGGGAGAAAATAGTTATAACATTAGTGCAGGCATGTATCGCCTATCTTATTTAGCGGGTTTCATAAAAAATAATATGCCCTTCCAGGAAGCTACATGGAAAAATCCAAAATTGACAGACGAAGAAGCCTGGGATGTTGCCGCTTATGTGGCATCTCAACCAAGACCTCAAAAGCGCTTTACTTACGATTGGTCCAATCCTTCAAAGAAACCATTTGATTTCCCTTTTGGACCTTACACCGATAATTTTTCAGAGCAGCAACACAAGTACGGCCCATTCGAACCTATACAAAATGCAAAAGCCGGAAGTGCATCATTTTCAGCAAAACAAAACACCACCGGCTTAAAATAAATTGGAAGCAATCATCCTGCAAAGCAATATGCACAACCATGCTCCTGTGCACGGCCCACAGCCCATACACCTGAGGGAACAATTTGAACACCCGGTAACAATCCGGACTTCCATTCGCTGTAAACATCTTCTTTCTTCATGCTCATTCCTTGTGCTAATGCAGCACTGTAAACCGTCATGGCAGCGTTGCAAACCGCAAACATTACACCCTGGTCCTGTAGCTGATTGATTCCAATGTTTACATTTCCAAAACCCGGCACCTGAAAATCGCCGTCTTTTGGATGCCACAATGGATTTCGTGTGTTTGCGGCCGTTTTATAATCTGCAGCCTTGAACGCCCCTCCTAACTCACCTGCTTTAAATACCTGCCCAAAGTTGTACTTAGACCAAAGCTTGTCCTCAAATGCAAACGGAATCGCCTCATGACGAAGAATAACTACAATGCCTAAATCCTTTGCAGCAGTACCTGTAGCCTGGTTGGTCATTGAAAAAACTGCTGGCCATATAAATGGCATGGCTTCGTGAGCGTTAGTCGCATCAAAAACAATTTTGTGTTTCTTCCCATCTAATTTTTTAAACCATGCATCCGGATCATCATCTGCAAAATGGCGGTTTTCTTTAGCCATCGATTGAATTGGAGCTGCAATACCACCAAGGGTCATAGCAGCAGCTCCTGTGGCAAGTGTACCAATAAAGGCACGACGATTGGTTGTGAGATTGATTTCATTTTCCATAACAAAGGTTTTAGTGAGGGAATTGTCTATAAAAGCTACGAAATAGTATAATCTCCATCCAAATATTTTTTTAATACTTTGTTTGACACTTTTCCCAAACTCTGCCTGGCATACCTTTGCGGCGCAATGAACGAACTAAATTTTGAAAAGTTACAAAAGGGATCAGATAAGGCAGTTGCCAATTGGATCATGATTGGTGTGGCCATGCTTATCATTCAAATTCTTCTAGGCGGAATTACACGGTTAACTGGTTCAGGATTATCAATAACAGAATGGGATGTAATAACAGGCTCTTTGCCTCCATTAAACGAACAGCAATGGCTGAATGAATTTCATAAATATCAGCAGACGCCTCAATATCGCTTATTGAATTTTAGCTTTACACTTCACGATTTCAAATTCATTTTCTTTTGGGAATGGTTTCATCGGTTGTGGGGGAGGCTGATCGGTGTTGTATTCTTAATTCCATTTATTGTATTCCTGATTCAAAAAAGATTTCGACCTGAAATGGTCAAGCCTCTCCTCATTTTATTTCTAATGGGGGCATTGCAAGGTGCGGTAGGTTGGATAATGGTAGCAAGCGGATTAACAGGCGACGCCATTTATGTAAGACCAACAAAACTCATGATGCATTTTGTTCTTGCCTGCATTTTGATCAGTTATGCATTTTGGTTTGGATTGCAATTGAAGGTTAAGAAAGAAAGTTTACTTGTAAACAATAGCCTGAAAAATTTTACCTGGGTCATCATTGTTGTTCTTTTTATTCAACTCAGTTTTGGTGCTTTGCTTGCAGGTCATAGAGGTGCTTCTTCAGCGCCAACATGGCCTGATATCAATGGAAGTTTCGTTCCTGCATATGTTTTTAACCAGGGATTGATTGGTATGATTGATAACCCCATCGTAATCCAATTCATTCACCGATCCATTGCATACCTATTAGTAATATTGATTCTTATTTGGATTGTGAGAGCTTTTAAAACCGAGGCTTCTCCTGCTTTTAAAAAAGCAAGATGGGTTCCTTTAATTTTTGTTCTGCTTCAAGTTGCGCTTGGTGTGCTTACTGTCCTTACCAGCGTTTGGATTCGTCCTGCAAAATGGAATGTATTCGAATGGATGGCGCAAATGCATCAATTGGTTGCTATTTTATTATTGCTCTCACTTTTTGCCGGATTATATTTTCTGCAGGGCAAACAAAAAGCTAAAACAAAAAACACTGTTGAAGCAACGGCGATTTAGTAGTATTTTAGAGATACATGAAAGCGCCTTTAGGAACCTATTTAAGAGGTATATTTTATTCCTTACCCGTACAGCTCATCTTCCTGCATTTCCGTAAATACCAGGTACTGTTGATCTTTTGGTTTTTGATGTTTAGTGTTGTAAACAGTGGCTTCATGAAAAGCTTTGGTGCGGACGCTTTGTTTTTAGCACCGGAATACTTGGGCAATGTCACTTCCATAAGTTTTGCGATAATGGGAATGTCAATTGGCGTTTTTATTATGTGTTGGAATATCACGACATTTATTTTGTTTAGTAAGCACTTTACTTTTTTAGCAGCAACGCAATATCCTTTCTTAAAATATTGCATCAATAATAGTCCCATACCGTTGGCCTTTCTTATTTTTTATTTGATAAGGGCTTATGAGTTCACGCATTACAAAGAGTTGATCAATAATGTAGAAATCATTTTCTTAACAGTGGGATTTCTTGCAGGTCTTTTGCTGGTGCTTTCCATTTCTTTCTTTTATTTTTTCCGTGCTGACAAAGCAATTCTCAGAAGGTTGCAACCGGCATTTAAAAGTGCCAAGAATGTCATCTATCATTTTCAGCCTGAACCACATCCGGCAACCATTAAATCATTGATCTATTCCGAATGGTTTCTCGATTCTTTTTTTCGTATTCGCAAATGCCGTGACGTATCGCATTACTCTAAAAATTTGATGGAAAAAATTTTTAAGCAGCACCACCTGGCGGCGGTATTTAGTTTAGTGATTGCTTATGTGTTTTTGATTCTTATTGGTTTCTTTCTCGACTCCAGGTTTTTTCAATTGCCTGCGGGTGCAAGCATCACCTTGTTCTTTGCCATATTGATCGGAGTTTGTGGGGCCGTAGTTTATTTCTTTCAAAGCTGGAGCGTTCCTGCATTTCTCTTCTTTGTTTTCATACTTAATTTTTTATACCGTATTGAATGGATTGATCCTCGTAACAAAGCGTACGGATTAAATTATACCAATAAGAACGAACAACCGGAATACTCTCAACATTCGTTGGAAATATTGGCAAATGCAGATTCAAGCAAAAGGGACAAGCAGAATATGCAAGCGATTCTTGGCAGGTGGAAACAAAAACAGGGCGAGGATAAACCTTTACTTGTTGTAATGACCACAAGCGGTGGAGGCACAAGAAGCGCAACCTTTACCATGAATGTTTTGCAAAGACTGGACAGCATTTCCGGCGGGCAAATGATGAAGAAAACTTTTTTAATTACAGGTGCTTCAGGAGGAATGATCGGCGCATCTTATTTCAGGGAATTGTATCGTGAAAAATTGCACGGACAGAATATCAACCTGCATGCGCAGCAATATGTTGACGACATAGCAGAAGATTTATTGAACCCGACATTCACCTCATTTATTGCAAGGGACCTGTTTGCGCCAGAGCAAAAATTTTCGGTAGGTCCTTATAAATATTTACGTGACCGTGGTTATGCTTTTGAATCTGCCCTGAACGAAAATACCGGCGGCATCTTAAATAAACGGTTGAAAGATTACAAGGATGACGAAGCAGCAGCGAATATTCCGCTGATGTTTTATCATACTGTAATTACCAGGGATGGGAAGATGCTGTTGTTAAGCACACAGCATTTGCGCTTCATGATGCAGTCACCATCAGATTCAATTGAAGCTTCTGCAGTTGATGCAGTTGATTACTCAACTTTTTTTGCAAAACAAGACCCCTATAACTTAAGATTGCTAAGTGTTCTTCGAATGAATGCAACATTTCCAATCGTTCTTCCAAACGTTTGGATGCCTTCGAAACCTGTAATTGATGTAATGGATGGCGGATTAAGAGATAATTACGGCGTTGAAAATTCACTTCGCTTTTTATCACACATGCAAAAATGGATCGAAGAAAATACAAGTGGTGTGCTGATGATTCAGATACGCGATCGTATGGACGGTGGCTGGGAAAACCCTTATGAATATGATAATCTTACAGGAAATTCAACAAAGCCTTTCTTTTTGCTGCAGCATAATTGGTACAAAATGATGGATTACTTTCAGGGCGATATGCAGAACTATTTCTTAAGCAATAGCGGCTATCCTATCCATAAAGTGTCATTTCAATATATTCCACGAAGCGAAGAAAATAAGGCTGCATTGAGTTTTCATTTATCGGAAAGAGAAAAGCAGGATATAGCCGCTTCCTTAAATTCAAAGCACAACCAGGAAGGGTTTCAAAAAATTTTGCAGTTAATGAACACTAAGGATAGATCAAACGAAAAGCATCTTTCAATATCTCCACATTAAATTCTTTTGCCGTTTCCACTGGATCACCATCAATATGTATTGGTGCAAGTTGAGGATTATGAATTTTAATTTCATCTGTTTGAAAATAAAGCATGCTTGCTTTTTCATCAATCACTTCCACCCTTTGAAGCTTATTGTAGCCGCTAACCTGGCGAAAAGCTTGTAGCAGTGCAACCAATTTATTTTGCTTTGTCATTACTACTATGTCCAGCAAGCCATCATTCAAACTCGCTTTTGGTGCAATGGTAAAGTGATTACCAAATTGATTACTGTTGGCAATGCTGACAAACAAAGCATCCGTTTTCATTTTCTTGCCGTTTGTCGTTAAAACAATGGAATAAGTTTTGGCTGTAAAAAAGTTGGCAACAGTTTTTTTGATGTAGGTCGTTAGCCCTCTTTTTGGATCGTTAGCAAAATCATGCGCCACTTGTGCGTCTAGTCCTAAACCAACAAGCATACAAGCAAAAGTCTCGTTGATCAAAAAAGCATCGCACCACTCGCTCTTCCCTTTAAAAATAATTTGTAAAGCCTTCTCCGAATTTTTTGGAATGCCTGCACTAAAAGCCAAACCATTCCCCGACCCACAAGGAATAATTCCAAACTGAACTTTCAGTTTTCTTAAACTGTTTACAACCTGGTTAATAGTGCCATCGCCACCGGCGATAATGACATCCGTAAAGTTTTGTTCTTTGATTATGGGAAAGAGAAAAGAATAATCTCCACTCTCAACAGAAGGATAAATCGTAAATTCAAACTCTGCAGCCGTAGTCTTTTCCTTGATGATTTCCCGTAGCGATGATTTGCTTCTTGTACCAGAGATCGGGTTAACGATGTAAAGTAATTTTCTTTTCATGCACTATTGTAAAACCTGTGTGCACAAATGTACTCCTCTACGGGCAACTGTTTGTAAATTGCAAAGTGGATCAGAACACTGGGAAATATATCATTGGATTTGGCATCATCATCATTGTAGTTGGATTGATGATTTACTTTTTTCACGATAAAC
Organism: Flavisolibacter sp.; assembly: GCA_035554655.1. Taxonomy (GTDB): domain Bacteria; phylum Bacteroidota; class Bacteroidia; order Chitinophagales; family Chitinophagaceae; genus Flavisolibacter. Next base: position 12,870 of record DATMIF010000040.1, read on the forward strand.
TTCATTGGATAGGAAGACTGCCAGGCGATATTAGAGTTGAAAAAGAAAACTTCAGATTCTATTTTCCAATTACAACAATGATATTGATTAGCCTTTTACTTACATTGATCATAAACCTCATCAAAAGATTTTTATAAAAGCAGTTTTCTTCTATTCCTCCACTTCACCAGTTGCCAAACGCCTTCAGCGCTGATTAAAACTACGATTGCAAATACGGCAGGCACTAATGCTTTATCCGAATTTAAAAAAGAACCTATCATCGCAATCACATAAACCGACAGAGGCAAGGCTGCCATCAGTATTAAACCAGTGGTTTTCAAAGGAATTTTAAATGGCCTGTGATCATTTGCCGCAATCTTTCTCAATCGTATCAAAGCAACGTATTCTAAAAACAACGCTGCCCCATAAAGTGTAATGTCAATAATTAGTAATTCACCAAAATCCCAAAACACCATCCCGCTTACTACAACCGAACAACAAATAATAGAAACATACGGGCTTTTAAATTTTGGGTGCAAGGCTTTCAATTTTGAAGGAAGCAATTTGTCTTCCGACATTACTTCAGGAATACGAGACACTGAAAGCAGCACGGCAGAAAACAATCCCAATGCACTTGCCATTCCACCTAGCGCAACGATAGTTCCTAAAACATTTCCGCCAATTAAAACAGCTGCCGATGGAAATCCATTCTCTTCTAAACTGGCAGGTGCAATGCCGGAGTTAATGGCAATCAGTATCGCAATAAAATAAATGCTGAAAACCGCTCCAAATGCAATGGCTATCGAAACCAAATAAGTCTTCACTGGCTTCTTCACTTCATCCGCGTAAGTGGTAACATTATCCCAGCCAATAAAATTCCACATCACCGTGTACAATCCCAAGCCCACTGCCGAAAAAGAAGAATGTTGAAACGACGGTGTTGGAAAAACAATCTGGCCATGATGTTGACCAAATGACCATCCAAACAAAATCAAAAATGGAATGAGCACCAAAACACTTAACACGATTGATATTTTTCCAACAGGCACAATTCCTAAAATATTCACGCCTGCCGAAATCCAGATAATAACAAGACAAATTGGTATTTTATAAACTTCCGCTTCCGGAAAAAAGAAAGATAGATACTGCACAAACATCACAGGGTAAATCGCCAGGTCTGCAAAAGTGTAAAGCCACGTCCACCATCCTTCATAACATGCCCATCGCAAACCCAACGCTCTTTTCACCCATTGATAATAGCCACCTGTTACCGGCATCATGCTATTCAATTCCAATATGGTAAAAATCGTTGGCACGTCCCACAACAATGGCGTTATCATTAACAACATCAGCGATGCGTTGGAACCTACCTGGTTTAACAATGGCTCCAGGCCATACGGTCCTCCCGAAACGGTGAGAAAGATGACAGCAGCTAACTGTATTGGTTTTAATTTTCTCGCAAGAGGTGATGGCATGAACGTAAATGTAAATGGAAACTTTGTTCAGTGCCATAGTGAAATAAAAATAATTAGGCACTATGCTTCATTGCTACTATCATCGCCTATTGTGTCACTCACTTGTGCGTTCAGAACTTTATTGAGCATTGTCCAGTCATTCATTTCGTAACAGTCCTTTTCTTTTATTCATCTCTTCTGCAACAAATCACAATTGCAGCGCAACTCGTTTCATGTCAACTCTTCAATTTTAGTTTCTTCTTTTCTCAATACCTTCAATCAACCGTAAACTTTTAAACTTAGCATTATGGATTACAGGAGAATGGGAAAAACAGGACTTCAGCTCAGCGTTCTATCTTACGGAAGCTGGGTAACCTTCCACAAACAAGTTGATGATAGCATTGCAGACGAGTTAATGGGCATAGCCTACGACAGCGGCGTAAATTTTTTCGACAACGCAGAAGTGTATGCACGAGGCGAAAGTGAAAAGTTGATGGGCAGAGTGTTGAAGAAGAAAAACTGGGACCGCACCTCTTACTGCGTTAGCAGCAAAGCATTTTTTGGATGGCGTGCAAAAGAAAACAAACCCAATCAAACTGGTTTAAGCAGAAAGCATTTGACAGAGGCTTGTCATGAAGCACTACAACGCTTGCAGGTTGATTACCTCGATATTTATTTCTGTCATCGTCCCGATAAAAATGTGCCCATTGAAGAGGTGGTTTGGACAATGAATCTATTAATTCAGCAGGGGAAAATTTTATACTGGGGAACAAGCGAGTGGAGCGCCGCCGAAATTATGGAAGCACATCGTGCCGCTGCACAATTTGGATTGATCGGTCCATCAGTTGAACAGCCTCAATACAATTTGCTTGAAAGAAATAAGCTGGAATATGAGTTCCTTGATATTTTTAGAACAATTGGAATGGGAACAACCATATGGAGTCCACTTGCCTCGGGATTATTAACGGGCAAATACAATAATGGCATTCCTGACGGCAGTCGCTTTGCATTGGAAGGATTTGATTGGCTAAAAAATCAGTGGATGGTAGATGACAAACTATCGAAGGTTAAAAAACTTGGAGAAGTTGCCAGCGAATTGGGAACATCCACCGCAACATTATCTATTGCATGGTGTATCAGCAATAAAAATGTAACAACAGCAATTTTAGGCGCAACAAAAAAAGAGCAACTAACAGAAAATTTAAAAGCTTTGGATGTGTTACCGAAATTAAGTGCTGAAGTATTGCAAAGAATTGATGATATCATGCAAACAAAACCCAGACAGGCTGAATACTAAAATTCAACTAACTGCTTATGCCTTTTCAAAACAAAACAGTTTTAATTACCGGTGGAAGTCGTGGCATTGGTAAAGCCATTGCTTTACGATTGGCAAAAGAAGGCGCTAACATTGCAATTGCTGCAAAAACCACAGAACCCCATCCAAAACTGGATGGAACCATCTTCACCGCTGCAGAAGAAATAGAGAAGCTTGGAGTAAAAGCGTTACCACTTCAGTGCGATATACGCAACGAAGAACAAATTGAAAATGCAGTGAACAAAACTGTAGAAAGCTTTGGCGGCATCGATATTTTAATCAACAATGCAAGCGCTATCAGCTTAACACCCACCGAGCAAACAGAACCCAAGCGTTTTGATTTGATGATGGACATTGAAATAAGAGGAACATTTTTTATGTGCAGGTCTTGTATTCCTCATTTGAAAAAAGCAACCAATGCACATATCCTTAATTTATCTCCGCCAATTAATTTAAATCCAAAATGGCTTGCACAACATTTAGCTTACACCATTGCCAAGTATGGAATGAGTATGATTGTTTCAGGATTGGCTGAAGAATTAAAACCACATAAAATTGCAGCAAATGCTTTGTGGCCTAAGACCACTATTGCAACTGCCGCGGTACAAAATTTATTAGGTGGCGATTTTTTAATGCAAATGAGCCGCACTCCGGAAATTGTAGCTGAAGCAGCCTATCATATTTTGCGAAGGCCATCGACAGAGTGTACAGGTAATTTTTTTATTGATGAAGATGTGTTGAAACAGGAAGGCATTAATGATTTTGAAAAATATGCTGTGAATCCACAGCAAAAGTTAATGAAGGATATTTTTTTGGATGAGTGACCTTCCTATAAAAGAAAAAGCTTGTGAAGTCACAAGCTTGCTAAAACTATTTCAAAAAAAATTACTCTTTGATCTTTACAGTATCTCCTGTTGGATTTTCAGGATCATTACCAAACTTCTCCG
>DATMIF010000041.1:0-3920 GCA_035554655.1 Flavisolibacter sp.
CACTGAAGTAAAAAAAGAAACGTCAGCTCAGTCAACCCAACCTCAAATCCCATACACAGAACCTGAAACTACAAATCATCAATCTCAAACCGAATCAATGGAAGTGCACAAACACCCACATCATGTGATGCACAAAAAGAAGTGGAACGAATACCTGCTTGAATTCTTCATGTTATTCCTTGCTGTGTTTTTAGGTTTTGTTGCTGAAAACATCCGTGAGCACATTGCTGAAACCAATCATGCAAAAGAACTTGCCAAAAATTTCTTTGAAGAAGTGAGAAATGATTCGATTGTTGCTTCGAAAAAAGTTGCCAACCGCATAAAGCAGGAAAATGCACTTATTGATCTGGCAAAATATCTGAAAGACAGCAGCCTTACCAAAGACGTGTCCAAAACCTTTGTGCTGAATTTCATCTATGGCATATACTTTAGAACACCGAGTGTATTCGAGCCTAAAACAGTTATATTGGAGCAATTAAAAAACTCCGGTTCTCTTCGCTATTTTAAAAATGAAGAGTTGCAAAAAGGCATAGGCGACCTCTCTGTTGCCATTAATAATATTAAAGACAGGCAGGAGTTGGAAAACCAAACCAGGTTGCAATACATCAACCCCATTATAATCGATCACTACGATTTTGATTTTGAAGCTGAACTGACACAACACAGGAAACTGGATATTTTTACTGCTCTTACGGAATATGAAAATGATAACCGCACTGTTCCTTTTCATTTGAAATCAATTGAGAAAATTGACAAGGAACGGCTTATCAACATTTTGCAATTTTATGCCGGCGCCGCACTGACTTCTACAAGAAAAATTCATTTTCAAAATTATATGGAACTCAATACAAGAGTATTGAAACTGCTAAGAGAAGAATATCATTTGGAATAAATATTTAAGCCCCAAGGTCCGTTAAAACAAATACTTAATCATTCATCAATACCTCAGGCTATCCTTGGCTTCGCTAAAAATAGCACCGAAGTAAGATCATCTATCTTTGAAGAACTATGAATACACTACTCCATCAATTCTTTACGAATGACCATCGCCGACTGGAAGCTTTCTTAAAAAACGCAACTGACAATAGCGGCGATGTACAGATGGAACACTATAATGCATTCCGCACAGGGTTGTTGAAACATATTAAGATGGAGGAAAAAATTCTTTTTCCGGCAGCACAAAAAGCTAATGATGGTGTACCGCTGCCTTTAGCTGCAAAACTACGGCTCGATCATGCAGCCATTACATCTTTATTGGTTCTGCCGCCGGATGAATCGTTGATAAAAGTGATTTGGTATATTTTGGACAGGCACGACCGGGCAGAAGAAGAACCGGGTGGTATGTACGATATATGTGCTTCACTCACACAAAGTGAGACACAGGCCCTTTTAGATAAGCTATCAAAAGTTTCAGAGGTTCCTGTTCATCCTCCCAATGCATCTTCGTTCGCAAAGGAAGCGGCAAGACGTTCACTGGCAAGAGCCGGTTATGATTTTGATTCTATAGTCAGCGGGAAATAAACAGTATTCCTGCCTACAAGCGGAAATAAATCACCACTAGAGAAAGATTGTTTCACAAGCTACTCGTAGTCTCCATCATTCACGATGCGGACCTAAGTCTGCAACTCAGATCCGTCAAAATAAAATAGGCTCGTGTCAGGAGATCCAATACCATTGCTTCTTCTGTCTCACCCAAAACATCCGTAGCCCAGGATGCAGTTGACAAAACCATACAGGAATTAAAAAGTTCAGTAGGTTTTCGCCTGGTGAGGAATAGAGAAATTGCAAATTCAATGATGGCTTTCAATTTAGATATGAAATATATTTTAAGACAGGAAGCAGATATAAAAGAGTTTATGATGGAGGCAAAAAAATGGAATCTAAAATCTTTGACTTCTCCCAATTTAATGGAAATCAATCTGACTACGATTAGTTAAATGAAAACACATCATTATTGTTGTTATTAAATGCAAGAAAAGAAATAAGGAATGGAACATTGTTAACGACAGATAAGCGAACAATCGACGAATATTATAACGAGCTATACACTTTCCAGCTTATATCACGATATCACACCTACCTGTTTAAAGAAGGTAAAAAAAAGGCAGCCTTATTGTTGCAGCAAATTCAAAAACAGTATCATTTGGAAAACGAATAAAACGGAAGTACACACATCAAGGCTATCAATAGGCTTAATTAATCCTTAGTGCTATCGCAGGCTTGCAAATCAGGATTTTTATTATCACTAGTTCAGTCGATCTTTTTACTAACCCCATCAAGCTACTAACTTGCCGGCAACAGAATAAAGATCCTTTTAAACCCTTCTTTCCTTACATTGCTTTATGCATGCACCCTATCGCTATTTTATGCTTCACAAACCTTACGGAATGGAATCACAATTTATCAGCCCACACGCAGGGCCCTTGCTTGGCGATCTTTCATTTCCTTTTCCAAAAGGCACACACGCTATAGGACGACTGGATAAATATTCGGAAGGGCTTTTATTACTTACTACGAATAAAAAAATAACCGCCTTGCTCTTTCAAGGTCCTGTACCGCATAAACGAACCTACCTGGTGCAGGTAAAACACATAGTGAATGAAAATAGCCTGGCACAATTGCGAAACGGCGTATCCATCCGAATCAGCGATAAAGAGTATTATACCACACCTCCCTGTGAAGTGCATGTAGTTGAACCATCACTTTTTCCTTCACCCCGGCCGTTTCCGCATTATATTGAAAATACATGGCTTAGCATTACCATTACAGAAGGAAAGTTTCGGCAGGTGCGTAAAATGGTTGCAGCTATACGCCATCGTTGCATGCGTTTAATACGAACTTCAATTGAAGATATGGAACTAGAGAACCTACAACCCGGAGTGGTAAAGGAAGTTGACGAATCCTCTTTCTTTTCGCAATTAAAGTTGAACGTAAGCCATCCCTAGTTTTCCATTATTTACGATGGTGGCCAGGTCTTCGACTCAGCCGGTTAAAACAATTCTTGCTATCAATCTTTTCAATTATTTCAACAGAGACTGAATCTCCTTCCATCCATAAGCTCCATGAAACTCTCCTTTTTCATCCAGCAGTCTTTCACCTCCCAATCGTTCATAAAAAAGAATATTAGGATTACCGGGATCGGCAAAAAGGATCATAGAATGAATTCCGGATTGTAGTAACCGTTCTGCAACCTTTGCAACAAGCATGCGTCCCAATCCAAGACGCTGGTACTTTTTCAGAAAGTGTATCTTACTCAGCGTTCCTTTGTACGGAAGATTGGCATCATAAAAATCATTACCGGTAGCGAAACCCGCGATCTCTCCTCTTTCATGTTGTGCTAAATAGCAAAACCAGTTCTTTTCCTCTCTGTTAAATCTATTTTGCCATTGCATTGTCCTTACTTCAGGGGTCGGCTTAGGATGATAATTTGGATAGGTGGCGTTCCATGATGTTACATGCACATGTACAAGTTGCTGCAGATCGGCATGCGTTGCTTCACGAATGATAAACTTTCCTTGAGAAGTAAGAATATCCATTAAGTTTTGAAGTTAGCAACTGATAGCAAGAGTTTTCAGAATCTTTTGATAACATATTTAGCAGGAAAGGTTCGTTCCAATAAATCCAAAGTTTATGCAGGTAAGTTTCCGCTACTTCGACGAGCTACCTTAGCTATCTATAGTCTTCTATTATAGCTTCTGAGTTTACAACTTGGTTTTTTATCATCACTCGTTCAACCGATCTTTTCACTATCTTCCTAAATCAAGCCACCAACTTGCAAGAAAACCAAAACACAAATAAGGAGGTACAAACGGACAAAGTTCTTCCTGCAGAAATAAAGGAGGGATCTGAACCTGCAGCCGCTGAAACATCATTCCTTGCTAACACTGAAGTAAAAAAAGAAACGTCAGCTCAGTCAACCC
>DATMIF010000042.1:0-11201 GCA_035554655.1 Flavisolibacter sp.
TAACCAGGCTTCGGTAAAACGTTTGCTGCCAAAACTAATCGACCACGTAATGGCAGGGCGACTAAATCCAAAAGGACTTATCTCACACCGTATTCCGTTGGAGTATGTTTCTGATGCGTATCGCATGTTTTCATCGAAACTTGACAATATTATTAAACCATTGCTCGTACCACCAAGAGCAGCTTAAACTTTTTATTATGGAAAAAGTGATTGATCCGGAAATGGACAGAAAAATAGCTAATGAACCTAAGGATCATATACCTGGTTGGGGAATGGACGCTGATCCTGAAAATGATCCTACTTATCCAATGAAACGTCGCGATGGTTCGGATTACCAAAGGATCCATTATGAGAAAGCACCGCAGCAACCAGTTAACATGGAAGTTCTTCGTTCTATTGAGCGTCCGAGTGTAACCAGAGTGTTCGGAACGTCTACACCACCGTCAGGTGTTAGTGGAGTTATACGTAGATGGGCTTTCAAGTACAGTGAAGCAACTGCTGCTCACTGGATGGGGCTCATTCTTGCGGACCGGGTTGATGTGGTGCAGGGAATCGTAACGGATCTCGGGCATGGGAAACTCCCCAACTTCGTTGAAGAATTTGGATGGCGTGCTGAATGGAAACATAATCGCACCAAATTCATTACAAGAATGGCTACAAAGGTCCTTACAATAGCCGTTATTACTGCTTTACTAACTCGAAAGAAAAGCAAGTAAGAGGTTTGAAATATCACCAGCAAAAAGCAAGAGCTAACCCACCTCTTGCTTTTTGCACTAATAAATCAAAAACATTGTTAAGAAAATTATTTAAGACACGGCTGACCAAAATCATAGTTTTTACTGACCAAAAATCTTCCTCGCTAATTTTTTATAAGAGATCTTTGCGTCTCAAATGAAATTTATACTTGTTCCGCTGCTCATGTTTCTTTTGCTCGCCCAAAGCTTCGGCAAATGCTTTGTGGTTATCGAGTATAATTTGAACAAGGACTTCATTGCCAAAAATCTTTGCGTCAATAAGGCAAGACCTAAAATGCATTGTAATGGAAAGTGCCAGATGATGAAAAAGCTGGCGGAAGAGGAAAATCAGAACTCTACAAATAACAACTCTTCTAAAATTAGATTACAGGAATTGGTGTTCAGTGCTGAAATGAATACACCAGTACCACCTGCTGTTTCCTATATCACTCTCTCTTATAGCGAAGACAGACCTATATTAAAACATATCTCCCCAACCGTTTCTATTTTTCACCCGCCTGCATTGGCCTGATCAATTCATGCTTCATTTTTTACGTTTCATGTCTTCCACTGTGTTTATCCCATTGGACGCATGCTAATCTTGTATACTTTTTTGAAACGCAAAACATTTAATTATGACGACTGCAAAACATCTGGCAGTTACATGGATGTTTATAATCACAGGTTTTATTAGCCAGGCTCAAACAACTATAAAAGGAAAAATTATTGACGCAACAACGAAAGAACCGGTTTACGGCGCCTCTGTTCGTTGTACAGATACTGATTGCCATTGCGGATGTATTACAAATTCCGCAGGTGAATTCCTTATCAACTGTAAACCCGATTGCAAAAATGTTTCAGTTTCTTTCATCGGTTACACTGCACAAAACCTTGCCATTGCAAATATTGGCAAGACCATTGCCTTAGTTCCATCATCTTCACTAATGAATGAAGTAGTTGTTTCCGCCAGTCGCGGTGAAACTGTAAAACGTTCACAAGCCCCGGTTGCTATAAGTCAAATCAATACCAAAACCATACAGGAAACAAAGGCAACTACAGTTGACCAACTCCTTAACAAGGTAAGCGGTGTGAATATGGTGAATCTTGGTAATGAACAACACCAAATGAGCATTCGCCAGCCCATGACTACAAAAAGTTTGTTCTTGTATTTGGAAGATGGAATTCCCGTCCGTACAACAGGTTTGTACAATCACAATGCTTTGCTTGAAATGAATATGGCGGCAGTGAAAAACATCGAAGTAATCAAGGGACCATCGTCATCACTTTATGGCAGTGAAGCCATAGGTGGTGTGGTAAACTTTATCACTATTGCGCCAACTTCAGTCCCTGTTTTAAAACTTTCAGCACAGCGAAATAATGTTGGCTATAAAAGAGCCGACCTGCAATCAAGCTTTTCTAAAAGCAAATGGGGCTTTGCATTGAGTGGTTATTATGCCGATAAAAGAAACAGCTTCATGGAATATTCAGATTTTCATAAGGCAACATTGACTGGAAGAATTGACTATCGTTTTAGTGATAAAACAACTTTATCAAACAGCGCTACATGGCTGAATTACTATAGTGATATGCCAAGTGGTGTTGACAGCACCATGTTTGCAACAAGAACTTTTGTTAACCCTCAAACTTTCACTTACAGAAGTGTTAATGCCTTCCGTTACCGTTCTACGTTAACTCATACTTGGAGTGATAACAGCAGAACAACAGTTTCACTGGTTTATCGTGATAACACAATTGGACAGAACCCGGCTTACCGCATAAAAGACGATTACAAAAAAGTAAACGGCAGATGGGTCGGACAAAAAGAACTTGCTCATGGTGAAATCAATGCCAGCAGTTTCAATAGCTATGCATTCATTGCGCAGCACAAACAGAATCTAACATGGAAGAATGCAAACATCATTGGCGGTGTAAGCGTTGACTTAAGTCCTTCAACTTATAATGCAGATTACATCCGCATTAAGAAAGACACGGTTGCAAGAAAATATGTGGGCTACCAGAAAACGGACAGCACATTAACTGATTATGCAACTAAGATCAATAATTATGCTGCCTTTGCAAATTTTGAATTCAGCCCTGTTAACAAATTGAGAGTAGTGGCATCATTGCGTTACGATCTTTTCGATTACAACTTCGATAATCATTTAAAACCTTCAGCATTTAGCGGATCACCTGATACTACGAATCAGTTTAAGAAATTAAGCTCGAAAATTGGTTTCACTTACAATGTTTCAAACAAAACGGGCTTCTATGCCAATTACAGCGAAGGTTTTGTTCCACCGCAGGTTACAGAGATGTATACTGGAGTAAAAGTCCCAAACATCAGCCCTTCTGTTTTTTATAACTATGAAGTTGGAGGCTGGATGGAAATTGTTCGAAACAAATTAAGTGTAGATGCGAGTGCATATAAATTGAATGGGACCAATGAAATTATCTCCGTGAAACTTGATGATGGCTCAACTGAAAACAGGAATGCAGGAAAAACTTCTCACAAAGGAATTGAGTTTGGATTAAATGCCAGCCCTGTGACAGAAATAACAGTTCGTTTTAGCGGCGCATACAGCGTTCATAAGTTTGATGCATTTGTTGAAAAGGGTAATAACTACAACGGCAATGAGATGAACAATGCACCGCATTGGATTCACAATGCAGAAGTTTGGTATAAACCGTCTTTTGTAAAAGGTTTGCGGGTTGGTGCGGAATGGCAGAAAGTGGGAAGCTATTATATGGATCCAAAGAATACTGCAAAGTACAAAGGCTATAATGTTTTGACTCTTCGTGCCGGCTACCAATACAATGGATTTGAAATTTGGTTGAATGTACTGAACGTTACCAATAACTACTATTCATACATTTCAACAAAGAGCACCTCGTACAGCTACACACTTGCCGAACCAAGAAGTTTCAATCTTGGCATTTCATACGATTTAGGTCAACTGCTTAAAAAATAATCATGTCGGTCAAAAAATATATCCGCAGAAATGTTTACCTCTGGCATCGCATCACTAGTTTAATAGCTGCACTTCCAATTTTGTTGTGGTCTTTGAGTGGATTTCTTCACCCGGTTATGAATTCGTTCAAGCCTGATGTAAGAAACCAGTTTCTGCCCACGGCAGCGATTGACACAACTAAAATTCATGTTTCGCTTCAGCAGGCATTGAGACATAATAAGATCTCTTCATTCCATAACTTTCGCATTATAAAACTGGATAGCAGTTATTATTATCAAATCCAGCACAATGACAATGATACCCTGACTTATTTTAGTTGTGTTGATGGAATGCTGCTAAGAAATGGAGATCCATTATATGCTTCTTATTTAGCGCAACGCTATTTGTCTGAGCCTATAACTGATAAGAAGCAAAAAGCACAAGGCCATCAAATGACTGCAGACATTGGCTCGGTGGCAATGATGTTTACCGAAAAGAAATCTTACACAAAAACAAAAATCACTTCAGTAGCATTAGTAAAAGAGTTTGATAAAGAATACAAAAGTTCAAACGTATTATTGCCCGTTTACAAAGTAAGCTTTGACAGAAAAGACAACATCCGCTTGTACATTGAAACATCAACAGACAGGCTGGCAACTGCTGTCGACAAAAGAAAAGCATGGTTTATAAATTTCTTTGCCATTGCTCATACATGGAGTTTTTTAGACGGATTAGGAATGACAAAAAATGCTATCCTTGGCATTTTTTCACTGATGTGTTTTATAACGTCTATCCTTGGATTTTACGTTTACAACATTATCGGTAGAAAGAAAGCCGGCAGTTCAGGTAAATCCTGGCATAGAACATTGGGAAATGTTTTTATAGTCACCACAGCATTGTATGGTATCAGCGGTGCATGGCATGCATTTCATAAGTTTTCAGAAAAATCAGAGAAGGAAATTGCTGCAGACCGTTCACAGTTTTCTCCTGCCGAAGTAAATTTTTCTTTTTCTGATCTTGCAAAATTTACAAAGCCGAACGAAAAACTTACCAATGCTTCCATCGTGAAAATGAATGACGAAAACTTTTGGCAGATTTATGTATCAAACGGAAAAGAAAAACAAAAAAGGTATATCAACACAAAAACATTCGAAGTTTTACAGGATGGAGATACTAAATACGGTTGTTATCTCGCCTGCCAGTTTTCCGACAGATCTAACCACACTATCACACATAGCAAATGCCTGAACAAATTCACCAACAGCTACAGCATGATGAATAAACGCTTGCCTGTAATTGAAGTAGCCTTTGGCAGGAAGAATTATTGTGTTGAAACGTCGACAGGGCGTCTTTCTGCAATAACAAATTCATACGACAAGGCGGAACGTTTTAGTTTTAGCAACCTGCATATGCATCATTACCTGGAAGATGGGTTGGGCAAAACAGTTCAAAAAACATTTCTTATTTCTACAACGCTTGGTCTTTTGCTGCTTGCTCTAACGGGTTGTTGGATTTACTGGAAAAAAAGACAACGAAATCTCAAATAGGATGCTGACACAAAATTTTACGCCTGTTAAGAATGTATCAGCAAAAGCTGACGAAAATCATATTTTAACCTGTTGTTCGTAATGATTTTTGCTTTGTCTGCGGAAGAGATTTGCGTTTAGAAAAGCACAATCACAAACAACAAAAACCGACAAAATGCAAAAAAATTTTTTAAACCTTATCCTGGATAACACTGGATTACTTGTAACAGCTTTAGCCCTATTTGCCATACTAATCGCCGCACTGGTGTTTGTAATAAAAGTTAAACTGATGCAGCGTAGCAAAACTTCTTAAAAGAGTGTGTTTCGTTGGTTTTCGTTTCAATAAAGTGCCCCATTCCTGGGGCATTTTTCTTTTAATACAATTGAAAAAATTGAACTCACTTAATTAATTCGAAAGAAGCTTTTAAACGAATATCAGAAGATGATGCGCCGATCATTAAATCAAAATCTCCCGGTTCTGCAATCCAGTTGAGCTTCTGGTCATAGAACGAAAGTTCTTCTCTATTAATTATGAATTGAATCGTTTTGGTCTCCCCTGCCCGTAACATGATCTTTTTAAAATCCTTCAACTCTTTAACAGGACGAACAACTGATGCCACTTTATCTCTCAAATACAATTGAACTATTTCTTCGCCTGCATATTTACCTGTGTTTGTAATGCTGCAACTAACGGTGATCTTTTCATTTGCTTTCATTTTAGTACTGCTTAGTTTCAAATTGCTGTATTCAAAATTTGTATAGCTTAAGCCATAACCAAATTCATATTGAGGATAAATCGAAAGATCTATGTATGCAGAACGATAAAAACGATCACTATCATTCATCGCTGGTCGGCCAGTATTGAAATGGCTGTAATAAATAGGAATTTGTCCCTCTGTTCTTGGAAAACTAATAGGCAGTTTGCCCGAGGGATTATAATCACCGGACAAGACATCAGCAATAGCATTACCTGCTTCACTTCCCAACCACCACGTGTACAAAATTGCAGGAATATGTTCGGTCGTCCAGTTAAAGATCAATGGTCTTCCCGCATTAATTAAAACAACAACTGGTTTGCCTGTCGCATAAATAGCTTTGACCAACTGTTCCTGCACACCGGGTAAATGAATATTGGAACGACTCTTTGCTTCGCCACTCATATCTCTTCTTTCGCCAACACTCAGTATCACAACATCTGCCTGCATGGCTGTATTGATAGCCTCGGCAAAACCGGACCGGGAAGTATCTTCGATATCGCAGCCTTGGGCATACAATAGTTTTGCGTTGTTGCCAACTTTGTTCTGCAATCCCTGCCATTGCGAAACGATATAATTAGAATCTGGAAATTCTATCGACCAGAAACCAAGATTTTCTCTAACTCTTTTTACCATTGGGCCGATAAAAGCAATTGTTTTGGTATTTTTTGAAAGAGGCAACAAATGATTTTCATTTTTCAACAGCACAATACTTTTCTTCGCCATGTCTCTTGCAATCAAACCATGTTGCGGATTGTTCATTTCCTTTTGCTCTCTTTCTGCATTGCTAAATTTGTAGGGATCATCGAATAGTCCTAATTCAAACTTCTTTTTTAGAATTCTCTTTACTGCTTCATCAACAACTTCCATTGACACCTTTCCTTCCTTTACAAGCCTTGATAAATTGTTGATGTAGCTCCTGCTTTCCATGTCCATATCATTACCCGCTAACACAGCTTTCCATGCTGCTTCATAGTTATCTTTTACATAACCATGTTGAATCATCTCTCCTATAGAACCCCAATCGCTAACAATGAAACCTTTGAAATTCCATTTGCCTTTCAAAATGTCCTTTTGAATGTAGGCATTCGCTGTTGCAGGAATGCCATTGATGTCATTGAACGAATTCATGAATGTTGCAGCACCTGCTTCAACGGCTGCTTTGAATGGCGGCAAATACACCGACCACAACATATGTTCACTCATATCGACAGAGTTGTAATCTCTTCCGCCAATGGCTGCACCATACGCAGCAAAGTGTTTAGCACAAGCCATCACCGCATCAACATTACCTAAGCCTTTTCCTTGAAAGCCTTTCACCCTTGTTTTTGCAATTAATGACCCCAGGTATGGGTCTTCACCAGCACCTTCCATCACTCTTCCCCAACGAGGATCCCGGGCAATATCTACCATTGGTGCAAACGTCCAATGAATGCCTGATGCAGATGCTTCTGTAGCGGCAATTCTTGCAGATAATTCAATTGCATCCAGATCCCACGATGCAGCTTCGGCTAATGGAATAGGAAATGTTGTTCTATATCCATGAATCACATCCTGTCCAAACAGCAAGGGAACTTTCAATCGTGATTGCATGGCGAGTTGTTGCAGTTCTCTTGTATGTGCAACGCCATTTACATTCAGCATCGAACCAAGTCTGCCCGCCTTCACCTGTTCAAGAATATCACCTTGAGGCGTAATGGGACCGGTATGTGCCCACATTCCTGAATACTGGTTCATTTGCCCAATCTTTTCGTCAAGCGTCATCAGTTTTAAAACCGAATCCACTTTTTGATCAATGGTCTTTTTTTGTGCAAATGCAATTGTTGAAATAAACAAGCAACCAATTAAAAAGAATTTTTTCATCGTTAATAATTTTTTAAGCGCTACACTGCATTACTACTTTCAACTTTTGTTGTGTCACTCACTTTTACGTTCTGCAATTCTATTCAACACATTATCAAGTTGCATTGGTTTATTCATCCTTTCCTTAATTGCAAATGTCTAATGAAGGAAACTTAATACCGGCTAAATTCAGAAACAAAAAATACCGGTATGTATTTGCTAAAACTTTCGCAAATACATACCGGCAGCAAAATTACCCGATCATTAATTTGTCAGGGGCTGGTACGATAATTCTATTCTAATTCCAATAATATTTCACCGTCAGTTACGGCAACATTGGCTTCCACATTAACCGCAGTAACCACGCCCTCTTTATCTGTCCTGATGTTGTTTTCCATTTTCATAGCCTCAATACAAATAACAGTTTGTCCAACGGTAACCCTGTCTCCTACTTTCACCATCACATCAACAATTTTACCTGGTAACGGAGCCCTGATAATTGTCTTACCATTCGCCGTTTTAGTTTTAGGGGCTGCAGGTGTAATATCCGTTGACGGAACAAAGTCTTTTCTTTCCATTACCGGCTTTGTAGTCTTCAACTTTTTATCTACTTCCACTTCATAAATAATACCGTTAACATTTACAGTAGCTGTCTTTTCGTTTATGTTGACAATATCAACTGCATAAGACCTTTTGTCTATTTTGAATTTAAAATTCTTCATAGCATTTTATTTTCGTTTCAAATTGGGCATGTACAATGGTTGTTGCCTCATGCCATGAACTTTAGCGCCCCAGGGTGAAAATGCAGACATCATCTTCTGGCAGCTGCGCATTTGTTTCTCTTCCTCTTTCATTTCATTCATGTACATACTAAGTGCTAATCCAATTACTGAAGCTATTTCCTGTTGTTGTGTATGTACACTTGGTACATCAAGCGTTTCATTTACCATCAATATCTCTTCTTCTATTTCTTGTCCGTTTTCATTTTTGCTGAAAAAGAATTTCATAGTCTAATTTTTAGAGTGGAATGTTTCCGTGTTTTTTTGCGGGATTCGTTTCTTTCTTCGTTGCCAAAGAACGAAATGCTTTAATCACTCTTTCACGGGTTGTATGTGGAACGATAACATCATCAATATAACCGTAAGATGCTGCATCGAACGGATTGGCAAACTTCTGTTCGTATTCATCCTGGTAATTGCGTAAAGCTTCTTCTCTTTCCGAAGGATCTTCAATCTTTGCAAATCTTTTGCTGCCCAAAATTTCAGCGGCGCCTTTAGCTCCCATCACGGCAATTTCTGCTGTAGGCCATGCATAATTAATATCACCACGAAGCAGTTTGGAACTCATTACACAATAAGCACCGCCATAAGCTTTACGAAGGACAACAGTGACCTTGGGAACAGTCGCTTCGCCATAAGCATACAACAATTTTGCTCCATGAATGATCACGCCGCCATATTCCTGAACTGTGCCAGGCATGAATCCGGGAACATCAACCAGTGTAAGAATTGGAATATTGAACGCATCACAAAAGCGAATGAACCTGGCTGCTTTTCTTGAGGCATTGATATCAAGCACGCCTGCTAAGTAATCAGGTTGGTTGGCAACAATACCTACCGACCTTCCATCGAACCTGGCGAAACCCACAACAATGTTCGGAGCATATTTAGGTTGCACTTCCAAAAATTCATTATCATCAGTGATTGTGTAAATCACATCTTTTATGTCATAAGGCTTGCTTGGACTTTCCGGAATGACCTGATCCAAAAATTTTTCAACTCTATCAATAGGATCATTACAAATTGTTAGCGGCGCATCTTCCATATTATTTTGAGGAAGATAACTAAGCAGCTTGCGAAGCAACACAATACCTTGTTTTTCACTTTCAGCAACAAAATGTGCTACGCCTGATTTCGACCCATGTACTTCTGCACCTCCGAGTTGCGCATCTGTAACTTCTTCGTGAGTTACTGTATGAACAACCTTCGGACCCGTAAGGAACATGTAACTGTTAGTCTTGCTCATTACAATAAAATCAGTAAGCGCAGGACTGTACACCGAACCGCCTGCACAAGGGCCGAAGATTGCGGACAGTTGTGGTATCACACCCGAGGCAAGAATATTGTGTTCGAAAATATCTGCAAAACCTGCAAGGCTCTGTACGCCTTCCTGTATTCTCGCACCGCCTGAATCATTAATGCCAATGATCGGCGCACCCATCTTCATTGCCATATCCATCAGCTTGCAAATTTTCTTTGCAAACATTTCACCCAAGGATCCACCAAACACGGTGAAGTCTTGTGCATATACGTACACTTGTCTTCCATCAATTGTTCCGTGACCGGTGATCACACCATCAGTTGCATACTTTTCTTTTTCCAGACCGAATTGATGACAACGATGCGATACAAACATATCAAACTCTTCAAAGCTGTCTTCATCCAATAAAAGGTCAATGCGCTCTCTTGCTGTAAGTTTATTTTTTTTATGCTGTGATTCAATTCTCTTCTGACCTCCTCCTAATTTTGCTTCTTCCTTTTTGCGAAGCAGGTCCTTTATCTTGTCTTCAACTTTCATCCTAATCGGGTTTTAGTTAAAAAAGCGAGTGCAGCAGTACCAAAATTTTCTATCAACAAAGACTGTTCTAATGCAAGCGAAGATTTAATGTTTTTACCGGCGAATGGAAGGAAATTTAGAAGAAAAGATTCAGTGAAATTGATGTAGGAATGATTGACTGTATAGAGGATTAAACCGGGTTCGCTTTTTTGTGTTTCAGCAGGCTTGCTCTTCGTTCCTGTGCATCTTCGAATAGACTCCGAAACACACTGTGGAATTTTGAGTGGTTTCCAGATATCGTCGTTGTTGTCGTTCTGTAGCACTTACGAGTTAATTTAGTTTCAATTTTTGAATTAAAAAATCCTTCAAAATTGCCGTGCAAGTTAGCTGACACTTAATTGACAAAAGCTGACTGTCGTCACCCGTGAATTGATTATTATTAATCACAGGGATAAAAAAGTATTCATTCTTCGTGAACCAAAAATTGATGTTGATACATTGATATTGTAACATCATTTTTTTTGATTAGGATGATTCATTTCAAACTAACGCTGACATTTTAATGATATGTATCAGCGGTGTCTTTGACTGAACTCATTATTACTCACATCACCTTTTTTTTCCTTTGCAGAAACTCCCACATGCCTGTTCAGGTCATCAAACAGTCTTCTCAGGCTGAAAACAAAATCATTCCGCTTAAGGGCCGTTTATTCTTTTTAGTGAATGCATTTGATTATGCCTGGTCGCAAGAATGCAAGTATGTGAGGTGTTGATTTGCGAGTTATAAAACGAGTATATGAATAGTTCAAAGAGTTATGACGCTGCACAAATGGAAGGGAT
>DATMIF010000043.1:0-132158 GCA_035554655.1 Flavisolibacter sp.
AATAGCTTTACCACAAAAGTATGGTGGGATAAGTAAGAGATCATTTTCCTTCATAAGCAATCGTAGGCTGCTCTCTTTAGAGCAGCTTTGTTTTTAAGAACTCTGCAGGGATCATTGTATTGGTTCCCGGTTTCACTATTATTATTTATTCAGATGAACGCATCTATTATTTGCTGATGTTGATTTTTAGTTCAAAAGCTTTGGGCCATTTGATTTCTAAATTCATGATTGTGAACGTACTTTGACTGTACATAGGCTAACATGATTGTATGAAAAAGATGTTCAAGGCTGTTTTTGCAATCATTCTTTTCATCGATGCTAATGCGCAAATAGCTGTTCCTTATTTTGGAAAGATTGATTGGATCAACGGGTATGCAAAAGAAATTACTGGAGAAAACATCGACTATTTTTCTGCTTATCCCGATTATGCTACCACTGCTTTACTAACAAGATGTACGGATGGAAAAAAAATTATTGAATGGGAAACTGCAACGGTGCCCAAAAATATCAAAGGAAAATACGTCTATTTTAGCTGGGTAGCCGCACACTCTTCGGGAACAAGCAAGGACAAAAGAAATTTTGATTTGTATGTTAACGGTGACAAGCTTTTGACATTTACAACTTTCCCAAATAATCAAATGCCTGTTTGGAGCTACGCAGCACCTGATAGCTCACGTATTGTTTTTCAACAAACTAAAACCGACGCCTCAAACGATGCACATGGCCTTGCTTTTTTAAGACTGCCTATTAATAAGATAAAAGCTGGATTTCCTTTAGTGCTCAAAGTTGTTGGTCAAGCAGAAAGAAGTAACGATTGGTACATGACTTTTAAATTTTCGTTTGAGGAAAAGGTGGACATTACACCAATGCCTTTTTTGCTCAAGAACGGAAAACAATCTTTGCTTCTTACCGCATTGCATTTTGGGAAAGATCAACAGTTACAGGTAAAAGTCAATAATCAGCAATCATACCGGTTTAAAGTAAAGAACGGTGTGAATAGCTTCGATATCCCAGTTAACGCTGTGCAAAAGGAAGACAGTGTATTTATTGATGCAGCGGTTGGTGGAACGAGTTTGGTGAAAAAATACTGCTCCATAAAGCCTATTGTTTATCGTGAGATTTATTTCATTCACCATTCTCATACAGACATTGGCTATTCGCATCTGCAGCCCGAAGTTTTGCGCATCCACATGAAAAATATCGATGATGCTTTGCGAATGATTGATGCAACGAGAAACTTTTCTGCCGGAGCGAAATTTAAATGGAACATTGAATCATTGTGGGTTGCCGAAAATTATTTTAAACAGGCACCGCAATCACAAAAGGATAGGTTTATCAAAGCGGTAAAAGACGGAAGTATTTGCCTCTCCGGTTTGTATGCAAACATACTTACCGGCATCAGTGAACCGGAAGAGGTATTTCATTACACAGATTATGCAGAGCAATTGCGGAAACAATACGGTGTGAAAATAGAAAGCGCCATGATCTCAGATATACCTGGTTATGCATGGACAACAGTCACGGGTCTATCAAAAGGTGGAATTAAATATTTTTCAAGCGGCCCTAATTATTTGGGAGAAACGCATCCTTATCTAGGCGACAGGGTTGGATACTTTGTAAAAGCCTGGGGAGATAAGCCGGTTTGGTGGATGTCGCCATCAGGTGAAGAAAAAATTTTATTCTGGACTGCAGGCAAAGGTTATTCGTCGTGGCACGGGACGCCTGCCGGTGGTGAATTTGACAAAGGCCCGAAAAAAATTGCCGCCTACATGAACGAGCTTTCTGAACACAATTATCCTTACGACATGGTTCAATGGCGATATAATATTGTTTCTGATAATGGCCCCCTTGATACGACGATTTCAAATTTTGTGGAGCAGTGGAATCAGAAATATTCATCCCCTAAAATTGTATTGAGTACAACGGACCATTTGTTTGAAACCTTTGAAAAAAAATACGGGAATAAAATTCCGATTGTAAAAGGAGATATTACTCCCTATTGGGAAGATGGTGCATTTTCCACAGCCTATGAAGAGGGAATTAACAGGAGCAATAGCTTACGGCTGCAGCAATTAACCACATTATACTCAATTTTAAATCCCGCAAAATATAATGCTGACAGTTTTTGCAATGCCTGGAAAAACATCTTGCTGTTTCATGAACACACCTGGGGAGCATATAACAGCACCAGTGAGCCAGATCTTCCTTTTGTAACAAAGCAATGGGAAATAAAAAAGCAATTTATGCTTGACGCTGACGCACAAATTAACCGGATTGAAAAAGATCTGTTTGACCCTATCACAGATGCGCAATCCAAAAAAATCGTGGTGGCAAATACATCATCATGGATGCGAAGCGGGCCTGTGATTTTTGAAAGTTCGATAAATGCTCACTCGATAAAAGATCAAAAAGGGAAAAGCCTTCCAATACAAAAATTAAGCGATGGAAAATATGCTTTCATTGCGGAAAATGTTCCGCCCCTGGGTACTTCTGTTTTTACAATGACAGATGAAAAGCCTGATCTGCTCCAAAATAATTTTGTTGTTAATGATAGTGCAGTTTCCAATGGAAAAATTATTGTGCAATGGGATAAAACAGGCAGCATCGTAAAACTTATCGATGGTACCGGATTCAATTATGCAGGATCATTCACTAACCAGGGACTTAACAGTTACTGGTACGTTCCAGGCCTTGATCCGTCAAAAGCTATTACAAATGACCGGGTGCAAATTAAAATTATTGACAGAGGGCCAGTGGCCGTAACGGTTGCAATGATCAGTAATGCTCCCGGAGTTAATAACCTTGAAAGAAGAATTGGTTTATATGCAGAAAGTGATGAAGTGTTTATTGAAAATATCCTCGCCAAAAAATCAATTCGTGAAAAGGAATCAGTCCATTTTGGTTTTCCATTTAATGAAGCGTTGATAAAAACTACCCTGGATGCAGGCTATGGCACAATACAATATTTATCGGACCAATTACCAGGATCAAACATGGATTATATGTATGCACGTCGCTGGCTTAATGTTTCAGGCGCAGACAAAGGGATTCAGTTGATGTTTGTAGAAACACCATTGGTAGAGCCGGGTAATATGATCGATGAGAGACGCATAATCAACCAATCGCATAAAGAATGGAAAGCAAAAGGCAATCCTACATCAACCTGGTTCAGTTATGTAATGAATAATTATTGGCATACTAATTATAAAGCCGATCAGGATGGAATAAGTCACTATCGTTATGCTTTGAAAGTTCATGAATCCTCTGAGCAAAGTCAGCTTGAAAAAAATGCATTTGAATTTTCGCAGCCTTTAATTGCTTTTGCGGCCAACGAAAAAGCAAGCGTTACTAGAGAAATGTTTGATTTAACGAATAGCAGGATAGTTGTGACCAGTGTAACTCCGGTAGAAAATGGCTTTCTTATTCGGTTATTTAATCCTGAATCCTCATCTCAACGAACAGGTTTTAATTGGAAGTATTTAAGGCCATCCAGGTTGATCGATGTAAGCACAGGCAATACCGTTGAAAAAGAAAATCTTAATCTGAAGGCAATGGCCGTCGTCGAGATAAAGATTGTTAAATAATAACTGCTCTTTGCAAATCTGCAATAATTTATAAACCCATAAACAAATGAATCGCTTGCTTTTTCCCTTTCTCATTGCTGCTAGTACAACGGTTATTGCGCAAAATAAATTGACACCTGTTTTGCAAGGAAGGGAATATCATGTGTCGGTAAACGGTGATGATAAAAATGATGGAAGTTTATTTAAACCATTTAAAACTATTTCCGCTGCAGGCAATATTGCAATGCCCGGAGATGTCATTACAGTGCATGCAGGTATTTATCGTGAGCAAATTGTTCCGCCACGTGGGGGTAATTCAGAAAATGAAAGAATTATTTACCAGGCAGCTAAGGGAGAGAAAGTGCAAATAAAAGGTTCAGAAATAATTAAAGACTGGAAGAAGCTTAACAATGATACATGGCAAGTAAAAATTTCAAACAGCTTTTTTGGAAGTTTTAATCCTTATGATGACTTAATTCGTGGAGATTGGTTCTATCCAACGCCTAAAGACAGAAAATATCACACCGGCGCCGTTTATCTAAATGGAGACTGGTTAATGGAAGCAGCAAAGAAAGATGAAGTGATGAAGGTTGCTGAAGAAAAAAATCCTTTGTGGTGGGCCGAAGTCGATTCAACAACCACAACAATTTGGGCGCAGTTTAAAAACGCAGATCCAAATAAAGAAACCATTGAGATCAATGTTCGCCAAACTGTTTTTTATCCGGATAAGCCTTTCATTAATTTCATTACAGTGCGGGGGTTTACAATGGAACATGCAGCTACAAACTGGGCGCCGCCAACAGCAGAGCAAATGGGCTTAATAGGAACACACTGGAGCAGGGGATGGATTATTGAAAATAATGTCATCCAATATTCAAAATGCGTGGGAGTTTCTTTAGGTAAATATGGAGATGCATTTGACAATAAAAGTGCTGAATCGGCTGAGGGCTATGTAGGAACTATCAATCGTGCACTTGCTTTCGGATGGAACAAAGGCACTATCGGAAATCACATTATTCGTAACAACAAAATCGCCTTTTGCGAACAGGCCGGAATTGTAGGCAGCATGGGTTGCTCCTTTAGTATTATCGAGAAAAATACAATCCATGATATTCATGTTCGTGGCTTATTTTCCGGCGCCGAAATGGCAGCAATAAAATTTCATGGCGCAATTGACGTGCAAATTCAAAATAACCATATCTATCGCACAAATTTGGGACTGTGGCTCGATTGGATGGCACAAGGTGCACATGTAAAAAATAATTTAATGCATGATAATTCAACCGATGTTTTTTTTGAAGTAGATCATGGTCCAATGCTTGTAAGCAACAATATCTTGTTATCCAAAACCTGCTTGCTAATGAACTCCAGCGGCGCCGCATTCGTACACAATTTATTTGGCGGGAAAATCAATGTAGTAAACTATGACAGGCGGTTAACGCCTTATATGAAACCGCATTCAACATCCGTGGCAGCCTTGCATGATAATCCTGGAGGAGATGTACAATTCTTTAATAATCTTTTTGTAAATGGTGGTGATGCAAGCCAATATAGCAAAGCATTGCTACCTGTAGTCTTTGATGGGAACGTATACACCAAAGGATCCGTTAGGGCAACAGGAAGCAAGGAACAAAAGAAATTCGGAGAAATGAATCAAAAGGCAACGGAGCAAATGAAAAATTATAAAGAACAGAGTGCAACAGAACACGGCACACTGGTGAAAGACGATTTTGATGCTGCACCGGTTTTGTCAGGCGAAGACGATGGAATGTATTTAGAAATAACACTTGACAAGAACTGGTTACTTCAGAAAAGAAAACTAGTCGCTACATCAACTTTAAATAAGGCACTTGTTCCCGGTTTGGCTTTTGAAAATGTGGATGGATCTTCAGTCTTTATCAATACGGATTATTTTGGCAACAAGAGGAGTATTGCAAACCCGTCGCCCGGGCCGTTTGAGATTGTAAAGAGCGGTAAACAAAGAATCAGGGTTCGTTAAAGAATTTAAAGCTTTCGCTTGTGAATGTATTGTCATTCTATTTCATAAGCATTTCAATGGCACCATTCCAGTTTTCGGGTACGCCCTTCGATAAATATTTTTTGGCGCTGGATAAAAAGAAGGCAGCAGTATCATCCTGGGGATGAATTTTTGTAACCAATTCAAAAGCCTTTACTGAACTTTCAAAAGAACTTGTCAGATAGTGATTGATGCCTTCGTTAAAAAGTGAAAGCGTTTTTTCTTTTCCCAAAACATCATCTGCATGGTTTCCATTAAAACATTCATACACATGAATAGGTTCCTGCTTGCCTTTAAGTTGTACGAGTCCCAAATATCGAAGGTGAAATTTCGATTTGTCAATTTGTAATAGGCAAGCATCACTGAGAAGAATATTTGAATTATAGTGCTTCGTCAGGCTTTCCAAACGTGAAGCGGTATTCACAGTATCAGAAATCGTTGCAGCGTCCAACCTGTAGTTGTCTCCTGTAATACCCATTATAAGTGAGCCGGTGTGCATACCTATACCGGTTTTGATGGCGTCGAGACCTTTGGCCATTCGTTCGTTGTTAAAATCGTGTACTTCCTTCTGCATTCTTACTGCAGCGTTCAAAGCATCGTTTGGGGAATTGGGGAAAATCGCCATGATAGAATCACCGAGGTATTGATTGATAAAACCATTATGTGATCTTATGATCGGACCGAGTCTTGCATTAAATGAAGAAACAAAATGAAAGTTTTCTTCAGGGGTCATTTTTTCGGAGATGGAAGTAAAGTCGCGGATGTCAGTAAACAAGACCGTAACCACTTTTTCTACCTGGTCACCTAACCGAACATCAGTGATAGCCTCTTTTCCTAACGAACGAATGAACTCATTAGGCACAAATTTTTTAGTTACTTCATGAATCCGCAGGATGGCTTCTTCTCTTTCTTTTACCTGCCGAATATTGCTTTCATACAGCTTGGCGCTTTCAATTGCCGCTGATGATTGCAAAGCAAGTGTCACCAATAATTTTAGATGTGCTGCCGAGAATTGCTCGATGTCAGTTGCTGCTAATATGATAGCACCCATAATGCGGTGCTTCACCTTCATTGCAGCGTACATCAACGATTGAACATCTTCCTGCACAATTCCTTTTTCTTTCAGCGCAGAAATATCATTGATGATTTCAGACTGTCCGCTCAATCCGATTTTAAGCAGGAGAGAAGCATGATCCCTGATTCGCTCTTCGTTAAAAAGCCTTTCGCCCGACGTTGCGGGCACTTGCAATTGTCCTTTATCATTATCCCACAAAACAATAATACCACTGTCGGACGGAATAGAATGCATTGCCTGGTCCAGGGTAATTTGCGCAATACCATCTGCTTCGATGGTTTGACTTAGCTTTTCTGAAAAATTGAAAATCACATTGATCTCCTGGTACAGATTCAATACTTCAGATCCCAAGCTTTTCTTCTCTGCTTCTTTTTTTGCGAGGTGGGAGAGAAAGTTTGCAATAAGAATCCCTTTTTCATTTCCCTTTACCCATCCAATAGTTTCTTGATCGCAAACAACAGGGAAAGAAAAAAAACTTGGTCCCGCCGATGCCCCCATTAAAACTTTCCCGTTAACGTCTTCAATCCAGATTTCAATTCCCAATTCCTTGGTCAGGGCAATCAAATATGAATTGATGTCGTTGTTCTTGCCAACAATTTGTTTTAAGCTGATTTTGGCCATGCAAGGGTTACTGTTTTTTCGAAAGAATTAATCCAGCTCAAGCACCTGTTTTGCTTTGGAAAGAAGCACTTCAGGATCGAATGGTTTCGTCATATACACATCTGCACCTACTTCCTGTCCTCGTTGTCTGTCCAGTTCCTGTCCCTTAGCCGTAAGCAGGATAATGTACACGTCATCTATAGCCAGTTCTTTTTTTACCTTTTGGCACACATCCATGCCATTCATTCTTGGCATCATCACGTCTAAAAAAACCAAGTCAGGCTTTTCTGACTGAATTAATTCTAGGGCAGAGGCGCCGTTGTCTGCAGTTAAAAATTCGACACCTTCATCTTCCAGTTCTTCCAAAGTTTGTCCAATTAACATACGGATGTGTGCTTCGTCGTCTACGATTAAAATCTTTTTGTCCATGTTTTCTCATTATGCGGGTTAATAAAATATTTACTGATAAAGAAGAAATAAAACGTTCTCCAGTCCTTTTTCAAATCGCAGTGCCTGTACTACATCATGCTTGTCAGAGAAAACAGAGTTCATAATAATGATATCAGGTTGAGTAGCAACGGCCTTTTCAAACAACTCTCTTCCGTTGGACTCGGTTACTGCATAACCTTTTGTTTTCAATACTTCGGTAAGTGTGTTGACCGTGCCTGAATCTTCATCAACTACAATCACTTTCTTTTTGGATTTGCCTTGTTCCAGCAGATTGCCAATCTCATTAAACAAAAGGTTCGTGTCAATTGGTTTTGTCAGATAACGATCAACGCCAATTCTAAATCCCCTTGTCTTGTCCTGAACAATAGAGAGCACAATGATCGGGATGTCCATCGTTTGAGGGTCATTCTTTAAAACGGCAGCAACATCAAAACCGTTCATCTCCGGCATCATAATATCCAGGATGATGAGATCAGGTTTATTGGCCCGCACTTTAGATAATGCTTCTTTTCCGTTAGACGCCTGTTCAATCAAGTATCCTGCGTCGCCCAATTCCTGTTCCAGTAAAGAACGAATAGAATCATCATCATCAACAATCAACAATCTTGCAGCGTTTCCTTTTTTATTCAACTGGGATTGATTCACTTGTTCCTTCAATTTTCTGAGCAAGTCATCAATATGAATTGGTTTTGGTGCGCTAGTTTTTACTACAGGTAATGCAAATGAAAACGTACTGCCTTTGCCTAATTGACTTTCCACCCAAATACGACCACCGTGATGTTCTATTATTTCCTTGCAAATTGGCAAGCCAAGTCCTGTTCCTTTTGGCTTATCAGTGAGTGTATCACCTACCTGTTTAAACTGTTCAAAAACTGCCGCATGATCTTGCGGTGCAATACCAATTCCTGTATCGGTAATGCTGACAATGATTTCGTCTTTTTTTTGAACCACATTGCAGCTAACATTTCCCTGCGGTGTAAACTTCACTGCATTGGAAATAAGATTTACCATCACCTGGATTAGTTTGTCCCTGTCACCGGTAATATCAGGTATAGGATCTTGAATAGTTTTTTGCAGGAACAGGTTCTTATTTTCAAAGAGTGCTGTAGTGGCTGCAATGGCTCTTTCCGTAACCTCAACGATCGAGACGGTTTCCATATTCCATTCCATTTTACCCGCTTCAATTTTTGCGAGGTCAAGAACATCATTGATAAGATGCGTAAGCCTTTCGCCTTCGGAAACCACGACGCCCAGATTTTCATTGATCTGTTGAATGGTTTTTGCTGTTTTAGGATCGGATGTGTTGGTGAGAGGGAATATTTTTTCTTCTAACCGCTTCTTAATTATTTTGGCGAAGCCCAAAACAGATGTCAACGGTGTTCTTAACTCGTGACTTACTGTCGAAAGAAAAGCACTTTTCGCTTCGTTTGCTTTTTCTGCTGTTTTACGGGCCGCTTCTGCGTCCATTTTTGCCGCCTGCACTTCTTCAAACAACCTTGCCTTACGTATAGCAAGTCCTACCGCAGCTGCAATTGTTGTAAGAAGACGCATATCATCGTGATTGAATCTATTTTCATGTTCTGTACTTTGAACGCTCAATACACCAATAATTTCATCGCCAACGGGAATGGGAACACCGAGATAGGAGGCAGCGGGAATTCCAATTCGTTGAACACCCAATTGTGCTCTTAGCTCCTGCACATCTTTATTAATGAGCAACGGCTGTCCAGATAATATAATTTTCGACGTTAACCCATCGCCTAGTCTTATCGGTAACATGTTATCACCATACTGATAGGGGAAGTCAATGATTTTTGTTTTTGAGTCAAGAATGGCGAGGTAAACAATATTGGCTCTAAAGAGCTGCTTTAATTGCTCACCAACCAGGTTTATTAACTGCTCAAGATTTAAATGCGAAGCTAAAGCCTGACTAATGCTGTTTACAGTAGTCAATTCATTAGCTCTTTGTTTGGCCTCTGCCAGCAAGCGGTTTGTTTCATCAAACAGCCTTGCGTTTTCAAGTGCAACGCTCATGCTGTTTGTCAGCGTGGCTAACAGTCTTATATCCGTTTCCGTAAAAACATTTTCTTTCTCCACGTTTTGAAGACTGATAGAACCCCTTACCACATCACCTACTATCATCGGAACAAAAATGGCCGACTTTGGCGGCAAGCCCTTACTGACGCCGGTTCCCCCATATTTGCGTGCGGTTTCGACGTAGTCGTTATTAATCAATAACGGTTGCTTTGTTTCCAGCAATCGTTTGTTGGCCCACATAATTGGCCGCGGATTGCTATACATTCTTTGGCCACGTTCTATTGCATATTGCCAGTGTTCGGATTCAGTCCGCTGATCAAAAGTTCTTATCAAAACCGTTTGTGTGTCGAATAACTCACAGATGCGATTACCAACGAGATCATAAATCGCCTGCATGTTCATTTCCCGTACCAATCCTTCCTGCACATTATTAATAACACCCAATTCGGCTGTACGTTGCTCTGTCTCTTTTAATAGTCGTTTGGTTTCATCGAAACGCTTTGCACTTTCCAGTGCGATCGTCATACTATTTGCCAGGGTAGTAAGAACGTTTATATCCGATTCATTGAAAGCGTCTTCTTTGTCGAGATCCTGCAAACTGATCATACCTTTTACATCATCGCCTGAAATTAAAGGCACCCACACAGCTGATTTAGGCATTTCGCCCATAATAGGTTTGCTGTTGAATTCTTCACTTTTTCTTGCAAGATCTTTGTTGATCAGTAAAACTTTTTTTGTTTCGATGACGTGTTTTCTAAAACCATAAGGCTCCCAGGTTCCAGCCAATGTTCTGTCACCCTTCTCGTAGGAATAACAATCCTGCATCAAATTGATATTGCTATCGTAGTTGACTATATCAACAACCTGGGCATTGAAGATCTCTCTTATTTTTTCTCCAATCAATTCATAAATTCCCTGTATGTTCATTTCGCTAACTAAGGCCTGCTGCACGGTGTTGATCACTGCAAGTTCCTCTATGCGATTGCTAAGTTGAGCTGTACGTTCCGCCACTACTTTTTCCAACTCTTTGTGTTTTTCGTGAAGCTGTCGCGTACGCCACCTGACAAGCGAATAAATAGTGACAATTGCGGCAACGGCATACAACAAGTAAGCCCACCATGTTCGGTACCACGGCGGTAAAATTGAAAATTCATAAATAGCTTCTTCGCTTTGCTTATTATAAATATTCATCGCCCGCACGTGAAACCTGTATTTGCCGTCGGGAAGATTTGTGTATTCTTTATAATAATTACTTCCTAACTCCGACCAGCCGGGGTCGAACCCTTCTAGCCAGGTTTGGTATTGCGTTTTGTCTTCTCTTTCAAAAAACGGCGCTGCATAATCGAAGCGAATAGTGTTGTTCTTGTATGAGATAGCAGTTGGGTGGTTGTTATAGGCACTACTTAGTTGCGTTTTCTCCGAACTGACAGTTCTGATTACTGCCCTGAAAGGCAAATCAGAATTCTTTCTAAGTGATTCATCATACCTTATCAGTCCATCTGTTGTAGCAATCCATAGTGTACCATTGTTGTCAGAATAAAAACCTGAAAATGCAAAATCGGAAAGATTGTTCATAAGGTTTCTTTGAACACTATAACCACCTCCCGGTTTTTTTTCAGCCAATAAAACTTCTTTACCAAGTCTAAACCATATACGTCCATTTTTTTCTTCCAATGCGGCGAACTCGCTTGCCAGTCCTGAAGCTTTTTTGAAGAAGGTGGTATCATGTACGAAGGTTTGTGTCTTGTCATCAAACCTTACCAAAGTGGAATCTGTAGGAAAATAACTGCCGCCATCAATATTTATTACAATGCCGGTTAAATTTCGAAAACCCTCTGCCGGACCATACTGTTTTATTTTAAATGCGTTCATTAACAAATTGCCTTCCTGGTCGAATGAGGGTGTGAGCCTGAAGACAATTCCACTTTGCGTGCCTACCCAAAGTTTTCCGTCAGCAGTTTCCGAAGCGGTCCATATTTGTTCATTCAGATTCTCAACATATCCTAAAAACCGCCATTTACCAGACTTGTCTTTTTTGAAAAAGGAACCTCCGAAAACACCTCCTGCAAATACATATTCAGGATGCGTTTTTAATTGGTAAATAGCACTGATGGTAAGATCACCGCTTATAGATGCCTGAAGGAGTTCGGGCCGCCTATTTTTTATTGCATAAAGTCCGTCACCGGGGATTAACAGTTCATCATCAACCTGGAGGAAGCCAAATATTTGATTTTGTGCGATTCCTTTAACCGTTTCAAAAAAATGCTTTTTATTGTCGTACATCAACAACCCATTCGATGTGCCTATGTAAACATTATCTTGAAATCTCGTCATCGATAACACGGAGGTATTAATACCTGACTGAAGATTGAACTGTGTAAAAGGTGAAGCGATATCTACCCGTGAGATTCCGTTGTCCATGGCAAGCCACAGTATGCTGTTATTATCCTGGTAAATACCATAGATGGACTCATCCTGCAAGCCGACATTCCGGTTAATAAGATTTACCAGTTTCCCTTTTGCATCAATGATGGCTAAACCTTTACCGGTTGTAGATAAAACATAATTGCCATTGTTTAATAGAAGTCCCTTATACAAAAGCGTTCCTGTCTTAAACAAAAAATCAGCTTCGGTAGTAAAGGGTTTAAAAGTTTTGCCATTGTATATATAAAGCCCACTGTAAAACATGCCAATAAGCCACTGCTTTTCACCATTTGCTCCTTTGGGATACGGCAACATCACTTGCATTCTTTCTTTGCCTAGAAATTCACTGCCCGGTATCAACTCGAAAGAATCGTTGACCAGCTTATATAAACCTAAGCCCTGTTGATGTACATAATAATCGCCGTCTAAATAGAACGCATACATGAATTTCGATTGCGGCTTCCATGCTTTAAACGTTCTTGAACCATCAGGTTTTGGTTCGCTTATCCTGAAAATGTATTCACGTGATTGAAAATAAATTCCTTTGTTAGTGCAGTGGGTTGTCCATACATCAAGAAAATTTCGATATTGGGAAGGCACAAAATTGATAAGCGATTTCATGGTCGACTGACCAAGACTGTCCTTTGTTATACAACCAAGATCGGAGTAGGCGCCGTAATAAATGGTGCCGGTTGAAGATTTGCTCAGAGATCTCGTCACTGTAGTAGTCCCGGTATTATTAACGCTTAGTTTTTTCCATTTTACACCATCGTACTCAAGTACATAATTCTGGATTCCAAAATACATGATCCCATCGTTGCTTTGTTCAATACTCCACACTTGCGGTAATGTCTGGAATGTTTTGGGAGAATAGTTGGTAATGAAAGGCAGGCCTTTTTCAGATTCCGATTGGGCCTTACCTGTTAACGGAAATAATAAACTCAGAAATGCGCTGGCAACTAATAAGTGAGCCAGCAAGCCAAAGCAGTAGAAGGCATTGCCTTTTTTCATAGCAAGAGTTTAGATAAAAAGTAGGTTGGTGGTTTTTGAACGGATGGGAAGTTGTTCTCAGTAGTGCGGAAAGAAAAAGAATCTTTCAGAAAACGCTGTTTTAAATTTAGGTAAATTCTTTCAGAGTTTTAATCATAAAAAATATGCATGTCAAAAAGCATGTGTTTTTTCTTGTCATTTTCAAATGTTCTTAGCTCAATATATCCCCACACGTTTTTATGCCATTCGATTGCAAGTGACAGTTGAAATTTTATCTTACTTATATCTTATGTTTTCCTAAGCGTATAAGTAATAACAGCTGTTATTTACCCTGCAGATTAAAATTCTGTTTTCAGGTTCTATAATATTTAACCCATTGGCAGTTGATTGTAAGAAAAACCTACTTAATTTCATCGATAATGAGAATCGGCTAAACACATAATCTGTTATGGGAGAATTCCAGGTAAAAAAACAACCGAAACACTACGACGCAATTATTATTGGTTCAGGAGCCGGAGGCGGTATGGCCACCTATGTCTTAGCTAACGCAGGACTAAAAGTGGCGTTGGTAGAAGCAGGCCCAATGTATGACCCTATCAAAGATTCACTACAATTGAAAAATCCATGGGAATCACCACGACGCGGTGCCAGCACAAAGTTTCGTCCCTTTGGTGATTTTGACGGATGTTATTGGGGATGGGAAATTGATGGCGAACCTTATACACATGTGGGTGATACCAAGTGGGACTGGTGGCGTGCACGAATGTTGGGCGGAAGAACCAATCACTGGGGAAGAATTTCACTTCGATTTGGACCGAAAGATTTTAAAAGAAGAAGCATTGATGGTTTGGGCGACGACTGGCCAATAGGTTATGAAGACGTAAAACCTTACTACGATAAAATTGATCAAATGCTTGGAGTGTTTGGTACTAATGAAGGATTGGAGAATGATCCTGACGGAATTTTTCTTCCACCTCCCAAACCGCGTTTGCATGAGCTGTTTATTAAAAAAGCTGCAACCGGCATCGGCATTCCAGTAATTCCCTCTCGATTGTCCATCTTAACAAAAAGCATCAACAAAGAACGTGGTTCCTGTTTTTACTGCGGCCAATGCGGTAGAAGTTGTAAAGCCTATGCAGATTTTTCTTCATCATCTGTTTTAATTATTCCGGCAATACGCACGGGCAATGTTGATCTTTTCACAAATGCAATGGTGCGTGAAGTGTTGACTAATAATGAAGGAATTGCCACCGGTATTTCCTACGTTGATAAAAACAATATGCAGGAATATCAAATGACAGGGAGAACCATTGTCTTAGCCGCAAGTGCATGCGAGTCTGCCCGGTTATTGCTTAATTCAAAATCACAACGACATCCGAATGGCTTGGCAAATTCAAGCAATGTGGTAGGAAAATATTTGCATGATTCAACAGGTGCAAGCATGGGCGGCATCATTCCGGAATTGTTTGACCGCAAACGCTACAACGAAGATGGCGTTGGTGGAATGCATGTGTATACACCCTGGTGGCTTGATAATAAAAAATTAGACTTTCCCCGTGGCTATCACATTGAATACGGCGGCGGTTTTGGAATGCCTTTGTATGGCTTCCAGTGGGATATTCAAAACCTCAATGGAAAATATGCCGTAAAAGGAAAGAAGAAAGAAGCAGGAGGATATGGTGCGTCTTTAAAAGAGGATTACAGGTTTTTTTATGGTGCCCATGTTGGAATGGCCGGCCGTGGCGAAGCTATTGCGAGAGAGGATAGCTATTGCGAAATTGATCCCGACGTTGTAGATAAATATGGTATTCCTGTTTTACGATTTAATACTACCTACACTAACTATGAAATTAAACAGGCTAAGCATATGAAGGAAACTTTTGCAGAAATACTTCATGCTATGGGTGCTGTTATCACCTGGGGCGGGGACGATGGCCCGGAAACTAATTATGGCCTGCACAATCCCGGTAATATTATTCATGAAGCAGGAACGGTTCGCATGGGAAATGATCCGCGGAAATCGCCACTAAATAAATGGAGCCAGTCACACGATTGTAAAAACGTTTTTGTAGTTGATGGAGGACCTTTTGTTTCGCAAGCAGATAAAAATATCACATGGACGATACTTGCCTTATCGATGCGAACTTCAGAATACATGGTTGATCAGATGAAAAAAAGAAATCTTTAAACACATTTAAAAGACTATTGCTATGGATAGAAGAAAGTCGATTAAACTCATGGCCTGGGGCTCAATAGGCACAGGAGTATTTATGGAAGCCTGCAAGCAAAGCGATAAAAAAACCACTGTTAAAAAAGCTGCACTGGGTGATCCTTTCACAAAGATCAACAGGATGCCTGAGGAATTGGATGCGTATAATAAAACCATTGCCGACAAATTTTTTAGGCCACACGAAATGGAAACGGTTGCAGTACTCAGTGACATCATTATTCCACGAGATGCGATATCCGGCAGCGCAACCGACGCAAAAGTTCCGGACTTTATTGAATTTATCGTAAAGGACAAACCTGACCTGCAAACACCCATGCGTGGCGGTTTACTTTGGTTAGATCTGCAAAGTGCAAAACGATTTAGTAAAGCGTTCAAGGATTGCACTTCCAATGAGCAACTGCAATTGGTGGACGATATTGCATATCCTGAAAAAGCCAAACCGGAAATGAAACAAGGCGTTTCGTTTTTTAACCTCATGCGCAATCTTACAGCTACTGGTTTCTACACTTCGGAAATAGGCGTGAAGGATGTAGGATATATGGGTAACAAGCCAACAAAATGGAATGGCGTGCCGAATGATGTGTTGAAGCAATACAGTTTAAGCTATTCCGAAAAAGAACTACGGGAATGCATCTGATGAAGAACGTCATTGTGAATTTTTGAATACTTGAATTGAAAATTTCTTCTCACACACTTAATAAATTACTATGACCGGTAAATTTTTTCTCGCCATTTTATTAATTGCCTGTTTTATGAGTTCAAATGCACAGCAAAAACCAAAGCCCGAAGAAACCGAGGTATATCAACCTGTACCCAAAATAATTGATCCGGGAAAACAGGGAAGTGGCATTCCCTCCGATGCTATTGTTTTATTTGACGGAAAAAGTCTTGATAAGTGGGCAAATTCAAAAGACAGCACCAAACCTGCAGGTTGGGAATTGGTTGGCGGCACAATGAAGGTGAATAAATCGGCCGGCGATATTCAAACCAAACAAAACTTTTTGGATTATCAATTGCATCTAGAATGGCGAGTTCCAAAAAATATCACTGGCAGTGGGCAGGCAAGAGGCAACAGTGGAATTTTTCTCGCTTCAGTGTATGACGGTGGATATGAATTGCAAATATTGGATAGCTATAATAACTCCACTTATGTTAATGGCCAAGCCGGCAGCATTTATAAACAATACATCCCTCTGGTAAATCCAATGCGTCCTCCGGGTGAATGGCAGGTATATGATGTCATTTGGACGGCGCCTCGTTTTAATACCGATGGCAGTTTGCAATCTCCTGCGCGGGTTACTGCTTTATTAAATGGAGTACTTGTCCAGAACAATATTTCACTAAAGGGAAGAACGGAATACATTGGTCAGCCTAAATACGATCCGCATGGCGCTGCTCCAATCAAGTTGCAGGCACACGGTGATCCAAGCGATCCTATTTCATTCCGAAATATTTGGGTCAGACCTCTTTAAAAAAGATTCGGTCAGGATACTACATGTTATTGTTTGAGCAAAACAATAACAAGAAAGCGTATTAATGATCCGATTCCCTGTTCTTGCGATTATTAATCGCCGCCGAAACGAGATAAGCATGTTCGCCAGTAATTTTATCCAACTGGTAAAAGATAGCAGCGGCTTCAAGGTACGATGCGTGGTTTTCAAGGTAAATTGCGTGGATCAATAAACCAGCGATATTTTGCGGTTGTTGTTTTAAAACTTCTTCATCATCGCTGTTGGCTTCATCTATCATTCCCAGTAAAAAATAAGTTATTGATCTTCGCCTGTAAAATTGATAATCCCTGGTATTAGCAGGGTTATTCAGGTTAACAAGTTCTTGGCGTAAAGAATCAGTATTTGATACACGGAAAACACTTGCCCGTATCGTGTCGGCAATTTTGAAATAAGCATCACAAGTATAAACAAGATCGGTATCTAAACGGCTGCCAATTGCCCGGCCATACGATAACCCTTTCTGGTAGTAATATGTGGAGTCTGCGTTTTTCATTTTCAGTTGTGCTAGTAGCAAATTCATATGCTTTTGTAAGGCCAGCTCAACGCAATCATGATACTCTTTGATACCAACAGCAAACCTGGATTTTTCGGTAATGCAGAAGCATGTTTCCTTGTTTACAGCCTGGTAAATACTGTCCTGGGAAAAAGCACTTGTTACACAAAGGCCCGTTGCAATGAGTACAATCCAAA
Organism: Flavisolibacter sp.; assembly: GCA_035554655.1. Lineage (GTDB taxonomy): Bacteria > Bacteroidota > Bacteroidia > Chitinophagales > Chitinophagaceae > Flavisolibacter. The sequence goes on from DATMIF010000043.1 coordinate 17,588, forward strand.
TCTTTTTCATAACGGTGGCAATGTTAATGATTAAAGGTTAGAAATAATGACTGTTTGCACAGAGTTTAACAGGTTATAGCTACGGGTTTATTTCCTTTCACAAATCTTTTTGACCAGTGGAAAGGCAATTAAAATGATCAAAAAAACAGAAAGACAATAATGCGAAGAAGCTCATTTAATCTATTTGCTTTACCGGATTGCACTAACTATATAAAACGCCTGTATGCATATTGCAACTATTTTTGTAAACTGAAAGGCTTCAATTCAATCTTCTAACAGCTGTTTATGGATGTTGAAACATTATCACGGCTTCAGTTTGCATTTACAATTTCATTTCATTACATCTATCCGCCTCTTAGTATCGGTTTAGGTTTATGTATGGTAGCGATGGAGGGCTTGTTTATAAGAACGGCTGATAAGTTGTACGAGAATATGGCAAAGTTCTTTACAAAGATCTTTGCGCTCATTTTTGGGTTGGGTGTTGCAACCGGTATTGTTATGGAGTTTGAGTTTGGAACTAACTGGGCTACATACTCTAAATATGTTGGGGATGTATTTGGGTCCGCCTTAGCTGCGGAAGGAATATTTGCCTTTGCACTGGAGGCTGGTTTTTTAGGTGTATTGGTCTTTGGCTGGGATAAAGTAAAGCCACGAACGCACATGTTTGCAACCGTCATGGTTTTTTTAGGCTCTATGTTTTCTGCGATATGGATTGTTGTTGCTAACTCATGGCAACAAACACCTCAAGGGTTCAAGGTTGTAGGCGATGGATTAAATGCGAGAGCCGAGATAACTAATTTTTGGGCCATGGTTTTCAATCCATCTTCAGTGGAAAGGGTGCTACATGTTTGGGTAGGATCATTCTTGTCAGGGTCTTTCCTGGTGATAAGTATCAGTGCTTATTACATTCTTCGTAATAAGCATATGCATTTTGCAAAAACTGCATTTAAAATTGCGCTGGTCATTGCAACTGTTTCATCAGTATCGCAACTATTTATAGGACATAAATCGGCAGAAGTTGTTTCCGAGTATCAACCAACAAAACTTGCCGCGTTCGAAGGACATTTTGATAGCCTTGCAGTCGCTGACATATATGTGTTTGGATATGTCGATAAAAAGAACGAGAAGACTGTTGGATTGAAAATACCAAAAGGGTTAACGTTTTTAACTCATCAAAATTTTACAACACCCATTAAAGGTTTAAAATATTTTCCTGAAAAAGATCGGCCTGCATCGTTAAATACCGTGTTCCAGTTTTACCATATCATGATTACAATTGGTATGATACTGATCGCCCTGACATTATATGCTTGTATACTTTGGCGAAGAGGAAAATTGTTTAATAAAAGATGGCTCATGATGATTTTTATGTTTTCTGTTTTCCTGCCGCAACTCGCCAACCAGGCAGGGTGGTTTGCTGCCGAAACAGGAAGACAACCATGGGTAGTTTACGGTTTGTTACGTACTTCAGATGCACTGTCAAAGGCTGTTACCGCTAATCACGTTTGGTTTTCGCTGATCTTATTTACACTGGTATACCTGCTACTTTTTATTTTGTTTATTTACCTGCTGAATAAAAAAATTATGCACGGACCTTATCATGATGAGGCAGAACATCGTCCGAAACAAATAACAATGGCAGAACAGTTTTAAAAGAATATCTATGGGCAACTTTTTAGGAATAGATTATTCAACATGGTGGTACCTGGTGATTGGTGCAGTGTTTACAGGCTACGCAATTTTGGATGGCTTCGATCTTGGGGCAGGTGCATTGCATTTATTCTTTAAAAAAGAAGAAAGCAGGCGAATTGTTCTAAATGCCATTGGTCCTGTATGGGACGGGAATGAAGTATGGCTGGTTATTGGTGGCGGTACATTGTTTTCAGGGTTCCCTAAAGTATATGCTTCGTTGTTTTCGGCATTTTACATTCCGTTCATGCTCTTCCTCACCATGCTGATTTTTCGTGCCATATCAATAGAGTTCCGAAGCAAAGAGCCCATGCTTTGGTGGCGAAAGCTATGGGATGTATCTTATTGTGTATCCAGCACTTTAATTGCTTTCATGTTAGGGGTAGTGCTTGGAAATGTTCTCATAGGAATTCCTATAGATGCACAAGGAAATTTTACCGGGAGCACCTTTTACTTTATAAATCCATATGCACTTTTGGTTGGCGCAACAACGGTTGCCTTGTTTATGATGCATGGCGGTATCTATCTTGTAATGAAAACTGAGAACAGGCTTTATGCAAAGCTTACCATACTTGTAAAAAATACGACCATATTTTTTACAATCAGCATTTTAATATTGAGCTTTTACACGCTGTTATATGTCCCACATCTTTCAGACAAGATTCGACACAACGTTTGGATGTTTTTAATACCGATAACAATGGTATTAAACATTGCGAATATTACCAGGCTCATTACAAAACGTAAATACCTGTATGCATTCTTGTCTTCTGCAATAACCGTTGCCTTGCTGTTGATTATTGTTGCTATAGAGCTTTATCCAAACCTGGTAATATCGACAACCAGTGCCGCAAACACTTTGACCATATTCAATTCGTCATCATCATCTAACTCACTGCAAATACAATTGATATTTGTTGCAGTGGGTGTGCCACTTGCCATTTTGTACACTGGTTTTATTTTCTGGACGTTCAGGGGAAAAGTAAAATTGAACGAGATGAGTTATTAATGACAACAGCTAAAGGCTCTATGATCGATCATAACTCCTTTTACACGCATTGCAAGTTTTCGAAAAAAATAAAGCAGGTTCATAACAGCTACAAAATATTCAAAACCGAAACCTTCAATAGATTGGGAGTGCCTGTCTTAATACACAATTAAATGAAATCATGCACTCTTCATTTTACACGATAGTAACCTCAATGCCTAATCCTTTTAATGTATCCACCATATGTTCCGAAACTTTGTCGTCAGTAATGATGTGTTCAATATCAGCTAATCCGCAAATTCGGCCAAAACCTCTTTTGCCAAATTTGCTGGAGTCAGCAAGCACAATTGTCTTTTGAGCAACCGCTATCATTTTTTTATTGAGTTGGGCTTCCATCATGTTCGTGGTAGTCAATCCAAACTCCATATCAATACCGTCAACTCCCAAAAAAAGTTTGCTGAATGAAAAATCAGTTAGCATGGCCTCGGCATAATTACCTGTAACAGAAGAGGAAGTTTTTCTGATGATGCCCGGAAGTTGAATGACTTCAATTCCCGGGTGATGGATCAACTCGGATGCAACATTTAACGCGGATGTTACCACGGTTAAATTTCCTTTCGGGTGGATACTTTTTGCGAGTGATAAAACAGTTGTTCCCGAAGCAATGAGAATACAATCATTTGCTTCAATAAGTTGGGATGCGTATTCTGCTATGCCGGATTTTTCGCCAGAATGCAACATGGCTTTTTCCTTAACCGGGCGATCAACTGTATATGGATTCGTGAGTGTACCACCGCCGTGCGTCCGGAAAAGCAATTCCTTATCCTCCAGCATTTTCAAATCCTTTCGTATTGTGACCGAGGAAACATTTAGCTGGTTACAAAGGTCCACAACGTTTACAGTGCCTTCCTTTTTAAGCTTTTCGAGTATATATTGATGCCGTTCTGTTAAGCTGCTCATTAAGGGCAAATTAAATTCTTTAGCATTAGAAAGCAAAATTCTTTCAGGGTAAACATGTTTCAAAATATTGCGAGATGTTTCTAAAGTGGATAAAAAATATTTCGCTTATTTTGAAAATATCCTATTATTGCTTTCGTATCACTAAAAATGAAACAAAACGAAACTAAAAGAAATTGACTCCGATGGCTGCTGTCAAGGAAACTGTTGCAATAAGTAGAACCCAGCAATTGAAAAAAATGATGGATGCTTCCATCTTGTGGGATGTCTTGGTGATCGGAGGCGGAGCCACAGGTTTGGGCGTTGCTTTAGATGCAGTATCCCGTGGTTATAAAACACTTCTTGTTGAAGGATCAGATTTTGCAAAAGGAACTTCAAGCCGCAGCACAAAGCTTGTTCATGGAGGTGTTCGTTACCTTGCGCAGGGAAATGTTAGTCTTGTAAGAGAGGCAAGTATTGAAAGAGGGTTGCTTTGCCGTAATGCGCCTCATCTTGTAAAAAATCAAACCTTCATCATCCCCATTTATAGTTTCTGGGACAAGTTAAAATACACCTTAGGCCTTAAAGTTTATGACTGGATTGCTGGAAGACTTACGCTTGGCTCTTCCGTTTTTATCTCAAAAGAGAAAACAATTGAAGCTTTACCCGGCATACAATCAAAAGGTTTGCTCGGCGGTGTTTTATATCATGATGGACAGTTTGATGATTCACGCCTTGCGATCAATCTTGTACAGAGCATTATTGAAAAAGGCGGATCAGCAGTCAATTACTGCAAAGTCACAGGTCTTCTGAAAAATAAGCAAGGTAAAATCGAAGGAGGTACCATAGAAAACCAGGAATCTAAAGTTTCGTACACAGTAAAAGCAAAAGCTGTTGTCAATGCTACCGGAGTTTTTGTAGATGACATCCTTCACATGGATAATGCTTCGGCTCCAAAAAGTATTTGCGTAAGCCAGGGCGTTCATCTTGTGCTTGATAAAAAATTCTATCCTTCGTCTCATGCTTTAATGATTCCCGAGACCAGCGACGGCCGGGTGTTGTTTGCAGTACCCTGGCACGACAAAGTGGTTGTGGGAACTACTGACACGCCTGTTGAAGAAGCTTCCTTGGAGCCAAAAGCTTTGGAGAAAGAGATCAATTTCATTTTAGAAACCGCAGGAAATTATTTAACCGAGAAACCTGCACGAGGAGATGTGCTAAGTGTGTTTGCAGGATTGCGTCCATTAGCTGCGCCAAAACAGGGCGAACAAAAAACAAAAGAAATTTCGCGAAGCCATAAGATCATCATCTCTTCTTCTAACCTGTTTACCATTCTTGGTGGCAAATGGACAACCTTTCGCAAAATGGGTGAGGATATGGTGGATTGTATTGAAAGCAAGTTGCAATGGAAACATAGAAAACCAACAACTGCATCTTTATACATTCATGGCTATACAGAAAAAGTAAACTGGAATGATCCTTTTTATTTCTATGGCAGCGATGCGGCTCAATTAACACAAAGCATGAACGGTACCACCGGCATCTGGATCAGTGAAGAATTGAAAATTCATAAGGTGCAAGTGCGTTGGGCTATTGAACATGAAATGGCAAGAACAGTTGAAGATGTTTTGTCGCGACGCACAAGGGCTTTATTGCTCGATGCAAAAGAAAGCATTCGCATTTGTCCGGAGGTTGCCAGGCTAATGGCTGAAGTATTAGGCAAGGACAAAACCTGGATAGAAAATGAAGTGCAACAATACACGAAGCTTGCACAACAGTACCTGTTGAAAGAGAACTAAAATTTTTGAAACGAAACCAAACGATTGACTCGGGGCTATATGAGTGTAACACAGATTTTGAAGCCTGCTGTTCATAAAGCAGTATTGCCACAGCAGCAAATTGATCCCACATACAAGAAACTAAGATGGCAGGTTTTCCTTGGCATCTTCATTGGCTATGCCGGCTATTATCTTGTTCGAAAGAATTTCTCCATGGCTATGCCCGACCTTATTCAAAAAGGTTATAGCAAGGCAGATCTTGGCGTGGCACTGTCATCTATTTCCATCGCATATGGCATCAGCAAATTTGTAATGGGCACTGTGTCCGACAGAAGCAATGCAAGGATCTTTCTTTCTCTTGGATTAGTGCTGTCTGCTTTTACCATGATCATCATGGGTGTGTTTCCATTTGCAACAGGTTCCATCGCTATTATGTTCTGTCTTTTGTTCATCAACGGTTGGTTCCAGGGAATGGGATGGCCTCCATGCGGAAGAGTAATGGTGCATTGGTTTTCGGTGAAAGAGAGGGGAACAAGAATGTCCATCTGGAATGTTGCGCATAATGTTGGTGGTGGCTTGATGGCGCCAATTGCTATTGCAGGATTGTCTGTATTTGGTACATGGCATGGCAAATTAATTTTTCCTGCCATCGTTGCCTTGTTTGTTGCGCTCATTACTTATTTATTGGTAAGAGACACACCACAATCATGTGGATTACCTTCTATCGAAAAATACAAAGACACTTATACAAAAGATTATAACGGCTCGCATGAAAAAGAATTGAGCACAAAGCAGATCCTCTTAGATTACGTTTTGGTTAACAAATTGATATGGTACATCGCACTGGCAAATGCATTTATATATTTGGTGCGTTATGGCGTACTTGACTGGGCTCCCACCTACCTGAAGGAGGCGAAGGGTTTCTCACTAAGTGAAACAGGATGGGCCTATTTCCTTTACGAATGGGCCGGAATTCCGGGAACATTATTATGCGGTTGGTTAAGCGACAAAATTTTTAGTGGTCGCCGGGCACCAGCTACTATCATCTACATGGTGCTGGTAACAATCGCTGTTTTTGTTTACTGGAAAAATCCTCCCGGCAATCCGCTTGTCGACAACATTGCGCTGGTTGCTATTGGCTTTTTGATTTATGGTCCCGTGATGCTCATAGGTGTTCATGCACTCGATCTTGTTCCGAAAAAAGCGGCAGGTACAGCCGCTGGTCTTACCGGCTTGTTTGGTTATTTGGGTGGAGCATTATTTGCCAATGCAGCAATGGGTTTTATTGTTGATAAATGGGGATGGGATGGAGGCTTTTATGTATTGTTAGCCTCTTGTGTGCTCGCTATCATTTTTACAGGATTAACATGGAAGAAAGAACAAACCAATTTATAAACACACAATCAACTTGAGTATGAGAACAACTGCTACTACTCGCCGAACTGCTAAGTGCCACTGCAAAATTTTGCTTGGTGTGCTTTTGCTTTTTACTGGCCTCCTGGCAAAGGCACAATCGGTTACCGTTAGCGGAACCGTTAAATCAGCTGGCGACGGCCAGGTTGTCGCCAATGCATCGGTGCAGGTAAAAGGTACCAAAACCATCATCGCTACTGACGAAAAGGGAGCTTTTACTATTACGGCAAATGTGGGACAAACCCTCGTGGTGACTGCTGTTGGATATAAGCCTCTTGAAAAGACAATTGGCTCACAACGGTCGATCAACTTTGATCTGACGCCTTCGTCAACTGAAATGGAAGGAGTAGTAGTGACTGCATTAGGAATTAGTCGTCAGCAAAAAGCGTTAGGTTATTCGGCGCAACAGGTAAGTGGTGAAGAATTGACGGATGCCCGTTCCAATAACTGGTCCAGCGCTCTTTCAGGGAAAGTGGCAGGTTTGCAAATGCTTTCTGCCGGTTCCGGCCCCGTTAATTCTACAAGAATTACACTTCGCGGCGATGTATCGCTCAATCCGAATAATAATAATGCATTGATCGTTGTAGATGGTGTTCCTATGAGCAACAAAAATGCAACTTCATCAGGCGTAAATAATGCATATGGCGCCGGCTCTGGCAATGATGTGCCTATTGATTTTGGAAATAACATCAATGATATTAATCCCGATGATATCGAAAGCATTACAGTGCTGAAAGGTGCAGGAGCTACGGCGCTTTATGGCAGTCGCGCCAGCAACGGTGCTTTGATCATCACAACAAAATCGGGCTCAAAGAAAAACCAGGGCATTGGCGTTACCATAAATTCTAACGCAAGTATCAATACCGTACTTAAATGGCCGGATTACCAGTACGAGTATGGACAGGGTACAGGCCGTGCTGTAAATGCTAGTGGGCAACCATATTACTCCTATGGTGCTACTGCTGATGGTGCAAGCACAAGTGGTACCAGCAGTGCTTTCGGTCCTAAGTTTAATGGCCAGATGTATTATCAGTATGATCCTTCAGTGCAAGGCCGCGGCGCTGAGCGTACTTTATGGAGACCTTATGAAGACAACATTAAAGGCTTTTGGAGAACCGGCAATACCATTACTAACAATGTTTCGTTAGAAGGCGGAAGTGATAAGGGAACTGCCCGTCTTTCTGTAACTCATTCCAAAAATGAGTGGATCATGCCGAACACGGGTTTTGAAAGATTAACAGCACAAACAGGGTTGAATTATAAAATATCCGACAAGCTAAAAATTACTACTAAAATCAGCTATACAAACAAGACAAGTGATAACCTTCCTGCTACAGGTTATAACAACCAGTCCATTGCTTATTTCATGATTTTCCAAAATCCAAATGTGGATTTGAACTGGTATCGGGATATCTGGAAGAAAGGGCAGGAGCAGATCGACCAGATCCATCCCTTCAGCTCTTTCATCGATAATCCTTTCCTGATTGCTTACGAAATGACTAACGGCGTTAAGAATAATACTGTAGTCGGCAGTCTTTCCGCTACGTACACCATTTCAAAAAAGTTTGACCTGATGCTTCGTTCCGGTATCAACATGATGGATGAAGACAGAAACCAGAGACGGCCATTCAGTACTGCAAATTTTTTGAAAGGTTATTATAAAGAGCAAGCCATCACCGATTTTGAGTCCAACTCCGATTTTCTATTGACCTATAAGGATAATATCGTAAAAGATCTAACAGTTTCCGTTTCAGCAGGTGGTAACAAAATGGTGCACCGTTACAATAGGGTTGATAGTTACATAGATGGTTTGGTGATTCCTGCTGTATACAAATTAAATAATGGTTTGGCCAACCCGCAGGTGAAGGTTACCGACAAGAATTTTAATGTGCATAGCTTGTATGGATTAGCGGCATTTGGATACAAGAATAAATATTTCCTTGATCTGACAGCCCGCAATGACTGGTCGAGCACTTTGCCTTCTGACAACTGGTCGTTCTTCTATCCTTCGATAAATACCAGCTTTGTTTTGAGTGATATCTTTAAATTACCTGCAGTAATATCCTTTGCCAAATTAAGAATGTCAGCTGCAGCGGCTGGTAATGATACAGACCCGTATCAAACACAGAAATATTATGGCACCAGCGAATTCGCAAGTTCAGGTTCTGTAGATCCGGTGCTTTACAATGCACACCTGAAGCCTGAAATTTCAACAAGCTACGAAGCTGGTATTGATATCCGCTTCCTCAAAAACCGTTTTGGTCTTGACCTGACTGTTTACAATAGTGTTACCCGCAACCAAATCGTGCAGGTTCCTATGAACTGGTCAACAGGATATTCAGCCGCCTTTATGAATTCAGGTGAGGTTCGAAACCGTGGCGTTGAAGTAGTGATCAACTCAAAAAATATTGATAAAAAGACTTTTAGTTGGAACACTACTATCAACTGGTCAAAAAATCAAAACAGGGTATTATCTCTTGCTGAAGACCTGGGCGGAGAAGACAACCAGGTTATTGGCGTTGGCGGTAATGCCACGCTTATTGCAAAAGTTGGAGGAAGTACAGGTGATATTTATGGCTTCGGCTTTGTTCGTTCTCCTGACGGTCAGATTGTTTACAATAAAAATGGCTTGCCTGAACGCCCTGCAGATATCCAATTCATCGGCAGTGCTTTTGCTGATTGGAAAGGCGGAATCCTCAATGAATTCAGCTACAAGAATTTCAGGTTTAATTTTCTCTTTGATGGCCAGCATGGTGGTATTATTTATTCCCAAACACATCATAAGATGACTGAGCAGGGTAAACTGAAACATACCCTAAAAGGCAGGGAAGAAAACTACATAATTGGCGAAGGCGTAGTAGATGACGGAACCGGTCACTATGTAACCAACACTAAAAAGGTGCTGCCGGCAGATTATTATGCAGACTACTATCGTCGTGCCAATGTAGAGGCCAACTCATTTGATGCGTCTTACATAAAGCTGAGGGAAGCAAGGCTGGAATATTCACTTCCTAAAAAACTTTTGACGAAAACATTTATCAGGCAGGCTTCTGTTGGTGTTTATGGCCGCGACCTGTTGTTGTTCACTGACTTTCCAATTTTTGATCCAGAAACAGCAGCTTTGAACGGCTCCACATTGATCCCGGGCGTTGAAATGGGACAATTGCCTTCTACACGCACAATGGGAGTAAATGTTACCCTGAAATTTTAAAAGCGAAGTAATCTAATCGTTGAAACAAAATTTTCAAAAATGACAATCCGAAATAAACTAATTGTATCCATCATAGCAGTAAGCGCATTGCTATCCTGTACAAAAGATTTTAAAGAAATTAATACTGATCCAAACCGTATTGACCAGATCAGCCCTGGCACCTTGCTGAATCCTATTATTTATGAAGTAGCATCCTTCAATATGGACAGGGCCGATGCCATCACTTTTGACCTCATGCAGGTTATGCTGAATTTTCCAAGTGCTACGGGTGGAATTCACCGTTATGAACTCACAGAGAACACGGGCAGCAGCACATGGAATACCTATTACCGCTGGATGAAGAACATCAAAGAGATGTATGATGCATCTGTGAAAGCCCAGGATCCAAACTACCAGGCGATTGCAATGACGCTGAATGCATGGGTGACTTCGAATCTGACCGACGTTTTTGGCGATGTGCCTTATTCAGAGGCGCTTCGCGGAGATGACCAACTATTTTATCCAAAGTTTGACAAGCAGGAAGACATCTATCCAAAACTGTTGAACGATCTCGATTCTGCCAATAAGCTTTTTGTTACCAACAAAACAATGCTATACGGCACCGAGATACTCTTTGCTAATAATGTGACTAAATGGAAAAAATTCTGTAATTCCTTACACCTTCGTTTGCTGCTAAGATTATCAAACGTGGCAAGCGTTGATGCGTATACGCAGATAAGAACCATAATCAACAATCCAACACAGTACCCCATTTTCACAAGCAATGCAGAAGCAGCAGTGCTGAATCTTACAGGTATCACACCTTTAGTTTCTCCCTGGGGAAGACCGGTTGATTTTCCAACTTTCCGTGCGGCAGGTAAATTCTTTGTAGACAGTTTGAATGCCATGAATGATCCGCGCCGTCCCAAATTTCTTTCGCAGGCCCGCAGCCTGGCAACGGGTAATCCAACAATTGGCTACAAAGGAATTCCTCATGGTTACACAGGCAGTGAATCGCAATTTGATTACCAGCCTTCAAATTTTCTGCAGGCACTTGTTACAGCGCCGATGATTGTGCCCATATTGCCTTATGCAGAAGTTGAATTCATTAAGGCTGAATTGGAATGGAAGTCGGGAAATAGTGCGGCGGCAAAAGCAGCGTATGAAAAGGGTGTGAAGGCAGCGATTGAGCAGTGGGGATTAACAATGCCGGCTGACTATTTTACCAATACCTACGCTGCTTACAATGGTACACTGGAACGCATCATGCTTCAAAAATATTATGCGCTTTTCTTTGTCGATTTTCAACAATGGTCTGAATACCGCAGAACAGGACTTCCGGTGTTGCCTGTTGGTCCCGGCATGCTGAATAATGGTGTCATGCCTTCACGATTTGAATATCCAATATCGGTACGTATCAGCAACCCGGATAATTACCAGGAGGCAGCAGCACGAATGGGTGGCGATAATATTAATTCGAAAGTGTGGTGGGACAAATAAATTTTCTGAAAATGATAAATGATAAATCGGCGGACAAAAAACTTCTGCCGGTTTATTTCCTTTGATTAACGACTCACTATGAAAAGAAGAATATTCCTGCAAAATCTTGCATGGCTTACAGGAGGAGTTGCCATCAGCAGTTATACGCCGGTCAAACATTTCATTGGTACTGACAAAAAATTGAAAGGCCATGTACGTTCTGGTAAGAAAGGACTGGCTGGTGTAGTAGTTAGTGATGGATATAGCGTTGTGCTTACTGATAAAGAAGGCAAATATGAATTGAAACCGCATCCCGATGCAACGAGTCTTTTTGTTTCAACACCCGCAGGTTTTGATTTTATAAATGAAAATGGAATTGCAAGGCATTATCGTTTACTCAGCGAAACGGATAAAAAGAAGATCGATTTTGAACTTAAGTCTTTAAATAAAAATGATGATGAACACCAGTTTATCATTTGGGCCGATCCGCAGGTAAAGAATGAGAAAGATGTTGAGAAGATGATGACGCAATCTGTTCCTGATGTACAAAAGATTGTGAATGCAGCAGGACCTGATACTTTAATTCACGGCATTACCGTTGGTGATATTGTTTGGGATGAACAAAAACATTTTGCCGATTATGACAAAGCTGTTGCGCAAATGAGAATACCTTTCTTTCAATGTTTGGGCAATCATGATATGGATTATAATAAAGGCGGCGATGAAACATCTGATGATACGTTTCAAAAAACGTACGGACCAACTTACTATTCTTTCAATCGCGGGCAAGTGCATTATGTTGTGATGGACAATGTTCGCTATTTGGGAAAGGACAGAGATTATGATGGCTTCATTCAGCAAAATCAATTGGATTGGCTGCAAAAAGATCTTTCATTTGTACCAAAAAATAAACTTATTGTTTTGTGCCTTCACATTCCAGTGCACAGCGGCACAAAAAATAAAGAAGCATTGTATGCTTTGCTAGAGGATCGAAATGTTCACATCATGTCCGGCCATACGCATTATAATGTAAATGCTCTTAAGGATAATATTTATGAACACAATCATGGAACGGTTTGCGGCGCCTGGTGGACAGGACCAATTTGTGAGGACGGCACACCTTGTGGTTACGGAGTTTATAAAGTGAAAGGAACAGAATTAAGCTGGCATTATAAATCGACAGGGCAACCGGCAGAACACCAGATGAAAATTCATGCTTCCGATTATTCATCATCAGAAAAACAAATTGTTGTCAACATCTGGAACAGTGATGAAGAATGGAAAACGGAATACTGGGTAGATGGTGTAACAAAAGGCTCGTTAGATCAGTTTGAAGGATTTGATCCTTTGGCTTATAAAAACATGTTGGGTCCTGATTTGCCAAAACCTCGTGGCTTTGCTGAGCCGAAGAAAACAAAGCATCTGTTTAAAGCAAATGTGCCATCTTCAACCAAAGAAATTAAGGTTGTGGCAACGGACCGCTTTGGAAAGAAGTATACTGAAATATTGAACCCGCTTGCATAAACTTGCGGCTTAAATAATTGATCGACAAAAGCAGTCAACTGCTTGCTATAAATTGTTATCATGAAGGAACTCTTAATTACATTTTCACTATTCATTGCTTTTGCTGCAAATGCGCAAACTGCAAAATGGGACAGCACTTTCCGTCCTAATAATTGGGAATTAAAAGTTGGAGAATTCAAATCATTTCCTAATTCTTCCAAAGACATTATTTTTTTAGGCAACAGTATTACTGCTGGTATAGATTGGATGGAATTGTTGGGAAGAACCGATGTCCGGAACCGTGGCATTTCCAGTGATATAACTTTTGGCGTTCTTGAAAGATTAAATGAGGTGACTGAAGGCAGGCCTTCGAAAGTTTTTATTCTTATCGGCATCAATGATATTTCAAGGAACATTCCTGATAGCATCATCTTAAGTAATTATCAAAAGATCATCGAACGCACTAAAAAGGAATCACCATCAACCAAAATATTCTTTCAAACATTGCTGCCGGTAAATAATGAATTCACGCAATTCAAAAACCATTACAACAAGGATGAACATGTCTTGCTTATAAATGCTGAATTGAAAAAGCTTGCAGAAGAAGAGAGAATAGGGTTGATCGATCTTTATCCTCATTTCTTAAATGCAGATAAAAAGCTCGATAAAAAATATACGATCGATGGACTTCACTTGAATGCTGAAGGCTATAAGGTTTGGAAAGATATTTTAATGAAAGGTCATTATCTTGAAAACTAACCGTATGAAAAAGTTCTGCTTACTTCTTATTTTGCCATTGACATTTGCATGCAACAGCAATAAAAAAATAGCGTCAACTTCTTCCAGTGATATGTTCGACAAAGAAGCACATCGTGGCGGCCGCGGACTTATGCCGGAAAATACCATTCCGGCTATGTTACATGCCATCGATCTTGATGTAACCACTTTGGAGATGGATACGCATATCACAAAAGATGGACAGGTAGTTGTTTCCCATGATCCTTACTTCAATGAAAACATTACAACAACTCCTGAAGGAAAATCATTGACGAAAGAAGAGTCCAGGCAAAGGCTTTTATATAACATGACTTATGACAGCATTGCCAAGTATGATGTAGGTATGAAGCCTTATCCTGCATTTCCACAGCAACAAAAAATAGCAGTACACAAACCCTTGTTGTCGGAGCTTATCGATGCAACGGAATCCCATGCGAAGCAAAAAGGTAAAAGCATGTGGTACAACATCGAGATTAAATCCAAACAGGATGGAGATGGAAAACTTCATCCGCCAGTAGAAGAATTTGTTGACCGCGTTATGAAAGTGATCAATGAAAAAGGCATTGCTTCACGCACGATCATTCAATCTTTTGATCCAAGAGCTTTGCAGGTGATGCATAAAAAATATCCGGGTGTTGCAACGTCATTGTTGATTGAAGCTTTTGACAAACGTTCGTTGGATGAACAGTTGCAGCAGCTTGGATTTACACCAAAATTTTACAGTCCGAATTCTGCATTGGTAACTTCTTCATTACTTCAACAATGTCATGACAAAAACATGAAAGTTGTTCCGTGGACAATCAATGACCTTGCTGAAATGAGACGATTAAAACAAATGGGAGTGGACGGGATTATTTCTGATTATCCTAACCTTTTTGCCCAGCTATAATTTTTCATTTATTTTCATCACCTAACAGCTTGCTATGTCGAAGTATATTTTATCGTTTGACCAGGGTACTACAAGTTCAAGAGCTATTGTATTTGATAAAAAAGGAGCTATTGTTTCTGTGGCTCAAAAAGAATTCACGCAAATTTTTCCAAAGCCAGGTTGGGTGGAGCATGATGCCAATGAAATTTGGTCCACGCAATTAGGCGTAGCTACCGAAGCTATCTTAAAAGCAGGGCTGACAATTCATGATATTGCAGGTATTGGTATTACCAATCAAAGAGAGACGGCAGTAGTATGGGATAGAAAAACTTCACAACCGGTGTACAATGCCATCGTTTGGCAAGATAGGCGTACGGCGGAATACTGCGATGAACTAAGAAAGGATGGTTCATCCAACATCATAAAAGAAAAAACGGGGCTTGTTACTGACGCCTATTTTTCAGCAACAAAAGTGAAATGGATCTTAGACAATGTCGATGGTGCAAGAACAAAAGCCAACAATGGTGAGTTATGTTTTGGCACCATTGATAGCTGGCTTTTGTGGAAACTTACTAATGGAAAAGCGCATATAACGGATGTTACTAATGCATCAAGAACAATGTTGTTCAACATATACACGATGCAATGGGACGATGAATTATTGAAACTGTTCGGCATTCCTCAAAGCATGTTGCCGGAAGTAAAATCAAGTAGCGAGATCTATGGGCATACACAACACTTACTAACTTCTGCAAGCGTTCCTGTAAGTGGTATTGCCGGCGATCAACAGGCCGCACTGTTCGGACAAATGTGTATTCATCCTGGCATGGTGAAAAATACTTACGGCACCGGTTGTTTTATGTTGATGAATACCGGCCCTAAGCCTGTTGCCTCACAAAATAATTTATTAACCACCGTTGCATGGAAGATTGGTAATGAAGTAAACTATGCTTTGGAAGGAAGTGTTTTCATTGCAGGTGCTGTAGTGCAATGGCTAAGAGACGGATTGAAATTAATACAAACATCTGGTGACGTTGAAGCACTGAGTTTGAAAGAGAATGATAACGGCGGTGTTTATATGGTGCCCGCGTTTACTGGTCTGGGCGCACCTTACTGGAACCAGCATGCAAAAGGAATGATCATTGGGTTGACAAGAGGAAGTTCAGATGCGCACATTGCAAGAGCGGCGGTTGAAAGTATTGCCTATCAGACTATGGATGTACTAAAAGCAATGGAAGCAGATGCAAACATTACTATTAAAGAAGTGAGAGTTGATGGCGGCGCAACTGTAAACAATTACCTGATGCAATTCCAAGCAGATATTTTAAATACAAAAGTGATTAGACCACAAATAACTGAAACAACTGCATTAGGTGCAGCTTATCTAAGTGGACTTGCCATCGGTTTCTGGAGTGACATTAAAGAGATCGAAGCATATTGGCAGAAAGAGAGAATATTTGAACCGCAAATGAATGCTGATGTGAGAGGTATCCATCACAAAAACTGGAAGAAAGCAATTCGTGCAGCGCAGGCATGGACTGAAGAATAAATATGTGAAAGGCGACTCTTTTTAACTTGTCGATTGTAATTCAAAATTTATAAACCAATACACTGTACAATGAACATTTTTGCAGCCGAAACAATTGGAACAGCACTTTTAATTCTTTTAGGAGATGGAGTAGTCGCCAACGTTGTTCTTAATAAAACAAAAGGAAACAACAGCGGATGGATTGTAATAACCTTTGGTTGGGCCATTGCTGTTTTTGTCGGCGTGTTTGTTGCTTCAAAAGCCAGCGGTGCACATTTGAATCCCGCGGTAACCATAGCGCTTGCAATACTGAATAAAATTTCATGGAGCATTGTGCCACAATATCTGGCTGGACAAATGCTTGGTGCTATGATCGGTTCTATTCTGGTTTGGGCTGCCTATCGCAAACATTTTTTACATACAGATGATGCAGCAGCAAAGAGAGCTGTCTTTTGCACTGCTCCCGCTATTCGCAGTGTTTCCCATAACTTATTTACAGAAATCATCGGCACATTTGTTCTGATTTTCGGAGTGCTCTTTATTATAGCGCCATCGAGCAGTCTTGGTGCACTGGACGCTTTGCCGGTTGCCTTGCTGGTCTTGGGAATCGGGTTAAGTCTTGGCGGACCTACAGGTTATGCAATTAATCCAGCCCGGGACCTTGGCCCTCGAATCATGCATGCGATTCTTCCGCTTGGCAAAAAGGGAGATAATGATTGGCGTTATTCATGGATACCCGTTGTTGGGCCAATAATAGGTGCTTGTCTTGCAGCGTGGTTATTTATGATCTTTTAAGCGTTTGCTGAGTTCTGCTTTAGTAATCATCTTGAAATTATTGTTAGACCTGCTTTATATAATGTCATTTCCTGATATTCTATAAACAAATAAAAACTCTATCGATCTCTTAAAATCAGACTGAGAACACAGAGCCCGGTCTTGTCATTTTGTAAATTTGTCATTGATATTCTCATTTTAATCGTATGCACCTCTATATTAAAAATATGGTTTGTAACCGATGTATCATGACGGTTAGACGGGAACTTGAAAACGAAGGGCTGGCTTTCAAAAATGTTCAGTTGGGGGAGGTGGAGTTAAACAATGATCCAAACAAAGAGCAGTTGGAAAGACTTGATGCGAGATTGAAAGAACTGGGATTTGAAGTACTCGATAATAAAAAATCACAAATAGTTGAAAAGATAAAAAATGTTATTATATCACTCGTGCATCATAATAATGAGCAAGTCAATTTGAAAATGTCGGCATTGCTGGAAGAAAAGCTTAAACTGGATTACCATTATCTTACTACTTTGTTTACCTCCGTCGAAGGAATAACCATAGAGAAATACACCATTCTACAGCGCATAGAACGAATTAAAGAACTTCTCGTTTACGACGAATTAAGTATCAGCGAAATTGCCGACCAGATGGGATATAGTAGTGTACAGCATCTTTCCCAGCAATTCAAAAAAATTACAGGCTCTACGCCTTCTCAATTCAAAACAATTAAAGAAAACAAAAGAAAGCCCCTCGATAAATTGTAAATCTGAAGATTTTATACATCCTGCTCAGAATCTTACAACAACTGCCATAGCCAATTGCTGTTAGTTTGCATAAACCAACAAAAAGCTATACAACGGCAGAAATATTTTATTAAAGGAATGGTTTGTGAACGATGTATTGGTTCTGTCAAAGAAGCTCCAACGAATATGCACTTGACTGGCATTGAAGTAATACTGGGAGAAGTGTCGTTTAATGCTGACGCCCAAATAAAGGAATCGACAATTGAGGAACGCTTAAACGCTTTGGGATTTGAACTGCTTGAAGATAAAAAGATTCAACTCGTAAAACAAATCAAGTCACTGATTGATGAGGTCTATTCAGGCAATTTCGAATTCCCCTATATTTCGGTTTTTTGCATTTGCTTCAGAAAAATTGAAAAGCAATCACACTGCCATCAGTGAGGCTTTTATGAATGCTGAGAAATCTACTTTGGGAAAATACATCATTGAATACAGGATCGACAAGGTTAAAGAATTATTTGTACACACAGATAAGACTTTGGCAGATATCGCTTTTGCTTTAGGTTTTAGTAGTGTTGCCCACCTGTCAAAGCAATTCAAGGACAATACCGGGTTAAATCCCTCTCATTTCAGGCAAATAAAATTAGATAACGATGCTGCACAACCCATTGATGGCTCCTTAAAATAATATACATCATCGCCTCAATTGTATAACAACCGACCGAATGACCAAATCGAACTTTGTATAAACAATCAGATATGTCAAGCGTAATAGCAATAAATAAAGAAAGAGCCGGCAGCAAAGGAAATATAATTAAAGAAACCTTTCCTGTTTTGGAGATGAGCTGCGCGGCATGCGCTGTAAGTGTGGAGTCGATGCTCAAATCGGCTATTGGCGTAAAAGATGCAGGAGTAAATTTCGCCAATCAAACTGCGTGGGTGCAATACAATCCGGCAATTGCTTCAAAAAAAGATTTACAAAATACAGTTCGTTCTATTGGTTATGATTTGGTGATTGATACAGAGAACGCAGAAGAAATTACGGAAACGGCGCAGCGCAACCATTACAATTCGGTTAAGCAAAGAACTATCTGGTCATCCGTCTTGTCATTGCCCGTTGTTATCATCGGTATGTTCTTCATGGATTTGCCTTATGGCAACTGGATCATGATGGTCTTATCAACACCGGTTATATTTTATTTTGGACGTAGCTTTTTCTTTAATGCGTGGAAACAGGCAAAACATCGCAAAGCAAACATGGATACACTGGTGGCTTTAAGCACAGGTGTAGCATATTTCTTTAGTCTGTTCAATACTTTGTTCCCCGGCTTCTGGCACCAACGAGGTATGCATGTCCATGTATATTTTGAAGCTGCTGCTGTTGTGATCGCGTTTATCTCGCTTGGAAAATTGCTGGAAGAACAAGCGAAATCAAATACATCCTCTGCACTTAAGAAACTAATGGGCTTACAGCCGAAAACTGTAACCGTTGTACATGAAGGCGGTAACCAAATGGAAATGCCCATCAGCCAGGTAAAAGTGAATGATAATTTATTAGTAAAGCCTGGAGAAAAAATTCCGGTGGATGGTATCGTTATCAGTGGTGAATCTTATGTAGATGAAAGCATGATTTCGGGCGAACCTGTTGCTTTGCTGAAGCAGAAGGGCGCGAATGTTTTTGCAGGTACAATTAACCAGAAAGGTAGTTTTCAACTGAGAGCCGAAAAAGTGGGCAGCGATACCGTCCTGGCTCAAATTATTAAAATGGTTCAGGAGGCACAAGGCAGCAAAGCGCCGGTACAAAAACTTGTTGACAAAATAGCAGGCATTTTTGTACCTGTTGTAATTGCTATTGCGATTCTCACTTTTATCACCTGGATTATACTTGGAGGGGGGAATGCATTTACTTATGCTCTGTTGAATGCAGTAACCGTATTGGTAATTGCTTGTCCATGTGCACTAGGTTTAGCCACACCAACGGCCATAATGGTCGGAGTAGGAAAAGGAGCTGAAAACAATATTTTAATTAAAGATGCGGAAAGCCTTGAGCTGGGCCACAAAGTGGATGCAGTTGTTCTGGATAAAACGGGAACCATCACAGAAGGTAAACCTGAAGTTACTGATCTGATAATATTAGATAGAACGAGGGACAAAGAGTTGAAAAGCATTTTGAAATCTGTTGAGGCTCAATCAGAACATCCGCTTGCAGAAGCCGTAGTAAAATATTTTGAGAAAGGAAATTTTTCCCCGGTTGAGATTGACAAAGTAGAAAGTATCACCGGGAAAGGAATTGTTGCCTCGCACAGAAATAAAAAATACAGCGTAGGAAATTTAAAGCTAATGCAGGACTTAGCTATTGTAGTTGAAGGCGAGATTAATAATAAGATTGAAAAACTTCAACAACAAGCCAAAACAGTTGTATTGTTTTCCGAAGAGAAAGAACTGATCGGAATCATTGGTATCGCCGACAAAGTAAAAGCAACTTCTAAGGAAGCAATTCTTTCATTAATAAAATCTGGCATTGAGGTGTACATGTTAACCGGCGATAATAAACAAACAGCAGCGGCAGTTGCAAGGGAAGCTGGCATTAAAGAGTTTCATGCGGAAGTGATGCCAGGCGACAAAGCAGATTTTGTAAAGCTCTTGCAGAAACAAGGCAGGATAGTAGCCATGGTGGGCGATGGCATCAATGACTCACAGGCACTAGCACAGGCAGATGTAAGTATTGCCATGGGAAAAGGGTCTGACATTGCAATGGATGTGGCGAAGATGACATTGATCACTTCTGATTTGAATAGTGTTCCAAAAACATTGAAGTTATCACGCAAAACAGTGCAGGCCATTCGTCAAAACCTCTTCTGGGCATTCGTCTATAACGTAATTGGTATTCCTTTAGCCGCAGGTGTTCTGTATCCGATAAATGGATTCTTATTGAATCCAATGATTGCTGGCGCTGCCATGGCATTAAGTTCAGTAAGTGTTGTAAGCAATAGTTTGCGATTGAAGCTCAGTAAGCTCTAAATTTTTAGATATACCAACACCGCAATCATAGCTATGCCTTAGATGATAAAGTAAAAGTTGTGATAGTGCAGCAGTAAAAATCTTATACAATTCCTTCATCATTGTATAACAGCAACGGCTTTTAAGTAAACTAATTTTGACATCATAATATAAGAAACATGGAAACATTGAAATTTAAAACGACGATCAAATGCTCCGGCTGCGTGGCTAAAGTGACACCCCTTTTAAATGAAACGGTGGGCCAAGATCATTGGGAAGTAGATATCCAGTCTCCTGACAAAGTATTGACTATTGCATCGGAAGAAAAAATGAACCCTGCTAATTTGATCAAGGCGATTGAAAGCTTAGGTTACAAAGCTGAAAGATTTAGCTAAAGCTTTTAAAAAAGTTGTATTCATTGGAGTAAGAGATAGATCCCGTTACCGGGATCTATTATGTTGACATAGATCCTAATGCCGAGTCTGCCTTATAAGGATTGCCTGTTCTTGTAAACAACCGACACTTACCTGAAAACAGTTTTGTTTTATAAATATCTTAGTTACAAACAAAGCAAAAAATACTTAAACAGCGAAACAGCGCAAATCATACTGGCGGACAGTGAACGCCGAAGTACACACAGCCTTCATCCTTAAAAATAAAAAGGCCGACATTTTTTGCTATTTATACTTTGAGGAGCCGTCCGCTTATTTTGACGTTCAATTGAAATACCGTATTAATACCACAGCACATCCGTAGTAATACGATTGTTTGATTTCCTCTATCGTGCTACATTTAATTATATAAGAAGTTGAAATTCGAACCCTGTAAAGAAACCGCTTTTATTACTGCATCATAAGTGACACGTCCCTTCGAAAGCATTTAGAATTACTTTCATTCAGTTTGACTGTTTAAATGATCGCTGCTCCTTTGACAAACCTCAATTTGTTCGTGCTTTAAAAATTGTCAATCCACTTACCATTCGCTCAAAACCTTTTTAATGAGAGTTCTAATTGCAGACGACCACCAGCTTTTCCGTTTCGGATTAATTTCTGTATTGAAACATTTGGAATTTATTTCGGAAATACAAGAAGCTGAAAATGGCGGGCAGGCTTTGGAAAAAATGATAAGTAATAGCTATGACGTTATTTTTATGGATATCAATATGCCCGTGATGAATGGAACTGACGCGACACGTGTTATTAAACACGATTTTCCGGATGTAAAGGTGATAGCTTTAACAATGTATGAAGATCAGAAACATGTTATTGAGATGATCGAGTCAGGCGCCAGTGGGTACATAATAAAGAATACCAGTAGTACCGAAATAAAAGACGCCTTATTAAAAGTCATGAACAATGAACTTTATTTTTCTCGGCAAATTTCAGAAAGCTTAATTACCTCGTTAGTAAGTAGACACAACTATAAAAGGCAACAACAAAATGAATTATTAAGCAACCGGGAGAAAGAAATTCTATATCTCATTTGCTGTGAATATACATCTAAGGAAATTGCAGAATCTCTTTACCTATCAGAAAAAACTGTAGACTGGCATCGCCTGAACCTCCTTCAAAAAACAAACTCTAAAAATATCGCCGGGCTTGTGTTATTTGCGCTCAGGTCTGGTATAGTTGACCAAAATGTGAATTGTCAAAGAATGCAGGCAATTTGAAATTTATCTACAAAAAATTCAGTTGGCTTCATATTTTATATTGGCTTGAATTTTTTTTCTGATGTTAGCAGGTATTTATACCGGAACACCCATTAAAATACCTGTTTTTAAATTCCATTGTTTCTACTGGTATTTTTTTGAGCATATCGTTTAAAATTTGATCATAGCTTTTTTATGATCAATAAAGCCTTGCAATTTTTAAAAGATCAACTTAACACTGTTCTGAGCCAGCCCGGCCATCCGGACAATCTGTTACTCACTTCGGTTGTAAACGAAAAGGGAGAATTGAATGTTGAATCCGGTAAACTTAGCTTAATGCTTGTGAATATAGAGGAAGAGAAAATCCTGAGATCTCAGTTACCGCGTGAAAAAAGAATAGGAGATCAAATTCAATTTACAAATCCTGAAGTAAAACTCAATCTCCTCGTAATGTTGGCTGCCAACCCCGGAACCGAAAATTATCTTGATGCCCTGGAACGACTATCACAGGCAATGCTTTTTTTACAGGGAACATCTTTTTTTGACAAAATAAGATTTCCTGCCTTGGCAGCAGAGCCGCAGATAGAGCAGCTTAGCGTTGAACTGTTTTCACTTTCACTCGAACAACAGAACCAACTATGGGCGTCAATCGGTGCAAAATACCTTCCATCGGTAATTTATAAAGTACGGCTAGTGGTTATTGATCGTGGCTTGTTTGGACAAAACGTACCAGCTATCAAAGTGCTTGATAATAACATCCGAAAAAATTAGCTATACGAAAGGCAATGCGCACAGCATATGAAATATTAATCTCTCTGACAGTTAGCCATAAATACTTTTCAGACAAAGGATTCAATGGCTTTGAGCTTATTCCTGACAGGAAAACAAACACCTTGATCAATGATCTCAGGTTGCTGACAAAAAAAAGCAGTAATAATTGGTTTTTGCTATTTCAAACCGAAGGCGTTTTTGCTGTTGATCCTTTCGTATTAGTTAATAAAGAGTTTTTGTTTTCTCTTGAAATAAAAGACAATTTTTTTTATTCTGTTACCGATGAAGCCTATCAGCATGGAAACAATGAAATGCTTTTTTTTAATTCGACAATTGATGAACAAATTGTACCAGAGAAAAGAAAAGTTTATCCGTTAAAGTTTAATTACTCCATTCATCATTCAGTTCGACCAGTTAATATTACAGTTACCAACGCAAAGGGATCAGAACTGCTGAATGACACGATTACAGATCTAACTGTCAAGGATAGAGAAATCGACCTTACTGTAAATGGAGAAAATATCTACAATATATCTGAAGATTCTGTCCCCGCAGGAAGTTTAACCAACGAGCGACTATTTGCTAAAGAGGTTACAGGTGATAATACATTTTACGGCATGGTCTATTTTAAAATTATTACGGCGGATCCCATGGCCAGTAAATACCAGATAGACTTTGAAGCTCTTACATAGTTGTATAATCAAAAAAAACAAGAATTATGGCTTACCAAACTCCAGGTGTTTATGTTGAAGAAATTGCTTTATTACCTCCTTCGGTTGCGGAGGTAGAAACAGCTATTCCTGCTTTTATAGGGTATACAGAAACCGCGATAAAAAATGGTGCAGATATTACAAATCAGCCGTTGAAAATATCCTCTCTTCACGATTATGAGGCGTATTTCGGAAAATTGCCGGCAGCCACAGATTTGGCAGAAATTTCTGTGACTGAAACCTCAGTACCTGATCCTGCAGACGCAACAAAAAAGAAACACGTAGGGTATGCCGTAGAAGTAAAAAAGGTAGCGGCAAACCTTCCTAAAAATATTCTCTACTACGCAATGCAGATATTTTTTGATAACGGTGGTGGTGAGTGTTATATAGTTTCTATTGGTAAAGCAGATGGAAAAACAGTCAAGTTTGAGGACTTCACCAAGGGGCTTGATGTCATAAGAAACTTTGACGAACCTACTTTGCTCGTCGCACCCGAGGCGGTGTATCTCGACAAGTACGAAACATTTTACCAGGCAATGATTAAACAGGCTTCAGAGCTAAAGGACAGGTTTGTTATTGTAGATACGCAGGAACCAAAAAGTCCCCAGGATATTAATGCTGACCAAACTGCATTCAGGGCATTTTCGTTTGGCATCAAGGAAGAAGTCAGCTATTCCGCTGCTTACTATCCATGGCTAAACTCTTCATTCAATTATTTATATAAGGCAGATGACATTAAAATTACTTCTGGAAAAATAATTGATGTAGCAAATGCAGCCAACGAAATTGACCTGAAAGACAAGACTGTTGGTTTTCTGAAGACCGATTACGATGAGTTATACCAGTTACTGAATGCAGAACTCTCGAAAAAACTTACCGTTACGCTTCCTCCATCATCTGCCGTTGCAGGCGCCTATGCGTTTGTTGATAACACCAGGGGAGTTTGGAAGGCACCGGCAAACGTTGTTTTAAAATCTGTGATAAGTCCTACTGTACAAATTTCACTGGAACAACAACGTGCACTTAATGTAGATCCGACTGGCGGAAGGTCAATAAACGCAATACGTTTTATTCCTGGTTCGGGAATTACAATATGGGGTGCAAGAACAATGAATGGGAATGATAGGGAATGGAGATTTGTTAACGTCAGGAGGTTTTTTAATATGGTCGAAGAATCTGTTCAAAAAGCTACATCCTGGGCAGTGTTTGAACCCAATACTAAAAACACATGGGTAAAAGTAAAAGGCATGATTGAAAGTTATCTTCTGAGCAAATGGATAGAAGGTGCACTTGCCGGAACAAAACCTGAAGAAGCATTTTTTGTAAAAGTAGGATTGCCTGAAACTATGTCTGCGGATGAAGTGCTCGATGGTATTATGCGTGTAAAAATCGGCTTGGCTGTTTCAAGGCCCGCAGAATTTATCATTCTTCAATTCACGCATATAAAACAAAGTTCTTAATCATAAAAAAACAATTATGGCAAAATATCCAATCCCCGTTTTTCATTTTACTGTTGATTGGGGCGGCACCAATGTAGGATTTTCTGAGGTCTCAGGTTTGACACAAGAAATCCAGGTTATTGAATATCGTGACGGCAAGAGTCCTGATTACAATACCGTAAAAATGCCGGGGCTTCGCAAAGTCACCAATATTGTTATGAAGCGGGGCATCAGTAAAGGTGACAATGAATTCTTTAAATGGCTGAATACTGTAAAACTTAATACAATTGAAAGAAGAGATCTTACCATTAATCTTTTAAATGAAAATCACGAACCGGTAGTAACATGGAAAGTGCTACAGGCCTGGCCGGTTAAAGTAGAGGGCCCTGGTTTAAAAGCCACAGGTAATGAAGTAGCTATTGAATCGATTGAACTGGCCCATGAAGGATTAACCCTTGAAAATAGTTGACAATGCCGGTGTATGAAATTCCTCGAGTGTATCACTTCAAGGTTGAATTTCTCGATGTAAACGGAGTGATAGAAAACGACGTCCGCTTCCAGGATGTAAGCGGCCTGACTGCTGAAATGGGAATTGAAGAAATTGCAGAAGGTGGAGAAAACCGTTTTAGTCACAGGCTTCCAACAAAAGCAAAGTATTCCAACTTGGTTCTTAAACGTGGAATGCTTACGGATTCTGGACTGATTAAATGGTTTAAAGATGCTATTGAAAATTTTGAATTTAGTCCTTCCACAGTTCTCGTTAAACTACTAGACAAAGATCATGAACCGATAGTGACATGGAATTTTATAAAAGCCTGGCCAGTAAAATGGACCATAGCAGATTTTAAAGCAACAGAAAATGCAATAGTTATTGAAACGATTGAACTGGCTTACCAGTATTTCAGAAGATCATGAATTATGCCTGTACAAATAAACGAAATAATCATACGAGCTATCGTTACAACTGATGATAAAAGAAGCGTACGTGTTGCAGACATTGCCGGAAAAAAAACGGACAATGACGAAGAGGAGAGGAAAAAAGAAATTCTTGACCTTATTGACGAATCATTAAAAAACAGGAACGAAAGATGAAAGAGCTGCTTACGAATCTTAAAATAATTGGTCTTGAAGATCCGGATGGAATTTCTTTTTCAGTTCCCCGCGTTTTTGTGGCAATGTTTAACCCAAGCACATATACTGTCAATCATAAATTGAATTTTGATACCAAACAGGCGCCAGGACAAGAAGGAAGCAATCCGGAATTTAAAAACAAGGAACCAGAGACGTTCTCTCTCGAATTCATGGTTGATGGTACAGGCGCCTCAAAGCCTGCAATACCGGTTGTTGGCCAAATAGCTTTATTTAACCAGGTTACTATCACCATGAGCGGAAAGACACACAGGCCAAATTATCTTATTGTTCAATGGGGAAGTTTTATCCGTGAATGTGTGCTCCAGTCTTCAAGCATTACTTATACATTATTTGATTCTGTAGGCTTGCCTTTGAGAGCAAAGATCAATGCCACATTCATTGAACGGGCCGATTCAAAGATAAATGCGATAGCCAGCATGTTTTCTTCGCCCGATCTAACCCATATCATTACGGTAAAACACGGTGATGTTCTTCCCGTACTATGCTATAAAACTTATCGTGATCAAAAATATTATTTACAGGTGGCAAGGATCAATAAACTCAAAAATTTCAGAAAACTAATCCCGGGCACCGAAATCATTTTACCCCCTTTAGCATAATGGCATTACCAGACATTACACCGGAAGTTAAAAAGCCAACGGACGTGATCTCACAAAAAGTGCTGATCAATGGTGCTACTCTAAGTGGCGAAGTACGGGTCAATGCAATTTCTGTTAGCACAGTTCATAACAAAATTTCAACAGCAACCATTGTTATACACGATGGAGATGTTGCTTCACGTGAATTTAAGTTAAGTAATTCAGACACTTTTAAGCCGGGTAATGAAATTGAAATCAAATTAGGTCACCACGGAGATGTAGAAACTGTTTTTAAAGGAATCATTACAAAACATGCTTTGAAGTGCAAACAAAATGTGTCCTCCTACCTTTTTGTTGAAGCCAGGAATAAAGCAGTTAAACTAACTATTGGCAGAAAGAATAAATATTTCACAGATAAAAAGGATAGTGAAATGATAGAACAGGTAAGTAAGGCTGCAGGTATTAAAACAAACATACCGGCAACCTCGGTTACCCATAAAGAAATGGTACAGTATTATGTAAGCGATTGGGATTTTATTCTTCATCGTGCAGAAGCCAACGGAATGCTGGCATTTACAGATTTGAATGAACTTGTTATTGCTGCACCCAACGCAGATTCTTCTCCAGTACTGACGGCTACCTATGGCGATAATATTTTTGAATTTGAAACGGAAATGGATGCAAGACGCCATTTCAAATCCATAAAAACTTATTCATGGAATGCTGCTGAACAAAAGATCGAACAATCAGAAGAGGGAAAATTTTCTTTTGCCAGCAATGGAAACCTGAGCGACAGCGATCTTTCTAAAGTGATAGGGCTTTCAGAGCTTTCGCTGCACCATGCCGGTGACATTAAGGATTTAGAGCTCAATCAATGGGCAAATGCATATGCTATGAAAAACAAGTTGTCGAAGCTTTGCGGACGGATAAAAGTGATTGGCAATACGAAGGTAAAGCCAGGCACAGTGGTCAGCATAAAAGGTATTAGTGACCGGTTTAATGGTAACGTTTACGTTACAGGTGTTCAGCAACAGTTTTCTCTCAATAACTGGTTTACGGAAATTCAGTTTGGCTGGAGTAACGAATGGTTTTACAAGACTGACGATATCATAGAAAAGCCTTCATCAGGGTTAGTGCCCGGCATAAATGGTTTGCATACGGGTACGGTTACAAAAATTGACAAAGATCCCGAAGGAAATTTCAGGATAAAAGTAAAAGTGCCACTCATCGATGATAAAGAAGATGGCATCTGGGCACGAGTTGCAACGCTTGATGCCGGGAAGGACCGCGGTTCATTTTTCTTACCAGAATTAAATGATGAAGTGGTGCTTGGCTTCATTAATGATGATCCGAGACAGGCAGTGGCACTGGGAATGCTTCACAGTAAAAAAAATGCAGCACCTGTTACTGTAACAGATAAAAATAATGAGAAAGGTTTTTATACACGGAGTAAAATGAAATTATTCTTCAATGACGATAAGAAGTCGGTCACTGTAATTACACCGAAGAAAAAATCAATTGTAATTAGTGATGATGATGGCTCGATAACAATTAAAGATGAGTTGAATAATAAAATAATTATGGACAGTGCTGGAATAACTATTGAAAGTGCAAAGGATATAAACTTAAAAGCTACAGGCAAGTTAATTGCATCGGGCAAAGCAAAGATTGAATTGACTTCAGCAGGCCAAGCCGTGTTAAAAGGGAAGATGGTTAACATAAATTAAAAAAGATAAAAAATGGGATTAGCATCCAGGGTTGGAGATATGCATTCATGTCCGCTTTCAGACGGACCAAAAGCGCATGTTGGTGCACCGGTATTGCCGCCAGGGAAAATTACAGTAATAATCGGTGGAAAGCCTGCGGCTACTGCAGGTGACAAATGTACATGTGCATCGGCTCCCGACACTATCCTTAAAGGATCTGCTACTGTAATGATCGGCAACAAACCTGCCGCGAGGCAAGGAGACCAGACAGTCCACGGAGGATTGATAACCGCAGGCTGCGCAACAGTAATTATAGGAGGATAAAAATGGAAAAAAGAAAACAGACTTTTCTTGGAACGGGATGGGGCTTTCCGCCAACTTTTCGAGTGGAGCTAGGAGGTGTTGAAATGCTGTCTGACGAAAAAGATATAGAAAGCAGCCTGGATATTTTGTTGTCAACTGAAGTAACTGAAAGGATCATGCAACCCCGTTATGGTTGCAACTTAAGTCCATTTGTATTCGAGCCATTAAATGTGGCCACCCAAACCATGATTGAAAAAATAGTTAAGGATGCGGTTACTCTAAACGAACCCAGAATTGTGGCTGAACAAATAACAATTGCCTATGTACCAGAGAATGGCAGAATAAATATAAAGATAGAATACAGCATTATAACAACTAATACCAGGTACAACTACGTGTATCCGTTCTATTTAAATGAGGCAACTAATCTAACACGATAAATGGCATGAACAATAAATGCAATAATGAGCAAACGGGTCGGGATGGAACCAGCCAAAATCAACGGTTTCTTCCCGGGCTTGATACAACGCTTGATTTGCTGGATGATCGCAAAGTGGAGGATCTGCTTGTATTTGCAAAAAAATATGCTGAACTGGTAAGGTTCTATGATGTAGAGGAACCTGTAGAGTGGGCAACCGGAAACAGCGACCTGTCAAACGCATTATCTGCAGTTAAAAAACCAATTCCAACCTGGAAAGGATTTTTTAGTAGCGATATCGCTGTTGTCGTTGCCTCAATCAACCAGTATAAAAATAAAGTTGATTTACTTAGGGATGAGTTTGAAGACAAGCTCAAAATGAAGGGTAATAAACCCCTTCTACAAAAATATGCAGAGCTATTTAATGATATAGCAGAAAAGCTCCTTCGCATTCATAAATGGTATAAACGAAGCACTCCTGACCATCCTTTAAAAAAAGAACTGGAAATCAAAATAAGGTCATCACTGGCTCCTGCACTTGAAAAACTGATCTCCTATAAAAGAGGACTTGCTATTCAAAAGGAGGAAGACTTTGAGACCTTGATTGAAAAAGAGCATCATGTATTTGAAAATGCTCCATGGAGCGTCGATTATTCTAAGATAAAGGGAGATGACAGCATATATATGGGTGGCAACCGGGAGCAGAAAATCGCAAATGCTGCTTTATATGTGGATGATATCTTTCTTTCTGTTTTAAAAGCTTACAGGGAATTAGCAGAGTCGAGTGCATATTATTTTGATAATGCAACTGAAAATTATCCGCAGCATCAGCCGCATATGGCTCTGTTCATTGCTTTCAGTAAGCTATTTAGCTATGCGCAAAAAGAATTAAATGGTTTGACACGTAAGCACCTGGAATTTTATTACAGGGATGTTTTGCGTTTAAAGGAAAGACAAGCTAATCCTGATGCAGTTTATCTTATTTATGAACTGGCAAAAGAAGCAACGGAATACGATCTGAAAAAAGCTACTGAATTAACAGCAGGAAAAGATGCAAAGGGCCAGGAAATGGTTTATAAAACCGAAGATGATTTAGTGATCAATAAAGGGAAAGTAAAAGAGCTAAAAACGATATTCCAGGATATAGAAAGAACTGAAACGGAAACAGAAATCAGACAGGACATTATCAATATTTATAGTGCTGCCGGTGCTAATTCTGAAGACGGAAATGGCACCCCCTTCAAAACACCGGAAACTGCATGGCCAGCCCTTGGATATTTTAATCTTGACGAAGGAGGAAATCAAACGGGGCAACAAGCAAAAATTGGCTTCGCCATTGCCTCGCCACAATTATTTCTAAATGAAGGACTGAGAAAAATAACAATAACGATAGGCGATTCAGATTTAAACTTCGAAGAATTACATCGCTCACTAAAGATTTATGTTACTGCTGACAAGGAATGGCTGACGATAGACACAGCACAGGAAATAGGTGCGAATATTACCGACTCGAGTTTCTATTCAATTTCCAGGAACAGCATAGTCATTACTATTCCGGCTGCGCAACCGGCAATTATCGCGTACGACAAGGCATTACATGGTGATGATTACAATACAAAATACCCGGTCATTCAATTTATCGTTGATCCCAGAAAATATAATCAGTTCAAATCCGTCATAACAAGCCCTTCACAAATTAGTATTAGCGTCGAGGCGCAGGGCATTACAGATTTAATTTTATCAAATGATGATGGTCCTCTTGATCCAACAAGGTCATTCAATCCATTCAGTTTGATACCTAAGCCGGGTTCATCTTTTTTTATTGGCAGTAAAGAGGTGTTTTCAAAAAAAATAAACACAATTAAATTAAGTCTTGACCGAAAATTAAAAGGTAATGGAGTTGTGAAGGGTTTATTTGGAAAACTTACCGAAAGGATAAATGCACTGAAAGTAGGATGTGACCTTTTTTCACAGGCAAACTGGTATCCATTGATCTTCGAAGATGGAAATCCTGTTATATTATTAATAGACAACAAAAGCGATGAGCCAAGTCCAGAATTAAGAATAGTTGTTGATAAGAGTTTAAATAGTAGGGAGTTCAAACGAACTGTTGGCGCTCCACTGATGACAGAAGATGTTGATGATTTTAAAGGAAGAATTAGATTATCTCTTCATTATTTTATTGGTGCAAAAAATGCAGATGCGGAAGTGGCCGATATGCTTTCTCCCAATGAAAAAAACGTGCCCTTCATAGCTTTTCAATTCCTTTCATTGTTGCTCGAATTAAATGCAATCAAACTTGACTACTATTCGGAACAAACATTCGAGTCTGGGGTCGAACAATTTTTTCATGTTTATCCCTTCGGTATTGCAGAAATAATTTTGCCGTCGCCACAAATCGATATAATCTCAAACTTTGTTACAGAGAATATAGAGAAAGATAAAAACGATCTAACAATACTTACAGATTACTTGCTACCCCAGGTAAAACTTGGAAGAACAGATAATTTCTTTGTTCGTCCTAATCAATATTCATCCACAATCTACCAGCAGGGAAATCTTTACATAGGAATAGAAGGACTCGTGTTACCCCAAAATATTTCTCTGCTATTTAAGATAGCCGAGGGCACAGCATACGATAACGATTCCGAACCACCTCAAGTTAACTGGTCATACCTCGTAAATAATGAATGGCGGGTATTGCCTGCTGAACATATTATCTCTGATAGTACCTACGGTCTACAAACAACAGGCATTGTACTGATAGATTTTCCTAAAGAAGCATCAGCAAATAACACCATTATTACAAAAGGGTTGCATTGGCTTTGCCTAAGTGTTGAAACCGGTGGTGATAAAATTCCAGGGATCATTGATGTAATTGCACAGGCAAACAAGGCAAATTTTTATGATCAGCAAAACGATCCCGAACATTTTCATGTTCCTTTACCTGCCGGTAGTATTACAAAGCTGGTTACGAAAGTTCCCGAAGTAAAACTCATCACGCAGCCGTACGAGTCTTTTGATGGGAAGATGCGTGAAGAAGGAAAAGTTTTTTATGCTAGGGTGAGTGAAAGGCTTCGGCACAAGCATCGTGCAATAAATCAATGGGATTATGAACATCTCGTACTACAGCATTTGCCTTGGGTATATAAAGTTCTTTGCCTGCCCAATACAGACCCGCGTTGTCTTTGCAGGCATCCTAAAAACGAACCGACTGAATGTTGTTGCGAGCAAGTTGCCCCGGGGCACGTACTGGTTGTCCCAATTTCTAATTTAAGGAACAGGAATGCAGTTGACATTTTGAAGCCCCGTTCCGGAAGAAGAACCTTAATACAAATAGAAGAATATCTGAAAAAGATCACTTCACCATTTGCACATATACACGCAAGAAATCCGCTGTTTGAAGAAGTAAAAACGTCTTTCAATGTAAAGTTTTATACAGGTACAGATAAGGGCAGGTATTTAAAACAATTGAATGAAGACATCATCCGGTTTCTTTCACCCTGGGCATTTGATGAAACAAAGGAAATCATATTTGGTAGAAGGATCTACGCCTCAAACCTCATTAATTACATTGAAGAATTGGATTACGTCGACTATATCACCTGCTTTAAAATGGTTCATATTGTTAACGATTGTTGTAACAAAGACACCCATGCAGATATACCGTGCATTGATCTTAAAAGAAAACTCAATCCACAACTTAGCGCAGACAAGGCAATCATGGACAGGTTCGTGACCGAAATTGAAGCAACATCTTCCCAGGCAATTTTAACCTCCGTTAAAAAGCATTGCATAGAACTAATAGAAGAACCAAAAGGGAAAGACGATTGTAACTGCGAAAATTGATTTTAAAAACTAATTTATGCCAGATCCCATCACACTGGACAAAGCAAATCCGTTCAACAACAAAGCTGAAGATTATGATTTTCTTCGGCTCGAGGGGATTAAACATATTGAAAAGCTTTCCGGCGAGATATGGACAGACTATAATACTCATGACCCGGGTATTACTTTATTGGAAGCATTGTGTTATGCCATCACTGACCTGGCTTATCGCACAGGTTCAGAAATAAAAGATCTTATTGCTCCCGGTCAACTGGATAAAGATTCGTGGAAGAATATTTTTTATACTGCCAGGCAAATCTTTCCATGTAACGTCGTTACAATTAACGACTATCGAAAACTCTTAATCGATATTATCGGGGTACGTAATGCGTGGATTACAAAAAGTGAAGATTGTGAAGTGCCCATCTATATAAGTTATCCGGAGAATTTTGATGATGAAAAAAATAAATTCGGTGAGGAAAATCTAAATCCTTGCGGGGACGAAAATAAAATTCCAGTGAAACTTGCTTTTGCACCAGATGATAATGCAACGACATCTGATAAGATCATTGAATTGAATGGCCTCTATAAAGTTATTATTGAGTACGAAGAAGACATCATTGAATCACAGCATAAGAAGGACATTCGGAAACAAATATTGAAACAATTGCATTGTCATCGCAACTTGTGCGAAGATTTTTTAACCGTTACGGATGCTGAATACAGAGATTTTAGTTTACAAACAGAAATCCTGATAAAGGACAATGCTGATCCTGAAAAAGTGCTCGCCGAAATCTGTTTCAGGATACAAAATTATTTTACACCCAATCAAAAATTTTATACGCTCGAAGAATTGCTGAAAAAAGGTAATTATGTTGACGATATTTTTGACGGGCCCTTTTTAGAGCACGGTTTTATTTTAGATGAGGAGTTGGAAAAAACAGATCTGTTTCGAGACATGAGACTATCGGATATTATAAATGAAATTGCTGACATTGATGGAATTGTCGCATTGCGTGAATTTAAAGTGAACGACAATTTGTTTCCCGATGATCCAGACGACGCGACCGATACAGGACCATTTGATGAAGATGACCCCTGCAGCAACGAGAAATTTTTTGATGAATGGATCGCAGGAATGAAAAAAGACAAATTAGTTGGCAGGTTAAATATTAATGAGATCATTGAGCACATTAATGACAAAGACAAAGAAGCCCAAGGATCCGGTCCTGAAATTAAAGCACCGATAAGAGTTTTTAAATCTAACAATCGGGTCACCATTAATACAGCAAGGTTTAAGAAATTGCTTGGCGATTTAAAAGCTCTTGACCGTAATGCCAAGCTTATCGGTCATAATAAAGATCTCCCGGTTCCTGTAGGCGAGAATTTAGAGCTGCAGAATTTTTATCCTGTTCAATACACCCTGCCAAAAACTTATAAGGTGGGAGAGGATGGTCTACCCATGCATGAAGGAAATAAGCGTCTTGCCCAGGCGCTCCAGTTAAAAGGATATCTCGCAATTTTTGAGCAGTTGTTTCTTAATTACCTGGCCCAGCTCAATAACATCAACAACCTTTTTTCTTTTAACGAGATCAGCGAAACGAGTTTTATAAAAAAGATCATTGATCGTGACTCTGCCGGTGATGAACTTAAATATAAAGAAGAGATTACCGGCTACCTGCACTTATACGCAGATACTAAAAAATATGTTGACACTTTACAAGAGCTGACAGAAGACGAGGGCAGTTTTTACAGGCGTCGCAATAATTTGCTTGATCATTTACTTGCACGGTTTAGCGAGGAAATGAATGAATATAGTTCACTGATGAAATACCTGTATCCGAAGGACTACGCAAAACGTATAATTAAAAATAAAACAGATTTTCTTGCTGATTATGTTGCGATTAGTAAAAACCGCGGAAAGGCCTATAATTACAAACTTGAAGAAGAATGTTGGGATGATACAGAAACAGGCAGCGACGAAGAAAAAATAAGTCGCAATGTTTCAGGCCTGGAGAGAAGAATAAGCCGCCTTTTAGGATGTGAAGACTTTAAGCGAAAATACATCGCACCGGAAAATTTACTTTTTGAGAAGTCAACCGATGGGAAAGGTATCATAAGATTGTACGATGACTATGATAAAAAGATATGGCTATTGGAATCCGAAGACATAAGAGAAGATTGTGAAGATCACATCACGCATTGCTTTATCGAAAGTGGATGTTGTGAAAGGAATTTTATCAAGACGCCGGAACAAAATCATCAGAATACAAGGAGGAAAAAACATTACAACGATAAATATGGATTTGTCCTTCGCGATGATAAAGACCCCCGAAAAAAAGTAATTGCGGAGAGCCCGAATTATGCAACTCCCGAAATTCGGGATGAAGCATTGAAAAAGGCTATCCAGGCACTAAAAACCATTTGCCATGAAGAGGCCCTGCACATGGTTGAACATATTTTATTACGACCTAAAGGAGATGACGCGGAAGATGCTTATACAATCAAGAGAGACAAACCGCCGGTAAAAACACAAGGCACTTCGTATGAATTACTTGATATATGCCTCGATAAATGCGACCTGAACGTCGGAGTAAATAACCCAACCTTACCTGTTCTGTACAAATTTGAAATATCAGTTTTAACTATAGAGGAATGTGTTGATAGCAAAAGATGGCGTGTGGAGTTAAAGCAGGTTGGAAAAGCCGCCGCGATACTTAGCCGGGACTTTCTTGATTATGAACAGGCTTCTGAATTTATTTCAGTTGTCAGGACATATGGAAGTGAATTTGCGAACTTTAAAATTTTTAAAACGGCATCATCTCCTGTAAAATATTTTTTTAGGTTATACAATGAAGATGGACGAATGCTCTTCGAAAGTAATACATGCTATAGCAAGATTTCTCCAAATTTATTTTTTGAAAAGAAAAGTCTTAAAGAAGAAGAAAAAAGAAAATGTGAAGCACCCGATACCGATGATATCTGGAAAGAAATTAAAGCCGTAAAAGAATTCCTGGCATATGAGCTGGATTTGTACTGCTGCGAGGATATTTGTGATCACGATGAGGACCCTTATTCTTTCAGGGTTTCATTTGTGTTGCCCTGCTGGCCCAAAAGATTTCGGGATAAAAGTTTCAGGGCTTTTGTAGAAAGAACCATTCGGTCAGAAACTCCTGCACACATTCACCCTAAAATATATTGGCTGGGAATAGAGCAAATGCGAAAGTTCGAGAATGCTTGGTCTGAATGGCTGGTGGAAATGGCATGTAACGATATTCCGGAGATACAGATAGTGAATAACTTCATCAAAGTTGTTAAGGAATTAAAGAATTGCGATCAGCCTTGTAAAGATGATACACACGCCTGACCATATAATCAACCGGGAGATTTTTGAATTTACTTATTCAGAAACTGAAAAGGCCCTGGCCTTGCAAGGCCAGATGAATAGCGGATTGCAGTATAAAATGCAAACCGTTATAAACAATGTTTTGGATGAGTGCTGTGACGAAAGCATTACTGCAAGGTTAGAGAGGTTAGAAATTGACTTGGGTGAAATTCCGTTTGAATCATTAGAGAATCTTCTGCCACAAAAGTTATATACTGCGTTTCGAGATGAACTAGGCAATGTGATTGCTGAGAGTAACAGTTACCAGGGAAAAAAATCTTTGAACGAGGCAGGAGAAAATACTGACGATATCCTGGAATTACTTGAAGTGTTTTTTCTCACAGGATCTTTGCCCTGGTGGTTAAGCCAACGAAACGGTTTTTCAATATCGCAAATTGTTAACTATTTAATCCAGAATGCACCGGGAAGAGTAAAAGCTTTTGTTTACAAGAATATAGCCAACACTCAATTTACTGATCGACTGGTATTCCAACTGAACATTGAAACTTGTGAGCGACTGTTAATGTTATTGCTTGCTTCAAAAAATCAAATTTCCTTTGTTGAAAATATCGTTAATACAGCATCACCAAGGATTGTACAAGATTGTTTTCCCAGGACTGACAACAACGAAACAGTTTTTTTTGGAAAGCTTTCAGCGTTCCCAGGAATTGATTTTAAAAAGAAAATTATTAGTGTCTTGTTTAGGCTAATTGCGCAAGTTGCCATCTCATATAGTAAAGACGAAATGCAATTCCTCCTTAAGACCATTATCCTGGATGTGTTTAAAGATCATGTGGAACCCCGAAAGATTTACGAAGTACTGAAAGAGCAAAGTGAAAAGCACTTCTATGCGGACATCATAACGATCAAAGATGAAATGGAAACCGTTAAAGAATCGGCCGGAGAAACTTTTTCGAGCAAGCATGGCATTGCTGGTTCAAAGAGCGAGAAGTTTTATATCCAAAATGCAGGATTGCTATTAATAGCAACCTTCCTGCCTGCAATATTTAAAGAGCTTTATGGCTTAGAGGACAAACATTTTGTAAATAAAGAGATACAGCATAGGGCTTTATTTCTCCTTCACTATATCTGCACTGGCCAGGATGAAGCACCTGAATATACCCTGCAGTTGAACAAAATACTATGCGGTTTAGATTTGGAAGAACCAATTCCTTTTTCGGTGAGTTTAACTGATGCCGAAAAGAGGGAAGCGGATTTGCTTCTACATGATATTATCACTAATTGGAAGGCTCTAAAAAATAGCTCCCTGGAAGCCTTACGTGGTTCGTTCTTACTGCGAGATGGGCTTTTGTCATTTGCTGATGATTACTGGTTGTTGCAGGTAGAGCGTAAAGGATATGACGTGTTAATCGATCATTTACCGTGGTCATTCAAAACAATAAAATTCGACTGGATGGATAATTATATAAATACAGAATGGTAAAAACTATAACTGATATCAATGCTGCTGTATTGCAACGGGAAGTTCAGTGGCTGGAGAAAATTATTCTAACTCGTTTGAATATTTTTTTCGACCAGGCATCTGAGTATTCCTCCATTTTTGAAATTACCCCTCCAGTGCATACAGAGCAGGAAGCGGCTTATACAAGATTCATTCATCATTATCAGATGTGTATTCCTGAGCGCATAGTCTTGATAATGGCGTTGGCTCCCCATATTCAACCAGATGTACTTGATCCGTTTTTCTTTAAAAACAGTGAATATGATCGAGGGTTCACTGAGTTCGGCGGCATCAGGGGAATTTCTCACGGAGGATTTCTTCCTAACGGGGAAACTGCTTTGTTTTTACTTGCAGGAAGAGAAATTGAACAACGACTTAAGTTTATGCATTTGTTCTGTGCTGATCATTTTTTTTCAGTGGATCAAATTATAACGCTGGGGCCTGTATCTAATGATGAACCAATAATGAGCGGAGCATTAAAAATTTCGAGGGAATTAGTTGAAACGTTCACAATTGGTAAAAATTATGGGGCGAAATTCAGCATTGATTTCCCAGCTAAACTAATTACCACCCAACTTAATTGGAAGGATCTTGTTTTGCCAGCAAGAACTCTGGAGCAGGTGGATGAAATTAAAACATGGGTAGAACATTCGCATGTACTTATGAACGATTGGGGGATGGATAAAAAATTAAAGCCCGGTTTTAAAAGTTTGTTTTATGGACCGCCTGGAACAGGTAAAACATTAACGGCGTGTCTTCTTGGTAAATTATGCGACATGGACGTATACCGAATTGATCTAAGCATGATCATTTCGAAGTATATCGGTGAAACGGAAAAAAATCTCTCAAAGATTTTTGATGCGGCAGAACATAAGAACTGGATATTATTTTTTGATGAGGCAGATGCATTATTTGGCAGGAGAACCAGTGTTAGTGATGCACATGATAGATTTGCCAACCAGGAGGTGTCCTATTTATTGCAGCGAATTGAAGATTTTAACGGTGTTGTTATTCTTGCGACAAATCTCAAATCGAATATTGACGATGCATTTACAAGAAGATTCCAGTCTGTTATTTATTTCCCGGTACCTGCACCGGATGAGCGATTGAAATTATGGATGAATGCATTTCCTGAAAAGGCAATGCGTGAAGAAAATCTTAACCTGCATCAGATTGCACTTAAGTATGAATTAACAGGTGGTACCATAATGAATGTAATACGCTATTCTTCGCTGATGACACTAAAACGCAATGAAAATAAGATCATACTAAAAGACATTGAACAAGGAATTAGACGGGAGTACATGAAAGAAGGAAAAGTGCTGGTTTGATCGGCCCAACTTTTTATAAAGACAATTAATTCTTGAATAAAAAACTATTAAATGCAAGCTGCTGAAAAAACGCCAACAGCAACTCCGGCAAAGCAACAGCCTAATGCAGCTGCAAACAGGGTTTATAAATATATTCACCCCGAAATCACTGAGTCTGTTTTTTTATCCAAGCTTGCTAAAACACAAAAACTATCAAAGAATAATAAGACTACTAAATCTGCTGCTGAAAAAATTGAAGAAAGCAAAAAAGCACAGGACACCCCGGCAGAAGAAAACAAGTCCGTTTCCAACCAGGGACAGGTGGATGAACTGAGAAATAAAAAAATCGATCCGAAATCTGAGGCAGAATCTAAAAATGCACTCGAACAGGGAATGAGTAATGCAGTTCCAAAATCATTGGAAGCAATGGATGATTTCAAGAGTTCTGGTAAGGGCAGGCAAATTGGGAAAGCGGTACTCGCCAAAGTAAACAGTGATGTGGCAAGTGTAAAATCGGGCTTTGGTGGTATTGCTGTTGCAAAAGCACCGGCTCCCGGAGAAAAAGGTGCACCACTGCCTTTAATGGAACAAGTTCCACCAACAGAAGAAATGCACTTAGGAACCGGAGTGTTACCGCCCATTGATAAAAAAGACCTGGATACATCTCAATACGTCAATCAAAGCGATGACCTCTTAAAGCAGGGAGCCATCAGCCAGGAACAATTGAATATGGTTGATAAAGGTGACCTGGCAACTGCAAATAAAGAACGGCAAAACTTACAAAAGGCAGCAGTGGAAGAACCAGCAGCTATTCAGCAAGTGGCAGTAACGGAGCAAAAAACGCTTAACGGCCGTTTGCATTCTGAAGAGAAGAATGCAAAAGCCGATATGCAAAAACATAGGCAGCATCGGTTAACCGAAACAGGAAGCAAACAGGAACAAGCAAAATTGAATCTGGAGAAGAAAAGAGAAGAAGTTGCAAAAGAAATCAACAGGCGATATGAAGTTTGCCAGAAAAACATAACAGAAAAATTGGATGCACTCGAAAAAAATTCACTCGTCCAATTTGATAAAGGTCAGGAAACGGCTACTAAAGAATTTGAGAATCAGGTTAACAGTGACATAAAAAAATTTAAAGACAGAAGATATGACCGAATAGGGGGCAGTTTGCTTTGGTTAAAAGATAAAATATTCGGCATCGATGATTTCCCGGAAGTAAAACAGGCTTTTGATAGGGCTCGGGCAGATTTTGTTGTCAAAATAGATGCGCTTATTGGTTCAATTACAAAAACAAACAATGAAGTAATTACTACCTGTAAAAAAGAGTTGGAAGCCACTAAAGCAGGCATTGCAGTATATGTGGCATCACTAGGACCATTGTTACGTGATGTTGGTAAAAAAGCACAGGAAGAAGTAAGCGAGAAATTAAAAGCACTTGGTTCCGAAATTGAAAAGCGCAAAGAAAAAATGCAGCAGCAGTTAGCAGAGAAGAGAGAAGCTGCAATGCAGGCCATCGACAAGAAGATCGAGAAAATGAAGGAAGCTCTAAGCGGAGCATTGAGTGTTATTGGCAAATTGTTACTGGAGGCGGCTAAAAAGTTCTTTAAATGGGCACTGGAAAAATTGGGTGTAGATGCTGAAGGATTCTTCGAAACCTTATCTAAAGCAGGAGCAGCAATCAAAGCAATATTCAAAGGACCGGGAAAATTCTTTAGCAACCTGATTGATGCAGTGAAAGGAAGCATCAATGATTTTAAAACCAATTTCAAAACCTATATCATTAGTGCGTTGGTGGATTGGCTTACAGGCACAATGGGTAGTACCGGCATCCAGATACCAAAAGAATTTACAGTAAAATCTGTTATAGGCATGTTGCTGCAGGTATTGGGGCTTACATGGTCATTTTTCAGAGGCAAATTGGTTGCACTGATTGGTGAGGAAAAGGTGGCATGGGCTGAGAAAGCAGTTGACGTTGTAGTAAAATTTGTTACCGGCGGAGTAAGCGCCGTTTGGGATTGGATTAAAGAACAAGCGGAAACAATTAAAAACACATTTATTGACAGTTTGAAAGATTGGTTGCTCATCCAACTGGTGAAAGGATTTGCTGAATGGATTGTTAGTTTATTAATTCCCGGCGGAGCCATTTTAAAACTAATACAAGGTATCTATAAACTTGTAATGTGGTTTGTAGACAATATACAGCGCATATTAAAATGGGTAAACGCTGTTCTCAATTCGCTAGGAAATATTGCTTTGGGTGCAATAGCTGCCGCGGTTGGATTTATCGTAACAGGGATAAGGTCTATTATACCTGCAATCCTGGATTTCTTTGCCAAGCTTTTGAATATATCCGGCATCGTAGAAGCCGTTAAGAAGATCATCAAAAAAGTTTCTGATCCTATACATAAGGCAATTGATGTGGCAATAAATTGGGTGGTTGATAAAGTGAAGAAAATGTTTGGGAAGGGGAAGGAGGTTAAAGCGCCGCCAATAAGAGATGCTGCTACGCAGGAAAAAGTTGAAAAAGGTTTAGAAGCTCTAGACGCTGAGGAAGACAAGTTTGATGAAACTGGAAAAATCACACAAGAGCATGCTGAGACGGTAGCTGCCAGAGTAAAGCAACAGCATCCGGTATTTAAGTATATAAAGGTTGTAGATGGCGGTTCTAATTGGGATTTTGAATATGCCGCAAGTGCAAGTCATAAGAAAAAAGGAAAAAAAGAAAAGAAGGAACAGAATGAGTTACGGATAAAGGTCTATAAGATTGTTCCTCCTTTTATTGTGTATGCAGGCAATCCTTCAGAATTCATGACACAGTTAAAACGTCAGGAATCTGGTTTAAATTCTATGAAAGTTTCTAACTGGATTAAGAACAGAGAAGATTTCGTAAAGAATGGAAGACAAGCTGGTGATCTAGATAAACTACGAGAGGAAATTAGAGAAGATATTGCCAAGGCTTACAGAAGTAGAGAAGGTAACAACCTAAAAAAACAAGGTTTGACAAATGATCAAATTGTATCTGAATCTGAACTTTATGCAAAAACAATTTTAACAAGATACCACGCTGTGTTGCATAACCCCGATCAGGTTGCTGGTGGTGATGCCTTCTTGAGCCAACTATATCAAAGAGGTGATATTACTGATGCTGCTTCTTTGAAGGCAAGCAAATTAATCGGACATTTAGGAACAAACAGTTCGATAGGGTCTCAGTGGGGTGCGAACGGTCATGAACGTGTGGTTGGGCTTTATAATCATGTTATAAAAGAAACACAAACTATGACCGATCAGGAAAAACAAAATACGTTGATGAATGTAGTCTTAATTTAAAATAATGGTCACACAAGAATTTATAAACGAAATGGGAGAAGGGGAAAAATACTCAGGTATTTCTGATACTACGATTAAAAAATACAGAGAAACTTTTTTAATTAAAGGAGATACTGAAGATACTATTGTCACCGTTTGGCAAAAATATGGGCTGAGGAGTTACAAGAATGGTCTGTTTTGGTTAATAAATCCAGATGAATATAATGAGATAGCTAAGAAATTTCCTGATGTTACGAATGATGCCCTTGTTTTTGCTCGGACCGGAATTGGTAATTTATTTTTATTCGAACAGGGAATTTCAGGTAAGAATATTAACTATCTCAATACACACACAGGAATTAAAAGTTTAGCTGCAAGAGGGTTCGATGATTTCTTCCAATGGCTTATCGGCACCGAAACTTTTTGGATGAGCAAGTGTTATGGAAAAATTGAACTTAAGATCAACAAAAAATATGGACAAATGAAAGCAGATGAGTGCTATACGTTTGTCCCTGCGCTGGCTTTAGGAGGAAAGGAAAGTATAGAAAATATGGAAAAGGTTAAGATAAAGGAGAACTTGTCAATCTTAGCTCAGCTGCATAACGGGAGTTAGTTTTTTAAGGTGCGCATTTTTCTTTTGATAATAGCTATTAACCCTTCTATTACTTTGCCTAAAATCGCCATAACAAATTACTTTCGGATTTAGACTTTTGAAATTAGTTTACACAAAAACGATTTGTTATTTCCGTTATGAGTTAGGTTGGTTTTGATTGAACACTCAAATAATTCGAAGACAAAAGCTCCAACGCAGAGAAAATTGCGCCTGATAAAAAAACAACAAAACCAATATACCATATAAGCAGTTTCATTTCCGATCGTCTCATCGAATCTTTCGACCATAGTCGGCCTTCAACTACTTCATCAATCGTATAATAGTCTCCGAGCAAGGTATTTTCGCAACGATCAACGTCGTGAATTTTA
Source organism: Flavisolibacter sp. (assembly GCA_035554655.1). GTDB lineage: Bacteria > Bacteroidota > Bacteroidia > Chitinophagales > Chitinophagaceae > Flavisolibacter. Next base: position 61,254 of record DATMIF010000043.1, read on the forward strand.
TATTCGTCACTGCACGTCTTTATTGCATCTTGAGTTAGTTGACCCCGAATAAAAGTTGTATCCCAATTCGGAACCTTAATGACCAATCGTTGATAATTATCAAAATAGCCGAAGGATGATGCTGTCGTTGCTAATAACAACATACTGCAGGCAATAAGCCATGAACGATAATTTCTTTTGAATCTTTTTTTATTGAGAACAAGACTATACACCGAAAATGCGGATAAATACAGCAATAATGCCAAAGACAATATCTGGGCAATACCTAAGGGCAATTTTACGGCAGCACCGTTGGGGGGTGCAATTTTTAGCAAAAACCCCCCGAATGATGCGAATAAGGTTATTATAATTTGTATGGCATTCTTCAGAACACCTACTTTTTTATCAGTGTCCATATAGAAGCGTTAGTGTGGGATTTGGTGAATTCATGTCAACCGCCAGGGTTTCATGGAACCTTATTTTATCTCCTACAAGAACGAGAAGATGGTAAGAGCCAAATGTCAGCGGAAAGACTTTTGAATCCGGATTTGTTTTGTTGTAAAAAAACTTCCTGATCATAGGTACCTGTTCCAATTCACCCAAGATTGTGTCCGGACAAACAATCTTTAGGGGATTAGCAGGGCATTCCTGGCAATTAGCGAGGTCTCTCCAGGATGATTTACGAATAAAAAAACATGTTGCTGCTGTTACCTCGTTTTGGAGTGTATCAAGGAGCGTAAAATTTATGGGTTTTGTAGAAACTTGATAGGAATAGGTCTGAAACCCTTTCACATTTCTATCTATTACATTTATGAGGCTATCGTTGTTATGGAATATATAGCTAATTAGCTCCAGGTCTTCAGCATCAAAATCGCCTCTATTGAAAACGTTCTGCAATAGCGAAATGTTATACTTTATTCCGTTTATGTCTCTTTTATAGACCCTGTTGTTACTCGTCCAATGAAGATTCTTTATTCTCGAGATTTCTTCAAGTGTGTCAACATAATTATCGATTGCCTGGGTGTAATTATTTCGAATGACTAAAAGCAATTTCTCTATTTCTGCGGCTAATAAAACCGAATCTTCGAACGTGGCTGCATCAACGGCAGGTACTTGTTGTCCTCCGCTCGGGTAAAGCGTTATGGTTGGAGTGTATACCCGTCCAACTATCTGTGCGTATTTCGAATTTGATTTGTCAATATATTTTAGCGTTTTTATTCTTCCGGTTTTAGCCTCGTTCGCAGGACCGTCTCTTCTGGTTATTACGTGTTTGGGAACCGTGTCCGGTTTACTAGTGATTTGAGCGGCTGCAGCCTGATGAGGCTTAGCGACTACCTGTGCCTTAGAACAATAAGCTAAGCAAATCAGAATAACTGGCAGAAGATGTTTCATACACTATTTTTATTGCGTTATTGATATTTTTCTTCGATGAGTACGAGCTGTGGTAACAGATTAAATCGTTAGCAGTCAAAGAAGATATACTAGCCGTATGTTTCGCCAATTCTGAAAATTCGCTGGTACCGCTTTAATCATTGCATACAATTCTTGATGGGCTGCCTTTTGAATTTTAAATAGCCTCATAAAGTAATCGGTAATCGAGAGAATTCACTGGGAGGAGTGGATACAAATTTTACTACTGAAGCTGCAAACTTTCCGTTTTCGCAAGGGATAATTAAAGATAAAGTACAGAAATGTATATAAAAGGTATAACCATTTATTGACTTAAGCAATATCATTTTCTTGAAACCGACAAGCAAAGCGGCAGTACACTAACTACGGCAATCCCAACTTTTTGCTAGTCGGCTTAAAAGTTTATTGAACATTATACTTTAACTGCTGCCCGTAGGTGTGTTACAACAAAATTTAACTCTAGCATTTAAATTCAACAACACCGCAAGAGTTATTGAAACCTGTAGGTATGGCGGGAATAAATGCATTAAAATAATTGCGTTGGTTAAGAAAAACCTTCTCATGCATAGCAGAGCAATTAGGATCAAAGGTTAACGGAAAAATTCCAGTCAACCATTTTTATTAAAAGAGTACGGATATTTACCCGGAGAAAAAAATTACCATGAAAAATCGTTTGCTGATTTACTTTTTCATTTTTGTGCCATTTTATTCATCTGCCCAGCAAAATTTTTTATTCAGAAATGAGAAAGCACCAATTGAAACCAGGGTAAAAGATTTATTGAACCTGCTTACAATCGAAGAAAAAATTTCCTTATTAGGATATAATAGCAAGCCTATTTCAAGACTTGGTATTCCTGCATACAATTGGTGGAATGAAGGGTTACATGGTGTAGCAAGAGCAGGAAGAGCAACGGTATTTCCCCAGGCAATCGGAATGGCTGCAAGTTTCGATGATGGGTTAATGAACGAAGTTGCCAGCGTAATATCAACGGAAGCGAGGGCAAAATATAATCTTGCCGTCCGGCAGGGAAGGCACTTGCAATACATGGGACTTACGTTTTGGTCACCTAACATCAACATTTTTCGTGATCCCAGGTGGGGAAGGGGGCAGGAAACGTATGGAGAAGATCCTTTTCTTACTGCAAGCATGGGAACGGCGTTTATAAAAGGTTTGCAGGGAAATACTCCTGGTTATTTAAAAACTTCAGCGACAGCAAAACATTTTGCAGTGCACAGTGGCCCTGAAGCATTGCGTCATACAATTAATGTGAAGGTTGATGAAAAAGATCTTCGCGAAACCTATTTGTACGCATTTAAAAAATTAGTGGATGCAGGTGTGGAGGCAATAATGTGTGCTTACAACCGTGTGAATGATGAACCTTGTTGTACGGGTAATACATTGCTTAGAAATATTCTTCGTAACGAGTGGAAATTTAAAGGCCACGTAGTGACTGATTGCTGGGCACTGGACGATGTTTTTGCACGTCATAAAACGCTTTCTAACAGTGTAGAAACCGCGGCAGCGGCAATTAAAGCCGGTGTGAATCTTGATTGCAGTAATCTTTTGCAGGATGATGTAATGAAAGCCGTTCAACAAAATCTTCTTACGCCAAAAGAAATTGATAGTGCACTTACACCGATCCTTCGCACGCAAATGAAACTTGGATTTTATAATGATCAATCAACGAGTCCTTTTGCAAAATATGGTGAGGATAGCGTATCAAACAATTATCATAAAATGCTGGCAAGAAAAATGGCGCAACAAAGTATGGTTTTGTTGAAGAATCATAAGAACATTCTCCCGCTTGATAAGAATAAGTATTCTGCAATCATGGTTGTAGGTCCTAATGCTGCTTCATTAGATGCGTTGGTTGCTAACTATCATGGAGTAAGTGATAAGGCTGTGAATTTTGTGGAAGGAATTACTGCAGCTGTTAACTCTGGAACGAGAGTAGAATACGACCAGGGTTGCGATTTTACTGATACAGTTCATTTTGGGGGTACGTGGGCATCAGGTAATGCTGATGTTACCATCGCTGTAATTGGTTTGACGCCTTTGTACGAAGGAGAAGAAGGAGATGCTTTTCTTACTACAGGTGACAAGAAAACCTTAGACCTTCCTGCTTCCCATATTGCTTATCTGAAAGCCTTACGCAAAGCAAGTAATAAGCCCATTATTGCAGTGATCACTGCAGGTAGTGCTGTTGACGTTTCATCAATTGCACCTTATGCAGATGCTATAATATTTGCATGGTATCCCGGGGAGCAAGGCGGCAATGCATTAGCTGATATTGTTTTTGGAAAAATTTCTCCTGCTGGAAGATTACCTATTACATTTTATCAGTTCTTAGATGATGTTCCTGATTTCAGCAGCTACGGCATGAACGGAAGAACCTACCGTTATTACAGTGGCAAAGTTCAATACCCTTTTGGCTTTGGGCTGTCGTACACTTTATTTGATTATTCATGGGCGAAAGAGCCTGGCACAATAAATTCTTTAAAAGATACTCTTACCTTTTCTGTAGTGATAAAAAACACAGGCAAAATGGATGGTGACGAAGTAGCGCAGGTTTACGTTCAATACCCAAACTTCGATCGCATGCCATTGAAAGAACTAAAATCTTTCAAAAGAGTTTTTGTTGAAAAAGGAAATTCAAAGACAGTTCAATTTAAAATTCCTTTGCAGGAGTTACAGAAATGGGATTTGAATCAACATCAATGGAAGCTGTATCCCGGTGATTATTCTATTTTGATAGGAAGCAGTTCGCAGGATATAAAGTTAAAATCAGGAGTTACGGTAAAAGCAGGGAGTTAAAAGCTTGAACCGTTAAGCTTCATTTAAACAGAAAGAAATCCCACATCTTATTAATCGCAAATCAAAATGACTACAAGAAAAGAATTTATTCGCAATAGCAGTATTCTATCAGCAGGATTGCTTTTATCAAAAGGAAAAGTTTTTGGGTCGGGACTTTATGATTTCGAAAGCAAACGTCCACCTTTGGCCGACCGGAAATTTACAAGCGATGCTGTAGAAGCAACTATCAAACAGATAAAATTCAACCTCTCCAACAAAGAATTGGCATGGCTATTTGAAAATTGTTTTCCCAATACACTCGATACAACTGTTGATTTTTCGATTAATAATGGCGTGCCCGATACTTATGTTATTACGGGCGACATTGATGCTATGTGGTTGCGTGATAGCACGGCACAAGTTTGGCCCTATCTTTCTTTAATTAAAAATGACAGGAAACTACAACAACTAATTGCCGGCGTTATTAATCGCCAGGCAAAATGCATACATCTCGACCGGTATGCGAACGCATTTTACAAAGATGGTTCTAAAGAAAGCGAATGGGAAAAAACAGATATCACTGAAATGAAGCCAGGCATCCATGAAAGAAAATGGGAGATCGATTCTCTTTGCTATCCCATTCGCCTCGCACATCAATACTGGAAACTTACGGGTGATACCACACCATTCGATGCACAATGGAAAGAAGCCATTCAACTAACCGTTAAAACATTTAAAGAACAGCAACGCAAAAAAAGTAATGGGCCTTATAGTTTTCAAAGAAAAACATCATGGGCAACTGATGGCGTTCCTTTAGGCGGATACGGGTATCCTATAAATCCTGTTGGGTTGATCTGCTCCATGTTTCGTCCGAGTGATGACGCGACTATATTTCCGTTTTTAATTCCTTCCAATTTTTTTGCAGTAGTGTCATTAGAACAGGCTGGCGAAATGATAAAACAAATCAGCAAGGATACTGCCCTGGCTAATGAATGTTTACAATTGGCTAATGAAGTAAAAAATGCACTGCAGCAATACGCCATCGCAACGCATCCTCAATTTGGGAAAGTATATGCTTACGAGGTAAATGGCTTCGGCAGTTATAACCTTATGGATGATGCTAATGTTCCTTCGCTATTGTCACTTCCTTATTTAAATGCGGTCAGTAAAACAGATGCAATATATCAAAACACAAGGCGCATGCTTTTATCTCCATCCAACCCTTTCTTCTTTAAAGGCAAAGCAGGACAGGGAATTGGTGGTCCGCATGCAGGAATGGAAATGATCTGGCCATTAAGCATTATTATCAGAGGATTGACAAGTACGAATGATGCGGAGATTAAACAATGCGTTACAACTTTGATTAAAACAAATGCGAGAACTGGTTTCATGCACGAATCCTTTCATAAGGATGATGCAAGTAAATTCACACGCAAATGGTTTGCATGGGCAAATACCATTTTCGGAGAATTGATCATGGAACTGTATTCTAAAAAGCCTGCGCTATTAAAGTCGATCTGAGTTGAAAACCATAATGAAATGTTCTTTGCCGGCTTGCTAAATTGACAATGCAAAACATTGCAGTTCTATGCCATATTCCATTTTGCAGCCTTCTTCCCAGCCTATGACTAATATCATTGTTTGATTTAAATGATGTTTAGAATTTTACCTTGCTAACATATCGTTCCCATTATATGAGGCCCGATTACGCACTAAAGCGGTTTAATGACGAACGTATTAACTACGTTTTATTAATGGAGTCGCTTGCCATGACTTCACTCAACTGATTTTTCCTATTACATAACTGGTGAGCACGTTTTCATGCTATATATGCATTTAGCACTTCTCTCTATTTCCCTTATTAAATCACTTTACAAAAAATTAAGTATGAATAATACAATAAAAAACAGTTGGGCAGAACCTTATAAAATTAAAATGGTGGAGCTGCTTAAAATGACAACTCCAGAACAAAGGAGAAAAGCTTTAGAAGATGCAGGCTACAACACATTTCTTTTGCGATCGGAAGATGTGTATATAGATCTGTTAACAGATAGCGGAACATCTGCTATGAGCGATCAGCAATGGGCAGGGCTTATGCTTGGTGATGAAGCATATGCAGGCAGCCGAAATTTCTATCACCTTGAAGAAACCATCCGCGAGATTTATGGATACAAGTACGTAGTACCTACGCACCAGGGACGCGGGGCTGAAAACATTCTTTCCAGGATTTTGGTCAAACCGGGCGATGTTATTCCGGGTAATATGTATTTCACCACAACAAGATTGCACCAGGAACTTGCCGGAGGAAAATTTGAAGATATTATCATTAATGAAGCACATGATCCCGAAAGCGAACATGCTTTTAAAGGGGATGTTGATCTGTATAAACTTGATCGCTTAGTGGAGTTATATAGTGCTGAAAAGATTCCTTATGTAAGTATAGCAACCGCAGTAAATATGGCAGGCGGCCAGCCAATCAGCATAAAAAATTTGACGGAACTGAGAGACTACACTAAATCAAAAGGCATCCTTATTATTCATGACATGACAAGAGTAGCGGAGAACGCTTATTTCATTCAACAACGAGAAGAGGGTTATCAAAATAAATCCATCAAAGAAATTGTAAAAGAAATTTGCTCTCTTACAGACGGGGCTACCATGAGTGCAAAAAAGGATGCATTGGTGAACATAGGTGGCTTTCTTGCACTTAACGATTGGGATTTATTTGAAGAAGCAAGAAATCTTGTTGTAGTATATGAGGGACTGCATACGTATGGTGGACTTGCTGGTCGTGATATGGAAGCAATGGCAATCGGCATAAAGGAAAGTGTTTGTGACGACCATATACATGCAAGGGTAGGGCAGGTAATTTATTTAGGCGAAAAAATGATAGAATATGGAATACCTATTGTAAAACCAATTGGTGGTCATGGCATTTTCGTAGATGCAAAGCAGTTTTTGGCCCACATTCCACAGGATGAATTTCCAGCGCAAACTTTAGCCTCCGAAATTTATTTGGATTCAGGTGTTCGAACAATGGAAAGAGGAATTGTTTCCGCCGGCAGAAATGCAAAAGGTGAAAACTATCATCCCAGCCTTGAACTTGTTCGATTCACCATTCCAAGAAGAGTATACACTCAGGCACACATGGATGTGATAGCTGAATCAACTGCACGGGTTTATGAAAGAAGAAGTAGTATTAAAGGACTAAGAATGATTTATGAACCAAAATACCTTCGTTTCTTCCAGGCAAGATTTGAACCACTCAAGTTGAAGGAAACTGTGAAACGACCCAGTCATGAATCTTCTGTTCAATCTGTATAATTAGATTCAGTTTGTAAATAGCCTGGTAATGGGTGAGCATCAAACTTCTTTAGAAAGGTTTTGCAAGCAATAGTTATTTCAAAAATAACTATTGCTAAAACAAGACCCTGGTTGCTTCGATAATTCTTCTACAAAGTTTAATCAACTTTCTTCGGCTAAAATTTTTGGTGGAAAAAAGTTTTTAATGAAAATCAGTAAACTAAAACCGGCGAAAGCTGTTGATGTGAAAGAAGCAATTGCATTTTAGTACGCTGTGAAGATAGTAGAAGGATACAACTGACAATCAAAACTAAAATCTACGTTCTGCCGAAGGTTGGCGCCCTTAATAAGTAAGAAAAAAACAAAAGACAATGCTTCACACAACAACAACAAAAAAAATAGCAGATATTTCTCATTATTTTGGTGTTTAAACTTGATTATATTGCCCAGAAATAGTTCGTTGTTGGTGCTTAACATTGCAAATATCTAAGGCTACATTTTATGCCATTGTGAATGCAAAGCGGCGAGAGCAATTCTTATGAAAGCCAAAGTCTTTTTTTTAATACTGTTTTATTCGTTTGCGCTCAGGTGTTTTTCCTCTGATAGTTTACGTGTAAATTATTTAGGAATTGAACAGGGGCTTTCCAATAATGCCGTCCGGTGCATCTACCAGGATCATCTTGGTTTCTTATGGTTTGGTACTTATGACGGGTTGAACCGCTACGATGGCTATGCCTTTAAGGTCTTCAGAAACGTTATTGGCAACAAAACCTCTTTGGTTGATAACCATATTACTGCCATCAATGCTGATGCTGATCATAACATCTGGATTGGAACAGAGAAAGGACTAAGCCTCTATAATCCTCTTACGGCTAATTTTTCTATTCCTGCTTACAGAAACACAAGCCGGTCATTAGTCGATCTTAAAAATGGCATTCATGTAATACAACCAATCAACAAAGGCGAATGTATCCTGGTTGGAACGCAGGCGATAGGTCTTCTAGTTTTTGAGAAAAATCAAAAAGCCGGTGTTCAAATTCCTTTGCAAAATAGCGAAACCAATTACGAAGTGACAGGCATTGCTTACGATTCTATTCGGCAACTTGTGTGGATACTTTCGCCACAAGCAGGTCTTTGTCAGTATAATATTGCCCAAAAAAAGATTACCGTTGTTGATAATACCATTAAACAAGCAGATTGCCTGAAGGCTGATAACAATGGCAACGTGTGGTTGGGAAATGAAAATGGTTTGTTTTGTTATGAAAAGAACAGGAAAAGGTTTTCCACGAATGTTTTGGCCTCTAAGTATAAAGTAGTGGGGCTTTTTCATGACAGACAAAATACGTTGTGGATTGCTTCTGATGGAGGCGGCGTTTGGTATCTGCCTTGGGGTTCAAATTATCCTTTGCCATATTTGTCTGCAACGGGAAATAAATTGGTAAACAGTAATGTGGTGTATGCCATTTATGAAGATGATCAGAAACGAAAATGGATCGGAACACTACGGGGTGGAGTCAATGTCATTCAGAATTATAGCAGCTCTTTTAAGAATATTGCGTACAAAGAGCCCGGCCAGGACAATACCATCGACAATTTTATCTTGTCATTTTGTGAAGACGATAAAAATAATGTTTGGATAGGCACAGATGGTGCGGGGATGCGGTACTGGAACAGGAAAACAAATTCATTTTCAAAATTTGTAAATAATCGTGCTGATAAAAATTCTATCAGCAGCAATTTCGTAACCAGCATTATTGAGGACTCGCAAAATGACCTGTGGATTTCAACCTGGTTTGGAAGTATTAACAGGCGCAGAAAAAACTCAAATGCATTCGAGCACTTCTCTTGCATTAATTCGCAAACCGGCCTGGAAGAGCACAATGCATGGCTGGTTTACGAAGACAGGCAGAAAAGAATTTGGGCAAGTACTACTAATAATGGTACGCTATATATTTTCAACAGAAATAAAAACCAATTTGAGCTTTTTGATAGCAGGCTGGAAAATATTCAATGCCTTTCAGAAGATGGCGAAGGAAATCTTTGGGGAGGAAATTACCGGGCTCTTTTTCGTATCGATCCTGTCAACAAAAAACATACATCATATAACATCGGTTACACTATTCGCTGCGTTTTGGAAGACAGGCATAAGAATTTTTGGATAGCCACAGATGGAGGCGGCTTGCTTCTTTTTAATAGGAAAGATGGAAGCTATCAACGCTTTACTACGCAGGAAGGTTTGCCAAGCAATACAATTCTTCGCCTGCTTGAAGATCGCAACAATAATTTATGGCTAAGTACTTATAATGGCTTGTGCAAGTTCAACACTAGCACCAGAACAAGCAAAAACTTTTCTCTCTCAGATGGGTTGCAAAGCAATCAATTTAGTTTTAATGCCGCGTTGGCATTGAAAGACGGCGAGTTTTTATTTGGAGGTATCAAAGGGTTTAATGCCTTTCATCCTGACAGTGTCTTCGAAAAAAAGCAAATTCCGCCAATATATTTAACAGAGATAAAGATTGATAATTCCCCGATAGAGCAAAGCAACTCTTACATCACAAAAAGAAGTTTTGAAAGAACTGAGCAGATCAGGCTTCCTTACGACAAAGCAATTGTTTCATTTGAATATTTAGCACTTGAATATTCAGGAACTGATAAAATTAAATATGCTTATAAACTGGAAGGATGGGATAAAAATTGGAATTATATCAACAACACAAGAACTGTAAATTATTCAAGATTACGTGAGGGCAATTATACGTTTAAGGTTAAAGTGATGAATGCCGACGGTGTTTGGAGTAGTGAAACAACATTGGTAAGGCTGATTGTTATACCTCCGTGGTATCGAACGTGGTGGGCATATCTACTTTATGTTTTGGCTCTCGCTTCAGTTATTTATGTGTACATTCTTTACAGTAAGCGACAGGAGCGATTAAAATATGAGATTAAACTGGCGCATCTTGAGTATGAAAAAGAGAAGGAGATCACTGAAAAGAAAATTTCTTTCTTTACGCATATTTCACATGAGTTTCGCTCTCCGCTTACCCTGATCATTAACCCTCTCAAAGAAATTTTTAATAGCAAAAAAGAATATGTCGAAACCAAAGACGTTTCGATGGTCTACCGGAATGCAAGAAGATTATTGAGTCTTGTCGACCAGCTTTTGTTGTTTAGGAAAGTTGAATCGATTGATCAGCAACTGAGGGTTGAAAAGTTTGATATTGTTGAAGCCTGCAATGAAGTTTTTCTTAGCTTTTTGCAGCATGCAGTTTCCAGGCGTATCGATTTTTTTTTCAAAAAGCCAGAGTTCGAAGTCTTGATTTATGGTGACAAAGAAAAGATTGAGATCATTTTATTTAATCTGCTTTCCAATGCCTTCAAACATACGCCTGCAGACGGAACAATCAGCCTGGAAGTTTATGAACACGATCGGGATCTGGAAATTACAGTAAGAGACACAGGCATAGGAATTCCTTCGGAAACCGGTGATAAAATTTTTGATTCGTTTTACCAGGCAAACAATTCCCAATCTGGATTTGGTGTTGGTCTATATGTTTCTAACAAGCTTGCCATTGCGCACCAGGGAAGTCTCGGCTACACAAGTAAGGTGGGAGAGGGCACAGAATTCAGGCTTAAACTTCTGAAAGGTAAAGCCCATTTTAGGTTACAACCTGTTAGTGAAGATTACAAATCAAGTCCAACTATTTTGCAGGAACTGGTTGAACCGGTGATGGAAGCAGATTCCGTTAAAACAATAAAAAACAAGTCGCAGGTAATCGATAAGCTTACCTCTAACCTGCCAACCATGGTTGTTGTAGATGATGATGAAGAAATAAGGGCCTATTTAAAAAGGATATTCAGTCAAAAATTCAATGTTTACGAAGCTGAAGATGGCACGGAAGCTTATACGCTGGTAGTGAAAGAAGTTCCCGACATCGTTATAAGCGATGTAATGATGAGAAAAATGGGAGGCATTGAATTGTGTAAAAAAATCAAGGAGAATTCTTCAGTTGGACATATCCCGGTAATACTACTAACTGCAAGTTCGTCCGATGAAATAAAATTAAAAGGGATAGAAGGCGGTGCAGATGATTATATCATGAAGCCTTTTGACAAAGAAATTGTCGTAGCGAGAGTACACAATATTTTAAAAGGAAAAAGTCGTCTGCAGCAGTATTTCTTTGACTCAGCAACCTTAGACCCGACTTCAAATATTCCAGGCGAACACAAAGAGTTTATTGAGACGTGTATATCTATTGTTGAGAAGCACTTAGACGACCAACAGTTCACTGTGGAAATTTTTTGCAGGGAAATTGGGATGAGCCATGCAATGCTCTATAAAAAAGTAAAAAGGATTTCAGGGCTGACCGTAAATGTCTTTATTCGTTACATCCGTTTAAGAAAAGCAGCGGAACTTTTGTTAACATCCGATAAAACCATCGTTGAAGTCACCTACATAACCGGGTTCAGTGATGTAAAGTATTTTAGAGAACAGTTCTACAAACTGTTCCAAATGAACCCTTCGGAGTTTATAAAGAAATATCGAAAGGCACTGGGTGCAAAGTCTGCAAAAGCAAAACCGCCTGGAGATTAAGTGCAATTACTTATTTCACTGAACCCTCTCTTCATTTTTTGATTTCCTTCTGCATTTTCCAACCGTAAAAGAGCGAAAATGACCCTCTATTTAAACGAAATGACCCCTGTATGAGCTGTAGATTCTTGAAGAATTTTACATACTGCTTTTAAAAATCACCTTTTAAATAGGTGTTGCAAACTTCAAAGGCTGCTGTATGATAAAAAAATGGGTTCATTGTTTTAAGGTTGCATTTCGCCGATGCTTTTTTAATGGAAGAAATCGCATCACCCTTCTAAAGCTGTCAACGGGATATGGAACACCTTACCAGGAGAAAACTGAAAGCTTTCTAACCAGAATCATGATTTCTAATAATGCAAATCATGGTATACCGGATATGAATCTCTCATATTGTGTATCCCTTCCAACTCGTCTTTCCAATTATGTACTTATAAATTGTTGCTTATGAGTTATAAAACTTTTCGAAGACTAAGTGTCTATTCCCTCATCACATTCCTTCTTGCCACTTTCAGTAATCTGTTGTGGTGCCAGGGAAATGTGCAAATAAGGGGAACAGTAAAATCAAAAGCGAATGAGGCACTAATTGGTGCCTCAGTAAAAGTGACTGGTAAAAATATTGGTACAACAACCAATAATCTTGGGCAGTACTCGCTTAGCGTTCCTTCCGGTTCAACTGTTGAATTCTCATTTGTAGGTTATGTTTCTAAGTCAGTAAAGCTTGCTGATGCCAGTGAGCTCAATATTGTTTTGGAGGAGAACAGTAGCCAACTTGCAAATGTGGCCATCACAAACCTCGGATATGGAAGGCAAAAAACGCCGACCGTTACGGGAGCTGTGGGTACGATATCAGGAAAGGACCTCACACAAACTCCCGTCGCTAACATCACCAACATGTTAGTTGGCCGAACTTCCGGTATCAGTGCTGTGCAAATTACCGGCGAACCGGGATTGAACACAACAACGATTCGTATTCGAGGTGTGGCTACACTAAATGGACAAGATCCCTTGATTGTTATTGATGGAATTCAGCAACCTGCTGAGCAGCCATACCTTTTATTAAATGCAATGGATCCTAATGAAGTTGAGAGCATCAGCGTATTGAAAGATGCCGCTGCAACTGCAGTATTTGGTATCAGGGGTGCCAACGGTGTTATTATTGTCACTACGAGACGTGGAAGATTGAATCGTCCTCAATTTAGTTTTTCAGTAAACCAGGGCTTTACGAAAGCCGCATCACTATTTGAAACAGTTAACTCATACGATTTTGCAAAGCTTCGCAATGAAGCCGTATTAAATGCGCAGGCAGCAGGCAACAGCAGTTTCAATAATCTTCTTTTTACAGAAGACGAACTTTGGAAATTTCAAAACAACAGGGATTATACACCTGCTGAAGTTGATGCAATGACCAATTTGACTCCTGCACAAAAGGAAGCATTAAAAAATAGCCCCGCTCTTTATTATACAAGTCACAATTATTATAAAGACCAATTTAGCGGAACCGGCAGGCAGGCACAGTACAATTTGAATGTATCTGGCGGTACTGAGAAAGTGAAATACTTTACTTCACTCGGATATTTTCAACAGGAAGGTATTTTATCAAATACTAGTTACGGTGGCTCCGAAACCAACCCAAAATATCAGCGTTATAATTTCCGTTCTAATTTTGATATCGACATCATCAAAAACTTTCAGTTACTTGTCAACCTGGGCGGGCAATCTTCTGTGAGCAAGGTTCCAAGTGCGGGAAATACTTCAAGCGATTTTGCTAACCGTTATCAAGCTATCATTCAAAATATTTTGGAGAATAGCCCATTCAGCGGGCCTGGTATTGTTGATGGACATCTTGTTACAAGTTTCATTGGAATAGGCGGTGATCCGACCAATCCTCTTGGTGTAAAAGGCGGCACAGGTTACACTCCCTTAGCACAATTACTGACAGCCGGAACCAGGACGATGTACACAACAACACTAAACAGTGTAATCACATTGAGACATACCATGTCGTACATCACAAAAGGTTTAGAAAGCCATTTTAAAATCGCTTATGACGATAGCTATTTGAAAGGTTTTGCTCAAACCAATAGTGTTCCGCAGTACAGTGCCATGAGAGATCCTTCTAATCCTGCAAATATTATTTTCATTGGCGGGCAGGTAAGCCCGGCATCAACAACTGATAATACCGGCAATGGTTCATGGAGAAAGATTTATTTAGAAGCTGCAGTCAACTACAGTCAAACCTTCGGAAAGCACAATGTTTCAGGATTGATCTTGGGTAATGCGCAACGTTACACAGCTAACGGACAATCATTCAATACACCTTCAGGTTTAATGGGATTGGTTAGCCGTGTTACTTACAACTACCAGGAACGTTACCTGGCAGAAGTTGATTTGGGTATTAACGGTACAGAAAACTTTGCGCCTAATAAGCGTTTCGGATATTTTCCAGCTTATTCTGCAGGATGGATTGTTTCAAAAGAACCTTTCTTCCCCGAAAACAAATGGGTAACCTGGGTTAAGTTCCGTGGTTCTTATGGCGAAGTTGGTAACGACCAAATTGGTGGACGCAGGTATTTGTATTTGCCAAGTACATGGAGCACCAGTGCACAAGGTTATTATTTCGGAAACAGCAACGGCTCTACAACAAATCCATCTTATTCCGGTGCATCGGAATCTACACTTGGTAATCCTGATGTTACCTGGGAAAGAGCAAAGAAGATAAATGTTTCTGCTGAACTGAAATTCATCAACAACAAACTATCAACTACAACTTCGTTCTTCCAGGAAAAACGTAACAATATTCTTGTTACTTCAGGAATTATCCCGGCAAACTACGGAGTATCCCAAAGCAATACGCCTCCGCTTAACCTCGGTAGAGTAAGCAATAAAGGATTTGAAGTAGAAGCTGCATGGGATGATCGCATTGGTAAGGTTTCTTACTTTATCAAAGGCAATTATTCTTACGCACGAAATAAAGTTGAATTTAGAGCAGAAGCTCCTTATCCTTATTACTGGATGAATTCTACAGGTTATGCAATTGGTCAATATAAAGGGTTGCTAAGTGATGGGTTTTACAATACTCAAAAAGAATTAAATGACAGGCCATATAATAAATATGGTAACACAGCAAGGTTGGGTGATATTAAATTTATTGACGTCACCGGCGATGGAATCATTGATGAAAAAGACCTCGTTCCAATTGGATATTCTAACCTTCCGCAGGTTGCGTACAACGTTTCAATAGGATTTTCTTACAAAGGCTTTGATGTGAATGCATTGTTTATAGGAACAGCGAAAGGTTCATTCCCTCAATTCGGTTACATCCTGAATTCGCCATTTGCTAAAAACGTGGGAGAGGTTTTACAATGGGCTAATGATGGCCACTGGACTGCTGAAAAAAATGCATCGGGACAAAAGATCTGGTATCCTGAAATTTCATTCAGCGGTGGCGGACCAAATGCTGCAGTATTGAGTGATTTCTGGTTGCGTTCAAATGATTTCAAGAGATTAAAAAATCTTGAAGTAGGCTATAGCTTCCAGGCAGGGTCGTCTTTCATGAAGAGAGCAAACATCAAAAGCATAAGAGTGTATGCAAATGGAAATAACCTGATTACATGGGACACAAAAATTCTGAAAGGGATCGATCCTGAACAGGCAGATGCCGGAAAGAATGCAATGGGTTATCTCTATCCGCTTACAAGAACCTTCAACTGCGGTGTGAATATTCAATTCTAAACTTCATTCAAAATAACAGAAATGAGATTCAAATTATTAATAGTTGCAAGCAGTTTACTAATAGGTTTTAGTGCGTGCAAGAAAGATTTTTTGCAGATGCCCCTTTCGAGCACGACTACTATTGATTCTGTTTTTTCAACTTGGACAAAAGCACAGGGTGCTGTGTCAAATGCATACAAGACAAACCTGTCGCAGGGTCTGCCATATGCCAACTGGTGGGATGGAATGATACAGGAAAATTTAACCGGTGCTATGAACTATGGTTTTTCGTGGACACAATCAAAGAACATTGTTTTAAATGGATTAAGTGCAAGCAGTGTGAGTGAGGACATGGATGGGTATAACAATAATTTTCCTCCTATTCGTCAGGCTTACAACGTGATTGAAAATATAGATAAGGTAAAAGATTTGACAGCTGCAGATAAAGCAACCATCAAAGGTGAGATGCGTGCACTGATCGCTTATCGTTACGAACAAATGTTCATTATGTATGGAGGTGTTCCGATTATCAGTAAATCTTTAAGTGCATCAACAGATTCGTTAGCGATTCCACGTCAACCGATAAAAGCTGTACTGGATTCAATTGTATCCTGGTGCGACCAGGCTGCTGCTGTTCTCCCATCAACATGGCCAGCGACATGGACAGGAAGAATGACCAAGGCTGGTGCGTTAGCTATCAAATCAAAGGCTTTGTTGTATGCTGCAAGACCATTGTTTAATTCAGCAACCCCTTATTTAGATCTTGGTTCAAATAATAATCTTCTTTGCTTTGGTAATGTGGATGCAAACAGGTGGGCGTTAGCTGCTGCTGCAAGTGAAGCTTTAATTACAGAAGCTGAAACAAATGGAGGTAACACCATCATCAACACCGGCAACCCATTGGATGATTATGGAAATGCTACTTCTCTTCCAAGCAATCCGGAGGTGATACTGGCATTCAAGTTTAGGAATACAACGTTGTTTGATGGCGGCAACTGGAACAATCTCCCGATGAATGCATTTTATAATTGTCGTGTTTGGGAAGCCCAGGGAAATGTTCTTACAACCAACATGCTCGAGAATTATTACAAAGCAGATGGAACCAATCAAACATGGCCTACGCTTGATGTTGTTACTGCTTTCTCTGATTACACCAACAGGATGAATCAAATGGAACCACGTTTCAAAGCATGTTTCCAGCCATGGGAAATGGATGCATGGAATAACCCGGGTGATGCCAACTGGAAAAACGCAAGCACATTCGGAAGCCAACCTGGTTTTGGTGCAACACGTGTAACGAAGTTCTGGTACAAAGCAAGCTCTCGCACATGGTGGGAGTTCCCCATCTTCCGTTTGGCTGCAGCCTATTTAAGTTCAGCGGAAGCATATAACGAAATGGGACAAACACAAAATGCATTGAATCGTTTGAATAAAATTCATACACGTGCAGGATTGCCTGCAATTACAGAAACAGACCAGGCAAAACTTCGTGCAATTATTCAACGTGAATGGGCTGTAGAATTTTTTGATGAAAATTATCGCCTGCATGATGTGAAGCATTGGAAGCTCGCCAACATTGGCAATGGAATGATCGGCGGATCAATCAGGGCATTTGCATTCAATAACGGGGCAAGTGTAAAACAAACAGGCAATACTAACTATAATGATAAGGTGATCTATACAGCATTCTGGGCGCCGAAGCAATATTTGAATCCGTTCCCTCAAACAGAGATCAACAAGGGTTATTTGATTCAAAACCCGGGGTACTAAAAAATACAATCAATGTTAGTGAACACAAAATTTTTACTGACTAACGCTTTATGATATGAAAAAACTTATTCGATATTCAATAGTGTTTTTTATGTGTGCAGGCAACTTTGTCAATAAAGTTGATGCACAAACAAAAGTGAAGGACACTTCGGACCTAGTAACGGCTGATGCTGGCAGTTCTTACGTGCCGGGCCCTTTGTTGAAAATTTCCAAAAGAGAATCTATTCTGTCAACATCAACTGTTAGCGGATGTACACTGTCTAAAACTCCAGTTCCCAATATCACAAATACGTTGTACGGGCAGCTGGCGGGATTAACTGTAAAACAAGGTTCGGGCGAGCCGGGTTACGATAATGCATCTTTATCAATACGAGGTATTGGCACATATGATAATTCAGGTCTCATTATTTACGTGGATGGATTTCAAACAACAAGTGCTTACTTCCAGTATTTGCCTCCGGCAGAAATTGAAACTGTTACGGTGTTGAAAGATCCCGTTTCTCTTGCAACTTTCGGAATGAAAGGGGCTAATGGAGTACTTTGGATTGTTACGAAAAGAGGCGCAGTGCACAAACCACGTGTGCAGGTACAACTGGTTAACGGTTGGCAACAGGCAATCAATATCAATAAACCTTATGGCTCTTATGATTATGCAAGATTGTATAACCAGGCTATCAGCAATGATAATTATGCATTGAATAATTATCAATTCAACTGGACTCCGTCTTATACCGATGCACAACTTGACGCTTATAAAAACGGCAAGGGAATAAATATTGATTGGTACGACCAGAATTTAAAAAAGAATGGTAGCTATTCCGATGCGAATGTTGTTTTAACTGGTGGTGATCCCACAACAAAGTATGCATTGGTTTTAGATTACATGACACAAGGTGGCTTGTATAATGTTTCTAACAGTACAAGAACATCAAATGCTCAAATCAAAAGATTCAATTTAAGATCGAATCTTGATTTCAGCTTCTTCAAAATTTTTGAAGCCAAAGTGGATTTGGGTGGAAGGATTGAAGACAGGCGGTATCCAAATTTTAATGGACCAAGTCTTTGGGAGAACATGTCGAAATATCCCTCCAATATTTATCGTGTGAAAGATAGTGTTTCGGGTTACTGGTCAGGTACAACCTTGTTCCCTGCCAACCCGGTTGCATCCATCAATGCATTGGGATGGACATCCACACATGACAGAACATTGCAGGCTAATTTCAACCTGAAAGAAAAACTGGATTTCCTTGCAAAGGGTTTGTATTTGAATGAAGCGGTTTCTTTCAATACGTGGACAAGAAACTCTGCAAGCAAAACCGCAACATATGCCCGTTACTATAATGGCGCAACAACAACAACTGACAAAACAACGGATATCACATCAAATGGAAGTTCACCTGTTGACCAGTGGGATTGGAAGCAGGTAAATTTAACTGCGGGATATGACAGAAGTTTTGGTATGCACAATGTATCCGCCGCAGTCAATTATTTCAGGAGCAATTTTGTAACAGACTGGGGATTGAACAACATCGGCCAGAATACAGGTAACAATATTTTCTATCATTTTGAGAATTTAGGAGCGCAGGTTCATTATGCTTACAAGTCAAAGTATATCCTTGAACTTGCAGCAGGTTATAGCGGCTCTGATAATTTTGCTCCAGGAACTAAATGGGGATTATATCCTGCAGTAGCCGCGGGTTGGATTGCCAGCAGTGAAGATTTTTTGAAAGACAATAAAATTGTCAGCTTCCTGAAACTTCGTGCATCAGTTGGGCAATCGGCAAATGAACAAAGCAACCGTGGACGTTATTTGTACCAGCAATATTTTGTTGGCAACGGAACATATTACACAGGAACATCGCTCACCGCTAATACAGGCATTATCCAATCTTATGCTGCCAATCCAAACATTTTTGCAGAAGAAAGCTTAAAATATAATGCAGGCTTCGATGCTATATTTTTCAACAAGCTTTCCATTTCTGCAGATGTATTTCAGGATAAAAGAAGCGGAATTGTAACACAGAATAACGACTTGTTAGCTACTTATGGAGGAACGCTTCCTTATTTGAATATTGGAAAAGTGACAAACAAGGGCTATGAAGTAACTGCTAACTATACAAATAAAATTGGACAAATTGGTTACAGTGTAGGTGGAATGATTTCTTATGCCAAAAATAAAATCGATTACCAGGCAGAGATTCCTACGATCAACGATTTTAGTAAAACAACGGGGCTGGCAATAGGAACTCAAATGGGTTTGATAGCTGATGGGTTTTATGATATCACCGATTTCAATACTAATGGTTCATTGAAGTCAGGAATTGCAGTTCCTCAATTTGGTGCAGTTCAACCTGGTGATTTAAAATACAGGGACCTTGACAATAATGGAAAAGTAGATCAAAATGATGTTACAAAAATAGGCGATCCGGGCTACAATGATCTTACCTATTCATTTAATGCAAGCGTTGATTTCAAAGGATTTGATTTCTCCATTTTATTCCAGGGAGCCTCGGGTAGCAGCTTTAATTTAGCAAGTGCATATTATCAAACAGTTGCTTTTATCAACAACATTAATGTTTATCCAATCGCAAAAAATGCCTGGGCTTATTATCCTGCGCAAGGCATTGATACAAGAGCCGTCGCAGATTACCCACGCTTAACAACAAAAGCAAATGATAATAATTACCGCAACTCAACTTTTTGGATGACGAGCGGTGACTTTCTTCGGATACGCAATATGGAGATAGGTTATACTTTGCCTTCCGCTGTTACTAATAGGATGCGCTTAGAAAAACTGAGAGTGTATTTCAGTGCAGTAAACCCTGTAACGTGGTCCTCGCTCAGTAAAGATTACAATATCGATCCGGAAACAGCATCCGGCTATCCTGGTCTTAAATCATTAAATGCCGGTATTTCATTGAATTTTTAAAAATCATGTTCATGAACTTACAACACTTATATAAAACTGTTTTGGCTTGCTTCATGGTAGCTGGGTTGGCAAGTTGTGAGAAGGGTTTTTTAGATACGAAAATTGATACCTCTCAAACGCCGCAAACACTCAGCACCAATTACAGCACTTTGTTTTCACTGGCAAATGCGCCATACATGTATTTGCGCAATGAGTTCACTATAATGGATAATAACCTGTTTGCAGCATCGTCTGATGAAGCAGTGCAAACGAACGTGAGTGCCAATGTGAGACTATTTAATAATGGTAGCTGGAACGCAGTGAATAATCCTGATAATTTTTATGCGAACTACTATGCAGGAATAAGAGCTGCAAACTATTTCATTGAACAGTCTCCGAATTACAGGGCGTTTCTTGCATTGAATCGTGACACGATTTCTGTGACCGGAAAAATCAACTATACCAACGATACATTAAATATTGGCTGGTATAGATCAGAAGCTCATATACTGAGGGCATTGTATTATTTCGAATTATCAAAAAGATATGGTGGCGTTCCACTCGTTACCAAAACTTTGGAAATAACAGATGACACCAACCTGCCAAGAGCATCTTATGATGAGGTCATCAATTTCGTTGTTAAAGAAGTTGATAGTTATAAAGACAGTCTTCAACCAAACTGGAAGACATCTGCATTCACCAATAATGATGGCCGCTTGAATAAAGGTGCAGCACTTGCGTTAAAAGCCAGGGCATTATTGTACGCCGCAAGTCCTTTGCATAATTCAACAAATGATGTTTCAAAATGGCAGAAAGCCGCGCAGGCTGCGCATGATGTAATTGTGTTTGCACAAGGTGCAGGTGCTTATAGTCTTCACACTGATTACAGGAATTATTTTTTACAAAATAATACACTAACCAGTGCCGAAACTATTTGGGCCATTCGTTATACCGCAAGCAATACGTTGGAGGTAAATAACTATCCAATTTCTACCGCAGGTGGTTTAAGTGGGCTTACACCAACCGAAAATTTAGTTTCTGATTACGAATACAAAGGAACACCCGATCCTTTAAAACCTTACAAGAACAGGGACCCAAGATTATATTATTCCATTGTAACAAATGATACAACATGGAATTCAAGAAAGATTGATGAATCTGTTGGTGCCACCGACGATATGAGAAAAACAAACGCCAGTAAAACGGGTTACTATCTGAAAAAGTTTTTGAATGATGGTATGAACTTGACACAAGGTGCAACACAGGTACATAACTGGCCAGTATTCCGTTATGGAGAAATATTGTTGGAATATGCAGAAGCTATGAACGAAGCGTATGGTCCTGATGCTGATAACGGGTGGGGACTAACTGCAAGACAGGGCTTGAATAACTTAAGAAATAGGACAGGTGTTGCCATGCCTGCGGTAACTGTTGCCGACCAGGCAGGATTTAGAAATGCAGTAAAACATGAACGCAGAATTGAATTAGCGTTTGAAAATTATCGCTACTGGGACCTGCTGCGTTGGAAAGATGCTGAAACTGTTTTGAATCAAATTATGAATGGTGTTTTGATAACAAAAAATGCATCAAGCCAATTTGTATACACGCCATTAGGTGTAGAGAATAGGGTTTTCGATGCATCAAGAATGTATTATTATCCTTTCCCTCAAACCGAGATCATTAAATCAAAAGGTATCCTTCAGCAAAATCCTAACTGGTAATGCTAATGCTAAAATCTAAAACAATGAGTATGAAACTCACTTCAATAAAATTTCTGTTTTTCTTTTTTGCACTTACAGGCTTAGTAACAATTTCCTGCTCAAAAGACGATTCAAAAAAGGAATACGGTTATTCAAAAATTTTCATGCCGCAGGCCATCATTAACTCGGGCGGCGTTGATAATAATTATAACGTCCCTTCAGGCACGGATTCTTCCACCTACAATTACTACGTGGACACAAAAACAAATAAGATCAGCATCATACTTGGCGCTGCTTTAGCCGGTCCAAGCACCGATGCTTATTCAGTAGACATACAGGTGAATAATGATACTATTCAAAAAATGTTTACAAACAAAGTTTTGGATACGGCATTGTATAAATTGTTGCCCGCATCAATGTTTAGTATTCCGGCAAAGCTGGATGTTGCACAAGGTGCGAGGACTGGAACCTTTACTTTGGATGTTGATATTGCCCAATTAAAATCAAGCAGCTACACGGGTAAATATTTAGTGCTTGCTGTGAAGCTGGCTAATCCAACTAAATATGAAGTGAACAATGCTACCAGCACAACCATTGTGATCATAAATGTGAACGCTTTGGTAATTGGTCCCGCAGTAAACATAACTGCACAATACATTAAAAACCCTGGCGGACCATTTATCGCTTCTGGTTTTATGAGTGGCTCTACCCGTTGGGGAAACCTGAAGGATTGGAGTACGAACGCAGCAGCTAGAAGTCATGGTGGCTTCGGCGGTTTTAATTCGGATAATGGTGGTACTATGGATATGGAATCAGGATGGGGTTCGCCACAAATTTTAAATGGTAAGATTTATCAAACAATTACATTGCCTGCAGGTACTTATAGTTTTGATCTCTCAGGTGGCAACTGGACAGGCGGAGAAAATTTCATGAAAGATATTGGATACGGGGTTATTGCTCCCAATCTTGATACCTTGCCTGATTATAACAACATTGCAAATAACCCGGCGGTGTATTATCAAACGTTTGCTAAGCCTACTCAACCCGTAATTAATTTTCAATTGACTACTCAAACGAAAATTACATTAGGCACTGTGGTGAATTATGTTCAGGACCAGCAGGGATTCAAAACAAAACAGGTTTTGCTTTATAGTTATCCAAAACATTTATAGGAAGCTGAACGTAAAGCAACTATTAATTGATCTATTGTTAAAGAGGAAAGTCGGAACAACTACTTACCATGAAAAGAGCACTTTTTTTATGCCTGCTGTTTGCTTGTTTGGAAGGTAACGGGCAACAAATGACATATCAATCATCATCCGTAACGGTTGTTCCTTTTTCATCAAACGGTGGGCTTTTAAATTTTGACATAATTACATCGGGCAAGAGTAGCCCGGTTACATTAATCAAATTAAAATTCAGTTCAAAGCAGAAGAGTGCAACTACTTCTGCAATTAAAATCTATTACACAGGCAATAAAGACAGCTTTTCAAATTCGGGTTTGATCGATTCATTTTTTTTAAAAGCTTCTTCGTATTCATTAAGTGTGCCACAAACACTTGTTGAAGGAAGCAATCATTTTTGGCTGGCGTCAAAAGAGGCTGTGCAGATAAAATCATTTGAACTTGGAGAACAGGTTTACAAAAAGGCGTGGGCAGACGAATTTGATGCGGACACGATCGATACAAACAACTGGAGTTTTGAAAAGGGTTTTGTCAGAAATCATGAAGCGCAATGGTACCAGCAAGAGAATGCAACATGTTCGGGTGGTATTCTAACGATTGAAGCAAAAAGGGTTCACGAGAAAAATCCGAATTATGAAGCCGGCAGTAATGACTGGAAGAAAAATCGTGAATACATAGAATACACTGCTTCGAGCATGCAAACCGGTGGCAAACAAATGTGGCAATATGGACGGTTCGAAATGAGAGCCAGGATTGATACAGTACTGGGTTATTGGCCCGCATGGTGGACATTGGGTGTAAGTAAGAACTGGCCTTCTAATGGCGAAATTGATATAATGGAATATTACAGAGGACGGGTATTGGCTAATATTGCTATTAGTACTAATAGGCCATACAATGCATTATGGTATAGCAAAACAAAACCGGTGAAATTATTTGATGCAAACTGGAAAGATCAATTTCATGTATGGCGAATGGATTGGGATGAAAATGGAGTGGGCCTTTATCTGGATGATGTGTTATTGAATTATCAGCCTCAAAATAATTTATACAATAGAGATGGAAGCGGATTTTATCCATTCAAACAAAAGCACTACATGCTATTGAACCTGGCAATTGGTGGCGATAATGGTGGTAATCCTTCTGCAACAACATTTCCTCTGAAATATGAAGTTGATTACGTAAGAGTGT
Organism: Flavisolibacter sp.; assembly: GCA_035554655.1. GTDB lineage: Bacteria > Bacteroidota > Bacteroidia > Chitinophagales > Chitinophagaceae > Flavisolibacter. The sequence continues at coordinate 85,795 of DATMIF010000043.1, forward strand.
TGCAAAAAGTTGAAAAGAGTTTCCGCCATGTTATCACCCATAAGCCTGTGCAATTAGTTAATGAGTGACGGACATTCTTTATTTGAATAGAAGCAAAGCAATTTCATATTAGCAACCTTGGCCAGTTGTTTTCACAACAGGCTTTTTAAAATTTATTGAAATGATTTTAGAACAAAAGAAAACAAGACACTTATCAACTTGGATTGGTGCATACTTAATAATATGCCTGCTTCCTGTTTTATATGTAGCATGTAAATCGCAGCAAAAAAATATTACGAACAACAGCAGTTACCATGCTGAAGCGGGAAGTTTCAAACCTGGCGAAGTATGGAATGATATAGATGGAAATGTGATCAATGCTCACGGTGGTGGAATTATTTACGTCGGTCGCAAATATTACTGGTTTGGCGAGAAGCGAGGAATACGAGGCTCCGAAGGTGTGAACGTGTACTCATCAAGTGATTTGTATAACTGGAAATTTGAAAACCTTGCACTAGCACAGCAAGATGATTCTGCTTCAGACATCACAAAAGGATGCGTAATGGAAAGGCCGAAAGTTATTTACAACGCAAAAACAAAAAAATATGTGATGTGGTTTCATCTTGAGTTAAAAGGTAAAGGATATTCTGCAGCCAGGGCTGCTGTTGCCATAAGTGATAATGTTACTGGCCCATATACTTTCATAAAAAGTTTCCGCCCTAATGATAACATGTCAAGAGATATGACCCTGTATGTTGACGAAGATGGATCAGCCTATCACATTTATTCCTCAAGAGAAAACTATGATTTGCGAATTGCAAAGCTCACTGACGATTATTTAGATGCGAGCTCGCAGGATACAATGGTTTTCAGTAAACATCGGAAAGCGCCGGCAATTTTCAAATACAACAGCAAATATTATTTGATAACCAGTGGCTGTACCGGATGGGCGCCAAATAAAGCAAGCATGCATGTGTCAACTTCTATTTGGGGACCGTGGATTGAACAAAAAGAAAATCCGCTGAAAGGCCCTGATGCCGATAGCACATATCATGGTCAGTCAACTTTTGTGTTACCAGTTCCTGGCAAAAACAATTTCATTTTTATAGCTGACAGGTGGAATCCACGCAATCTTAAGGACAGCAGGTATTTATGGCTGCCCATACAGTTTAAAGACGATGAGCCTTTCATTGACTGGATGGACGAATGGAGTTTAAAATCCTTCAGGAAATAATTTATTGCATAAAAATATTTGAATTGAGTAAACAGGATAAAATGAAAAACATCTTTTGGAGTTTATTGATTTCTGCAGGAGTTTGTTCTGCGCAATCTCAAAATAACGATTGGGAGAATCCGCAACTTTATGAACTGAACAAAGAAAAGCCACATACAACATTCATGTTGTTTAACGATAAGAAGAATGTTATTGTTGATGATTATGACAAGTCTTCTTTTTATCAATCATTGAATGGGGCATGGAAATTTGCATACGTTGATAAATATGCGGATCGCATCAAAGAGTTTTACCGCACAGATTTAAACGATAGCAAATGGAGTAATATTCCTGTTCCGTCCAATTGGGAATTGAAAGGTTTTGGCATTCCCATTTATACTAACATCACCTATCCTTATCCAAAGAACCCGCCGTTTATTGGCGAGAATAATCCTGTAGGAACTTATCGCAAACAGTTCACAGTTCCCGATTCATGGAACGGGCGTGAAGTGCTGTTGCATTTTGGATCTATCTCTGGTTGCGCTTTTGTTTATGTTAATGGACAAAAAGTTGGGATGAGTAAAGCAGCCAAATCACCTGCTGAATTCAACATCACAAAATATTTGAAGAAAGGAAATAATCTTCTTGCCGTGCAGGTGTTTCGCTGGCATGACGGAAGCTATCTTGAAGACCAGGACTTTTGGAGGTTGAGCGGAATTGAAAGAGATGTTTTTCTCTACTCACTGCCCAGGCTTACCGTATGGGATTTTTTCCTGAAAGCTGATTTAGATGGTCAATACACCAATGGTTTGTTTAGTGCAGATGTAAATCTGCGGAAATTTACAGGTAATACACTTAAATCAGGTGTTATAACAATTGATATTTTAGATAAGATGGGTAAGCAGGTGTTCACCCAAAGTAAAAATTTTACAGCAGGTAATGATAGCATTCAAACCATCAATTTCAGCGGAGCTGTTATCAATCCATTGAAGTGGAGTGCCGAAGTTCCTAATCTTTATGACTGCATCATGACATTATCTGATAAGAAGAAACAAGCAATTTTCACGGGAGCAAAAATTGGTTTTCGAAAAGTTGAGATCAAAGATGAACAACTGTATATCAATGGCGTTCCTGTATATGTAAAAGGCGTTAATCGTCATGAGCACGATGACGTGGAAGGACATGTGCCATTAAAAGAAACCATGCTGAAAGATATTAAGCTGATGAAGCAGTTTAATATCAATGCGGTTCGCACATCGCATTATCCAAATGATCCGCTGTGGTACAAGTTGTGCGATCAGTATGGTTTATACCTTGTTGACGAAGCAAACATAGAAACGCATGCAATGGGTGCTACTTTTCAAAATTGGTTCGACAGCACAAAACATCCTGCATATCTACCGGAGTGGGCGCCAGCACACCTTGACAGAATGCACCGACTGGTAGAACGTGATAAAAACCATCCTTCTGTTATCATTTGGTCATTGGGTAATGAATGCGGTAATGGCAAGGTTTTTCACGATGGTTATTTATGGATGAAGCAAAGGGATAATACAAGGCTGGTTCAGTTTGAGCAGGCCGGTGAAGATTGGAATACAGATATTGTTTGTCCGATGTATCCCCGCGTCGGCTCCATGAAAAGGTATGCTTCAGCAGCGAACAAAAACCGTCCCTATATCATGTGTGAATACTCTCATGCTATGGGTAACAGCAATGGAAATTTCAGGGAGTATTGGGATATCATCCGGAGTAATAAACACATGCAGGGCGGATTTATTTGGGACTGGGTTGACCAGGGAATAAAAACAAAAGATGATAACGGTAAAACGTTTTGGGCTTATGGTGGCGATTTAGGAGGCTTTTATTTACAGAACGATGAAAACGGCGTGGCGGATGGTTTACTAAGCGCCAACCGTACTCCGGATCCGGGTGCTTATGAAGTAAAGAAGGGTTACCAAAATATAGCGTTTAAAAGTTTAGATGTAAATAAGGGCTCGCTTATTGTTGAAAATTCATTTGATTTCACAAATCTTGACCAGTACAATTTCAAATGGGAATTGCTTCGTAACGGTGAGAAAGTGAAAGAAGAATTATTTACAGTTTCAGTTGCGCCACATCAAACAAAAGAAATAACGCTTACTGTTCCGCAAATGAAATCAGCCGAAGGAAGCGAATATTATTTGAATGTTTATGCCCTGCAAAAGAATGCAACTGAATTTTTACCTGTGGGACACGAAATAGCAAGAGAACAATTTAAAATCGGCGGTGATTATTTTGCAAAAACACCCGCAAGCGATAAAAAATTACAGGTAACAAAAGATGCTGAAAGGTTGACTTTTAGTTCTGGAAATGTAAGAGGCGAATTTAACACCAGGCAGGGAAGGTTTACACGTTACTCGAATGGCGAAAGGGGTGGCATACAATTTCCTGAGCCATATTTCTGGAGAGCCCCAACCGACAATGATTTTGGTAATGGCATGCCTTTAAATATGGGTGTATGGAGAACAGCTCATGCAAACAGGGCGATGAAGAATGTGACAGTTGATGAGCAAAACAGCGAAGGCGTTCATATAAAAGTGCAATACGAACTTACAAGTATCAGTGTTCCTTATATAATCGAATATCAAATTCAGAATGATGGTTCAGTTGCTGTTACTTCATCTATAGACATGACAGGAAAAGATTTGCCTGAATTGCCTCGCTTTGGAATGCGTCTCCGTTTGCCGGCGCCTTATAAAAACCTTGCTTACTATGGTCGCGGTCCCTGGGAAAATTATAGTGATAGAAACGAAGCGGCCTTCGTTGGTTTATATAAAGACGATGTAGCCAATCAATATTATGAAGGCTATATTCGTCCGCAGGAAAGCGGGTACAAAACAGACGTTCGTTGGGTTTCTCTTACAAATGATAACGGCAGCGGTCTTCGCATAGAAGGTGTACAGCCTATTTGTTTTAGCGCCACCAATCATGCAGTGGAAGATTTGGACCCGGGACTTTCAAAAAAACAGCAGCATCCCACTGATTTAAGGCCAGACCGCAATGTCTATTTGCATATTGACCTGAAGCAAAGAGGTGTTGGTGGCGACGACAGTTGGGGTGCATTGCCTCACGATCAGTATCGTCTGCTCGATAAAAAATATTCTTTTAGTTACGTGATTCGTTTGGTTGATAATGAGACATCAACAGTGAGTAACTGAAGGAAGTAAACATTTAACTTGTGAACGTCATGAGAAATTGTTTTAAAATTTTATGGCTGATCATTTTTAGTTTTTGTATATCAATAGTTTTATCAGCGCAGCAAACGAGGCAGACAGTCTTGTTTAATGATGGTTGGAAATTTAATAAAGGAGAGGTCTCAAATGCTGATCAGGCTTCATTCAATGATGCTAATTGGCGAAGTGTTGATCTTCCGCATGACTGGAGCATTGAAGGTCCGTTTGATGAACAATGGGCAAGCGCTACTGCTTATTTGCCGGCAGGTATAGGTTGGTACAGAAAAACGTTCGTGCTGGACAAGCAATCCGAATCCAAAAAAATTTTTCTGTATTTCGATGGCGTATACAAAAACAGCGAAGTATGGATCAATGGACATTACCTCGGTAAACGTCCGAATGGTTTTGTTTCGTTTCAATATGAGATCACGACTTTCTTAAACAAAACAGGAAAGAACACGATTGCTGTAAAAGTTGATCACTCGCAATTTGCAGACGCAAGATGGTACACAGGTTCCGGAATTTATCGGAATGTTTATTTGGTTGCCACCAATCCTGTCCATATTGATTTATGGGGTGTGTACTTTACTTCACCGCAAGTTTCTTCTGAACGAGCCACAGCAAATGTCAGTGTTCAGGTACAAAATCAAACTTCAACAAATACTTCTGTTTTAGTTGAAGCAACGCTTGTAGACAAAAAGGGGGAAAAAATAGCCAGTACACAGCAACAGGTAGCTGTAAATGCAAATAATAAAACAGAGGCAAAGCTTTCCTTCAACGTAGATCATCCTTCGCTTTGGTCAACCACTCGTCCTGAATTGTACAATCTCATAGTCACGCTAAAAACAAAAGGAAAACAGGTCGACAACATTTCTCAACGAGTTGGATTTCGCTCATTCAGGTTTGATAAAGACAAAGGCTTTTTTCTCAATGAACAGAATTTGAAAATAAAAGGTGTTTGCATTCATGATGATGCAGGCGCTTTAGGCGTTGCAGTTCCTGAAGAAGTGTGGGAGAGAAGACTACGACTTTTAAAGGAAGTTGGATGCAATTCTCTTCGCATGAGCCACAATCCTCATGCAGATTATTTGTATGACCTGGCAGATAAAATGGGTTTTCTTGTAATGGACGAAGCTTTTGATGAGTGGGAAGTTGGTAAAAACAAATGGATCAAAGGTTGGAATGTCGGTACTCCGGGCAATGATGGATCTCATTCCGATTTTAAAGAATGGGCTGACCGCGACGTTCAGGATATGGTGCTTCGTAACAGGAATCATGCCTCTATTTTTTTGTGGAGCATTGGTAATGAAATTGATTATCCTAACGATCCTTATACGCATGAAATTTTGAACACCGGAAGAAACCCGCAAATCTATGGTAAGGGCTACACAACTGGCAAACCTTCGGCCCAACGCTTAACTAAAATAGCAAAACAATTAGTTGCTGATGTAAAAACGTGTGATACCACAAGGCCAGTTACTGCTGCACTTGCAGGGGTTGTCATGTCAAACGAAGTAGGTTATCCCGAAGTACTTGATGTCGTTGGATATAACTACCAGGAATTTCGTTATCCTGATGATCATCAAAAATATCCGGCACGAATTATTTATGGAAGCGAAAACGGAATGGCTTTGGATGCATGGAAAGCTGTTGAAGACAACGATTATATTTCCGCACAATATTTATGGACTGGGGTTGATTATTTAGGTGAGGCAAGAAGTTGGCCAGCAAGAAGCAACACGGCTGGTTTATTAGATCTTGCAGGCTTTCCGAAGCCATCTTATTACTTCAGGCAAAGTTTGTGGAGCGAAAAGGCGATGATCTATGTTGCGACAAGTTCTTTACAAACTGGTGGAAACAACAGGAGAATGGTAACTAGTTCATGGAACTACAAAGGGGGAGACAGTGTTCTTGTAAGTTGCTTTACCAATTGTGATGAAGCGGAGCTGTTTTTAAATGGTAAATCATTGGGTAGAAAGAAGCTGGCAGATACAAAAGAAAGATTCATTTCCTGGAGAACAGTGCACCAGCCCGGAAATTTAGAAGCAAAAGGTTATAAAAACGATGAAGAAATAGCGAAGTTTAAATTGCAAACCTCAGGAGATGCATTTGCTATCATTGCAAAACCTGATCGAACTGTTTTTAACCCGGGTGAAAAACAATTAGCACAAATAGAGATCAACATTGTGGATGCAAACGGTGTTATCGTACCAAATGCTGATAATGAAATAACAATTACAATCGATGGACCTGCAACATTAATTGGATTGGAGAGCGGCAGCGCATTTAGTCATGAAGACTATAAATCAAATAAGAGAAAGGCATTGAATGGGAAGCTCCTGGCTTATATCCAATCCCAAAAAGAGGGAACAATAAAAGTAACCCTGTCTGCACAAAACTTAAAAGCCACCACATTTATTTTTAGAGATTGATACTTTACTTTGGTGCCGGGGACTAGATTCTCCAGTTGTTGAACATCAATATTTATTTGAAAAGGGTGTCGAATTTGTGTCGTGAAAACTGGAAGCAGCTAATTGCTGCCAGTTTGAATACTTCTTTACGTTCTACCTATCAGAACAAAATAATAACTCTATCTGATAAAATAAGTAACAATGCGAAAACTACGATATAAAGTAGGATGACGTTCTTAAATACAGAATTGGTGGTTCGGTTCCGGTCACCTCCACCTGACCGTGAATGATTAGTTTGTCAGGAAAAGCAGAAGAATAATTGCAAATCAAAGGTAATTTCGAATTAGTTTATTTTGGATTTACAGATATCGTACTAGGCACTGAAATATTTTTTTAAGTGATCTCGAATCGGTTGCCTTATTATCGGTCCACTGATACCTGTCAGCGATATTACTGACCATCGTCACTGCGTAAGAATTTAGTTCATCGTTCATTTGCGATGAACTTTTTAATATGCAGAGAACATCTACTGAAATTGACTATACCGAAAAAGAAGAAACTCTGGCTCGTTATGCTAAAGCGCTTTCTCATCCTATTCGCATTCGTATTCTGAATTTTTTGGAAAATCAATCATGCTGTTTTACTGGCGAGTTAACAGAAGAAATTCCAATGGCACAATCAACTATTTCGCAGCACCTAAAAGAATTAAAGGAAGCAGGCTTGATACAAGGTGATGTGATGCCTCCCCGGGTAAAATACTGTATCAATCAGAAAGCGTGGGCAGAGGCAAAAAAAATGTTCTCCGCATTTTTTGAAAAATGAGTTCTAAAATAATTGACCATGAAGAGTATTAAAGTGTTAGGGCCAGGTTGTCCTAAATGCAAAACAACTTATAACAATGCTCTGGAAGCAGTAAAGCAATCAGGTATTAAAGCTAATGTACAAAAGATAGAAGACCTGAAAGAAATGATGAAGTATAATGTGTTGACGACTCCAGTTCTAATTATCGATGAGGTGCCAAAGATAAAAGGACGGGTTGCCGATGTTGCTGAAATAAAACAATTGTTACTCCAGTAAATTTTTAAACCGTGTTTGACTGGCTTCAAAGTTTTGCCGATTGGCTGATTTATTCTGTATTCAACATTTCACCAAAAACCCATTTAGGCGAAGCATTAAACTTCTTTGTTCTTGATACGATAAAAATCTTTTTGCTACTTTTTGTTGTCACGATTATAATGGGCATAGTAAATTCCTATTTTCCCGTTGATAGGATCCGAATTTTTTTGAGCCGCAATAAACTTTATGGGCTTGAATATCTTTTTGCCTCTTCCTTTGGTGTGATTACTCCTTTTTGCTCCTGTTCATCTGTTCCTCTTTTTATTGGTTTTGTAAAAGGTGGCATTCCTCTTGGAATTACATTCACTTATTTAATCACTGCCCCCTTAGTTAATGAAGTAGCTATAGCAATTTTTCTCGGAAGCTTTGGATTGAAAGTAACGGCACTTTATGTAGGAAGCGGAATAGTTTTAGGTATTATCGGTGGAATTATTCTTGGAAAGTTCAGACTTGAAAGACTGCTGTCTCCCTGGGTCCAAAACATTATTAAAGATGCGCAAACGGAGGAAGAGTTAGTAGAGGACAAACAGCATCTGTGGAAACAGATGCCTGCAATAACGAAAGAAGCATTTCGAATAGTAAAAGGTATTGCTATTTATATCGTCGCCGGTATTGCTATTGGTGGTTTGATGCATGGTTATTTACCTACAGGCTTTTTCGAGCATTATATCAATAAAGGCCAATGGTATGCTGTGCCAATTGCGGTAATAATGGGAGTGCCCATGTATAGTAATGCGGCAGGGGTTATACCTGTAGTACAAGTGTTAGTTGCAAAAGGAATTCCTCTTGGTACAGCTATCGCTTTTATGATGGGAGTGATCGGTCTTTCATTACCTGAAGCTATGTTACTGAAGAAAGTAATGACATGGAAACTTATCGGGACCTATTTTGGAACAACCGTATTTTTCATGATTGTATCGGGCTATCTGTTCAACATCATTCTTTAAAAATATAGTGATGAAAAAAGTAGGCATTCTTCTATTATTCATTTCGTTATTTCATTTATCATTTAAGAGCTTTGCTCAGAACAAACAGGTTGAAACTCCATCGCTGCAGGTTATCCAGTTCCACCTTGAACACCGCTGTATTAGCTGCCTAAAGATTGAAAAATTTACGAAGGCATCGCTCACAAAATATTTCCCTAGTGTTCCGTTTGAACTTGTGAATGTGGAGGAGAAAAAGAATGCAAAGAAGGCTGAAGACTTCCATGCATCGGGAACGGCCCTGTTTTTATACAATCCCAAAACAGGCAAAAAGAAAGATCTTACCGCATCTGCTTTTATGAATGTAGGTGATGAAGCGAAGTTTGAAGCGGAACTTAAAAAGGCCATCGAAGAATTTATAAAGAGCTAAAAATGGAATGGTTGAACGAGCTGGCACAAAATAGTGAGGTGCCTCTGCTGGCTGCATTTGCATTAGGCTTACTTACCTCAATTAGTCCTTGTCCCTTGGCGACGAACATTACAGCCACTGCATATGTAGCAAAAGCGGTTACAAGCAAACAAAAAGTTTTGGTGACCGGTACTTTGTACACATTGGGGAGAATGCTTTCCTACACTTCTTTAGCTGCCCTGATCTATTACGGCGCTAGCAAATTTCATGTAGCAAAAATCTTTGAAACCAATGGCGAAAAGTTTATTGGGCCTGTCATGATCGTGATAGGCCTGATTATGTTAGATGTTGTAAAGCCTGGCGTTTTGTCTAAAGGAAATTTGACAGGTAAGCTATCGGAAAAGTTCAGGAACAGGGGAATGCTTGGTGCTTTCCTGCTTGGTGCAGTGTTTGCACTTGCGTTTTGCCCATACAGCGGCGCTTTGTTTTTTGTTATCCTATTGCCAATGGTAATGTCATCATCCGAAGGACTGGCATTACCGGTTATTTTTTCTATTGGCACAGGTCTCCCTGTTATCCTTTTCTCTTTTATAATAGCATTTAGCATTCACAAAATTGGAATGTATTACAAAGCCGCTCAAAATATAGAGAGAGTTATGCGCAAAGTTGCGGGAGTGGTTTTTCTTATGGCCGGACTCTATTACCTAAATATTTGGCTCAAACTGATTTAAAAAACCAGCGCTTCAATTAAGGGAGAAAATTTCTAGTACAAAAAGTATACGCCTGCGTAAGAACTTTTTTATAAAGAGTGTCTAACTATCCGGATCAACCGAATGAAAAATTTTGAATTGATAGATAGTGTTTTGAGGGGAAATGAAAGAGATTTTGAACGGTTAATAAGGATGTACGAGTCTGATATTTTCCGTGTGGTTATCGGTTTGCTTCATAATAAAGAGGACGCCGAAGAAGTGATGCAGGACATTTTCTTAAAACTGTATTCTTCGCTTTCTTCCTTCGACAGAAGAGCAGCTTTTACAACATGGCTCTATCGTATTGCCATTAATACCTCACTTAATTTTTTGCGAAGGAAAAGAAACAAGGTTTTTTGGACAGAACTAAAAACAATATTTCAGTTTTCTTCAAAAGAACCTTCGACTGAAGCAAAGATGATGGAAAGATCAAAGCATGAGATCATCAAATATGCTATCAATGGCCTGCCGAAAAATCAGCGGCTTGCATTCGTGTTAACGAAGTACGAAGAATTGTCTCAAAAAAAAGTGGCTGAAATAATGAACACCAGTGAAGGTGCTGTGGAGCAGTTAGTGTTAAGAGCTAAAAATAATCTTAGAAAAAAACTGTCAGCAGCCGTAGGATTCGAAACGGTTCAATTGTCTAACAAAAAAATGAGAGCGGATGAAAAGTCAAAACGATTTTGATGAGATGATTGAGGCCTTCATTGAGACCGAAAGAAGTATAACGGCTAATCCTTTTTTATCTACCCGCATAATGGCCTCAATAGAAGGAAAGAAAAGGAAGCAGCATAAATTTTATCCTACGTGGCAAAATATTGCCATGTCACTCGGAGTGATTTTAGCAATTTTTGCAGGCATAAAGGCCGGTAGTCTTTACCATACTTCACAAATAAAGAATGATCACGCAACGATAATATTTATGAATGATGATAAGATGGAGCATTTTGTTTTCTATCAGCAAACAGCAAATGAGTAAATAGTATGACTGGAAAGATAAAATGGATGGTATGGGCAATTGTTGTCTTGTTTTTGATGAATGCTGCAACCTTAGGAACGATCTTATACCACAACTACAAACAACAAGTTCCGGCAGACACAGTTGCTTATGTGAGCTCTTATCCAGGTAATGCATTGAACGGACGGTTTTTCCGGCAAACGCTTGATTTTACCAACGACCAGATGGAAGTGTTCAGAGACGCTAATGAACAGTTTCGTCCTCAAACCGCAACACTTACTTTCAGCATCGATAGCTTAAAAGCAGAGATGTTTAAAGAAATGAAAAACGAAAAGCCGAACACCTCACGTCTTGGTGAATTGTCTGCCAAGATCGGAGATATGCACGGTGAACTTAAACGCGAAACCTATGAATTCTTTTTAAGAATAAGAGCAGTGTGTTCTGAAGAACAGGCATTAGAACTTGAAAAAGTTTTTGAGCCATTATTTGTAAACGAAAACCTTCCCACAGTACCTCGGGGATATCAAAGAGGTTGGAAAAGAGCGAACAACTAAATTGTAAATATGAAAAAGTTAATTCTAGCTGCAATTCTGACAGTTGCAATCGGTAGCGGTTTATCTGCACAAACTAAAACGCCTAATCCTGCTCCGGGAACAAACAAAAATTGCACGGCTTATGTTGACAACAACAAAAATGGCATTTGCGATAACTATGAAAACAGTGGAGGGCAATGCACACACAAAGGCCAAGGTAGGGGAAACGGTACTTGCATTCGTAATGGCCAGGGATGTATGAACATGCAGGGGAGACGGGGTGGTAATGGAAGGAGGTCATGAGCATGTTTCAGACGAGGTAGCTCAAAAGCCATTGACTATTGCAAGGCCTATGGCCAATCAAAGCTATAGCAAGACAAATGCTAGCGTGTTTGGTTACGTAACAGTAAGCCATGCCTTTCAGCATGGCTTTTATTTTAAAATCAATTTTGCTTAAAAACTTAATGATGCGAATACAGTAAAGTTTCGTCCGGGCTCAGTAATGAACTCTTTACCAAATCCCATAACATTATTGAATGCGAAATTCAGATGATCGTGGTACGATTCATTGTTGATATTTAAAGCTGCTACTCCAATCTTTACTTTTTTTACCGGAGTTATTCCTGCTTCAAAATTTAATAGTTGATATCCTTTTGTATTCACTTCGTCAAACGATTTTGAAACTCTATTCTGACTTGAAACGATTATATACCTTGCTCTTGCCCAAATATTTTTCTTTGCATATTCAAGTTGCAGTCTTATCTGGAACGGAGGTGTTAATGGAAGGCTTTCATTGAGGTCCTTGCTCTCTGTATATACATAGTTCATTTCGGTTGTGAACCCAAGCATATCTGCAAATTGTAAACTTCCCATCACCTCAAAGCCGGTTTTGATAGCATTGTGAGTATTTCTGAAACCCTTTGGATGAAGCGGCGGTGCTGTCGGATTAAATTTCCTTTTCAAACCTGTATCTACAACTCCAAGAATGTACTTTTCATAAATGGAATAATAAACGGATGCAGAATACTTTAGCCGGGTAAAAAATCCATTAAAGCCTTTTTCTCCTTTGTAACCAATCTCAAACTGGTTATTGACTTCCGGTTTTAAATAAGGATTGCCGATATACTCATAAGGGTCCGATCCAATATTGAAATAAGCAATGTATTTTTCTTCGAGATTGGCCGTGCGTGTACCACGACCAAAGGCAATTTCTAACGAACTTTTTTCACTTAGCAGTCTTTTGTAAGAAATAGTACCACTCAGGTTGATCTCTGTTTGCGCAGAGGATTCGGGATAAAGCTTTTTAAAAGAAGAATCGATCTTGCTTGCAGAAGAAGAAATCCAATCAAGCCTGCTACCGAATGTAAAGATATCGTGTTGGCCTAACGAATATTTTGCTTCAGCAAAAACACCTTTTTGATCGATAGAAGCGTTTTGCCAGATTTCGTCCGTGTATTTTTTGGGTGCTGGCAAAGTATTTCCCATCATATCTTTTTTTACCAGTCTGTCCCTGCTTCCTTTTCTTCCCTGATTGCTGTAATCGAATCCGCCAAAAATATAAACCCGTTTACTTAAACTCCATTGTCCTTCTGTTCTTGCACCAAACATTTTTGAATTGACTTTCGCCACTGCTTCTGTGGAAATGAAAGAAGGCCTGGTATTGTTATTCATTTTATGATCTACAAAAGAGTAATAACCTTTGATCGTAACATCCTTTAAATAAGGAGTGTTTGATTTGAACCTATAGTCCAAGCCTGCTATGCTGCTGTTGTCAAACTTTGTGTCCATTGGCAAGCCTGCATGCAACACATTTCTGCCAAAGTTTTGCCTAAAGCTCAACTGCAGTCTTTGTAGCTCGGTAAAGTTGTACCCTGTTTTTATACTGTAACCGGTACTTTCAAAAGAGGAAGGAATCTCTCTGCCACCACCGTCTTTATAATTACCATAGTTTCTGTGACTAAATGTTCCCGACAGATCCAGTTTCTTTTGGATGCTCCTTAGTTGAATGACGTTTACAATCGCATTCCCATTCGATTCATAACCGGAAGAAACAGAACCGTTAATCTTTCCGCTACTGTTGATACGGTTACTGGTTACCATGTTGATCATTCCGCCAAACGTTTGACCGTAGCGAACAGTATAAGGGCCTTTTACAATTTCAATCCTGGTTACTTCTTCGGGATTGACCAGTGTAGTAACAGGGTCCATTCTATTGGGGCAGGCATGGGTTGCTTTGATACCTCCATCGTATAAAACATTCAGCTGTTCATACTGCGACGCCCTGAAAGAAGGTTCGACTGCATAATTTCCTCTTTTTATCAAAGAGAATCCGCTGATGTCGGAAAACAATTCGCCTGAGCTTTTGGGTTGCACAGCTTTACTTGTAAAATCTTCTTTGATGATAACGAAAGCAGGATCTCGTTTTACATTGCCCGTTACAATCACTTCTTCAAGAACATTAACTTTTATGCAGTCTGAATCTTGTTTTGTTAGAGTATCTGTTTGTGCATAGCTGTAGGCATAACCAGGCAAACAAAAAATTGCCAATACTATATTTCTTAAAAACATCCTTTTGATTTTAGTTCATGAGATGATCACCGCTATGTATGCAGACGAATGCAGGAAAGCATATGTCATTGCAGTTTTGCAAATGCCGGTGAGATTAGGAAAAACTATTGTTTAGAGTTTACATGAACCGGGGAGGGTGGAACGTACTTCCTGAGAAGATAAAGGCGTAGGGATGTCTGTAATATTCTGAGAAGGGTATTTTCTGAGCATAGCTAATGAAGTAAACTGATGGAAGCTTTTGTTGACAGAAAAGTTGTACTTCAAATTTCTCTTTTTGATCTTCCGGCATTTGATCGTCTTTATCTGTTTCATCAAGTTGCTTCTTCAGATGGCATTTGCCTTTGCAGGTGTTGTTCTTGATGTTTTTCTTGACGCACAGCGTTTTTGCAATTTGATCCTGGTTTATTTTGAAAGAAATATAGATCCACATCTTGCTGAAGGGCTGCAGCAAAATAAACAAAGCCAAAACAAATGCAGCAAGCTGTTTCAAATCAAATGCAAAGATATATGTTGGGTGTCTTGCTTATGGTTAACAACATAATTAGTTTTGCACCTGCTAATAGATGACCGCTTCATCTTTTTTGCATAAAATCGTGCCTGCTTAATTGTAGTTACAGGCGAGCCATTCCAAATTCTAAAAACTGGCATCTTCCACAGGACACATGAATCCCTTATCGGGAAGGGTGAATCATCGGCCTGGTTGTGCATCCTGATAAGATGGAGCACATCACTTGCTTTTCATTTTCAGTAAAGCTGAAGAAGAAAAGCGAATCTGTTCCTTTATCATTTTTGCCAAACTAGTTGTCGGGTAAATAGTCATGATGTCCGTTTTATGACCAACAATTTCTGAAACACTAAAAACAGGGACACCGGCTTCTTCCGTTTTCATCAAATATTGTTATCGTATCTAGACTTTAACTATATTATCAATTGTCTACCCGGCGTGCCAGACAGAAGATGGAATGGTAACCACATTCGCTTTTGTCGGTTGGTTGTTTTTTGTTGGAATGCTAACATTAACAAACAATCCAGCCCCGCCAGCAAAGCAGCTTTTTCTACGTATTTTAAAACGCTTTTTATATCAGTGTATGTTCTTCCTGTGAAATTTGCTTTTAGGAAAGCAGATCGTAACGCATGAATTAAAGGTGTCTGAGGTAAAATTAAATGGGCAGCAGAAATGGGAGTAATATGCCTATCTATTATGGGATTGTAACCCAA
Organism: Flavisolibacter sp.; assembly: GCA_035554655.1. Classification (GTDB taxonomy): domain Bacteria; phylum Bacteroidota; class Bacteroidia; order Chitinophagales; family Chitinophagaceae; genus Flavisolibacter. The sequence goes on from DATMIF010000043.1 coordinate 101,084, forward strand.
AACTTTTAATTCACTTAGCTCTAAATCAATTAATGCCTTTACCAGTTTTTGGCGCTTCTCTAGGGTGGGTGCATCGTTCATTCCTTTAATGACACGAAGCTTTCCTTTAGGATACGTTTCTTTATACTCAGGATCATAGTAACGGTAATAGATATACCATTTTTTTCTTAGCGAAGCTCGGGGTGTTTGCCAGTTAGAAGGACTGACTTTTAGTTCGCTACATTTGCAGCCATTTGGTAAGTGTATCATGCGTAGCATTTTTAAAAAGTGTTAACGATAGTGTTAACTCATTAGAAAAAAGCTACAGTATTGGGGAAACTTTGAAAAATAAACGCCTGAGAATCAAGCGTTTATTTGAGTGATCCGGACTGGATTCAAACCAGTGACCTACTGCTTAGAAGGCACCAGCGGCAGATTTTTCGATTATTTTTGATTGTTTTGTTTTTACTAATGAACCTCTGAAACCCTTGTTAATAAAGGGTTTTGTTGATAATTGCGTTTTAGATCCTTTGCGTCTTTGATTAGGTTTGTGTGCAAATTGTGTGTGCAAATTTTAATCTATTATGAAAGCAACAGCCTCAATCTTCCATGATACAAGAAGAGAGAAGATGAACAGCAAATACCCTGTCAAAATTTTGATTTATTTCAATCGAAATAGAAAATATTACCGAACCCGTTTTGAGTTTACAAAGGAAGAGTATAACAAACTTTTTACAGATAAACCAAGAGATCCTTACAAGTCAAACAAAAAGGAACTTGATTCACTAATTACAAAGGCAGAGGATATTATTGAAAAACTTGGCTCTTACTTCACATTCGAACAATTTCACAACCGGTATATTTTGAATAGAAAAGACAAGGGAAATGTATTATCCATGTATGATGATTTAATTAAAAAATTGGAGGCGGATGAACAATTTGGAACGGCAACTACCTACAAGAATGCGTTAAGCAGTTTTAAGGCTTATATCAAAAAAGATAATCTCAATATCGAAGATATAAATGTGGAATTTTTAAAAAGGTATGAAAAGTGGATGGAGCAGCCTAAAACATACATAACAAAAACAGGAAAGCTAATCGGAAGAGACGGCAACAGCAGAACAAGTATTGGGATTTATGTAAGAACTCTCAGAAGGATGTTTAATATAGCGATCAAAGAGGGAATAGTTTCTGAAGGAGCATATCCGTTTGGCAGGGATAAATATATTATTCCATCGGGCAGAAAGGCAAAAAGGTCTCTCAAGTTAAATGAAGTTGCAAAGCTTTATAATTACGAACCAAAGGGATTGTATGGCAGTCATTACCTTTTTGCAAAAGATATGTGGGTATTCTCGTATTTGGCCAATGGAATCAATATGAAGGACCTTGCTTTTCTAAAATACCGTTCCATGTCTTCTGAGACTATAGTATTCTTTAGAGAAAAAACCAAGAACACCAACAAGGACAATGAAATTCAAATCAAGGTAGATTTAAATGATAAACTAAGAGAGATAATTAAAAGGTGGGGTAATAAAAACACTCATCCGGAAAACTATATTTTCCCAATTGTAACTCATTCAATGAGCAGTAAAGAAAAACATGCTGCAGTTAAACAGGCAATAAAAAATGTAAATAAATATTTAAAGAAAATAGGCAAGGAACTTCAAATTGAACTCAATATTACAACTTATGTAGCAAGGCATACACATGCCGGTGTTTTAAAAAATTCAGGTGCATCGGTTGAATTCATTTCAGAAAGCTTAGGGCACGCTGATATCGCCACAACAAAGAATTATTTAAATGATCTTGAAGATGAAAAAAGAAAAGAGATGAAAAAAGCACTAACCTCTTTTTTAAATTTTGTTAAGTAAGAAAAAACAATCAAAAGTTTTATATCTTTGTATAACAAATCGCTTCTCATCATCAATCAACCGATTGATAAAAAAATCGAAAACAAAAGATCGCATTAAAACGCATCGGTTAAAAGCCAGTTGCTTTTTTAGTGTATGGGATTTATCGAAACATTAGAAGAGAGACTTTCCAAAATAGAATCCTCTCTTGCACTTCTTCAAGATACCTTCAATAATTACCCTTTTAAAAAGGAAGAAGAGGACGAATTAATGGATATTAATGGAGTAGCTAAGCTATTGCATAGATCAAAAGACACCATTTATATCTATACTCATAAAAAATTGATTCCTCATTCGAAAGTTGCTGGTAATCTTCTCTTTTCTAAGAAAGAAATTTTAGAATGGGTTAAAGCAAATAAAGTGAAAACTCTTTTAGAGACTGAGATTAGCGCAGATGAATTCCTTGAGAAGAATTACAAAAAGAAGATTGCTTAATTAATAAAAAAGGCTGTTGGGGAACAGCCTAGTAATTTGAAATAGTGATCGTAAAGGATAATTGCAATGAATCGTATCTCAAAGTTACAAAAAGTGTTGGATGGTGGAAGTATCTATGCCCCAACTCTGAGGCCTTCACAAGTTAAATATCTGCAAAAGAGATTGACATTTTCAAGAACGGTTGAAGGTCATGGAAAAGAGGTTGCGGAACATAATGTGCAGCAGGAGTATAAAGGTTTTCATTGGAGAAGAGCAGAATACAGATTTCTGAATATTAGTTTAGGGTGGAAGAGAAGTCCGTTCACCGATACAAAGATTTGGGCTCTAAAGATCAATGGAAGCATTCATAAATATGCAAGGGGCGATAACGATGATTTTTTCTCAGCCGATGATGCCGTAAAAGCTTTATTTGACCTATGCAATGATTTGAAAATAGATCCCGCAAAGGCAAAAATCACTTCGTTGGAAATCGGTGTAAATCTGCAAGTCCCATTTGAGGTTGTTAAGTACTTAGAAGATAATTTAGTTCGGTTTGAAGGGAAAAGAAAAAGGCTGTTCAATTTGGAGGGTAAGGTGCATGTTGCAGAACTTACTCATTATGGCATCAAACTATACCCAAAAGACAAGAACACATTGAGATATGAGGTCTATTGGGAAGATATGCAGCAATTGAGAGAACAGTATTCACTATTTACTATTTCAAGTGTCTCTCCAACATTAATTAATCAGATCGCAGAAGAGCAACTTATTCTTCGTTTCTCTCAAATTGTTTTTTTGAACAACATCGATCTTATAACAGAGATAGGGGAAAGGTCAGATGGGATGAAAAGTAAAGAGTTGGATCTAATCAGGAAGTTTTGCATTAACCAATATGTACGGCAATACGAAAATAAAATACATTGTGCCGGTGGTGAACTTAAGGAATCTCTCTATAAAGAGTTTCAAAGACAGAGAGGCAAAGCTTTCAAATTATTGGAGAAATATGGACAAGGGTTCACCAAAAGGAATCTCCATGATCAAATTCAAACAATTATTGCTGCATCAAAAGAAATAACGGATGATGGAAAATGTGTCCAATTCTTGAAATATAGATAAAGGGTCAAGAATTGGACATATTTATAAAAGTATAGTGAAAGAATAATTGCACTTCACAATTAATTAAATAAAAGATTGCAATAACAATCGAAGAATAAGACCGTAATTAATTAATTAAAAAATGAAAGGTATTACATGGGAATTACTTCCAAGTACAGTAGAAACCTTAAAGAGTAAAATGGTTAAACACAAAGAGGTGTTAGATACCATCATTCAAAAAGCTGATGTGGAGGATGAAGAAACACTCCAAAAAGCAGTTTACTTAAATAATGATGTTCAGGAAATTTCAAAAAATCTTCATAAACAATTCTGCCAGTTGAGGGCTAATTATAACAGCGGTGAAATTAATCTGGCACGCTATCGTTCATACCTGAAACCAATACATGATTTCTTGGTTGAAAGGGATGAAAAAATCAAAAATGAACATCTTCACTTGGAAGAGGATATTGTTCCTGAGTTAGCAAAGCATTTCTAATTTAACATCAATCGCAAAATACCATCGCACAAAAAAACAAGCAATGCCAAGATTTGTAAACGGCCAATTAAAGACAAGAACTTATGATGAGATAGGAGTTACTTGCAGGCGATTAGCAATCATGTTAGATGAGCGTGAAATTGAATTTAAACAATTAGGTGAGTACATTCAAAAAAGTTTCGACGAGCTATATAATGACTACCAATGTGGTTACATCGATCAGGCAGTTTATCGTGAAAAGCTTAATCAATACAGGGGGTATTTTGAAAACACCAGTGAAGCCAACCGGCTACCTGAGATAAACAGCAAAAAAATCCTTGCTGAAATGAAACAGCATGGGATAGTTCTGCAGAAGAAATAATTAATGGCATTGCGGGCGAGAAGCTTATATCAATACCCAAAAAATATTTCTCAAAAGGAAAGAAGTAGATTTTTTTTTCAGAATACGGTTTAGGGTGTTTCTACACCCAACCTTTTTAAATCTTTTTCGTTTGTGCATAAGTTTTTTAAAGGCCTCTTAATAGGGAGCAAAACGTACGATTTAGTAATAATTAATTAATTTTTTATTACTAAAATTATTACAAATATTAAATCATTTAATGTTAATAACCAATGCTTTATAGGCAATCAATTTTGTTTTCCAAAAAAGTAGAGTTAGGTTCGTTTCATAATTGCAATCAAAACATTTTTTATGAAAAAACAAGTTATCCATTCCACATTCATCAGAATGTCAAGTGAGAAATTACTGGCCAAAGTATCGGCCGGTAAAATGAAAAAGGGCGAAGCACAAATCGTAGCCGGTATCCTTGAAAGAAGATTTCCAACACCTAAACGCTGAAAACTTTTCATTTAACAGATAAGCGGAATGTTTCTACATCTGCAATTTTTTAAAACATCAAAACCACCGTATATGAACAACAAAAACTACCAACAATTGAGCAAAGAAGAATTGTTAACGAAAGCTTCAGAGGCAAATTTAAATGAGGAAGATGCCTATCAGGTTGCAATGGCACTTGAAAAGAAATTCCCTTCACCAGCAAACACCAGTTACCATTTTCCAAAACAGTTAGGTAGCAGCTATCGGTTTGTAAGTTTTACCGTTAACGTAAACCACTAATTAATTAAATCAACTGCTATGTACCAACAACCAACTGACTTAATAAGAATCAGGGAAGCATCAAAGATGGTAGGCTTATCAACAAGCTACATCTACAAGCTTTCCTCTCAATGGTGGATACCATTAATCAAAAAGAAAAATGAATTATGGTTTTCGATTTCCGAGTTGAAAGAATTCAATGAAGGAAGGAAAACCAAAAAGAGAAATAGCAATTAATTAATAAAACAAAAACAATGGCAGCACAATTACTAAAGTTCATTGAGGAAGCTGTATTCGATAAGGAAACAAATCTCAATGATCCGGAAATAGTAAGAAGGAAACAATTGTGGGAAGGATTAAAGCAATCTGCAGCATCAATGACAAACGAAGAATTCATATTGAATCTGCTTCATAAGATGAAAGGAGATGAAATAATTAATTTGGCAGCATTGCATGAACTCATTGTAAGGGTAAGCAAATAATTTCTACAGATCGCATAAAAAGAAATTAAATGGTAAAAGATTTAGGCAAGCAAGTGATAGGCCGTTACTTCAAAATGTTTGGCAGTGATGCACCTAAGCCAGAAGATCCACCGGTGATCAGGAAAAAATATGTTGTGTTATCCCATGCGGGTAAAAAGCTTTGCAGGTATAATATTGAATCAGGGGTGTTTGATCAATTGTCAAGGGCAGTAAAGAAGCAGGTAAAATTGATAGAAGAAAATATAGAGCTTAGGAAAAAACTCTCAACACCTTTTCCTTTCAAGAAAGAAATGGGCGAAGAATTCAACTACTTCCAAGTTGATTACAATTCTTGGTTGAAATGTGATCCGAATACCAATCAACTTGTATCACTTATTAAAATCGCTAACAAATAGCAGATCGCAAAGTTTTGCCGAAAACTTAGGGGTGGCAAGGAAAGCCACCCTTTTCTGTTTTTTAATTAATTTGAATTTATAATCTATGACATGAGCAATTTGAAAAAGCACATCTACAAGAAATTCTACCATGAAGTGCCAGTAAGTAATGAAGTACTTGAAAAGCTGGAAAATTTGAAAGAAGCGGGTAAAGTTCAACATGCTAAATGGGAAAAAATGAAAACCGGTGAGGCCAAAATTAAAATTCAGAAAAATCAAAAGGCAGTTTTATTAATGGACAGTAATAAGGCTGTGGATGCATTCCCATTCAACTATAAAGGGCAAGTAAGATATATTCCTGAGCCGGATCCAATCCTTATTTACTTCCATACTGCCTATGTAAATTTGGTTCAAATTGAAAGTAAAAGAGACAAGGTGTTTGCAAACACCTCTGTAGAAGGAATGACAGAGCAGGTTATAAATGATTTGTATGAGTATTATGGGTTGGCCTGCAGCTTGATTATTTTGCTATTTACTTCGTTAGAAGCATTTATCAATAGAAGTGTGCCGGATGCATTTGAGTATAAAAAAGTATTTGAAAAAAGAACGGAGATTTATAATAAGCAACAAATACAATGGCTGAGTTTTGACGAGAAGGTGAAAACGGTGTTACCGAAGATAAAAGAAATGGATTTTGGAAAAAGTCACCCAATACTTCAAACAATAATTAGTAATCTAAAGGATTTTAGAAATAGTATTGTTCATACAAGAGAAGAAAAAGAAGGACACACCCCATTCGATTATCTGTTCAAAAGAGCTTTCACCTTTGATTACAGAAAGGCGTTAAACGCTGTTAAAGATTTTTGCAATTTCTATCATGGTGCTGATTATATTCAGGAATGCCCCTGTAGCCAAGATTGGTAAGGATAAATGATAAAGAGCTGAAGAGGAAAATGAAAATAAATATCGATCAGGTAAAAAGGATGATAAGAAATAATCCTGGATTATTAGATGAGATAGAATTAACAGCGAGAAACCGGCAAATAGTTAAAAAGAGAATGGAAGGAAAACACTTTGAAGATATCGGCAAAGATTATAATCTCTCAGGTGAAAGAATCAGGCAAATATGTTTTAGTGCATTCTTTAAAATCAACAAAAGATAGGGGCATGTTTGCAGGCATTATGACCATACAAATTGGAAACACTAACAGTTAGTAATTGCATCAATTAATTAATTGTGTATTTGTTGTATTATTAATTAATTGGTTGACGTAGGTTGAATGTAACTTTGTATGTAGTATCATTCATTAATTAAGTAATCGGCAGGCTTGTGAAAGCTTGCCTTTTTTGTGCTCAATTAATTAGTTCCATTGCAAATTGGATCGAAAGTTCTCAACCGAGTTGGGTTGATTTATTAAAAATATGGCTGTAAAGCAAGGGAAGGCGGTTATTTTGAATTATCTCATACCTCTTCATATCTCATACCTCGCAAAAGCATTTCCTTTAAAATGGGTTATTAAAAAAAGCAAGGACATTCATCTTTATGCCATCAATCCAATCACCGGAAAAAAAGAGGTGGTAGCAACAATTCATGCAACTGTTAATACTGATACAGGAACTGGTAATGATTATGTTGATTTAGAGTTTTGGATCAATGGTAAGCTGAAGATTCAAAGGATTGAATTGATAGCTAAAAAAATCAAGCTAACAGGTGGCCATGAATTTTTCTTTGGTTGTCCTATGACCGGAAAAAGAAAAAGGAAATTGTTTCTTCATGATGGAAGGTTTGTATCAAGGCAAGCAATTCCACATGGTTATTACCTAAGTGAAGTACAATCAAAAAAGTATAGAAATGGAATCAGGGATCTAAAAAGAATGATCAGATATCAGAACACTATGAAACAGGGTAAGAAGTCCAATTTCAAAAAGCATTATGCCGGTAATCCAACAAAGCGGTATCTCAAGGTTATTGAGGCTGCAGGTAAGTTGAACCGATCATGGTAGCAAATAGTTACAGCTTGTGCATGCTCCAACTACCGTTTCCTAAATCCTTTTGTGTACGTCCGAAAGAATCTTTGTAAGTGCTAATAATCTCCCAATCCCCTATAAATATTCCGTTTTCAAATCGGCCTGTATAATTTATTTCCTGTGAAGGTTGCTCTTGTTTGAAATCTATACCATTCAAATCTTCATTGATTTGATTGAAGTACGGATATTTCTTAATGAAGTTTATGTAATTGTCTCTTATAAAGCCAGATATAATAGCGGGTTCACTGAAATGGTCTTTGGTATCATCATCAACACACGTTCCTGTAATCTTGCCTTCACTAAAGGTTAAATCAAGTTCAAAGGTTACCACTTTGCCCTGCCATTCCTTTGGGTAAAGATTTCCGTACATGTATTCTCCAATCCATTTTCCTGTGATCTTATCCATTACAATGATTTGCAGACTAAATTAAATCGTATTCGTATCACTTTAATTCAACAAAAAATCTGCAACACCTCATTCAAAATAAATTTTCGAAGAAATGCTGATTGTATTGTCTAAATGTCTTAATTTTATACCTAAGTATTAAATTGATACAAAATGAGAATTAAATACATTCGATGGAGCACACTTCAGCAATCGGGTTCAAGGCAGTTGTTGGATGCCAAGAATTATGATTTAATTCTTCAAGAACAAATCAGTGGTTCGATTGCATTTGCGAACAGACCAAAGGGGCAAGAACTTTTGAAGCATATCGATGCCGGCAAAGTTTCTGATCTATACGTTGAAGAATTTACAAGGCTTGGAAGAAATGCCTTGGATGTTTTAACCACCTTAAAGAAATGTGAGGAACATAATGTAAATGTTCACATCCAAAATATGAACCTATCAAGTATTGTAAATGGCAAGTCAAACCCATTGTTCAAAATGATCAGCCATATTTTCCTTGCTATTGGTGAACAGGAAAAAGAGTTAATTAAAGAAAGAACAGAGATGGGTAAAATTGCAGCAAGGCAGAAGGGTGTGAAGTTTGGTCGGAAAGCAGGCAGCAACGAAAGGGACAAGGATTTTCTTGATAAGCCAAAGAGTAAAGAAATTTTGAAGTACCTGAAATCAGGGGATCTTTCAATTAGAGAAATAAGCAAGCTTACCGAAGCTTCCACTACGACTATATTGAAGGTTAAAGAGAAGGCTGTTAAACTGAAGGCATTAGCGGCATAGCAATAGTAAATTTGTATTGTCTATCAAGATCGAACATCAAAATTGCTTCCTGAAACAAAGTACATGGAAGTTTTACCAGTTCCATCATTAACTAAAATCCAAACGCAGGATCTATTACGGCAGGTCATATATTGGATCACTGACGAAGCTCTCAACAGAGAGCAGGTAAGGAAACTCATTGCAACAAATGCCCCTGCAGCACTTACAGAGAGCGAAATCAATAACATAATCAATCAATCACTTCAGCAATTATCTGAAGAATTTTATAGCCAATACAGCGATCCTATCAAGGTCATTAATCAGCATGTAGAATGGTATGAGCACATTTACAGCTACTTCAATAGCATTAACAATGCTGCCGGCTGTACTAAAGCTTTACAGGCCAAAGAAAAGCTTCTAAGGCTGTTAAAGGATAAGAACACAATTATCCTTTCAAAAAAGCAAATCAGAATTACTGAGGAAAAAAGAGATCAGGCTGTTTTGGATTTAGACCGGCTTACACCCGATGAGCAAAATCGCTTCAACTATTTGTATCAAAAAATCAAAGTGAATGGATAAGGAACTAAGTGAGTTCATACTAAAGGCTGATGTTGTGCCAATACACGTTAGGCGATACGATGCCCAAATCAACCGTTTAATAGCCTTGCAGGACTATACAGAAGATGATGTATTCAATGGTGCTGTTAGCTTCAAAGAATTTTTGAGGGCAAGGGATAGGAAGATAAAGGGCTTCCATGATTGCATTGCTACTATGGTAGCAAAAGAAAACTTACTTCAGTTCCATAATTTAGGAACTGAGATATCCTTTACTGAGGAAGATATTGAGATCCACAAATCTCAACCAAAATATGACCTTGATGCATTGACATTTGAAGAGAAAGTGGAATTCTATCATTTGTGGATGAAGGCCAAGAAAGATCAACGTTATTTCTTGCCAGTAATAGGATCAACAGAAATAAAGGCAAAGGGCTTCATTGAAGATGCTATTGTCATTGAAGAAACTCCAAACATATCTCAGATTAAACAAGTAGAAGCATCAACCAATTCCGAATTCACTTTAAGGCCTGTTGATCCGGTAACAAAGCTTCAACAAACGTTTAATAAGATGGCTGCAGAAAGATTTGGTGAAATTGGAACATTGACAGAAGAGGAAAGAAATTTATATGGTAAGGAAACTGATATAACTTAACTGCATGTTAAAGTCTGATAAATTGCTTAATTCTTTTGCAGTACCCGCTGAATTAGGTAAAAGGCTCGTGGGTTTAAAAAGTTCAGGCTATAAAGATTATTTGGCAGCAAGAATATTGTTCAATCAAAATGAACTTCATCAAGCTTGCTTTTTTGCAAATACTTGTATTGAAAAAGAACTAAAGGCATGTTTGTATGCATTAAATGTTGAGGTTTCCAAAAAATCACATGACACAATAAATCTTTATAACACCCTGCTCTTTCGAAATAAAGCTTTGGCTGAAATCTTGAATAAGGAATTTATTAAAGTTCTAAGCAAGATATATCGTTCTCGATATTATGAATCTTTGGAAGCCAATTACAACTTTGTGATTATAAAGAACAAATTTTTAGCTGAACTTGATTACACATATAGTACTTTGGAGGCCAAGGTTCGATACAAGACCGGCTCAACCTCGGAATTAATTGAGCCGCTATATTCGTCTCAAATCAAGCTGAAAAATTCTTCCTTATTCCTTAATAACTATGTTCTCAATAATATCAAGAAAGAAGAATTTTTGAAAAATAGAGACATGGTGCACGAATTTAGAATGCATTTCAATCATGAAACATTTGAGGCTGTTTATGAGATACCATATAACCCCAATGTGGATTTTATATTTGAAGGACTAAAGCCTGACACAAATTCTTCATTTATAGTTTCGCATAAATTTCCGAATCTTAAGGTCTCCGCAATTAGAAACGGGGAACTGCAAATCGTAAATCCTGAATAGAATTTATTTATTTAGTATTACCACAAATCATTACAGTTACAGCTTTGACAGGATTGAAATAATAACTAACTTTGAAGTGCAATACACTTCACGGTATTCAGATCGCTTCACTTAAAGATCGCAATTTAAAAGTCTAATCAGTTTAAAAGTTCTAAAAGAGCTAAAGCGACATACATCCTCGCTGATAGATAATCTTATTTCCCAACCTTGCAAAATAAATTGTAATGATCGATCAAAATAAAGGTTCTCTCGAAGAACAATTTTTCAAGTTTTTCGACGATAATGAGGAGACCTTGGAAGCATATTATATTCTTAAATATACAAACCATCCTGTGTTTCTAACTGGCAAGGCGGGGACTGGTAAATCTACTTTCATAAAGCTGATTCAGCACATTTCTCAATCGTTATGTTTGATTACTGCGCCAACTGGAATTGCTGCCAGAAACATTGATGGAATTACAATCCATTCCAGATTTCATATACCTTTTGGTTTCCAGATACCGGATGATCAACTAATCGAATCCATTCGGTTTAATGAAATTGACCGGACAGAGATTGAAGCATCTGATCTTCTTATCATTGACGAAATATCGATGCTCAGCAGCTCAACTTTAGATATTGTCAATTTAGTTCTTCAGAAGGTTTGTAATAATAGTTTTCCGTTTGGAGGAAAAAAGGTTTTAATGGTGGGAGATCCTTTTCAATTACCACCGATTACAAATTCAAGCGACTTTGATGTGCTTCAGAATCACTACGACTCTGAATATTTCTTTGATGCAGATATTTTTAAAGCTGTCAATCCCATAAGAATTGAACTAAAAAGGGTTTACAGACAAAATGATGAAAAGTTTCTGAACATTCTTAATGGAATTCGGTCTCGTTTAAAGGTCTTTGAGCATCTTCAAATTTTAAATAGGACTTGTAAGAATTCAATTACATCTCGAACCACGAAACAGAATTCAATCATTTTAACGTTTACTAATAGGTTGGCAGATGAAATCAACAATGATGAGTTAAATAAACTTACAGGGGACTCTTTTAATTATAAAGCGACGGTTTGGGGACATTTTAATTGGCAAGGGATTTTGGCTGAGAAAGAATTAGAGCTAAAAATTGGCGCTCGCGTTATGTTTACGAAAAATCATCCTAAGAGCGAGTATGTAAATGGAAGTATGGGAATTGTAGCAGAGTTAAGTAAAGATGAAATCATAGTTCAATTGGATGATGGAGAAAAAATTTCAGTTGAAAAAGAAATATGGACAAACAACCAGTATGAGAAAAGCATAAAAAGCGGAGATCGGCGGTTGTCAATAAAAGAAAAAGGTGGGATGAGCCAATACCCTTTGAAACTCGCGTGGGCAATAACTGTCCATAAGAGCCAAGGCTTAACCTTTGACGATGTTTATTTACTTAATGAAGGTAGTGCGTTCGCAATAGGGCAGTTATATGTGGCTCTGAGCCGTTGCAGATCAATACAGGGATTAAAAATATACAAACCATTACAAGTTACCGATGTAAAAACCGACTGTAGGATTTTAAAGTTTTATTATAGTATTCATGAGGAGAATAGAAAAGACATTTTGCTTCACAAAATAGCTGATCAATTGGAAGCTTTAGACAGGATAGCTTAAGCAAGCTACTGGTTCATACAACACTTTGATCCTTTAAATACTTTGGGATTCATTTATTAGCCTTCAAAGATTGGCAATAAGTAATTATTAGCAAAATAGCAACCGTGTAAATACGGTATTTTTCAATTGAATCAATACATACATTGCACTTCTTCCTGCACCCGTTGAAACGTACATGCAAACACACGTGAGAAGATTGCCTTCCTTTTTAATTCTATTAATTAGGCTAAAGTCAATTTGTGTATTCAAATCAACGCCAAATGCAAACTGCTTTTCTTGTTCCTATCAATGGGAAACTAAAATGCTTTCTTTTTGAAGACATCCTCTTTATCAGTGCAAAAGACAAGTATTGTGAATTTGTGACTATCGATCAAAAAAAGTGGCTGGTACGCATTGCTATAAGCCAGGTAGATAAACAACTTCCCGAAAACCTTTTTGTAAGAGTCCACCGGTCCCACATTATCTCACTCCATAAGATAGATTGGCTTGAATGTGATGTTGTAACGATTGGAGCACACAAGCTTGATGTAAGTAAAGACGGCTATGAGGCCATTACAGAACGGGTGCTTATTCTTTGTCCTGAATTTGATAAAAAACTCAAAGATGAAATGAAAGGACTCAGCCCTGAAGATTATGTAAAAAGAGTAAAAAGAAGAAAAAGGAGATTTGAATAGTCCGCATTTTGAATAAATCTTAAAACAAAAACTGAAGTCTCGCGCCGCTTAAATGCAGTTTCGCGACATGATTCCCGAGTTTGGCGACATTACTGAAAAACGCTTTTAAACTCTTTCTAATTTACTCACAGAATAGAATCGTCTCTTCACACAACAAATCTCAAAACTCAACTGCTTAAAATATGCGAACACCTGCAGCGCATCCTGTAATGCTTTCGAAGATCTCATATCAAGACAATTCCAATAAATCAAAAACAATAAAACTAACTGAAATGAAATTTTTCTTTTTGTTTCTTTTCTGTGTGCCTTTGTTGGCCCAGTCGCAAACCTGTCAGTCGAACAACTATGCAGCCAATAAAACGGCTGTAGCAAGTGATGGAAATGATATAGCCGGTAATATTGTTGATGGTAATTTAACTACGGATTGGTATGGAGCTTCTGATTCTAAATGGATTTATGTTGATCTTGGAGCAAGTCAAAATCTGTGTAAAGCAACGCTTAAATGGGGCTACTGGGCTGGTATTCCGCAAACGAAAGTTCAGGGATCGAATGACGCGAGCACCTGGACTGATCTTTATACTATTGCTGCCAGTGATCATGGTACACATGCAGCTGATAACAGTTACGATTATACTGATGTGGATTTATCTTCTGTGACTACGGCGTACAGGTATGTGCGCCTGTATTATGCTTCCGGTTCTGCATGGGGGCCGCATTTAAAAGAGTTTGAAATATATTTAGCCACCACGATTGTTTATCCTGATGTAACCATTACCAATCCCACCAATGGTTCAAGCTTTGCGCAAGGTTCTAATATTACCCTTTCAGCTAGTGCCTCCCTTACAGGCGGAAGCATTAGTAAGGTGGAGTTTTTTGAAGGCGCAAATAAGATCGGGGAGGACAGTACCTCGCCTTACAGCCTCGTATGGAGTAATGTGCCTGCAGGAAGCTACGCCATTGTTGCACATGCACATGGTTCAAACGGCCAGACAAAAATTTCTGATGCTGTTAATATTACTGTTAGTTCATCAAGCAACTGGTCCCTTTCAGGCAATTCCGATACCACTTCTGGAAAATTCCTGGGAACAACGAATGCTCAACCCTTAATTATTAAGACTAACGGTGTTGAAAGACTTAGAGTAAATGCCGATGGGACGATAGGCATTAAAACAGCCACTGTACCCACCGGAGCCGATGTTGCCATTGGTGGAAACTTATATGCCCGAAAGCTAAAAGTTACACAGGATACATGGGCTGATTTTGTTTTTGAAAAGAATTATAAGATACCAACACTGGAGCAGTTGGAGGCTTACATAAATAAGCACGGCCACCTGCCCGGAGTGCCTTCTACATCCAATGTGCAAAATAGTGGCCTTGATGTTGGCGATAACCAGGCATTGCTACTGCAGAAGATAGAGGAGCTCACACTCTATATGATTGATCTCAATAAGAAAGTAGACAAGCTCACAAAAGAAAATACTGCACTTAAAAAGAAAGTGGCAGGCATCAAAGCGAAGAAATAATTCTTTCACTCTTAAACGCCTGGTCAATGAACTGTTTAATAAGGTTTGTGCCTGTTTGGCTTTTGCTGCTCATTGTTAATTGTGCGGGTGCGCAGGATAGTTCAAAGCTTGATAGAGTTATTGCATTTCCCAATAAGCTCTTTGCAGCCTTGGATAAAAAAACAGCTTCTGTCGAAAGTAAACTGAATAAACAAACAGATAAATATGTATCCAAAATGCAAAGGCAGGAGAGAAGATTGAGAAAGAAGGTTTGGAGGAAAGATTCAACACTGGCGAAACAAATGTTTGATGGCACTAATGAAAAGTATGAGCAGTTAAAACATCTCAACTCCTCAACATCTCAACATCTCAACTCTTCCTCCGTTTATTCAGGCCATCTGGATTCTCTTACCACGGCACTTAGTTTTCTAAAAAATCAAAACGTCACAGATAATCCTTCATTGCAAAAAAGCTTAGAGCAATACAAGGAATTGCAATCAAAGTTGAATTCAACTGACCAGGTTAAAAAATACATCACGCAGAGAAGGGAGTTATTGAAGCAGCAATTTGAGAAGCTGGGAATGGTGAAGCAATTGAAGCAATACAGGAAACAAGTGTACTACTATCAACAACAAGTGCGTGAATACAAAGAGCTGTTTGAAGACCCAAACAAGATCGAAGCGAAGCTGATGGATATTGCCATGAAGCTTCCACAGTTTAAAAACTTCTTTGCCAAGAACTCGTTATTGGGTTCCATGTTTCATTTGCCTGGCTCTAATGACAATATCCCGGTTGCTTCAATTCAGGGATTGCAAACGAGAGCACTCATTTCACAAACAATTGCGGACCGCTTTGGTACAGGTGCGAATGTGAATCAAATGCTGCAACAAAATGTACAATTAGCACAAGGACAACTCAACCAGTTGAAAAATAAGGTTAGTTCCTACAAGAGTGGCAGTTATGGCAACACGGATGATGACGACATTCCTGGCTTTAAGCCAAACAATGAAAAGACAAAAAGCTTTTTGCAAAGGCTCGAGTATGGCGGAAATATTCAATCGCAAAAAGCAAGGTATTTTTTTCCTGTTACTTCTGATATAGCACTCTCACTTGGTTACAAGATCAATAACAAGTCCTCCATTGGTCTTGGTGCTTCTTACAAATTAGGTTGGGGCAATAACTGGAGTAACATAAAGCTCTCACACCAGGGCGTTGGATTAAGAAGCTATCTCGATTGGAAGATCAAAGGTTCATTGTATGTAAGCGGAGGTTATGAGCAGAACCACAGGAACATGATCAATACAGTTGATCAATTGAGAGATTATTCATCATGGCAAACGAGTGGATTAATTGGACTCAGTAAAAAATATTCCATCAGCAAAAAGATGAAAGGAGAGATGAAGCTGCTCTGGGATTTTATGAGTTATCAGCAAGTGCCGAAGGCACAACCAATACTCTTTAGAGTTGGGTATAGTTTAAAATAAATTCTAACTGCAAATACAAATCAAATTATGTATTCAAGTTTATCTCGCACAAATCGAGGAAAAGAAATCGTTTTGACATTTTTAATTGTTATTCTGTCTATTATAACGTTTGGGCAGGACAACCCAATCAAAGACATAACGATTGCTTCACCGAATGCAGCTGCGCTTGGGAAATATGGCGATATACCTGTAAGTTATCACACCGGTATACCGAATATTGGAATTCCAATTTATACAGTTCAGGAAGGCCCTTTGCAACTACCTATAAGTCTAAGCTACCATGCTTCCGGTCTAAAAACGATGGAAAATGCAAGTTGGGTAGGTGCGGGTTGGAGCCTGAGTGCCGGCGGCATGATCACAAGAAGCGTTAATGGTGCGCCAGATGATCGGGGATTTGGATCCGTGAGCAATGTTCAGAAAGGGCATTTTAGTAATTATGGATACAGCAATTATTGGTGGCTATCATATCCGGGATGGAATGGCTGTCCACCTTTGACAACTGATGGAATGATAATGGATAATAGTCTATCGGTAAACGGCATCGGTGATTTTGAACCGGACATGTTCACTTTTAATTTTCTTGGTTATTCCGGAAAGTTTTATTTCAGAGATGATCGCACCGCAACGCTTGTTCCGCAACAAGACCTTAAAATTGAAGCGATCACTCAAACAAGTGCAGATAATATTTATGGTTTTGTACTTACTACTCCCGATGGTACTGAGTATTATTTTGGAAAGAATCAGCTTTCAGATGGAAATATTGATGCTTATGAGGTCACAAGTCCATATTCCGCAGGTACAGGCATTGTTAACGGAACCTGTATTTCAAGCTGGTTTTTAAATAGGATAGTTTCGGCGGATGGCAGGTTTTCGATTAAGCTTGTCTATTCTTCTGAACAATATAGTTACTATACAATTTCAAACTATACAATATCGGGGGCAGATGCAGAGACTGAATCAAACAAGGGATATAATTTAATTAAAAACAACTTACAAGGAGTACGACTAAGTCAAATTATTTCAAGCCTTTCAACAATCAATTTTGTTCCGGGTTCAACAAGATTGGACCTGTCAGGATATAACACTTCAACTATTAGCGAAACTACAAACACAGATGCTAAAACCCTGAGCGCTATCCAGATAAATAATAACCAGGGTTTCTGCAAAACCTTTTCTTTCCAATATGATTATTTTACGGACAATGCAACATCACTTCCCGATGGCATCAATTCCACATACTCGGTCACCATTGATAAAAAGAAACTACGGTTAAATCAAATTCAGGAAAAAAGCTGTGATAGCAGTATCAGTTTGCCCCCCTACATATTTAGATATTCAACGCCTGCATCAGATGCGAATTTTGCACCGAGAAGCTTGACATTTGCACAAGATCATTGGGGTTTTTATAACGGTCAAACAAGTAACCAAAATCTAATTCCCACATATACAGTAAACAATTTTACTACATACGCAGGGGCAAACCGCGAAGCCAGTTGGCCCGAAATGTCCTACGGCAGTTTGAAGCAAATAAAATATCCAACCGGAGGAACTACAGATTTTGAGTTTGAAGCAAATGATGTTTGGCTTAGCTACCCATATTATAACCAGCAATCTGCCGGTAGTACAGCAACAGGTCCCGGCATTGGACAAAGTGGTAACCCGTCATTAACAATTACTTGCTCCGGCAATCCTTACAAGCTTGTGCTTGACTTTCATACTACCAGTAACACGACTAACGGTTCCGCTATATTCAGTTCACTTAGTGTAAATAGGACAAGCCCTCATGCTGAAGTAGTTATTCAGCCTTCAGCTGGTTCGCAGACATTTTATCTCACTCAGTCAAACATGACGGGAACCGATTACGTAACAGCGCAGGTCTATGAAGAGGTCCCGCAGACCTTTACCGGAAACAAATCAATAGGGGGACTAAGGATTAAGACCATCACGAATTCCGATTCTACGACAACCGTTAAGAATATTACATCTTATTCCTACCTGGTTAATGGTGAATCTTCTGGTGTTTTGTATTCCAGACCCGTGTATGTGGAACTGCCACGAAATTCTCTGTTTGCAACGATAGGATTACCATCATCTACAAGTACATGCAGTACTAATGGTTGTTTTTTCTGTGACCAGGGCTATATAAAATCAGCTTCTGCATTGAGACCGTTAAGTACAACTCAGGGAAATCATATCGGTTATAATGAAGTAAAAGTTTCTCAAACAAATAACGGTTACAACATCTATCGTTATTACGGCTCTGATATGTGGGATGTCGATCACAGAAATGTTGCAATAACTAATGTCAATTATTCCTGCGATGGGTCAGCACCTGACTTTCCACATGTTCCGTTACCGATGGAATATAAAAGAGGCGAACTTAAATATGAGGGGCACTATAATCAAAATGGCGACTTGTTAAAGGATGCAACCTATTACCCAACCTATACAGAAGACTCAGTCAAAACGACTGCAATCATGTATTTCATTAGTTCGTTTATAAGCAATAAAACGCACTATAGTTTATCAACTGCAAAGAAAACGCAGATGGTAGTTGTTTCACATGATTATGCAAGTGGAAATGCACTTACAACCATTGACTCTACATTCTTTAGAAGTTCCTATCATTGCATGCCTACACGCAGGGTAAACATTAATTCAAAAGGCGAACTTTTAGAAACAAAATATAAGTATGCATTTGATTATCGCCCGGCCGCTTTTGATACTTTGTCTGATTGTTATGCCCAATATGCAAGTGCTGCAGCAGTTGCCTTAAGCACTTATAATTATCAACTAGCCACATGTACTAATAATACTTCCTGTAACTGTAAAAACACAGCATATAATCAATACCAAAGGGATTTGAGTATTGCCCGAATTGCCTACGTCAGTTGCAGACGAAGCAAATTTATGGACCCGGTAAATAGTTACAAAACAGCTCATGATAATTCAAAATCAAATGCAGATGGTGAATTAAAACCAATTTTAGAACTTCAGGACCGCTTTGAAAATGCTCCAATAGAAATCACTTCATGGAAGAATGGTCAACTCGCGTCGGCGGTGTACAATAAATATGGATTCACTGGAAATGATGTCTACATTTCAAAAGATCAGAAAGTTTATCTCTCCGCGCTTTCATCAACGTTTACACCCGCCGCAAGCACGTCCACTTCAGTCACAAAGGACAGCCGGTATGAAGATTTCATGCTGGCATCTTATTCCAATGGAAATATTTCAGAGGAAGCAAAGAGTAACGATATTACGACATCCTATTTATGGGATTACAGCAATAATCTGCCGGTTGCTAAATGTGTCAATGCTTTAAGTTCCCAAATTGCTTATACTTCATTTGAAACAGATAGTACTGGCAACTGGTCTGGAGTGAATTCTGCAAACGTTCAAACAGGGGATGCCCTAACAGGAAACAGGTACTATAAGCAAACAAGTTTCAGTATGTCCAAGCCCGGTCTTAACAGTTCTAATTTCTACACAGTTTCTTATTGGAGTGCTTCAGGTTCATATACAATTTCAGGTACACAGTCAGGCTATCCCAAAACACTTAACAGCCTCACCATTGGTGATACTACATGGACATTGTATGAGCATGTGATCACCGGTCAACCAACAATAACTATTACCGGCAGCGGGGCGATAGATGAATTAAGGCTTTATCCAAAAGAATCCTTAATGACAACATTTACTTACACGCCATTGGTTGGTATCACAAGCCAGTCAGATCCTACAGGCCGCATCATTTATTATAGCTATGACAAACTCGGAAGACTTCAATTGGTGAGAGATCAGAACCAGAAGATTTTAAAGAAGTACGATTATAAATACGCCTCTCAGCAATAACTGAAAACTAACTGTTCATTTAAAACAAAATAAATGAGAAAGACATTTTCCATTCTTTGGCTATTGATGCTGACATACTTTGTTAACGCACAAAGAACAGCGCCTTTTGCCTACAGTAGTAACATACCTGTTAACTATGTACGCACCTGGGATGCAAAAGCACCTCAAACGGACGTGAATAAAATACAGGTAACATCTCCACTGGATAGTTTTGTAATGACCACTCAATACCTTGACGGATTGGGAAGGCCGATACAAACAGTTGTGAAAGGAATCACTCCCCTGGGTAAAGACCTCGTTACCCCTGTTGTATATGATGAATTTGGAAGAGAGCAATACAAGTATTTACCATTTGCTGCAAATACAACCGGTGGCAACAGTTCTGTTAGTGATGGCTTATTTAAACTCAATCCATTTCAACAGGATTCTGCTTTCTATCAAACCAATAATACGGTTTCTCCAATCAAAGGACAGAATGAAACCTGGTTCTATTCTCAATCTGTTTTTGAAGCGTCTCCGTTAAATAGGGTAGTAAACAGTTATGCACCCGGCAATAGCTGGGTAGGTAATTCAATAGGTATAGGACAATCCTATTTGATCAATACAGCTTCTGATTCAGTAAGAATATGGATCCCATCATCCACAGTTTCAAGAGCACCAACCACAAGCGATATGTACGCAGCAGGTGAGTTGTATAAAAACGTTACTACAGATGAAAATGGAAAACAGGTTATTGAGTATAAAGACAAGGAAGGTAAAGTAGTATTGAAGAAAGTACAGCTTTCAGATACGCCCGGAACAGCACACGTGGGATGGTTATGTACT
Source organism: Flavisolibacter sp. (assembly GCA_035554655.1). Lineage (GTDB taxonomy): Bacteria > Bacteroidota > Bacteroidia > Chitinophagales > Chitinophagaceae > Flavisolibacter. The sequence continues at coordinate 122,070 of DATMIF010000043.1, forward strand.
TATTATGTGTACGATGACCTTGGCAACCTTCGGTTCGTACTCCAGCCAAAGGCTGTTGAAACCATTATGAGCACTTGGACGATCTCCGATCCGGTTCGTGATGAACTTTGCTTTTATTACGGCTATGATGCAAGAAACCGGATGACCACAAAGAAAGTTCCAGGAAGCGGCGAAGTATGGATGATCTATGACTCGAGAGATAGACTGGCTTATTCGCAGGATGCCAATATGAGAATAAAGAACTGGTGGCTTACTACTGTGTATGATGCTTTGAACAGGCAGGTGCTTACTGCCATGATGACGAATTCAGGGGGACGGGATAGCTTGCAACGATTTGCAGATAACGCAACTAATCTAAGCGGAAATACAACTGTAACCATACAGGGCACAAATGCTACGCCCAGCCTGAGCTTTTCAGTGAGGGAAAGTGGAAGAACGGAATATAAAGCTTCTGAGAGTATTGAGTTCAGGCCAGGATTTGAAAGTGAAACAAATGCGGAGTTTACGGCTGAAATTGTAACGGCTGCAGGTTCTTCCTCTTCTTATACTGCAATGGGTAATACTTTTCCTTCCGGTGCAAGCTATAAAGCACTTACGCAGACCTATTATGATGACTACACACAGGCTGGTAAAAGCTTTAGTACGCTTAATAACTCAAAGCTTACCAATAGCAGCAATTTCTTTCCTGAACCCCTGCCTTCTTCGCCTTCGCAGCAAACAAAAGGTTTAATCACTTCAACAAAAGTATGGGTAATGGAAGATGCCGACCTTACCAGCGGAAAATGGCTTGAGACCGTCAGCTTCTATAATGATAAGGCAAGAGTGATTCAAACACAGAGCGATAATGTAGCCGACGGCAAGGATACCCTTACTTCTCTTTATGATTTTTCCGGAAAATTGCTTTGTACTTACATTGCACATTCCAACCCGGGCAGCAGTATGCCTTCCATACGGGTTAAAACAAATACACAATACGATCCGGGTGGCCGCATCATCAATATAATCAAGGGAATTAATGACCTGAGCAGTACAGGAAGGGTTATTTCAGAAATGACTTACGATGAACTTGGTCAACTAAAGCACAAACAGTATTATAAAGGAAATGGAGGTACAGTACTGGAAACATTTGATTACGATTATAACATAAGGGGATGGATGCTTGGGGCAAACAGGGATTACGCTAAATCGCCTTCTTCAACTTCCAATTATTTTGGCTTTGATCTTGGCTACGACAAAACTTCAATTGCTCCAACAGGTGGTTCTTCTATTGGGACTTATACAGCGCAGCTCAATGGTAACATTGGGGGCATGGTGTGGAAGAGCACCGGTGATGATGAGATCAGGAAATATGATTTTGTCTATGATGCTGTGAACAGATTAGTTTCTGCCGATTTCAATCAATATACCTCATCCTCTTTCAACAAAACTGCAAAACTTGATTTCTCAGTAAATCTTACTTATGATGCCAATGGAAATATCCAAACTATGAATCAAAAAGGCTGGAAGGTAGGAGGTAGTGTGACAATTGATAGCCTGGCTTACGGATATAATGCAACCAGTAATAAGCTGAACTATGTTACCGATAGAGCAAATGATGTCAATACAAAACTTGGAGATTTTAAAGAAACAAACAATAATACATCACAAGACTACAGCTATGATGGCAATGGCAATATGTATATTGACAACAATAAGGATATTGGCAATATTCACTATAACCACCTGAACTTGCCAGATAGCATTACGGTAACAGGCAAAGGAACAATTCAATACGTCTACGATGCTGCCGGCAACAAGTTAAAGAAGATCACAAAAGAAGGCACTAAGCTAACCACAACGATTTACCTGTATGGCAATTATGTAAATGATACTTTACAATACCTGCCGCAGGAAGAAGGAAGAATCAGATACAATCAGGACAGTAGCCGTTTTGAATATGATTACTTTGTAAAAGACCATTTAGGTAATGTAAGAATGGTACTTACAGAAGCCAATAAAACCGATAAGTATCCTTTGGCATCTATGGAGATCGGTGATTCAGCAACCGAAAATGCGGTTTACTACAATTTGAATGCTACAAGATATCTCACGTCTTCAATAAGCAATTATCCTGCTAATGATGGAACTACTAATCCAAACGATTATGTAGCTAAAACTAACGGAAGTGGAAATAAAATAGGACCTGCAATTATTTTAAAAGTAATGGCTGGAGATAAAATGAATGTGAGAGCAACGGATTGGTACAATTTAAATGGAAGCAATCCATCAACTCCAAACAGCCCGGTTACCGATTTAGTATCTGCTCTTACCAATAGTATTGGAGGTGTTACAGGCGGCAAAGCAACGATAACGGAGCTAACAAGCAGTGGGGCATTAAATCCGGGTATACTCAGCTTCTATAACACGCATAACAGTGCTGATAGTACAACAAAGCCAAAAGCATTTTTAAACTGGATCGCTTTTGATGAGCAAATGAATTATGTGAGTTCTTCCAGTGGATTTATCCAGGTGGGCGCAAGTAACCAAAGCAGTGTAACACCATTACAGCAAAACGATATTGCAATTGCAAAAAACGGTTATTTTTACGTATATGTTAGTAATGAAACGCCTAACATCAATGTGTTCTTTGATAATTTGTCGGTGACGCATGTGAGAGGGCCATTACTTGAGGAAACGCATTACTATCCGTTTGGATTGACGATGCAGGGAATATCCTCAAAGGCTATAGGTCTCGGAGGTGCAGAAAACAAAATAAAATTCCAGGGGCAAGAGTTTGCAAGTAAGGAGTTCAGTGATGGTTCAGGGCTTGATATGTATGAGTTCAAGTACAGGATGGATGATCCACAAACCGGAAGGTTTTGGCAGGTTGATCCGCTTGCAGATGATTACGTGTATAATTCTCCTTATGCTTTTTCCGAAAACCGAGTGACATCCTCTATTGAACTTGAAGGGCTAGAAGCAAAAGATTTATACAATGAATTGGGGCCAATTAGAGAAGAAAGAGCGAAGCATGGAATCCCTAAATCTGAAAGTACCGGCGAGAAAGTGCTTGATGCTAATTTAGCAATTTTGGGATTCTTATCAGGTGGTGCTCTAGCTGAGGTAGGATATGGATTCATAAATTTACTTTCAAATCCAAAAATTATTGGCGGGCGAAAAGGAGATATAGAAACGATCGAGAAATTTGATAGACATGAAATGCCTTCTGCCCAGTCAATGCGTGATGGAGCTGGGGTGAAAACAGATGATGTGCCTGCTGTTCGAATACCTACAAAACTGCACGCAAAGACAGAGACTTTCGGGGGAAGCAGTTCAGCAAGGGCGGCAAGAGCTTTGGAAACAAAAGAGGTCAGAAATGGTAATGCAATGGGCGCATTTAAAAAAGCTGCTGAAAACTTAAAAAAAGTTGCCAAAACTGCAGAGGGTAAACAGATCTTAAATGATGCCGGGACAAATATGAGAGAGCTCAAACAGGGTATTAAAGATGCTGAAAGAGTCTTAAGGAATGCAGGAAAAATAAATTAAACAAAAGAGAAAAATGTATTTGATAAAGCCGTACAATTCTATTGGTGACTTTGAACTAGGAACAAGTAGAGTAATTATCGAGTCTAGGCTTGGTGAAACTAGAATTGATAAAAATCCATTTAGCGAACAAATTCAAATTGCCAGGTATCCTCTTGGATTAACTATCGAGTATAAAGATGCAAAAGCTTGTTTTATTGGAGCAATAATCGAATTAAAGCCTGTTTTACATGACTTTTCATTTGAAAATAGATCTTTGCAAGACATTCTAAACTACTTTAGACAATTTCCAGGTGTCATCTATACAGATAGTTCAGTATACGTTTCAGAATACTTAGGTATCACAACATATTTCGAGGATAGCAAGTTGCTAGAAGTCGGAATATTCGCAAAAGAACATAAAGAAAATATGATTGACGGCATGAACACGTGCTAGTGCTAAATTGCATACTACTGCACCATTTACGGAACCATTAATCAATTTAAAAGAATTGCAAATGGTTCATTGATTTTTTTATGAGACTTTAGTTATAAACTAAAGCAAACACCTGCGGCTCCTAAACCGAACTATGATTTCAGTTTGTATTCTGCATTTGATAACAATCCAATACGGTACAACGATCCATTAGGCGACAGTTTACCCCCCAATAACAACACAGCATTCCCTTACCTGAGGTATAATACCATGGCTCCATTAATGTACCAAGGTTATGCAAACATAAAAAACGCAAGGGCTCGTGATTGGTACAACGCTGAAAAGGACAAACTGCCTATTACAGACAAAGATGGTAGGGTTGATTTAAAAGAACAAACAAGAAAAAAATGACTAAGCCTTATCAAGAGGCTCTGGAAAAAGACAGGTCAATAGAAGGAGAAAAAGCAAAAGCAGCGGATCCTAACTACGTAGGAAATAATCGAAAATCCAATTTTGAAGTAAATGAGGCCTCTGCAACAACCAAGGCTTTAGGTCTGAGTTTTCTAATTGTTGGAGCCGTGCAATCAAGCTATACAATAGCAACCTCAAAAGATCCAGTTAAAGAAACAGTTACCGAAGGAGCTGGATGGGCTGGAGCAATTTGGGGAGGGGCCCAAGGCGCGGAATATGGCACTGCCATTGGAGGTCCTTGGGGAGGATTTGTTGGAGGATTTGTTGGAGGAGTTGGAGGTTTTGTCTTGGGGAAGAACGGATCAGAAGCAGCGATAGAAGCTACAAAAGGTGCTGCGAAAAAAAATCAAGAAAATATCAAGAAAATTGACGACCCTAACGTTCTATATATGATGGCACATTAGCGGAAAGGAACGGCAAAAATGCACTGAAAATCATTATTGCTTTATACATTTGTTAATGTAATATCATTGAAACCCGAAATAAATGACTAAGACCTTTGACACTTATGTAATAAATAGTATTCTTTTGAACAATGAATTTCATATAACGGAAGTTAGGGAGATTATTGAAATCAGAACGATGATATTCGAAAGGGCTTACTATCAAAAAATAGCAGATCTTATAACGAAGAAAAACATAGATATTGTGAAAAGCTTACCAGAATATCCTATAAGAACTTCTGAATATGTAACTATAATGAAAGTCGTTGACCAAGATGGGAAAAAATATATAGTAACTGTGTATGATAGTGATGAAATTACACAAGATCCCCAAGTGATAGATATTTTTCCTCAATAGCACTTCAGAAGCCACTCAATCGAGTGGCTTTTTTTAGAGAGTTTTGTAAGACTTTAGTTGCAAACTAAAGTAAACACCTGCGGCTCAAACCCCTGCTGCACCACCAAATTCTGAATTCACTTTTAGGCCTGTTGATCCGATAACAAGGCTTCAGCAAAACCTCAATAAAATGGCTGCAGAAAAATTTGGGCAGATAGGCAACTTATCAGAAGATGAGAGGGCACTCTATAAATTTTAAACAATTACACAAACTATTCCACGAATCGAATGGCAGTTTAGCTAAGGTCTCTTAGAGAGACGTGATATTAGTGGAGTGTTTATGAATCCTGCCCTATTTTATACAGGTAGATAATTTTGGAGAGTGTTAATTAATAGTTGGTCTCCTTAAATGAAAAATAGGTCTTTGAATTTGTTGCGGTTTTTTCTCTGTTTTCTTTTTAATACTTTCTTCAAAAAAGTTTCTAAGATTAGTTTCTGTTCGTCCTAATATTTCGAAGTCAGTATTTGATATTAGGTTAAAACCAATCAATGCATCTATTGGCCTACGTTTTTGATCTTTGATGCTTTTGTATGTTCCTTTGACAAGAAAGAACATTAAATTAAAAGGATTAGCATCTTTTGTAAAATAAAACGTTTGCGGTATGATATCACCTGTAGCTAAAATCTTTTTCGTTTGAAATGCATTAATTACATCAAAGTTTATGTACGGCCCCGCCAAATCTATTGAAGTACAGATAAAAACATTAACATCGAAGTCCTTGCTTGGTGCATCTTTGCTAATCAGCTCAAGTCTTATTTCTACATACCCTGTGTAAGACTTAGCTGTTACATCTGCAACGCCTAATACTGGGTCTGGCGTTCCCCTTAGTGAATCATGAACAATTTGTTCAATCCTCCTTTGTGCCGTGTCAACCTTTAATCCATAACGAGCCAGCAGCTCCGTAGTATAGTTGTGATAGCTCTTTAAGCTATCCTCATAAATTTTTGCCTTAATACTATCCAAACTATCTACAGCCCTTCTTGTGCTGTCAGCAACATATCTGTTATGCCTTTCAGCTTTTCTCGTTAGATGTATACTTCCAATCCCCAATCCAATCATTATAAATCCAGTAACAAACATTGCCCAACCAATTGGTGTAACACGACTTTTGCTGCCTATTGGCCTAAACATGACAGGAATTGTCGGTATTAACAATCCGGCTACACCAACAATAGTGATAAGAAAATTAAGCGTTTCTTGATTCATGCTCCCTTCGTGTAAAATGTGCAGTTAAGAAAGTGTCTACACATATTCCGACGGAAAAAGATAATGCAAATTTTGAATACAAATACATGACGCATATCACAAAATCAATCGAAATAATGAGTACCTTTGTTTCAGATCGGTTCAACCTCTGAACCATACCTACACCGCAAACTTCAATCGCACATTTTTCCAATCGCTTGATCGCTTCACAATTCGTATAGATTTATGTCTATTCCTGCAAGCAAAGGGAACTTCTTAACGAAAGAAGAAACAGCCTCTAAACTCAAAATATCAGTTACTACTCTGTACTGCATGATCAACAATGGCAAGATTACAAGGTATAAGGTTGGCAATAAAACATTGTTCTCTGAAAATGAGATCAATGATTACTTATCAGGAAGCAGGCAATAACGATTGAATTAAATTTTTCAAAATGAAAGTTTTAAATGCAGGAAGCGCAAAGAACATTCCTTCCTTAGATCAGGTAACACAAACAACTACAAGAACAGTAACTTCTTCTATTAACAATATCCAACAAAGTTTAAAGGATATCCAAAACTCAATTGTGCAGCAGGTTACACCGGTAATCCTGAAAGCACAAAAAGAGGAAGCTCTATTGAAAGCAAAACAGGAAAAGCCAATAATTAAATCAAACGATTTCACACCGGTTGATGTAAAGCTTCCTGAAGCCAATACAAAACAGTTTGATTTCAATTTGAACACATACAATGTTGAAAGCAAATCGGATTTGGAAAGGCTTACTGATAGGTTGTTCAGTGAACATACGAAGGCAACAAGAAATAGCAGAAAAGAGGATGCTGCATTGTTGGAAAGGACAATCAACGTAATTGAAATGCAGGGAGTAGTCCCAGGATTTTCATATCAACCATTAGCTCTATTAGGAATCAAATTGGTAAAACCATAACACAAAAGATCGCAATAATTATGAACTACAATGAAAAGGTGGATAGAAGTTTTCTTCTTTACAATATTCGTTTCTAAAATTTACAGCCAAGATTCAATTCAACTTTCCACTCAGGCTTTGACAGGATTGTTTTCTAAAAGAGTAGGATCTCATTTAACAAACAATGATGTTTTCTCTTCAACAGATACGATTGGAGGAATATTTCAAAAGCCGTTTGGTACTGTTGTGCAGGCAAAGCTTTCCAAAATAAATAATGCCCTGTTAACAGTAACACGGTTTAAAGAGGGAAACATTACAGCCAAAATTTTAAAGGATTCGTCTATATACTACGAATGGAATAATGGCGTTTTTATCAAAAAAGCTTCGCCCGTTGCAAATTACAATGGCGAAAATTTGATCTCACCCGATCTTCTGAAATTATCAATAACTATTCCTTCTAACTATTATAGCCCAAATCTTAGTGAGCATGAAAAAGATAGTATAATGGTCGCAAATGGTGCAATCTGCATTTACTATGATTTTGATGGGCAAACAGTTGAAGGAACTGCATGGAACTATAATGGAGCTATTGTAGCAGCACCTTCGATAGTTAGCACTGATACTGCCGCAATGGACTTCATTTTGAATTATGGCAGGGAGCAGTATTATCCCTTCAATATAATAGTAACCAGAGATAGCACATTATATTTTTTAGCTCAAAGGAGTAGAAGAATCAGAGTGATTTTTACGCCAACCTATGATTGGTATTGTGGTGGGACAACTGCATGCGCAGGCGGTGTTTCATACGTTGGATCTTTGTTTTGGGCTGATGACACTCCAAGTTGGGCATTTGACGCTATCAATACAACAAGAGGTAAAGCAATAGTTGGTGCTCATGAAGCGGCTCACCAATTTGGCCTGCAGCACTTCGATACTAACGGGTTTGGAAGTGGAGAAAACGGTTTAGTTCCCCTGTTAAATCAAAATTCAAACATATATTCTAAAAACATGACACTTTGGTGGAAGGGTACTAATGTTATTAATGTACCTCAGGATGATGCTGAAATGATTTCAAGCTATTCTAATTTAGGCAGGCGGCTTAGTGATGTAGGCACAACATTTAATACAGCAAAGTATCTTTCGAAAGATCAAATAACCTACAGTCATATAGGATTGAAAGATTCCGATTATTACAAAATTGATGTTCCATCAACACAAACTATAACTATTTCAATTACGCCAAAAAGTAATGGAAGTGGATCTCGTTCGCCAACAAATGCAGATGCTTTATTAGACGCGGCAATTGATTTGTACGACAACAGTCACACATTAATAGCATCATCAAATGACACGTCAACATTAAACGCATCGTTAAGCCAATCGTTAACTGCCGGCACTTACTTCATAAAAGTGCGATGCGATAGAGAAAATGTTAACAACCCTTCAGCATATGGCTTCATGGGACATTATTGGATTACCTATACTTACTAAAAGATATCAATGCCAAACAGTCAATTATACAAGGTAACTTTTTCATCTCCTGAAGAAAAGACAGTGGGGGATTACTTAGATGATAGGAATTCACCGGCTTTTATGTATAACACAATGCCGGAAAAATTTTTGTCCATCAAAGGTGAAGATGATCTTACCAATCGGCAAAGGATTGAGTTAAGTTTTAAAACACCTGATACAAGAAAGTTTATAGGCGCAAAGCCGGATGAATTACCATTACCCGTAGGAACAATACTTTACTTGGAGTTTGAAAAAGTAAATACTGCTTCATTCGTTACGGATGGCATTGAGGTGGTATCCACCGATGAACCTGCATTTAAAGCTGCACAATTAGCGATATTAGAGGGTGATCAGGGTTATGTTCAGATAGTAAAGCCAATTGCCGGCCAAATACAAAACGGTTCATTTAAAGATCAATTTCCTGCATGTACGGTTTGGATTTGGTGCAGATCGCTTTCCCCTCATAGCGATGAAGAAAAAGAATTAACCGGTGAGTTTTTTGATCTTACACCTTTCCTTCAAACGGTTACTACCAATATGGGGAAGAATGGTGGAAACTTTCAAATCACACTTCCACCATTGGTTTGTGAATTAGATGATCAGGGTAAGTGGGTACTCAGGAAAAGCTTTCTTCAATATGAAACAGATCAGGGGCAGGAATATTTAGCTGAAGATTCTTTGCTTAAAGAAGATAATGGTGAACTGGTTGTAAATAAATTCCTGTTTCATAGAATCATTAACTCAAATGATTTAATTCTTATCCGGTTTGAAACATTGGATATAGAGAAAGATCAGAGGTTTGAAGATAGTAAACAGTACTACATAAACAAAAGCAACATTCCAAACCGGTTGTATGATATGATCGGTTTGGTAGATGATAATTTGCAGGTGATAAGTCCGGCAAGCAATGAAGTATCAGTAAGCATTGTAGGAAGGGATCTAAGTAAGTTATTTATTGATGGTGGTACTTACTTCTTTGCATTGGAAAATTCACAGGGGCTATTAAAGTTTGCCGGCCAATCCATACAAAAGAACACTCAGGTTAACAGGATCTTTGGCGAAGGTGCAATGAACTTCATTGGACTTTATAGTTTCACTTCCATTGAGTACATTTTTAAGTTCATTATGCAGCAATTGGCAAACATTGCCATAGTTCCAAGTGATTTGTTCACCAGTTATGGTAATCGCAGGAATATCCGCTACAATGAAACAGAAAGG
>DATMIF010000044.1:0-17574 GCA_035554655.1 Flavisolibacter sp.
ATCCGTCACCAGCTTATTCAATGCTTGTACGCTCCCCCTTGCAACAGGTATCGTGATTGTGATGCTTTTTTCGGTTACGCTTAACCGGTAATCGCACTTCAGCAGACCGTCCAGTGGATGTTCCCTTTGCATTTCTATGCCTTTCAGGTAATGAAAAGCCAGTTGCCCCTTTTCTTTCAGGCTCTTTCTGAATGCCGTACTGATCCTGTTGTTCAGCCTCCCGGCAGTGATGCCCCCTAAATAAGGTGCAACAGCCTTCCTGGCCCTGCTGGCAGCAGGTGATACAATCTTTGTCTGGTCATTGGACTCCTGGTAGGAACCGTTAAGATGAGCTGCCGTAACCCGCCCCCTTTTTCTTCTCCAGTGCGGACCTTCTTTGCTCCGCACCCATACATAATCATTGGGGTCGCCCGGGCAGGGCGGTCTTTTATCAAACATCCTCTAATCTAAAAAGAGGAATCAATAATTCTAATAGGGTTTCCTTGGTTTTTGAGGAGCTTCCCCCTCGTAATATACTGGAGTTATACTACACTTATACTACAGTTATACTGCATTTATACTACAGCTCCTTTATACCAAAGCCATTCTGGCTTCATTCATTCTTCCCTCTTCCTCTTGAGCAACAGCATGGATACAACTGGTCTTCACAGCGCATCTATGCGCTTACGGTCGCTTTCGTCTTTATTCACTTCCCGAACTCTTTTGGATGAAGTTTGTTTCCGGGTGAGTTGAAAGACCAATACAAAAAGCTACTCTTGTTACCACCACGTCTCGGCTAGATCAGGAGCCGTCGAAGAAAGAAATAAACCTTTGCGATCGCTGCGTACGCCGCGGTTAAATCTTTTGTCTAAGCCTGCTGACCCGTATACATCCTGTTCCGGGTAAATGAAGCCATTCAGTCAAACAAAGGCAACTGCCCCGGTATATTTTTTCTCGCAATAACCCGCTCTCCAAAATTTGAAACCGAAATACCAAGTAACCGGATCTTCACGTCATCCGGTTCCGTATTCAACAACAATTCCTTTGCCGTTTCAATGATCAATGACAGCTCATCCATCGGTTCATCAAAGGATTTGCTCCTGGTAATAATTTTAAAATCGCTGTACTTGATCTTTAAACTAATCGTCCTTGCTTTCAACTGGTGCTTCAGTAATCGTTGATGAACAACAGGTGCAATCTTTTCGAGTTCCTTATGCATTTCTTCAATCATAGTCAGGTCTTCAGGAAGAGTATCTTCCGCACCAATCGACTTCGTCTCCTGGTTGGGCTCAACCGGCCTTTCATCTATGCCTCTTACAATCCCGTAATAAAATCTTCCCACTTTCCCAAAATGTTGCACCAGTTCTCTTTCAGTTAACTTCTTTAAATCAGCACCGGTATGAATATGCATGCCCTTCATCTTTTCAGCGGTTACCTTTCCAACACCATAAAACTTTTCAATAGCCAGTCCTTCAATAAACTTCTCCACCTTTGATGGACCAATAAAACTGAGTCCATCAGGCTTCTGCATGTCGGATGCAATCTTTGCTACAAACTTGTTGATGGAAATGCCTGCCGATGCAGTGAGTTGTAATTCCTCTTTGATCGCTTTCCTGATCTCCTTTGCAATATCAATTGCTGACCCTATTCCCTGCTTATCTTCTGTAACATCCAGGTAAGCTTCATCCAGTGAAAGCGGTTCAATGATATCTGTATAGCGATGAAAAATTTCCCTTACCTGCCTCGATACCTCTTTATAAACATCAAACCTTGGCTTGATAAAAATGATCTGCGGGCATAACTGTAATGCTTTCTTTGAAGGCATGGCCGAACGTACGCCAAACTTCCTCGCTTCATAACTGCAGGTGGCTACTACACCACCCCTTCCTTCAGGTGAGCCGCCAACAGCAATAGGCTTTCCCTTCAGCTCCGGTTTATCCCTTTGTTCTACCGATGCATAAAATGCATCCATATCAATATGAATGATCTTACGGAATCTTTTAGGTGCTGCTTCGCCGCCCATCTTCAGCCAAAATTCATCAAAATCATTTTTACTGCAATCATTGTTTTTAGTAACCCGAAACTGCAAACCGAGAGAGCTGGCCTGGCACACTTACGGATTGGTATTTGGGTAGGTGGTTTTACATAAATAATGAACTACCAATAAAATCCTAATCTTTGCTCTAATACTGATCCGACTTTGATAAATAAATAAATGAATGGACAAAGAACCGGGCTCATTCCGCGATCGAAGTGGTTGTATCTTCTACAACAATAATAACCTGTACAGGTCTGTAACGCCTTACTATAAACAGCAGTACGACCATTTAATAGCCTCGGGTCTCTACAACGAATTAGTGAAGCAGGAACTTTTAATTCCACACCGGGAGCTTGCTCCTGGTTATTGGCCCTTGACGGATGCATCAAATGAAGCCATATACAAAGTTCTGCAGCCCGAAAAAATTCCCTACCTATCCTATCCATACGAATGGTGCTTTCAGCAATTGAAAGATGCAGCACTTCTCACCTTGAACATTCAATTGAAGGCGCTCGAATACAATATGATTTTGAAAGACGCTTCTGCTTTCAATGTACAGTTCATGAATGGGAAACCTGTGTTCATAGACACCCTCTCCTTCGATCACTATAAAGAAGGCGAACCGTGGGTAGCTTATCGCCAGTTTTGTTGCCACTTCCTTGCGCCCCTGGCCCTGGTGGCTCATGTAACTACCGGTCTTGCAAGGTTGAGTCAAATGTACATAGATGGTATTCCATTGACGCTGGCATCGGCCCTGTTGCCATTTAAAACAAGACTTAGCGCCTTCTATGCGCTCCATATTCATTATCATGCTAAGTTGGAAACAAAATATTCCGGTGATACCGGTGCATCAAAAAAACTAAAGCACCGTTTATCCAAAATAAAATTGCAGCGGGTCATTACCCATCTCCAGTCAGGTATCCGCTCCATGAAATTGCTATCAAAAAACTCTGAGTGGGTAAATTATTACAGCGAGTTCTCTTATACCGGTGTTGCCATTGAACATAAAAAACAAATGGTAAAGCAATGGACATCTCAAATCTCACCAAAGAGGGTATGGGACCTCGGTTGTAATACCGGCATGTTTAGCGAGGTAGTGCAACCGTTTTCTGAACAGGTGATTTCGTTTGACAGTGATCACCTGGCTATTGAAAAATGGTATGCGCTTATTAGAGAGAAAGGGTACAACAATATTTTGCCTTTAGTTCTCGATCTCAATAACCCTGCTCCGGCCATTGGCTGGGCAAACCGGGAAAGAAAATCGTTTGTTGAAAGAGGCACTGCAGATCTTGTTCTTGCATTGGCACTGATCCACCATTTATGTATTGGCAATAATCTTCCCCTGGCCAATGTTGCCGAATTTTTCAGTAAGCTTACTGAATGGCTCATTATTGAATTTGTGCCGAAAGAAGATAAGCAGGCGCAGCGTTTGCTCGTTACAAGGGAAGATGTTTTCACCGATTATAACCAACAAAACTTTGAGCAGGCTTTTGGGAACTTCTTTACTTTCGAAAAAAAAGAGCAGCTAACAGAAACAGAAAGAACATTGTACCTCATGAAAAGCAATAGAAAAGACTGATAACGAATTGGCAACCTGCTTTAATTCGGAATGAGTTTTCGCTTTATTAAATCAATTCAATCAGAATGAGCCTCTTTAAAATTTTTAAAAAAGAAGAACAGGCGGGCAATTCACTTGCATGGCTCAACGCCGATATGCATTCGCACCTGCTGCCCGGTATAGATGATGGCTCGCCAAATATGGCCACCTCTCTTGAATTGATCAAAGGTTTTCAAAGCTTGGGCTATAAAAAGATCATTACAACGCCCCATGTGCTTTGGGAGATTTATCCCAATACAACGGATATTATTTTAAGAAAACGGGATGAAGTAAAAAAAGAAATTTCAAACGCAGGTATTGACATAGAGCTTCATGCTGCTGCCGAATATTTCATAGATGAACATTTTACGGAGCAGCTAAAAAGCAAGCATCCGCTTCTTACCATCAGCGGCAATTGGGTGCTGGTAGAATTCTCCATGCTTAATATGCCCATGGATATACAGGATGTTCTTTTCGAAATGCAAATGCAAAATTATCAGCCCGTATTGGCCCACCCTGAGCGATACGGTTACCTAAGCCGCACAAAAGAGTTTTATGACCAGTTGAAAGACGCAGGCTGTTATTTCCAGCTAAATCTTCTTTCACTCTCCGGGCACTATGGCGAAAACGTACAAAGGCTCGCTGAATATCTTCTAAAGAAAAATTATTACGATCTCGCCGGAACAGATTTACATCATAGCAGGCATTTATCATTACTTCAAAAAATTCCGGCTTCCCAGCTAAAAAAACTACAGGATTCGGGGACGATTAAAAATAATTCGCTCTAACCGCCATTTCATCTATTGTTTTTTAAGTTGTCATCCCGGTGAGGCCTTGTGATCTCAATTGTGTGTAGCCGGCATTCGCCGAAGAGGGATCTCACTATTAAGAGTAATCATTCCCATAAGATCTTAACCGCGGCGTACGCGGCGGTCGCTGCGCTTGTTTATCGCTGCTGAAAGAAATTGAGCAACAATTTTGCTTTTGTTCAACAAAACTTAATTTAGTTTGTAATAACTGCAATGAGTTTTACCATAAAAGAACTGGAAGCACTTTCTGGCATCAAAGCCCACACGATCCGGATTTGGGAGCAGCGTTATCGCTTTTTGAAACCTGCACGAACAGATACCAACATTCGCCGCTACAGCAATGATGAATTGAAAACATTGCTTACAGTAGCGCTTCTCAATAAATATGGATTCAAGATCTCAAGGATTGATTCCATGACGCATGAAGAACGGAAAAAAGCCGTGATGGATTTGCCTGCCGGGGAAGCTTTTAATGAGCGATTGGTGAATAAGATGATCGGGTATATGATCGACATGAGGAATACGGATTTTGAAAAGCTGCTCAACGATCATATCGGGGAACATGGCATTGAAAAAACAATTACACAGATCATTTTCTTTTTCCTGGATAAGGTGGGCATATTGTGGCACACGGCTCATATTGTACCCGTGCAGGAGCATATTGTGTCCAATATTATACGGCAAAAAATTTTGAGTGCTATTGATCATTTGCCGCTGGTGCATAAACAGGAGCCGGTGTTCATGCTTTTCCTGCCCGAAGATGAGTTTCATGAAATGGGCCTGCTGTATGTTTATTACCTGCTTCGTAAAAAAAGGCTGCCCGTGATTTACCTGGGATCCAGCGTTCCTTTGAAAGATGTTCAATACCTTTTTGAAAACAAAGCGCCTGACTACTTCTATATGCATCTGACTGCGTTTCCAAGACGCCATGACCTTCCTAAATACATTGCTACGCTTTCCCAAAAGTTTCCAGGAACAAAAATCCTGATGTCAGGAACGGCTGTGCAAGGCTATCAAAAGCCTGTACCGGCCAACGTTGTACGGTTTCAATCCCTGGAGGAAGTAACTACGTATATTAAATCTGTGTAATAGCCGGTTTAAATTCTGTTTAAGAATTTCTTTGTTCTTTTAAACAAAACTTTGTTTAAGTTTGTTGTATAAAAAATTAAACAGAATGAGTATTACGGAATTCAATAGCATGGTGTTGAACCACTCTGAAAGTTTAAAGCCCTTTGCCATTTCCTTAACCAGGGATCATGAAGAAGCACAGGACCTGTGCCAGGAAACTTTGTACAAAGCATTTGCTTACAGGGAAAAATATGAGCAGGGCACAAATATTAAGGCGTGGTTGTACACGATCATGCGTAACATTTTTATCAATGACTATCGCAGGAACGGAAGAAAGCGAATTGTATTGGACACTGTGAAGTATACGCAAACACAATACGCAACATCGGCAGAGGTCAATGCCAGGTTAAGAGAGATTAATGCCGCGATACACAGGCTACCTGCAATTTTTAAAACTGCGTGCCTGTTGTATTTGCAAGGTTACAAGTACCATGAAATAGCATTGGCACTGAATGAGCCATTGGGTACGATCAAGAGCCGGATTCATTTTGCAAAAAAAGTTTTACAAAAACAATTGGACCGTTGAGTAAGAAACTAGTCATAATAGGTGCAGGCTTTGCAGGGCTTTCGGCAGCTGCTTTCATGGCCAAAGCTGGTTGGAAAGTAACTGTAGTTGAAAAGAATGATACGGCAGGAGGCCGTGCCAAACAGTTAAAAGCCGAAGGCTTCAGCTTTGATATGGGCCCAAGCTGGTACTGGATGCCAGATGTGTTTGAACGTTTCTTTGAGCAATTTGGAAAAAAGGTTTCAGATTATTATGAACTCATTCGGCTCGATCCTTCCTACCGTATGTATTGGCAAAACCAGGCTGTAGACATTCCTGCTAATTATGATGAACTAAGAAATTTATTTGAGAGCATTGAAGAAGGAAGCGCAGAGAAACTTGATCACTACCTGAAAGAAGCTTTTCTTAAGTATAAGATTGGAGTACAGGATTTGGTTTACAAGCCCGGTCAATCACTAACTGAATTTTTAGACTGGAAGATTGTAAAAAATATTTTTAAGCTGGATGTATTCACTTCCATTCGTTCGCATGTTGCAAAACATTTTAAGGATGAGCGGCTCAGGCAATTAATGGAGTTCCCGATTTTGTTTTTAGGGGCCCTTCCGCAAAATACACCTGCTTTGTACAGCCTGATGAATTATGCAGACATTGTTGGAGGAACCTGGTATCCTAAAGGCGGAATGTTCAGCGTTGTAGAAGCCATGCAAAAACTCGCTGAAGAGCAGGGCGCAAGATTTCATTTTGAGGAAGAAGTACATGAGATGATTATCGAGAACAAAAAGGCTAAGAAGATTGTTACAAATAAAGGCGAGTACGAAGCCGATGTGATTATAAGCGGCGCCGACTACCATTTTACAGAATCGCAATTGCTTTCATCTCAATATCGCAGTTATGATGAAGCGTACTGGGAAAAGAAAGCACTGGCACCGTCCTGTCTACTTTATTATGTAGGGCTGAATAAAAAACTGGATAATCTTCCTCACCATTCCTTGTTTTTTGATGTCCCTTTCGAAAAACATGCAGATGAAATTTATTCCAATCCGCAATGGCCGGATGAACCTTTGTTTTATCTAAGTGTTACATCAAAGACGGATGACGCAGTTGCACCCGCTGGTTGCGAGAACCTTGTGGTTTTGATCCCGGTGGCGTCGGGATTGAAAAATGATTCGGAGTTATTACGAGAGTTCTATTTTCAAAAGATTGTCCATAGGTTAGAGAAACATGCCAATCAATCAATCACCGACGCCATCATTTTCAAAAAAACATTTTCCGTTTCGGATTTTGAAACCGAGTATCATTCGTACAAGGGAAACGCATACGGTTTGGCTAACACGTTGAAGCAAACCGCCATCTTCCGACCCTCCTGCCGAAGTAAAAAAGTGAAAAATCTTTTTTACACTGGTCAACTTACAGTTCCGGGGCCCGGTGTTCCGCCCAGTTTGATCAGTGGCGAAGTTGTTTCCAAACAAGTACAGAAATATTTCAACCATTAACCATGACCATTGGATTGTTTCATAAGGTTAGCGAAGAATGTAGCAAGATTGCTACCGTGCGTTACAGTACATCATTTTCTTCTTCCATCAAACTGCTGCATAAAGATTTGCGCAAGCCTATTTTTAATATCTATGGCTTTGTTCGTTTTGCCGACGAGATTGTAGACACATTTCACGGTTTCGACAAATCGTCATTGCTTGAAGAATTTAAGAAGGAAACATTTGATGCTATTGACAGAAAGATCAGCTTGAATCCCATTCTGAATAGCTTTCAACTAGCTGTGAACGATTTTGGAATTGATCATGAGCTGATCCATGCTTTTTTCAGAAGTATGGAATCCGATCTTACTCAAAACAAATACGATCGCCAGGGGTACGAAGAATATATCTACGGCTCTGCAGAAGTGGTGGGATTGATGTGCCTGTATGTTTTTTGCGAGGGTAATAAAAACCATTATAAAAATTTGAAGGCAGCTGCACAGGCCCTGGGCGCAGCATTTCAAAAAGTGAATTTCTTAAGAGATATAAAAGCTGATTTCAACGATCTGTCGCGAATATATTTTCCGGGCTGCGATTTTCATAATTTTTCTGAAAGAGATAAGCTGCAGATAGAGGCTGACATCGATCAGGATTTCATAAATGCACATCATGGTATTTTAAAACTTCCGATGAAGGCGAGGTTTGGTGTGTATGTTGCATACAAATATTATTATTCGCTCTTTAAAAAAATCAGGAGTACCAGGCCACATCATATCCTGCAAAAAAGGATCCGTATTCCTAACTATCATAAAGCCTATATCGTGTTCAGGGCAAGTGTAAAAAATGGTTTAGGTTTGATCTGAAAGGTCAACAGTGGAAATGTTCCAATTCACAGTTGACAATTCACGTTCCACTAATATCAATTATGAAAGAGCAGGAAGTTGTACTGGTTAATGAAAACGATGAGGCAGTTGGCGTGATGGCCAAGATGGAAGCACATCAAAAAGGTTTGTTGCACAGGGCATTCAGTGTCTTTATTTTCGATAGTAAAGGCAGAATGTTATTGCAGCAACGTGCAGCGGAAAAATATCACGGTGCTTATTTATGGACGAATGCATGTTGCAGCCATCCATACCCTGGAGAAAGAACAGAAGATGCTGCGCAAAGAAGATTGAAAGAAGAGTTGGGGTTTGGCGTAAAGCTCCACGAGATCTTTTCGTTCACTTATCATGCAAAAGTTGAAAATGATCTGATAGAACATGAATACGATCATGTTTTTGGGGGAGAATATGAAGGAGAAATCCATCCTGATGCAAATGAGGTTGGCGACTATGCTTATAAAGAGATGTTCGAAATAGAAAAGGAAATTAGGGAGCAGCCGGAAAAATTTACCTCATGGTTTAAGATAGCTTTTCCGAAAATTGAACAATGGTGGAAGGAGCGATACAAGTTTGCAACTGGCGCTAAGAGAGATTAGTGGTTTAGAAAAAAAATGAGTATGAGTGTATTGTTTTTTATTGTGGTTTTAGTGGCAACATTCTTTGTTATGGAAGGTGTTACATGGCTCACTCATAAATTCGTGATGCATGGTTTTCTTTGGTATTTGCATCGTGATCATCATCAAAAGGAACCGGGTTTTTTTGAAAAGAACGATTGGTTCTTTGTCATTTTCGCAGTGCCAAGCATCTTATTGATTTTATTGGGAACTATCAATCATGTTTGGTGGATGCTGGCAATTGGCTTTGGAATTATGGCTTATGGCTTTGCCTACTTTTTGGTGCATGATGTAATTATTCATCAAAGGTTCAAGTGGTTCAGCCGGAGCAGGAATACTTATGTAAGGGCTATCAGGTGGGCACACAAAATGCATCACAAACATCTTGATAAGCAGGAAGGCGAAAGCTTTGGCATGTTGATGGTTCATAAAAAATACTGGGAGAAAGTTAGAAGAGATAAGAGGTTGATGGCAGGAAAGAGAGTTGGTTATGCGCCGGAAGGTTGAGGAGTTTAGTTATTGAGAAGTTTAGTTAAGATATCGAACCGCTGCGGACACTGCGATCGCTGCGGTTTACTTCTACAACAATAGTGAATTGCCAGTCAAAATATGATTATGTTATTACAGGTGCCGGTTGCGCAGGACTGAGTCTTGCCATGCATATGATTGCATCAGGTAAATTTTCTGATAAAAAAATTTTGCTCATTGATAAAGATCCCAAACAAACGAATGACCGTACATGGTGTTTCTGGCAAAAAGAAGAAGGTTTGTTTGAAGACGTCATTGCAAAGCAGTGGCACCGGCTTTGGTTTCACGGAGACGGCTTTTCTGAGCAAATAAATATCTCTCCTTATCGGTACAAAATGATAAGAGGGATAGATTTTTATGAGCATTGTTTCAACACAATAAATCAACATAAAAATTTTGAGCTCTGTTTTGAAAATGTTGAACGGATTTTTAGTGAAGCCTCGACCGGCGTTGAGATCAATGGCAAGACCATCTATGCTGATTATATTTTTAACAGCATATTGTTTGAAAAACCGGGGCTTGCAAAGGGCGAGTTGTGGTTGCTGCAACACTTCAAAGGCTGGATCATCGAAACAGAAGACAATGCTTTTGATGTGAATTCGGCAACATTAATGGATTTCAGGATTGATCAAAGTTTTGGAACTGCCTTCTGCTATGTTCTTCCATTCAATTCAAAGCAGGCATTGATCGAGTACACTTTGTTTTCTCCAAACCTGCTGGAACGAGATCAGTATGATGAAGGCCTTCAGGCTTACATAACAAGTGCTTTGAAAGTTTCATCCTTCAAAATTTTAGAGAAAGAATTTGGTGTTATACCTATGACCAATTTTCGATTTCCATCTCGTAACAATAACATTATCAACATTGGCACCGCAGGAGGACAAACAAAGGGGTCGAGCGGATACACTTTCAATTTTATTCAAAAGCATTCGAAGGCAATTGTTAATTCATTGATGGCGAAGGGTAATCCATTTGTGCAAGCTTCACCCAAACGTTTTAATTTTTACGACAGTGTTTTATTGAACGTTCTAAACAACGGTGCATTAACAGGCAAGAAAATCTTTACTGATCTTTTTAAAAAGAATCCGGTACCAAAAGTTTTAAAATTTTTGGATAATGAAACTTCTGTTGCCGAGGAATTGTCGATCATTTCTTCACTTCCTGCAATGCCTTTTCTTAAATCAGGGATAAAACAAATTTCTTAGTTGCTATACTGGTTGATCACCTGCACTAAAGTATTTGCGGCAACTACACCCGATTGTCTCCATTTCACCTGGCCGTTTTTAAACAGAATTAAGGTGGGCACACCTTGTATTTGAAAATGCTCTGCAGCATCCCGGTTTCTATCGACATCAACTTTGATAATGGTGGCCTTATCTCCTAATTTGTCTTTTGTTTCTTTTAGAATTGGAGCCATCATTTTACATGGGCCACACCATTCTGCTGAAAAATCAACCAGCACCGGTTTATCTGAATTGATCACTTCCTGGAAACTCGCCATAACCAAAATTTTTACAAAGTTAGTTGTGAACAAAACTGTTTATAACTCGTTTTAATTTTACTGCTCGCCTGTGGTTTAAAGGAACAAGTATTGTACCTTTTTTATCCATGAAGTCCATTCAGCATCTTTCGCCGGAAGAGCGGCAACATTTTATTTTATGCGATTGCGGAATTTATATCGACATGCGCAACTTATCAGAAGTGTTTCGACACCTGCATGCAAAACTTCCTGATCCTCAATGGAGCCACTCAATAAAAAAAGAAGAGCCTGTTGCTTACTTGAAATCAGGAAAGAAAATCGATTTAAATTAAGCTCGATAATCCCTTTAAAATTTTATTCAAATCAATTCCTTTTTCCAACACGCCATGAAACAGATCACCAACTTCGGTGACCCTGTTAAGCATGTTCTTCATTGTAAAATTTGAAATCTGTAAACCTTTCTTTACCTCATCCCAATGTAATGGGGCAGATACGGTTGCTCCTGGTTTTGGACGAACAGAATAAGGCGCACAAATGGTTTGAATAGGCCTGTTCTGCAAATAATCGATGTAGATTTTGTCCTTACGTTTTCGAGGGTCACGGACAAGGCTTGTAAAAGAGGGTAGTTCTT
Source organism: Flavisolibacter sp. (assembly GCA_035554655.1). GTDB lineage: Bacteria > Bacteroidota > Bacteroidia > Chitinophagales > Chitinophagaceae > Flavisolibacter. The sequence goes on from DATMIF010000044.1 coordinate 11,663, forward strand.
CGTGAACCAAATTGGCAATCAATTCGGCTAACTGTTTCGATTGTTCATAGTTGTATTTTGCTCCAAGCGGAATGTAAATATGAATACCTGTTGAACCTGATGTTTTGGGAAACGAAGGAATTTGTAAGCTGTCTAAAACCTGGTGCACTACCTGCGCCGTTTCAATTACTTTTTCAAAAGAAATTTCACCGGGGTCAAGGTCAATAACACTCCAATCAGGATACAACGGCGTTTGCACACGGGAATGCCAGGGATTCATTTCAATGCATCCCAGATTAGCCATATAAATTATTGAAGCGGTGTCGGTGCAAATCAAAAAATCTTTTGGCTCTCCACTTGACTCGCTGAAGCGTTTAAAAGTCTTCAGCCATTTGTCCACTTTTCCTCCCATGTTTTTATGATAAAAACTTTCTCCGTTGATGCCATTAGGGAAGCGATTCAAAGACTGTGGCCGGTCTTTCATATAGGGCAGAATGTATTCGGCAATGTTGTAGTAGTACTTCAACATCTCGCCTTTTGTAATCTTTTCTTTCGGCCAGTAAATTTTTTTGAGGTTGGAAAGTTTTAGATCATGTCCATCTACCGTTACAATTTGAGATTCTTTTTTTGTGTCGATAAATTCTGATTCCTTTTCCTCTTTTGTCATCCTGAGCTCGTCGAAGGACTCGATGATTTCATCAGTGGCTTGTTCTTCTTCGTTATTTAATTCAAATGCAGCTTTATCTTGTCTTAGTCCCTGGTAGGAAGCATGACGCATTAGGCCTTCGTTAGTGAGTTCAGTATATTTTACCTCGCAAACCAAAAACGGTTTTAGCCATACGACATCACTCCCCGGAATGGAAGGCTTTGTTTTGAAAGGAAGCTTTTTGGTAATGAGCGGTTTCATTTTCTGCATCAGTTCTTCCTGCATTAATTCTGTAAACCCAGTTCCTGTTTGGCCAATGAATTTCAATTTGCCTTCTTCGTAAATACCAAGTATTAAAGAACTGAATAAACGATCTGTATCTCTCTTTCTTGTATAACCACAGATCACAGCTTCATGTCTTTCTTCAATTTTTATTTTCAGCCAGGTTTTTGCACGGGAATCAGGAATGTAAACGGAATCTTTTTTCTTGGCAACGATGCCTTCGAGGTTATTCTTCTTCGCAATTTCAAAAAACTCGTTTCCTATGTCATCAATATGATCGCTATAGCGAATGATACCGGATTCGGGCATTAATTGTTTAAGAATTTCTCTGCGCAAATACAAAGGCTCGTTCATGATGTTCAAGCCATCGATCCACAACAAATCAAAAACATAGTATACCAGGTTGCCTTCTCTCTGCGTATCCCATAATTGAATTTTGTTGAAATCGGATCGTCCTTCTTCATTTAACACCACAACTTCACCATCAATTACCGCATTGATGTTCCATTCCATCAATGTTTTTTGAACCGGATCAAATTGTTTGTTGAATGGATTATTTTTTCTTGAACGCAAATCAACTTCTCCATTGTTTAAATAAGCAAGTGTTCGGTAACCATCCAGTTTCAATTCAAACTGCCATTCGCTGTCAGTAAACGGTTCATCAACTAAAGTGGCCAGCATTGGATGCAAACCAACGGGTATTTTTGTTTTTGGTGCGCCAGGAATTTTCCTTTTGATGATTTCAAGAAAGCTCGAATAATTCTTTATGGCTTTAGCATCAACAACAATATTCTTTGATTTCGGTTTTGGCGCAGATTTTTTGGCAGGGATCTTTTTCAACGAGGGTAGCTCCTTTTGTTTATTTTTTTGGGAATGCAGTTTGTTCTTTTGATGGCTCATTGACTATAGTTACAAAAAAGAAATGCCATCTTGAGAAGATGTAGGGCATCAAAAAGCATAATTCGTTGAAATTAAAAGCACTAGATTTTATCCACTTTAATACACAACAATCCACACTGAGATAAAATAGCTGTTAATAACCAGCCCAATTCTTTCATTTTCAAATTATGATTCAACTTTGCAGGCTATGAAAAAATATGTGTGGCTTTTGTGGACAACGTTGATATCTGCCGTATCCTTTTCGCAAAATGCACTTCGCATCAGTGTAAAAGACAGCGTCAGTAAAGAGGCGATATCAAATGCTACGATTGTAGTAAATAGCGCCGGCAAAACGACAGACGATATTGGATTTTCAGAATTTTTAAATCTTCGAGATGGAATTTATCCAATTGAAATAAGCGCTGTAGGTTATCATTCAAAAAAAATTTCGGTTGTATTGCCAGATACATCTATGCACATTGTTTTGCTTGCAAGAAAAAACGCTGTGCTCGAAGATGTAACTGTCATTGCAACCACACGAAATAATCAGCGCATTGAAAACTCTCCTTTGAAGGTTGAAGTGTTAGGTAAAGAGGAATTGGATGAAGAGAATTCAATTCGCCCGGCCAATATTGCAAGCCTTATTGGTGATTTTAGTGGGATACAAATTCAGCAGTCATCAGCTGTTTCAGGAAATGCTAACGTTCGCATTCAGGGTTTGGACGGAAGATATACTCAAATACTTCGTGATGGTATGCCCTTGTTCGAAGGTTTTTCGGGAAATTTTGGTGTGCTCACTATTCCGCCGCTTGATCTAAGACAGATTGAATTGGTAAAAGGGTCGGCTTCTACTTTGTATGGCGGTGGAGCTATTGGTGGACTGGTAAATCTGATTTCAAAAAGGCCAACTACAAAGGGCGAAGACATTCTTACACTGAATCAAACTACTTTGAAAGAATCAGATGTCAATGCTTATTTGTCGAAGCGATACAAACATTTTGGTTATACACTCTTTAGCGGCTATGCCCGTCAGAATTTTTTCGATGTAAATAAAGATGGATTCAGCGATGTGCCTAAACTGAATACATTTATTATCCATCCACGGCTGTTTTTATATCCTTCTGAAAAAACAACCATCATTACAGGGTACACGGGAACATTTGAAAAAAGAAGTGGCGGCGATGTGTTGGTCCTGGATGGCAAAGCCAATTCTTCTCATCAATTTTTTGAAGAAAACAAAACAAAAAGAAATACCGGTGAGTTCATTGTCGAGAGCAATCTTTCATCCCGTTTAAAAGGAACCATCAAAACAAGTCTTAGTGATTTTGACAGGACCATCCAAACAAACACTCATTTCTTTCATGGCAAAGAATTGAATTATTATTCGGAAGCATCCGCATTATTATCTTATGATAAAACGGATTGGGTTGGTGGTTTGAATTTTATCGGCGATCAATTCACAAAGAAACCTTCTGATCCTGTTTTGTTAAATAATTTCAGCAACCAAACGGTTGGCGCTTTTCTACAGAATACTTATCGTTTAAGGGAGAATGATATTTTAGAAACCGGTCTGCGGCTTGATCATCATTTTACTTATGGCAATTTTGTTTTGCCGCGTATAGCCTACTTCCATCGTTTTAATGAACAATGGGCAAGCCGTTTTGGATTTGGCATGGGTTATAAAACTCCGAACGCTTTAGCTCCTCAAACAATTGAATACAATATCGAACAACTTTCTCTCATTGCCAACAACATAAGGGCTGAAAAATCGTATGGTTTTAATGCTGAAGTGAACTATAAAAAAGAATATGGTGAAGACAATTCGTTTTTCATCAACCAGGCTCTTTTTCTAACAAGACTAAGTTCGCCCATTATTGCAAATGAGCTCTCTTCTTCCACCGTTGTGTTTCAAAATGCTGGCAAGCCAATCGTCAGCAAAGGTTTTGATACTTACATTCAGTGGAGTGTTGCCGGATGGGATATTTACGCCGGCTATACATTTACTATAGCTGAAAGAAAATACTTACAACAAAACCAGTTTGTTCCTTTAACTCCAAAGAATCGTTTTGCAACGGTAATTGCCAAAAAGATCTCAGAAAAGCTCCGCTTTGGTATTGAAGCATCTTACACAGGTTCGCAATACAGGTACGATGCAACAAAAACACCGGGGTTTTTATTTGTTGCAGCTATGGCTGGATACAATTTTAATTCGCACATCAGCCTTATTTTGAACTGCGAGAATTTGCTGGATTATCGTCAATCAAAACACGAAGCGTTGTATGAGGGAAGCATGCTTGATCCTCAATTTAAACCATTGTGGGCACCTATAGACGGTAGAGTCGTTAACCTTTCTTTGCGGTTAAAGAAATGAATGCTTTTCCTTATCGTATAAAATTCGAATCATGGCAGATTTGGTTTTTGTCGAAGTAAGAAACAGTTGGTACTTTTTATCTCCCGCGGTAATAATCAGAAGAGCTGTATTGGGAGGTATCGTTCCTTCGTTTTCAGCAACCATTTCAACCTCATGAAAGGGGCTGTTTAGATCGATGATAACATAAGTTGTGATCGGCTTTGCAGAAAGTAATTGGTGCGTGGTCACAACGTTTTTGTCAACTAAAACAGTAATGGAATCTCCATCAATCGTTGCATTGTCGTAAAAATCCAGTCTTATCCTTCCTGTATCAACTGCTATTTCAGGAACTTCTTTAAATGCAGATTCTTTGATTCGTGATAAAGTTATCGGCCCTGTGCTGCAGTCAACGCCTGTATTTAATATTTTGCCATCCCAGTTTCCGCTTAAAGTTTCAACATCTCCATCCTTGCTATAGCTGAGATAAAAATTCTTTATGCAAATGGTACAGGTATTAGGGATATGAAATGTGGTAACGTATAACTCGTGAATGAGCAATTTCTTACTTACCGGATCGTAAGTGCCGCTAAACTTTTTCTTTACATAATAATTCACGTCCTCATAATGATAGGAGTCGCCGAAAACTTCAGTTCCCCTAATGTGGAGTTGTAGTTCTATGTTATTGATACCGAAACAGCCGCTTGACATTGAAAGAGTACCTTTCCAAAAGCCATTCAGATCCTGTGCTTTCGAAAACAAAGCAGTACAGAGAAGGACCATCAAAGCAAGAGGTGTTTTCACTATAATAAATTAGAAACAATTTACCGGAACAAAATGGAAAATTATGTGAAAGGTCTGGCAATGCGCTGTTGCGGGTTGTAAGGAAAAATACTTAACTGTATAAAAACATATTTGACAAATTGCCCAACTTAGTAAATTGCAACCATGGAGTTCGATGCAGAAGTAAGGGGAGAACATTACCATTTTTCCCCGATAAATAGCAGTTCATTTTTAGTGAGTGGTAGCAATGCCGACTATATTCTTTATAAAAACAACGTTTGGAAATGCGCAGATGAGCTACCCAGGCATACCGTGGAAGAACTTGGAGAGATCATTGATGAGCGCATGCAGGTTTTCCAAAGGCAATAATCCTCAACCCGAAGTCAGTTAATAGTTAAACGCAGATGTACTACAACCCGCAGAGGTTACTTAAAAGTCAAATTCAATGTCAGGCTATTCGCTAACAATCCTGTTGTTTGTCGGTAATGTCCGTAACGTAACTCCAAAGCGCTGAAACCTTTTGATCCAAATAATCCATTCGTCGGCGCTAACCGCAAATTAATGCCTTCATAGTTAGAAGAAAAAGCGGCATAATTGTAATCACTCGAATAAAATCTATCGTTAGCTGTGTGTACTCCATACGGTGCAAAAAAGTTTGCAGCGGTCTGGATGTAATAACGATAAAATGGACTTATCGAAACAAATGGCGTAATCTTAAATGGCGCTTCCAAACTTACTGTATGCGATTTTACTCCCCAATTATCCATGAAGTAACGGTAATAAGATTTAAGAATAATGCGGTCGCCAAGAAATACGTGAAAAGAGTTAGATCTGTCTCGAAAAGTCTACAGCAAAAGACTTATTTGTAGCCCCGACAGAACTGTAATTGGGGCAAAATGAGACAAACACTAAGCAAAAGTACACAAATCAAATCTTCTGAAACGCTTACTACAAGCGGATTTCACCGTTTCGTTGCGAAAGCAGCCTAATCAAAAA
>DATMIF010000045.1:0-106508 GCA_035554655.1 Flavisolibacter sp.
CACTGAAGTAAAAAAAGAAACGTCAGCTCAGTCAACCCAACCTCAAATCCCATACACAGAACCTGAAACTACAAATCATCAATCTCAAACCGAATCAATGGAAGTGCACAAACACCCACATCATGTGATGCACAAAAAGAAATGGAACGAATACCTGCTTGAATTCTTCATGTTATTCCTTGCTGTGTTTTTAGGTTTTGTTGCTGAGAATATAAGAGAACATATTGTAGAAAAAGAAAGAGCAGAACATTATGCAAAATCTCTTTACCAGGATATGGTGCAGGATACTGTAAGACTGACAGAGGCAATAAATATCAGCAGGGACATTGCTTTAAAAACAGACACCTTAAGAAATTTATGCAGAGGCAAAGAAATAAAGGAAGTATCCGGTGGAGCTGTTTATTACTATAGCCGTTATGCGTTCAGACGCTGGGGTTTTCAGTCAACCAACGCTACGCTGGAACAGTTGAAGAATTCCGGTTCTTTACGATTCTTTGGCAACTATGAATTGGAGGATGCCATTAATCGTTATGATCAATCGATAAGATGGCTGGTATCCACATCGCAAATTGACCTGGAAACTGTAAGCAATGGAACACCCTACCTGTATGGGCTGTTTGATGCTAACATTATGGACTCTGTGTTGAGTTATAAAACACCAAGAACATTCATCAATACATTTATCATACACCAGCAAAAGTTGGTAACCTATGATTCACAAAAGTGGACGGAATATTTAAATTATGCAGCTCACCGGGAAGAAGGATTGAATGGTTTACTAAGAGTAGGTTATTTACCAGCACTGGAGAATGCAAGGAAAGTAATTGCGATTCTTAAAGAGCGATATCACCTCGATTAATATTCTTAATAGTGAAAAATAGATTTGACTATTCATCAGATAGTCAACCTTAATATTGCTCGTCCTGTCTATCTTAGTTTTGTGTGCTTGCTATGGCGTCGGCCAGGGTTTCTTCTATTTCGTACAACCATCGTTGAGAACCCGGAACCAGCTTCCAGTCGGCATCATATTTATTTTGCTTCATGCTGCAGGCAAAAGCATCCTTGGTTAAATGTCCTGAAGTGATAAAAAATTTTACGCCATTGGCATCTTCAATTTTTTTGAATTGAAATAACCTGGTTTCTTTTCCAACCTTTATTTGCTTTGAAAATTGTTCCATGATTTTATTTTTTATTGAACAAGGATAGATATCAAAAAGCCCCATTAAAGGGGCTTTCAAAAATAAACAGCGTATTAATAACGGTTCTTATTATAACTGTTGCCGTTGTTGTAGTTTCTGTCACCACCGAAACTACCGCCAAAAGATTTTTTCTCTTTAGGCTTTGCTTCAACAACCTTAATGGTTCTTCCTTCCACATCGCCACCGTCCAGTTCGGTAATTGCTTTTTTAGCGGCCGCATCATCGCTCATTTCCACGAAGCCGAAACCCCGTGATCTGCCGGTTTCCCTGTCATTGATAATTTTAGCTGAAGTCACTTCTCCATAAGGAGCAAAAAATTCTCTTAAGTCTTCATCCTGAACGTTGAAGCTTAAGTTTGAAACATAAATGTTCATTCTTTTAATGATTAAATTTTAAAAAAGATTCGAGAAAGGCAGAGTAGGAAACTAACTAAGATGCAGAGAAGCAGAATAATTAACTAAATACTGATGCGAGGCTCAAATTAACCGGGTGAAGATAGTGTTTAATTAGCTGTTATTTGCATGAATAGTATCTATTAGTGGTAAATAAATGCAAAACCAGCTTATATAGTCCCGCGCTATGCAGTCTTTTTTGAAATCTTCAATTGCCGGCCAGTCTGTAAGCCGGAGCAACCGGATTGTTATACCCGCCTGACCGGACGGGTTGGAATGTAGTTTAATTTTTGAGCCTAGCGGCAGGAAACGCTCAACCAGGCTGACCCCTGTCCGGAAAAAACTGCCTAACTTTAATAAAGCCCTGTTATGATTAAAGCTTTCATTGGAATGCTCTGCATTTCTTTATTGGTTTCGTCCAAAAAAAATACCCATTCGAATAAGGCTAAAATAATTATGGCAGTTTTTGCACATGCAGATGACGAAATAAATGTATCTCCATTGCTCAATCATTATGCCTCTCTCGGTTATAAGGTTTATCTCGTTATTGCTACAAAAGGTGAGTTGGGAATAAGAGAACACGTAAAAATTCCGGCTGGAGATTCTCTGGCTGCAGCAAGAATTACAGAAGCAAAATGTGTTTGCACTGTATTAGGAATTGAACCACCTGTCTTTCTTGGGTTAGGTGATGAGAGCCTGGCCAAAGATTTCACCGGAGCTCCGTTAAGTAAAAAGCTGGATAGTATTTTTGCTCTGTATCAGCCCGACGCGGTTATCACATGGGGACCGGGCGGTGGTTATGGGCATACCGACCATAGAATGGTTCATAACATTGTCACAGAACTTTTCCAATCTGGCAGGAACCGATGGCCAAAACAGTTGTACTATACAGAGATTCCTACAGAAAATTTAGCAGCCATGCCTACACTAAAAGAAGGAGTAAGCAGGTATATTACAAGTCTTTGGAAAACTGTAAAAAAGGACTATCTGCCTACACGTGTATCATACACTAACAAAGAAATGGATGCAGCCATGCGATCCATTGATTGCTATAAGTCACAATTTTCGGATGGCGAGATGGAAGACAACAAAACATTTTTGAAGTATAGTAATAATGATACTGTTTACCTTAGACCTTATTACAAGGAAGAAAAAAGAAAGTACGACATCTTTGAATAAGGTTTTCTTTTCCCACATCGTCACCAACTGGATCTCCCGATTAAATGAATCTTGCGTGGACTCGTCGTAGCGAAAATCATCCTGCAAGCGACGAATCCTGGCTAACACATTTGCTAACGAAACGGGTCGGGAAAGCAATAGCATAAACCGCAATATCTGAATACTTATGCCAAATATTTCTCTTCGATAATTTTTACATGATGCAATTCATGGCCGATCGTTGCTTTCAAAAACGCCTCTACGGTAAGTTCATATTTCCATACTGTTCCCCCAAACGATAATTGTGCATGGGACAAAGAGCCGATAAAACTTATTGAAGCTTTGCGCACATTTTCGAAATCATTTACCAACTCTGTTAAGGTCTGTTCATCAAAGCGGCTATTGTTAACCAATACCTCCTGGTCGTAACCGGGCAAAACTGTTTTTATCTCTCCTGCTGAATCGTAACGAGCGATAGATCATGATGCGCTCATGATCGGTTATATGCCCGATGATTTGTTTGATACTCCATTTGCCGGGAGCATAACGATGTTTTGCCTGGTCTTCGGTAAGAGATTTTAGCAAGGAAAAGTTTTTGTCTGACTGAAACAATTGCCTATAGTCATTGTCTCCAACTAATTCTATGTAATATGGGAAACCGTCGCTTACTGAATACTTCATAGTTTTTTTAAAGTTGATCCTTTTAAACAATATCACTGTTTTAACTGTTCCCATAGCCCTCGTTGACATCCGCGTCAATGAGAATCATTAACAAGAGCAGGCATGGACATAAGCAGCTGCAGCAGTAAACTAAAATGAATGATGTTTATTCCTGTGTCTAACCCTCACAAACTCTCATTGAGTCTGCACATCCAATCTTTTTACTAACTTACTATCATCAAGCCATCAACTTGCAAGAAAACCAAAACACAAACGAGCAAGAACGACCGAAAAAGCTGATTCCTGCAAAAGTGCAAGAAAGTCATGAGCCTGCAGCCTCTCAAATATTAACCCATGTTAATACTGATGTAAAACAAGAGACACCAACGCCTGCAACACAACCTCCGAACATCGAACCACAAACTGAAGCAATGGAAGTACACAAGCATCCACATCACGTAATGCACAAAAAGAAATGGGGAGAATACTTGCTTGAATTCTTTATGATCTTTTTTGCAGTGTTTCTTGGGTTTCTTGCTGAAACAATTCGCGAGCACGTTACAGAAAATAACCGCGCAAAAGAGTTTGCATCATCCATGCTTAAAGAACTTCAGCAGGACACGGCGCAACTGAAGTCGTACAATAAATATTTTAAACTTGCCGCTAATAATATAGATACCCTGATGCAACTCCTTGCATCTGACCACCCCGAAAAAATACCCAGCGGAAAATTATATTGGTATGGATTGTGGGGCGGAGCTCACCGCTATTTTGTTCCGAACGATGCGACTTTTCAGCAAATGAAAAGCTCAGGTTCTTTACGCTTTTTCAATAAGGCCGTTGCCATCAATGTAGCAGATTACGATAGGTTTTGCCGCCTAATGCAACAAAATGACGAAAAGGAACAGGGAATTTATGTGGAAGTAAGAAAAAGCAGGGCTGGCATTTTTGATTTCCGCTACAACGATATTGCCAATAGCATTGCTCAAGACCTTAAACTTGCCGACAATTACTATAAAGCAGATTCGTTTATGAAAACAAATCCTCCATTGCTTAGTCTCGATAACGCTATGTTCAATCAATATGTTGAATTGGTCCGTTCAAGATTTATCCGCCAGCATATCAGTTTGTCCGATTCTCTACTTGCCAGCGCAACCTCATTAATTAAAGAATTGGAAACTGCATATAGCTTAAAAGCCGAGTAACACAGCCCACGTTATAGCCAGTCTTCCAAATTTTCCGATGCTGACTTTGTTTGCAATCTGCGTTTCCTCGAGTGTCACCAAAAACCTTTCTGGAACGAAAAGCTTTGGCACACATACAAATAAAAAAAGAAGCTCGTCGGCACAGGAGAAGCTATGTTTCTACAGCCCTTGTGGCATCCCCGCACCAAAGAGAATAATTACCAAACAACACAACGTTGGCGACGAAGCAAACATTGGCATTATTAACGACGTTAAACCAAAAAATTATGCTAAGGGCATTGAGATAATAAGAGGATCTATTACGGTATGTTCATCTTTTTTCTTTTGCACCTCGGGATTTTGCATCATTTCATTGAGTTTATCCATATCGGTTACATCTGCTACTAGAACTACCGAATTAGGATCATCGGTGTCCTGGAATTCCTGAAGCCCGTTGGTTACAGGTCCAAAAAGATCCATTCTATCCTGGCGGCCTTTAATCCATGTATCAAAATCTCCCACTTTGTGACGAATAATTACTGTTGGCATAGTCGTAGTTTTTATTGTTTATAATATAGTGCGATGATCGCAGTCAATCACTATCGAAGGAAACGAAAACGAGAAATATTTCAATATTACAGGATGATAGTTCCAGGGTGAATCAGTAATTGAATAGGTTACAATTTCTTCAATGGGTGGGGAAAGAAATTTTTCAGATAATTTGTAAGGTATGATATTACCCAGAGGGAAAAAAATATTTCCCCACCCCTATTGTAGTCTTCCATCTTTTCACGAGCTGGTCTGAGTCTGCGATCATATCAAATGAGCATCAAATAACGTCGGTACATTGAGCTCCTGAAAGCAACACAAAACTGTTGTAAAACCGGACACCTGCTGCACGATCATGTAACACCGCATTTATTCTTGAAATTGGCAACCGATTGTTTTTCAATCCAATTGAATGTTGGCACGACCTTCCTTCTATAGCCGGTAAATAAATGCAAACCTTAAAAAATAATAGTATGAAAAAGCTTGTTTTACTTATCGCAATTGTATTTGCAACTCAAACATTATTTGCTACCGATGCTACTACTCCTTCATCAGCGAGTAGCTCCCTGAATAGAGATTTCCATAAAGCAACCAACGTTCAATGGCAATACGCCGAAACCTATGTAAAGGCAAGTTTTCTTTTAGATAACCGGTTTATGAATGCCTTTTATACACTTGATGGCGAATTAATGGCCGTTACACGTAACATTGTTTGTGAACAGCTTCCTTTGAAACTATTAATGGAGTTGAAACAGAATTACTCAGAGTACTGGATCTCCAATCTTTTTGAAGTGGTAAATGAATCCGGCGACCAATATTATATTACCCTGGAAAATGGCGACGAGACATTAATCTTAAAAGCAAAAGCCCACAAAAGCTGGAAGTTATATAAGAAGGCAGTAAAGTTATAAAAACACCAGGCTATAGACTTTTGCGAAGCGTCTGACCAAGGGTTTTTCCAACCAAATGAATCTTGAGTGGACTTGCCGTCACGAAAAACATATGGCAACGAAGAAAGACATATATAAAAGTGAAAAAGATTCTGGCCCATAATCATTAGCTTCATTTTTGAAACGAGATCCATGCAGACACGCTTTTATAAGCCGCACCCACTATTGCAGCCGGTTGTAAATAATATCATGATCAGCTTTTTTGAGTTTGATAAAGCAAAACCAAAACCTGCCTTCCCTTTTCCGCCTTTGCCAGAACAATGCCTTTTTTTCTATCCTTTTGACAAGATGGATGTTCAATATGATGACGAAAAAAAACAGCAATTACCCTCTGCAATTATCCTTGGCCCGCAAACAAAAAGATCAACCATTACTATGGGGCATCGTCATCTTGTTATTAAAATTGGGTTTCAGCCCGGGGCATTACATCGCCTTTTGGGAATTCCAATGGTGGAACTTGCAAGCATAACTGCAGTTGATGCGATTGATTTTTTTGGTAAAGAAATAAGTACAGTGAATGAACAAGTTTGCGAAGCAGCAGGTTTTGATGAAATGAAAACGATTATGGAAAATTTTCTATCTCAAAAAATAAAAAATATAAAGCCGCAACTTCCTATTGATGCCGTTCTCCCGGCGATGATCAATAAAGGCGGTCTTGGTGCAATAGAAGATTTTGCTTCCCACGCCTGCCTGAGCAGTCGCCAGTTTGAAAGAGTATTTAAAAACCGGATGGGTTTTTCACCAAAATTCTTTTCAAGGCTGGTCCGTTTTGCCAATGCTTGGGTATTAAAGGAAACTTCACCGCAAGTAAGCTGGACAAAAATTGCATACCATTGTGGCTACTACGATCAAATGCATTTGATAAAAGATTTTAAAGAATTTGCTGGCGCCAACCCTTCCGAAATAGAAAAGGCTTTAGCCGAGACACCTGTCAGCCTTAATAATCGGCTGTTTTGTTAGTTGTCGTTTTTATACTATGATGAAGGCAGCTTATGCATTTAGTTTTACGGCAAACCTTTGATATGAAAACAACCCTATTGTTTTGTTTTTTTTCATGCACGCTTTCTTTTACAAACGGGCAAACTAACAAGAGAGAAGCAGCTGTAAAGAAACAAATTCAGGCCATGATCAACAGCTGGAACCGACACGATTTTTCCGACATGAAAAATTATACTACTGCCGATGTTGATTGGGTGAATATTGTTGGCATGTGGTGGAAAGGAAGGGAGGAAGTGCGATATGCACACCAGGCTTTTCATAATACTATGTTCAAAAACGTGGACGTTGATATTAAATCAGTAACGGTCCGCTTCGTCAACAAAAAAACAGCAGTTGCACATATCATTACTTACTATGGCGAGTTTACGTCACCAGGCGGCAATAAGATGGGCAATACAAATGACATCGCAACCCTGGTGTATGTAAAAAAGAAAGGGAAATGGCTACTGACGGCTGGTGAAAATGTAACAGTAAATGACGCTGCCCAGCAACATGATCCAGTTAAGGAAATACATAGGTAACAATTCCAAAAGAAGACAGCTCCAATAATGCTTGCTCCAGCCCTCGTTGGCGACTGCACCAACGAGACAAACAACCAATAATATCAACGTAGCGGGGGCACCAACATTGAGGGACCCTCTTCCAAATTTTCAACAATGTAAAACTCATAGTGAAAATATCGCACGGTGTAAACTTCTAAAAATTTCAATCAGACGGTCAATTGATTCATAACAGACTGTTTATACAAACGGCCAATGGGAATATCAGTTGAACTTAGTTTGATAGTAGTGCTGTTGTATCCTGAAATTTTGTTTAGCGAAACAATATAAGAGCGGTGCACACGGAGAAATTTATGAACCGAGAGCAGGCTTTCTATGGCGCTAATAGGCTGTTTCACCAATAAATATTTGCCGTTGGTAAAGAAGAGTTTCACATAGTCTTTCCAGCTTTCAATGTATAGAATATCATTTAAAATGATCTTTTGCATAGTGCGGTCGGCCTTTACATAAACGAAAGCATTGGGATTAGGCGCATACAATTCCTGTTCGTCCGGAGGTGGTGTGTCGGCTGATCTTCTTAACCTGTTGACCGCTTTTAGAAAGCGTTCAAACGAAACAGGTTTTACAAGGTAGTCCACTGCATCCAGTTCAAAGCCTTCCACTGCATAATCGCGGTAGGCCGTAACAAAAATTACTCTTGGGGGATGTGATAAACTGCGTAGAAAATCAGTGCCGAGTATCTTAGGCATTTTGATGTCGAGAAACATTACATCAACCGTCTTTCTATGCAAAACCTCAATTGCTTCTACAGCATTACTGCAAGCGCCTACCACCTCTAATCCGCCAATCTTTGTAATGTGGGATTGAAGCACTCTCAAAGCCGGAGGCTCATCATCTATTAACAAGCAGCGAATTTTCATACAATAGTCATTCTTGCCGGTTCTCTGTGCGTTTTTACAGAGATCACCGGCATCATTTTGTCAGCGTTTAATTCCAACACAAGATCTACTGCAAAAAATTCTCCCTCATCCGCAAGTTTCAATTCGTGTTTTCCACGATACAAAAACTCGAGACGTTTCTTCACATTGTTGATACCAACACCATTATCGTGAAATGGCAACAACTCATTCTTACTATTTACTACTTTGCACTTAAGTGTATCGGCCTTTACAACAATATCAACACTCATCCACGGCCGTTCCAGTTGTTCAGATGTGCCGTGTTTAAAAGCATTTTCCAGGAAAGGCAATATGAGCAATGGTGTTATATACTTGTCATGAATATCTCCTTCTATATTCACAGAAATGTCCAGCTTTTCTCCGTAACGCTCCTTCTCAAGGCCAATATAGTTTTTCATGACCTCCACTTCCTTCTCCAGCAGCACTTCATCCGATTTACAATCGTAGAGCATGTAACTAAGCAGCGATGACAATTTTAGGACTAGCTGGGGCGTCTTAGGCGAATTTTCAAGGGCAAAAGAATAAATGTTGTTGAGTGTATTGAATAAAAAATGCGGATGCAATTGTGCTTTCAACACTTGCAGTTGTGCAGTCATTTTTTCCTTCTCCGCCTGGAGCAATTCTCTTTGCTTTAGTAACCACTGCTTACCCAGACACAATGCAGAAAAACAAGCCGTGGCCGTTATCACGCAGAGAAAACATTGCCACGCATAATCATCACCGGGGGGCATATGCATCCGGACCAGCACAGGAAGAGACACATACTTAAGATAATAGACGCTCAGGTACCACCCCGCCGCAAGCCAGGAAATGAGTGAACTAAGAAGTATCAGGTATTTTCCTCTCAGGAGCAGCTTTGGAATAGCAATATATGAAACAGGATAGCTGTAGATGATAAACGCCGGGATCCAAACTCCAATGCGAATATAGTTGTCAATGAATGGTGGCCAAAGCAGTGTCAGGAAGCAGGTCCACCCCAAATGCCAGGACAACCAAAACAAAACATGCCTGGCTATCCTGTATTTTGAAGAAAAAATAAATTCTTTACCTGCTGGCATTGATTTCTGGTTTTAATTCTTCATACAATTTGCCTTCTTGCCACTGGATTAAAAACCGGCTTGCCCTGAGCAAAAGCAGCTTCCTTACTAACACAATTTACCGATTTGCTGATGCTTTTTCAGCAGTATAGACGAAATGCAAGAATTATCGACCAACAGCAGAAAATTACAGCAAACACCATCAGGCCGCTACTCTTCGCTATATCGCCGCCTATCGGCATTCCTGTCGATTATAATTGGAAACGATAATGCCTTGCGTTTACCTTTTTATCGTCAACAAACCTTTCTCATCTAAAACCAGCTTTTATGTTCTCACAATTACAAACCAGATTAGTAGTAATCTTGCTCGTTGTCATCACATTGGGTTCATGCCAGAAAAAAGAGATTACCCAGGAGGAGCAACAGGCAACGGCACGTGCCCGCAACAATGACGCAAATGGTCACCTCAAGCAAACCCAAACATTTTCTTCAGATGTTGTAAAGAGGTGGCTATCGGTACAAACTTCTATGCTTTACAGGCCTTCGGGCAATCCTTTTGGTTTGAATGCAGGACGCTATATGGCGTATACAGGGGTGGCCCTGTACGAATCGGTTGTACCAGGAATGCCCGCTTATCAATCCCTTTACGGACAGCTCACTGATATGCCAGCCTTACCCGCTGTTGTCCCGGGTTTTGCCTATTACTGGCCTGCCAGCGCTCATGCAGCACTTGCAACAATGACAAAAAAATTTTTCAGTACAACCGCTGCTTACAATGCCACTGCGGTGACAAACCTGGAAAATGAATTAAATGCAGTTTACCGTGCCGAAGTAGGTGATGAAGTTTTTGAGAGGTCTGTGTCATTTGGAAAAGAAATTGCTGATCGGATTTTTGAATGGTCAAAAACAGATAATGCTGGTTGGCCTACCACTGCTTACCAGTTACCAGCAGCTTTTCCGGGTATGTGGCAGCCCGAAACACCCGGCGGCGCAATAGGCTTTCCTTATTGGGGTTACAACCGCCTGATGGTACCCGGCAGTATTGATAATACCGTTTCACCACCTCCGCCTCCGTACAGCACCAATCCGGGTTCGCCGTATTATGCCCAATACAACGAAGTATACCAGGTATCGCAGCATCTCACCACCCAACAAAAGTTATTAGCCAAATATTATAATGATGTGAATCCAGGCTATCCTGCAGGAGCTCATTATATTTCTATACTGAAGCAGGTAATAGAACAGTTTAATCCGGCATTAGACCTGGCTGCGTTAACCTATGCCAAAACCGGCATTTCACTTTTTGATGCGACTACCGGTTCATTCAAAGCCAAATTCACTTATCTGAATGAAAGGCCTTTCCAGTTCATTCGTTCGGTCATTGCACCGGGCGCCAGTCCTGCGTGGCAACCGTACATTCCAACGCCCCCATATCCTGATTTTCCATCCAATCATGCAGTTTTCAGCAGCAGTGTGGCATATGCACTCAGTTCTTTGTATGGCAGCAACACGCCATTTATTAATCGCACTTACGAAGGCGTGATGGCCGACCTGGGGAATGGGCCCGTAAACCTTGGTTCAAGAAACTATGCTTCTTTTGATGCAATGGCACAAGAGATTGGCATGTCAAGATTGTATGGCGGTATTCACATCCGTTACTCCATTGAAGAGGGTTGGAAACAAGGTAAAAAGATTGCACAGAATATAGATACCAAAATAAAATTTCTAAAAGAGTGATGAATGGAAATTTCTTGCGTCCGCTTTCATATTAAAACAGAGAAACAAAGCTGGACGGATTGTAAGCCCGAATGAATTTCATTCGGGCTTTTTTTATTCTTTACTGATTCGTTTTCTCACCAGCCCTAATTAGCGGCTTCGATGATTCGCTTAAAAGTTTTAGTTGGGAGGTGCGATGATATCGATCAAAAGAAATTAGAATCTTAAACCAAGGCCCCCGGCAAAATGAAAAGCTTCATTGGGAGCAGTGGCATGCCCGCCATTAATAGGCACTCTTGCCCATCCTGCTGAAAATTTTGTTTCCGCTGTTGCATAAAGCCATTTGGTAATGTCGAAATGTTTGCCAATACCTGCTTCCGCCGCTACGCCTGAAAGATAATAGCCCCGCCCCTTGCCAACAAACCCAACACCATCAATAATGCTCTCGGGGTGTGCAATGACAACACCTGCCCCAGCGTGCCACATAAACCATTTGTTTTGCCAACTGCGGGTCAGCACGAGCATGTTGTAACCGTGAGAAATTTCAAAATGCGTAAGGCTTGCATTGGGATTTTGCAAAATGATTTTTTGATGGGTGAAACGAAAGCCCCAGGCCGTTTTATCCTTATTCCACAATCCCAGGTACACTACATAGTAGTACGGTGATCTGAAAGAATGTGTTTTGTAGCGGGCATGAATGGTATAAGTTTCGTGGCCTGCCCTTTCAATCTTTAACGGGCTTCTGAAATTAATGGTTGTGCCGGCCTGCACTTCAAGCTGAATCTTTCGCTGGGATGCGGCTTCTTTCACTGCAAAGAAAATAGCAACGAATAAAAATATTTTTTTCACGACGGGTTGATTTTGAAGAAAAAAAAATTTAAAACGTGCGCAATGAAAGTATTTCTGCATACCCTCGAAATGACAGTGGTCAGTACGAAAGCTATCCGTAGTCTGTCGTCTTTCAGGATGTTGGCCTGATTCAGTGCGAAGCTTTACATCTGCATGCTTTCAGGGCTGTTTATTTAGAGAAGCCCTGGTCCCCGTTTTTTCTTCAAATAGTTTTTTGAACACAGGGCTTTCTGTTTGCTTCCATTTGTCCCAGAAAGTAAAATATAAACCGAAGTTGTACCTGAATTGCTTATGATGGAGTGAGTGATGCGTAGCTCCAATAATCCATCTGCCGATAAAATGCTCATGAAATTTTTTTGGGTAGATTTCTATGTCCAGGTGATTGACCACACTACTAACGGTCATCAGGCCTAGCTAAATGATCAGCACTAGAGGTGCATGGGCATTACCAGAAATAAAAGAGGAAGGAAACCTGCCTGCAATAAAGCTTCAAACGGATGAAAAGAAAACGCTGTCCATGGCGAAGTGATGTTGCTTTCATGATGGATATTGTGAACAATGCGAAAAACTTTTGGATGATGCATCCACCTGTGCAACCAGTAATAATAAGTTTCGTGAATTAAAACGGATATAACCAGGCTTAAGGGTAGCCACCACCAGCCGTATTCATTTGGGTCTGTATAAACTTTCAACGATCCCTTCTGCCACAGTATGGTACACAGCGCACCGGCAACTGAAAAAAATAAAAGCAGTTACTGTACTCCACCCTACTTCTCTTCGAAACTGCTGCGCTGAATATTTTCGATGGTTAATTTTTCGTTGTTGCCATTTTTCCGGCGAGTGCCTATAAAAGAAAAGACAAAACAGCCCTGCGATCAAAAAGTATCGTTCCACAATCACAACAAAAATGGCCAATAGGACGGCTAAAAACCATGATGGCTGCGAAAGGTCAGGTAATGGAGCCATAAATGTTTTTAAGCTTCAACAAACATTTGTAAGGTTCCGCAATTATCATGCTATAGCTCTTGTTGGCCGTTACAGTGAAGTTTATTCGTTCTATCGCAAGTTTTCAAATGACCATAATTGTAAGAGCGGAGTTGCTATTGTAATTGCTAAAAGCGGCTTGCTTTATTTTTATATTCAATAGCATTTGCCGAATAACTCAGGTTTGCATGCCCAGATTTTTTACTTACCTGTTCAACCGATCTTTTTTCATAAGCCATTTATTGGGGCTTTAGCTATAATCGTAAATATCCCGGGAAGAGAAGTTGTGAACTCGCACATGAATGGTGACTAATGTCCTTCCTGGCGCCAACAGGACTTATTTTGCCAAGTCTTGCCATGGTAAATATTAGTCTTAAAACATGGTTTAAGTTTATTGTACCCTTACTCATCATGCTAACATTGATTTGCATGGTCTTTCTGCTTGTTGGGGCGTACTTGTGATTATTATTCTCAAAAACTAAAAGGATCAAATTCTTTATACTTGTTGCATCTTGTGTAACAACAGTTCATTTACCATCAAGGAAAGTTTTTACTGCTTTATTAAACTTAACAGGGCCCTGTGTAGGCCCTCCGTGACCTACATTAGGGATGACGACAAGTTTTGCATTCGGTACCAGGCGTGTTAGCTCTTCAAACTGCTCTCTTTTAATGAACTGTTCGTACTCGCCGCAGGCAATTACTGTTGGCGCCTGGATTGCCTTTAATTCTTCTACCTTCAAGTCAGGTTCGATAGCATACATTTTTCCAAGGGCAGCTCTCAGGTCCGAAAACCCTTCAGGTGTTGGTGAAAGCCTTCTATAATTTTCCTGTACCCGCGACATAAAGCGAGCGGCCATGACAGAATCCTGTGACTCTGTTTTATAACCGGAACGATTATAATTACTGCCGTAAGTAAAAAGCTTTTCTACCCTGTCAGGACGTTGCATGGCAAGGAGCAATCCTATAATACCTCCATCGCTCCAACCAACTATGGATGTTCTGTTCAATTTCAAATAATCCATTAAACTAAGCACGTCAGACGCCATTAACTCATAGCTTAGGGGCTGGTGGGACATGCTACTTCTACCGTGACCGCGGCTATCCACCACAATTACTTTATGCCTTTTGGCTAGCATAGGCACCTGGAAACTCCAATAGTCTGAACTCACTAATCCGCCATGCAGCAAAATCACCGGATTACTACCATTCTTATTAAAAATGGCATAATACATCTTAATGTCATTCACCGGTGCAAATCCATTCTCGTCGGCAACGGGCATTGGAGGGAGTTCGGGCAATGTCTTCCATCGCGGCATGGAAGTCTTATGCCCCGGCGCAACCACACACCAAAGCAGTACATAGAATTAAAGGAATAAAACGTTTCACGAGAAATGTATAAACAGATTTAAGTTAGTTCATTTCTTCTTTCCAGTCAGCCATTATTACTTCAGATAAAAAATTTGTTAGCTATCCATAGTCTTTCATCTTTAACGATGCTGGTCCATATATGTCACCGCGGCCTATACATGCCAAACCCTATTTTTTATCCGGCCAAAGATTGGCTCGGGCTTGCAATAAGCCAGCTTGCAAACGTCAAAGCCTCGATCTGCTCGAGACTTTTGTACGACACAATTTTTCTGAAAGGCTTATAAGCTTTAGCCAGAGGTATTCGCCACGATTAAAAAGAATTGGCAAACTTGGGGGGCTTACTATTTAGCTCTCATGCTGACATACGCAAATGTCATGGATGCATTGCCGACGCCAGCGACTGAAATAGAACCAAATCATTTTCGTGCGATAAAGGCAGATAATCGATTTCTTCTGCTGAACTACAGCGGCGGCTGAACAACATTACCATTGTCCCCGCTCTTTTTTTTCATGACATATGAAAAGCTTAATTCAAAGCTGTTCATATTTCTTGTCATGGCTCCGGTTTTTGAAACGTTCACATCATAACTTACACCAATCAAAAAATTTTTGTAGTCCACTCCAACACAAGGCGATATTGCATCTCTGATACGATAATAGCAACCAGCTGTGACGGCAGTTTCTTGATTTACCATTTTCTGTCCGTGAATGCCCAATGTAAGTTCCCTGGCATTGCCTTGCTGATTATATAAAACATGGGGAATAAAATTTGCCCCACCCGGCAGATTAATATTGAGGCCTCCGTGAATACTATATCGCATCGGTATCGTATTCAGCTCTGTACTCTCGGTTGAAACAATCGGGTCGCTCGGTTTGTTTATGTGATAAAAAGAAACACCACCAAAAAGGTTCAGTATCTTACCCGGAGAAGCATCATAGTAAAATGCTCCTGCTCCCATATCGAGTGTTGTTGCCGAAGTTTTATTGAAGCTTTCTGATGTTGCATTGGATGCACTGTATCCTGTGATAGGGTTCCATTGATCATCCCATTTAAATTTGCTTTGATTGACATGCCTGTTCAATACACCTGCCTGCATCGCAAACACCACATGATGATCATCTCTCCTTCCAAACTTTACGCCTGTGTATGCAATTGACGCGTAAGCGTTGAAATAATTAAATCCTGCATCACCCGCTGACTGGTTCAGCAGGTTAACACCTAGCGCAAGATTATTGGATGTGCCTGCATCGGCAGATAAACCGGTTGTGCGGTAAGGACTGCCCATTGCACTCCACTGGCTTCTGTAAATAGCCGACACCCTGTAGTCGCCACCGTTTTGGCCTGCCATTGCCGGGTTAATATACATTGGGTACGTATAGTTCTGCGTAAAATGAGGATCGGTTTGCGCCGACAACTGTTGCACGGCAATCATCATGCAAACCGGAAAAATCAAAGCCCCTTTCATCAGGTTGATTTTAGTTTTATAATAGGATATAGTTCGTTTCATAGAATATGATATTGAATGTTCATCGTAACAACGTTACATTTCCTTTTAGTTGAATGTGGTTTCCGTTCATCATGGTTGCCTTTAGCGTGTACATGTAAACGCCGACAGGCTGTGGCGTTCCTTTATATTTTCCATCCCATCCCTTTTTAGGATCGGTGATCAATTCAATCTCCCGGCCATATTGATTGAATATGTGCATTTCCATGATCTTAATATAATTGCTGCGAACGTACAAGATGTCATTCCTGCCATCACCATTTGGTGTAAATACATTGGCGATAAATACTTCCTTATCAAGTGGCATCACAGTGATGACGTAACTCTTTGCCGTACCTGTACAGCCATTGTTTGCCGGTGTAACGGTAATAGTTCCCTTAATAGGATCTCCCGATAAATTAGTCGCAGTAAATGAAGGAACACTTTCTGTACCTGACGTAGTGAGACCGATAAAACTGTTGGAGTTCGTCCAACTGAAACTTACGCCGGCTGGTGTACCTGTAAACGTATGGGCCGGAACAAAAGCACCATCATACACCGTAACATCAGCTTCATCATTCACTGTTGGCACAGGAACAACCGTAACACTGAGTGTTGTTGCCGATGCACATTGGCCGGCATTTGGCGTAAATGTGTAGGTCCCTGATGTTTGATTGCTCACAATTGCGGGACTCCATGTTCCCGTTTTTCCGTTATTAGATGTTGTTGGTAAAGATGGAATACTGCCGCCAACACAAATGGTGATGGCTGTCCCGAAATTGAATGTAGGAACAGTGTTTTGATTTACGGTAACAACAAAATTTACTGTAACAGCACATTGGCCTGCGTTGGGCGTAAATGTATATGTGGCTGAATTTTGATTGCTAACAACTGCAGGTGACCACATTCCTGTAATTCCATTTGTTGATACTGGGGAAAGCGTTGGCACACTGCTTCCCGCACAAATAGTTAAAGAGGTTCCAAAACTGAATGTGGGTTGAATGTTTGAGTTGACTGTTACTATCAGCGTCGTTGATCTTGCACATTGACCCGCAGAAGGCGTAAATGTGTATGTAGCTGAATTTTGATTGCTGATTGAAGCAGGACTCCATGTACCTGTGATTCCGTTAGATGACGTACCAGGCAATGAAGGAACATTGGCGCCTGCACAAATATTCAGAAATGTACCAAAGCTGAAAGTCGGCGTTACAACCGGGTTTACAGTAACAACAAAATTTGCAGTGGTGGCACATTGTCCTGAAGATGGTGTAAACTTATAAGTCCCCGTCGTTTGATTGCTTACTACCGAAGGACTCCACGTACCCGAAATTCCGTTTGTTGATGTTGTTGGCAAGGCAGGAACAGTACTGCCCGCACAGACCGTCAGCGAAGTACCAAAACTAAATGCAGGAACTGCATTTGCGGTAACGGTTACCGTTAGTGAAGTTGAACCGGCACATTGTCCTGCATCAGGCGTAAATGTATAAGTTCCTGTATTTTGATTACTTATCGTACCGGGGCTCCATGTTCCGCTAATTCCATTTGAAGAAGTGGTTGGAAGTACGGGAACAGTTGCACCTGCGCAAATAGAAAGCGATGTTCCAAAACTAAACGCGGGAGTTATAATCGGGTTCACCGTAACACTAAAAGTTGTCGTCGCTGCACATTGCCCGGCTGTTGGCGTGAAAGTATACGTTGCAGAAGTGACATTGTCTATAACGGATGGACTCCATGTGCCCGTTATACCATTCGATGATGTATTTACAAGTGTTGGAACTGTTCCGCCTGAACAAATAGAAAGTGATGTTCCAAAAGCGAATGTCGGCATTACAGCCTGGTTAACATTAACTGTAAACGTTGTTGTTGTAGCACATTGACCGGCTGAAGGCGTGAATGTGTACGTACCTGAATTCTGATTGTTTACAACCGAAGGACTCCATGTACCACTGATGCCGTTATCTGAAGTATTCGGTAAGGAAGGCACACTGCTTCCCGCACAAATAGTGAGAGCACTTCCAAAGCTGAATGACGGTGTTATGTTTGGGCTCACCGTTACGTTAAGAGAAGTGGAAAGAGCACATTGTCCTGCATCAGGCGTAAATGTGTAAGTGCCTGCACTAAGATTGCTTATCGTTGCAGGGCTCCATGTGCCTGTAATTCCATTGGTTGATGTTGCAGGTAATGAAGGGACACTTCCCCCGCTGCAAACACTTAACGAAGTACCAAAGCTAAATGTTGGCGTATTTGCCGCTCCTACCGTTACATTAAACGTGGCTGTTGTTGCACATTGCCCCGCGGTAGGTGTGAATGTATAAACAGCCGATGCCTGGTTGTCCACTGTTGAAGGACTCCATGTTCCGCTGATCGCATTTGTAGATGTCGTTGGCAGTGCAGGCACACTCCCTCCTGCACAAATGGAAAGTGTAGTGCCAAAACTAAACACCGGTGTTATAGGAGAATTAACCGTTACAGTGAAGGTAGCTGTTGCTGCACACTGCCCTGCGGCAGGCGTAAATGTGTAAGTGCCTGAATTTTGATTATTCACTGTTGCAGGAGTCCATGTACCATTAACACCATTAACAGATGTTGCTGGCAGCGCAGGCACACTGCTGCCTTCGCAAATTGTGAGTGCTGTTCCGAAACTAAAAGTTGGTATTACATCGGCCTTAACCGTTACCGTAAATGTTGTTCCATTTGCACATTGATTGGGATTGGGTATAAATGTGTATACTCCTGAGTTTTGATTATCTACTGTTGTAGGATTCCATGTACCGGTAATGCCGTTGTCAGATGGCTTATAAAGCACAGGCGGAGTGGCACCCGGGCACAATGTGAGCGAGGTTCCGAAACTGAACGTAGGTGTTACCGGCTGGTTCACAACAACATCTATGGTAACACTTGATGCACACTGTCCGGCATCGGGAGTGAAAGTATACGTTCCCGAACTTTGATTATTTACTACAGACGGGTTCCATGTTCCCGTAATACCGTTCTGCGAGGTAGTGGACAAAACAGGAGCAGTTGTTCCCGCACAAAAAGGATCAAACTTTTTAAACTTGGGTACAATAGTCGGATTAGATAGGGTAACAGTACCCGTAAGATTTATAGCAGTACCACTGTACACAAGTTTGACACCCGAGTATATACCTGCATTGAGTCCGGTAATATTAATTTGCCCTGATGCATTTGAGGTAAAACCGGTTGCACCAACAACACTGCCATCATCTGTATAACTAACCAGGTAGGTTGCGTTGGGCATCAGACCACCGATCGTAATCGATCCATCTGTGCCATTACATGTAGTAGGACTTGTCCCGCTAAGTGTAGGGTTTTGAATAGAGAAACTGGCTTTATAATTATTCCCCCCATTGTTTAAAATCACGGTCTGTGCACAATCAGCTAATCCATCAATTTCATAATACACTTCTATGATGTAGTTACCTACAGGAAGTGTGGTAAGATCCATAGGTGCATATGGATCTGTTGTTCCATCCGGGATATACAGATCAAACTTCTGGTCCCCAACAGCGCAGGAACCACCTGAATTAAACTGCGGCGGAAATTCGCAATCTTCTCCAAAGAAGAAATCAATTTCATTAAAGGCTCCCGGGGTTCCACCTTGCGTGTAAACCCTATAATACATACGGGCAGTACAAACATCAGATGCGAGGGAAGTGGAATGAGTTGTTAGCTGTCCCCCTCGAAAAACCAGGGTGTGAGTGTTAGGTACATGAACGCCAAAATTGTTCCCCGTAAATATATTTCCGGAGCCGCCCAGCGTACCTGTGACATTAAAAACTGTGTCTTTGGAAAAATCAGTCATCCAAACTGCCGAAGCAGAAACGCTGATATTTTGCGCATGGGAAAAAGAACAGGTGAAAAGCGCAGCGATAAATGCAATTATGCTCTGTACGGATTGCGGCTTCATAGGACTGCAGTTAGTGATAGTACTTTGGATTACTTCACGAATTTATTTCGATCCTTGTTTAATTAATAATAATGCAAGGACTTTTTTCTAAAAAGCAGAATTTTTGCGTTCATTGTCTAAGTAAAAAAACCAGATGGAGTACCGTATATTACCGTTACCAACAAACGTTATCTTATTTAATATGCTTACCATGTGACTGAACTATAAAATATCCTGGTGAAAAACCATGCCCATTTCCGTCCAACCATAGCATTAGTGCATATCGCCAATAGTTATAAAGATCACCATGATATTTTTATCGATCAAATTGTATAAATGCTCCGATGCCGCCAATTGCCTAACAAAGAGTAGAGCATCGGGGCATAAAGCATTCTTCGGTTCATAAAAAAACAACCCAAAACCAGATAAACATCAACAGGCAGAAATACAAAAAGAAAAACATTGCATAAGTTTTACCGGGTGTATTTAAAATATTTATTACTGTTTTCTCTTTCTTTTTACAACAAATAATATGATGATCAGCAGCGAAAAAACAATAGTAGTATGCGAGCTCATTTTTAAAGTTTTATTTCATATCAGTAGCCTTTTGTTAGTTTTTGTTACAGGCTGGCGCTGTTTTTTTATTTTTTTGTGAGACTGTAACAAAACCACCTATGTTGCGACTATAATTATCAAACACACTTCTTTGCAACAGGATGATATTTCCAAACAATTTGAACAACTTGTGAAAGACAATGAGTTGTTGATACGTAAAGTTTGCAGCATATATGCCTTTCCCCACAGTAACCGCGAAGACCTTTTCCAGGACATTGTTCTGCAGCTTTGGAGAGCTTTTCCAGGTTTTCGGGGAGAGTCAAAGGTCAGCACCTGGTTGTATAGAGTAGCCATCAACACCTCCATAAGCTTACTAAGACGAAAAAAGAATTTTATTCAATCCTACGAACCCGCTGCCCTGCCGGCGAATGTTGCCGACACAGGAGACACAGCGGCCGAAGAGCAATTGCATCAGTTGTACAAGGCCATTGAACGACTCAATGAAATTGAAAAAGCAGTAGTAATGCTCTACCTGGAAGATCGTGGTTATGAAGAAATGGAAGAAATTTTAGGCATGTCGCAAGGAGCACTCAGAGTAAAAATGAATCGTATCAAAAACAAGTTAAAAGAACTGACAAAATAAATTCATCATGGAACTTGACGAACTTAAACAGGGATGGAAGCGATCTGCGGAAAGCATGCAAATTCCTGCAACAGATATTCAATCGCTTATAAACGATAAAGAAACAGGCCCCCTGATTAAGCTGAGAAACCGTTTTAAAAGAGGAATGATCATTGTGCCTTTGGTCATCGCCATTGCCTTATCAAGATTTCCGCATCACCACGGCGTTACTTTCATTATTCTTTTTTCTTTCCTCCTGGTCTTTGCCTTTTCTATGACTGGTTATTTTTATTACAATTACAAGTTATTAGGCAGATTACAAACAATGAATATTTCAGTAAAAGAGCATTTACAAAAACAAGTAACCACGCTCGAAAAAGGCCTTCACTTTCGTTTGATATTTACCAGGGGCATGGTAGTTGTATTTATAGCGCTGGTAGAAACTTTAATGTATTGGGGTAAAGAACTTGCGGAATGGTACGCCGAACCTCTGACAACGAGGTTGATGACTTATGTAGTATTATTTGCTGTATTTTATTTTGTAACACATCTGGCGGTAAAACACCGTTATGGCAAAAACATCAGCCGCTTAAAACAATTGGTGAACGAACTGGATTGAAGGACCATGTACCGCTTAAGATCTGAAATCAAATCACGTATCCAATAACATAAGTTGAAGGACAGCAATATGAATTAAGATATTTATAGTTAATTGTAGACCTTTACTGAATTAGGAGACTTAAGACAATTGTTACGAGCAATACTAACTTCTTATGGTGTACAAGGTGATCGGGTTGTTTATTGGAATATTGGTTTCAATAATTTCTGTTGGGCAAACGCAACCTTGGGTTAAAGGCGGGTGCTAATCTTTCAAATCAATATAAAAAAGTGAGCCCTCCAGGCTATCCTGCTGATCGCAGTGAAACAAAACCATTAGCCGGCATTCAGATTGGTGCATTTATGAAACATACACTTAACGACAGGTTAAGGTTTGCAATGGAATTAAATTACGCTTCAACTGGATCAAAGACTGAGTATCTGAGGACGGATTTTATTGTTGATGCTAACGGTAATATCTCAGGGGCAACAACAGGTTATTTTAAGGATAGAATCCAGACGATCGAAATTCCTGCATTTATCCAATACAACATTGAGAAACTTCATTTTGGATTAGGACCGGCAATTAGTATAAAAATATCTGCCCGCGAAGAAGGTGTTGACAATAAATTTTATAAAAACCCTTACTATAAATCACTTGACGTTGGAGCTAATGCTATGATCGGCTATTCATTTTATAAAACGATTGGCTTGAACATAAAATATGTATATGGCATAACAGATGTAGATAGGAGGACCTACTACCGGGTTAACAACCGGGGACTGGCATTTTCTGTGCTTTATAGTTTGAAGTAACACTGAATCGGATGCTACTAAAAATAAATTGCCCCCTGCTGAAACGTATAACTATTCTCTTTCAGTTCTTATAACATTGCGTTGATGGCCGCCAAAAAACATAGGATCATCTACCTGATTAGTTTCTGCATTTGCATTCCCATTCTTATTGATGCTGGCTATTCACCTTTAAAAGGCAAAGCAAAAGTGGTACTGTTGATACAGCACATTTTCAATGTGTGGTAGATTTTGTTGTGAACACCAACATCAACTCTCTCATCTTTTTCTAAACTGTCGGCCTTGTTATGATTTACCTGTGTAAACTTCATCAACTTTTTTGAAAAGCTTGGGCAAGCAAATTCAAAAAAGCCTGTTCATCAAAATTGTTTAAGCCAAATCTTACTACTACCAATTGCATTGAAGGAACAATGTAAATGCGCTGTCCCTTATATCCATCTGCATAGAAAAAATCATCCGGCATCTGCGGAAATTCTTTTTTTGAAAGATCATTTTTCTTTAAACCATTCAGCCAAAACTGGTACCCATAATTTTTAAGAAGGTTGCTGGCAGGTGCAGTCGTTGTTTTTTGCAACCATCCCTCGGGTAAAATGCGTTCCCTATTGCATATTCCATCATTCAAATAAAGGATTCCAAACTTAGCATAATCTCTTGCAGATGCCCAGATGTAAGATGAGCCTACAAAAGTTCCGGAGGCGTCAGGCTCCATCAGTGTATGATACATGCCCAGCTTATAAAACAACTCATTGTAGGGAAAAGCATGATAATCCTTTTCACCAACAGCATTGCGTATAATGCGTGAAAGAACATTACTGTTCCCGCTCGAATAATAAAACTCAGTTCCCGGCTTTGTTTTCAATGGAAGACTTTCAACATAAGCTGCCATGTCGCCTTTATTAAACAACATATTAGTGGCATTGCTGTAGCTGGTATAATCCTCTTTAAATTTCAAGCCGCTGGTTTGCTGTAGCAGGTCTTCAATGCGTATTTGTTTTCTTCCGTCGTTTGATTGCTGCCATGTGCTAACCGGTGCTAACTGTTTAACATCTAGCTTCCCCTGCTTCACCAATATTCCAATAAGTGCACCTGTTATGCTTTTAGCTATTGACCATCCAAGGAACATAGAATTCACATTGTAGCCTGCAGCATATTTCTCTGTGATGATCTTGTTTTTGTAGATCATCAGCAGTGCTCTCGTATCAACAGGTTTATCTTTATAACGTTCCTTGAAGGCTATGGCAATAGCTTCATTAAGCTTCGCTTTGTTCAGCGGCAGGCTATCGCCCCATGTGCCCCACGAAGTATCTGTTGTGCTCTGAAAAGTTGGTACTGAAAATTTTTGCGACCGAATTTCATTTTCGGAAAGATTATTTACCAGCGTACAACCCAAGCCACTTCTATAAATAGCCTTGCGTTTAGCCACACCCAAAACAGATCCCGTGACAGAAGAATCTTTGTAATTGATTTCAATACTTCCTATCGAAAGCGGGAATGATCCCAATTCTTCTTTAGTGATACTTTCTTTGGTGCGTCCCTGTATAAAAGCACAGGAGCAGGCATTTTTAGCACTGTACCCACTGATGATGGGAAAAGAAAACCAGCAGTAATAAATACCATAACAAAGCGATGCGAGGAAAAGAAAAAGCAGTATGCGGGTAACAGTCTTTTTACGTTTCATTCTCTAAAAATAACAACTAGGGCTTTGTTACTGTTATTAATAATAAAACCAGGTCGCTGAGCAAATTGATAAACCGAGCAACTTTTTTAGTGTAAAGCTAAACCCAACTTATCTCTTAGCTCAAATAACAATTCCCTGTCTTTTTCCCTGAGTTTGCCATGGCGGTTTGGTGGTGCATCAAGAATAAGAATATTGTTTTGATCTGTTGCGATATGATAAAGATTCACCAGTTCATCCACTGATTTATAGAGCGTATCTTTTGTATGATAAAACCATTTTTGGCTTAAACACACTGTTGTTTCCCATGGCATGTAATACAGCTTTCCGTTATGAGAAAATAATTTAGGATCGGGGCTGGCAGGAAGGTAAGGATCGCCCATTCTGAAATCGCTTGGAAAATAACGAATGGGATAACCTTGTTTTTGCATGGTTGGCAATACCCATGTTGAATCAGGATCAGGATTATCGGCCCTGCCAATGGACCAGTTTACACCTACCTGGCATTGCGGCGCCAACTGTTTTACTGTTTTATATATTTCCGCTATCGGCCATCGCTCTCTCTTTTTCTCCCAACCAGCATCCAACCATAATTCAACAATGGAAGTATACCTGTTGGTTATGGTTATTAATTCCCTGATCTGATTCAAAATGTATTGATTGTATTGCTTGTCTAAAGCAATGTTTTGCAGGTTAGCGTTTTGATGGCGGTCCCACAATGAATAATACAAACCCAATTGAATTCCATATTTTTTGCAGGCCCTTGCAACTGCATTTACAACATCGGTTTTATTTCGTGAGCTTACAACATCGTAATCAGTGTATTTGCTGTTCCACAAACAAAATCCGTCAACATGCTTGGTTACAAGTATTACGTACTTCATTCCTGCCTGTTTGGCTATTCTGATCCATTGGTCGGCATCAACTGTATCCGGCGCATAAGAAGACGGAGGTTTTGATCCGTCCGTCCACTCTTCATCCCAAAAAGTATTAATACCAAAATGGATGAACATTCCATACTTGCGGTTGATTTGCTGCCACTGGTATTTCGACGGTTGATTGGATGGCACAGGCTCATACGTTTTTTGAGCCATTACTGCCAAACTGCAGAAAACAAAAATGACTGGAAAGAAAAACTTCATTGGTTTGAGTGCGTAATAAAGTTAGAAACAATACTAAAGTAAGCAGCAATGATTATTACAACAACAGTATCATATTGCACAAATCTCTTAATCCGTTCATTCGTCAATATTACCCGTACTGAAGCCTTCTTTTGCTGCAACTGCAGGCAGCATCTTCCGCACCTTGTTTCTTTTAATGAAAGACGAAGTTTTATAGCAGGGCTGAGCAATATCATTTGTATTTACAGGCATTCACACATATCTTGCCCGGACTAAAATTCGTTTGAAAAACACTCAACCAAAACAAAATGAGAACACTTACAATCCTGGCCCTGTGCCTTTGCACAATATTATTTTCCTGTGCCACCAATTCCGCTTTTACCGATTATTTCAATGATAAAGCTTCTACAGGTGATAACGGAGCCAAAGAAAACTATTTGGTGAAAAATGATGGTACTAAAATTTACGGCAACAAAGTCAACTGGCAGGGTGGCTTGCTCTTGAAAAAATCAATCTCTATTGATGGCCAATCCTACCCCATTTCAGAAATCAGAGCATATAAAACTGGCAAAGAATTTTACGGCCGTCTTAACGGCACTTACGTAAAAAGAATTGTGCAGGGAAAGATCAATGTCTATGTAACAGGCTACACGCAAGTAGAAACCAGTAGTGCTACCGGAATTCAAAGACAGGTAACACATACTGCTCATTACTACCAGAAAGGTGATTACGCACCATTGGTTTTACTAACCAGCAATGCAGATTATAAAAAAGTACTAGCAGACTGTCCTTTGGCTTTATCGATGGTAAGCAAGAGTACTGCAGAGATGAGGAAAGCAATAAGGAACAACATTAATTACCTGAATGAAGCTTTTGATATCTATAATAATGAATGTAAAACTGTGAAATAGTTTTGTTGGCAGATTCGTTCCAAAACGAATCTGCCAACACTTAATCATTACAGCAGTTATTTACAGCGAAATATCCGACAGAAATATTCTTTGCAATTCTCTCTACCGATTGGGAAGCAGTTATTTTGAAACTCATTTTTGCAACACCAGTTTTCTCAAAAACGTTTCTCCATTCACATTGATCTTGCAGAAATAAACCCCATTAACCAAATTGCTTCCATCTACTGAAATGTTATGTAAACCTGCGGATTTTGCGCCATCAAATATTTTCCTAACCATACTTCCTTTCTCGTCGTACAATTCTATCAGCAATTTTTTTGTCTCATTTAGATGCAACTGGATAGTTACATAATTGCTGAAAGGGTTAGGCATCACTTTTAATTGAAGGGCCGCTTCAGCGTTTTCATTATTGAATGAAGCCGATCTCTTTACGATTGAATTGTCGCTCATTTCGCCAACAAAGAACGGTCGCATCATATCATGTTCTTCATGCGAAAGAATGTGACAATGCCACACATATAAACCGGAGAGATCAAAATTTGCAATCACTCTTGTCACTTCTCCGGGATACATGATCCAGGTATCCTTCCACCCTTGTTCATCCGCAGCCGGGTATTTCTGTTGTCCGACCAATCGTATATCAGTTGGCTTGCCGGATTGCTCATCGATGTTTGCACTAAACTTTTGCCTGCTGATTAGTTGCATTTTTACCTGGTGAAGATGAATAGGATGAGCATCCACGGTTTCATTGTAAAATTCCCAGATCTCCGTACTATTCAACATAGGGTTTTCTGTGATGCTGTCGCAAAAATGCATAAAACCATTTTCGGCTGTACCGAGAACCGGCATGATGCGTCCGTATTCATCTGTTGTTTCAAATAATATTAGCTTACGTGGCGCAAGATTCGTCTTCAAGGGTATGATGATTGGGCGCAACGTTGCCGGCAGCGATGTAAGCGGATATGCTTTATTCAAAGGCTTATTGATTTTGAAAGCCATGATCCTTCCTGTTGTTAGTGGATCAGGAGCCTGCCCTTTTGGATACGGAGTCTTAGCATTGTTTTTTACAACAATAGTTTGTCCCCACAATGAAGGATCGGAAAAGTCAAGAATGATATCTTTTCTTTCACCGGGAGCAATTAATAATTGATCGGTAACAAAAGAAGATGGTAACAAGCCCTGGTCGCTACCAATTTGAACAAACGATTGGCCTGAGGAAAGAAATAGATTATAGAACCTTGAATCGGATCCATTCAAAATCCTGAAGCGGTATTGCCTTGGCTCTACTTCAAGGTAGGGCCAGGTCATTCCATTAACTAAAATAAAATCTCCGAATATTTCGGGCAATAGACTTGGATTTAGACCTTCGTCTTCATCCGATTGGGAAGGATAAAACAGTTGACCGGTTGATGTGAACATCCTGTCCTGTATGGCCAGTCCCAGATCATAAGGAGCAGCCGGTAATTTGTTCGATGCCTGCAGCCCCGATTCATTATTATCAGTAATGAGGTAATAACCGGCAAGTCCTGCATACACGTTCAATCGAGTTACTCCCATTGCATGATCATGATACCAAATGGTGGCAGCTTCCTGATGGTTGCTGTAATAAAAAGGTTGGACATCGCCTTTGATAAAACCCGGACCTTTCATTACAAAATTTGGAGTGAACCATTGATTTGGCAATCCATCGCTGGCAGATTCTGTATGCCCTCCGTGTAAATGAGTAACAATAGGTACACCGCGTTTTTCCCAATTAGGATCATTTTTTAGAGCCCAATCAATTGAACGATCAATAGGTAATAAATGCGGGAGTGGGTGATTGTTTGCATCAACAAGATTGTTTTCCCAGAAAACGCTGATGGGAGTGTTCTCCTTTGCAAGAATTGTTGGTCCGGGGTAAGAACCATTGTATCCCCATACCATTGTCGTCAAACGTTGACCATTAACCGGGTTAATTAGTCCAACCCATTGACTGAACTGACTGATACTAATAGTGAATGTTCCCCCGTTTCTACCATCAATAACAGAAGGAATAGGCAGTGGGTTGATAAACTGGCCCTGTGATTTTGGATTGAGTAGTGATTGAGCATTTACAATTTGGCTGCAAAAAACAAAAGATGAAATGCCACACACCGCAATGAGCTGTATGATCTTTTTCATAAACAATAATTTTGGCTTATGGTAAGTTCCTTACATGGCCCCAATGAAAAAATGATAAATGTCACTCAGGAAAATGAGCTTCATTACGATAGCTGTTTCTTCCCAAACTATAGCCTGTGGGAATGCAAAGTCAAATCCTGTTAAATTGTTAAGAACGGACTAAATTGAATACAGCCTTATAACGCCCCAGCCAACATCAGCTTCGAACTATAGTTTTGGCAACTTCCACCCGTTTTTATAATCTGGCTTTACCAAACCGTTTGCCTTTGTTTGCCTAAAGAAATTTTGGTTGTTGAGGATTTCAATTTTTTCGCCCGTGCGATAAGCAATGTTTCCCATGTGCGAATTAATGGCTACTCTTGCACCTTCTTCAATCGGACAATTTAAAATGGAAGCATTTCTTGTTTTTAATGCTTCAATAAAATTTGCAGTATGTTTATCTAATCCATTATCGCTTGCTTTTTTCCATTCAATTGCTTCCATCTTCGGCGTATTACTTACAATTGTCGGCCTTACCTCCCATCCACCGCGGCTTAGCAATAGTGTTCCGTTTTCACCAATAAAAGCCATCCCATGCTGCATGCCATACAAACCAACACCGGTGGCCAAATTGTGCTCCCACGTCATCTGAAAATTATCATAATCATAAATAGCCGTCATCACATCAGGCGTTTCTCTTGCATCGTCAGGAAAAACATATTTACCACCGGATGCTATAACCGATTTTGGAAGATCTGCTTTCATTCCAGCCAATACCATATCGATCAAATGCACACCCCAATCCGTCATTAGTCCACCGGCATAATCCCAAAACCAGCGAAACTCGTAATGAAACCTGTTCTTATTAAATGGACGTTTTGTGGTCGGTCCTAACCACATATCATAATCAACACCTGCGGGCACAGGTGTATTCGGTTGAATCGGCAACGGTGTTGTACCGCCGCGATACATCCATGCTTTTGTTGAAGCAATTTTTCCAAGCTTGCCGGAATGCACAAATGCGATAGCGTCTTTAAAATGTTGCTGGCTGCGTTGCCATTGCGCCACCTGTACAATCTTATTATAACGTTTAGCGGCATCCACCATCAATTTTGATTCATGAATGGAATTAGAAACCGGCTTCTCTACAAATACGTCTTTGCCTGCAGCAAGAGCATCTACCATTTGGAGACAATGCCAGTGATCAGGAGTTCCGATGATCACCACATCGATATCCTTGTTCTCCAGCATTCTTCTATAATCGGTATATTCTCTGGGCGCCATGTTCAGCTTTTGCAAATCGGTTCTGCGGTTGGATAAAATGTTTTGATCGATATCACAGATGGCAACACATTGCACTTCGTTTTGCCTGAGCATGGAAGTTATGTTGCTCCATCCCTGTCCTCTTAAACCAATAACACCAACACGAATAACATCGGAAGGGGCCACTCTTTTTCTAATGGCAGCGAGAACTTCAATTGGTACTGCGGCAACAATGCCTGAACCCAATACTGTAATGGCTGTATTCTTTAGAAAGCTTCGGCGATGTAGTATCATATAGCGTGGCAATTAATGGTGATGGTAAGAATTTCTACTAAAAATACAATGCTTTCCTTTTGCAGCCGTTTGTAGTCTTTTTCTTTCTAACCACGCAAACATGTAATCAATCTTTTACTTATCTTAATCTTTCATTGCATCGAAACAAAACCAACACACTTACAATGGGACTGCTCATAAGAAAATCGACACCGGTGAGAGTAGAAGCTTCACCCGCTGCTGCATCAACTTCCAACAGAAATAAATACAGAAGTCTTCACAAATGGATGATCTTACCCATGATCTTTATGCAGTTAGGCATCTTCAGAGATTATTGGGGCGATTTCACCGAAAATGCATGGTCTGTTCATATTCATTACTGGACAGGCACTGTTTGGTATTTCTATCTTATAATACAACCTTATTTTGCTACCCATGGTCAAATGGCAAGACATCGAACCAATGGCATTATTGGAATGTTTGTAGCTGGCGGCGTTTGTTTAACAGCACTAAGTATGATGCATAGGGATATTGCCACAACGCAAAGGTCAGCAGCCGATCCGCAAGCGTTTGGTCCATTTGAACCATGGTTCTTTTTCGGTGTTGCTGCGGTGGAAATTGTGATGATGACCGCATTTGGTTATGCAGTACTTAAAAGCATTATTCACAGGAAGCAACTGGAAAATCATGCATGGTGGTTACTGTCAACCGTGTTTATCATTATGATGCCGGCGCTTGGTCGCGGAATTCAAAATGTATATGTAGGTATGCATGCAAAACAATGGCCGAATATCAATATCATGATGCCCATGTTTCCTACCCAAGCTATCATCATTGGAATGTTGCTTTTAGCTGCGTGGAAATATGGCAAGCTCAAACACCCGGCAACTTATCTTGCAGTAGGTGTGAACCTTTTTATACTCCTGCTAGAACCATTGGGACGATCAGAAGCAATTCAAATATTTTTGAAAATGATGATCAAGGGATAGTTTAAGCCTTTTGTTTAACCAGGGCATATATAGCAGGCAAAAGCGTTGCGATCAAAACCACCAACACAGTCATCTCAAAATTTTCTCTGACAAACGGTATGTTGCCGAGAAAATAACCGCTGTACGCATAGATAGCCACCCAGGAAAAGCCGCCAACAAAGTTGAACATTATAAACTGCTTGTAATTCATTTCGCTTACACCGGCCACAAACGGCGCGAACGTTCTTATTACAGGGATAAAACGGGCATAGATGATTGTTCTTATACCATGTTTCCTGAAATATTCTTTGGTTTGGTTCAACCGATGTTGGTTAATGGCCCTGTAATTTTTTTTGTAAACTCTTGGCCCTACATAGCTCCCGATCGTATAATTAATCACATCACCACCGAAAGCAGCTAGTGTAAGGAGCAAAACAATAAGGTGAACATCCAGTACACTATCTTCTCTTGCAGAAAGTGTAGCGGCAGCGAAGATCATTGAGTCTCCTGGAAGAATCGGCGTTATGACCAACCCTGTTTCGCAAAAAATAATCAGAAACATGATGGCATATACCCAAATACCATACTTCGCCAGCAACTCACCAACGTCAATGCCAAAAACAAAGAGCAGGTCAATGATGGTGCAGAACATGACTACTCCTTCAGTTTTTTCTTTGTCCTCAATCGGTAGGGCAATTTAATACTTAAGAATGACGCTAACACTGACTAAAAACATAGAACACAGAGAATGGCTTATGCCCTTACTAGATTTCCACCCATGTTTTTTTACTTTGAAATTGATCAGGCGTATGATCCAAAATTATTTGCAACTTGCCGTTACCGCCTCAAATATTTCCTTTCGAAGAGAATTAGGATTGTAATAATAACCCGAAGGCAATAGTCCCATATTCTGACGATTGATGAGTAGTATAACTGAAAGCTTTAACGAAGGCACAACCGCAATGCTTGTACCCGTAAAACCTGTATGGCCAAATGTTCCCTGAGGTCCACCTTTCAGAAATGATTCGTTTGTATCCATCATCCACCCAAGACCATTTTTAAAATCATCCTGTTTTAAAAACAGTTGTATTGTTTTTTCAGAAATAAATTGCTTTCCTTTCACTCTGCCACTGTTCATCAATATATCAACCAGCTTTTGCAGATCATCGATGGTAGAAAACAAACCGGCATGACCGCTTACACCTTTCAGCGCATACCATGCATTGCCGTCATTTACTTCTCCGCGAAGCGTATAGGTTCTCCAATTATTCCATTTGTTAGGATCTATTTCTTTAAACCCAAATCCCAGTGAAGTATCATGCACCATTCTTGTTTCATACGGATTGCCATGAGAAGTAGCTGCAAATTTTGTAAAGCCGCTCGCCTGCGGATTGTAAGTGGTATGATGCATGCCCAACGGAATGAAAATGTTTTTCCTGTCAAACTGGTCCAGTGGCATGCCGGAAACTTTTTCAATGAGCTCACCTAAAAGAATAAAACCGAGATCACTGTAATGCCTCGATTTTCCTACGGGGAATGCAAGCGGCAATGTATCGATCAGTTGGTATACTTCCTGTTTATTTAGTGCACGGTAAAACAAAGGGTACCAAGTAATCAAACCTGCAGTGTGCGTAAGCAGGTGGCGAATGGTGATTGCTTTTTTATCGCCAGTGTTAAATGCAGGAATATATTTACCAACAGGATCATCTACTTTAATAACTTCACGATCAACCAATAACATGACAGCAGTTGTGGTGCCCACAACTTTTGTAAGTGAGGCAAGATCAAACAAGCAGTCCATTGTGATGCGCACAGGATGAGCCAGCGGCTTGTTCTTATCATCGTTCCTTTCTGCGAAGCCAAAAGCTTTTTTGTAAATAACGCTGTTGTCTTTTTTTATTTCGATAAGGGCTCCCGGGATCAGCTTTTTATCTACAGCTGTTTGAAGTATGCTGTCAACTGTTTTTGTTAGTTTTTGATGCTGCATTTTTTGCTGTGCCTGCGAGGCCAGTGTAAGCAAAATGAAAACCAATAAAAGAAAGACATTTTTTTTCTGCATCAATTCCATTTGTTTAAAAATACTCTAAACAAAAGAATTAAGAAGATTTCCGACCGGCCTAAAGGCGTGCAATGTGTGAAACACACAAAAACGACCTGCAAACGCAGGCCGTTACTAAAAGAACAAGTTTGATTTTTTTACAATCTTGGAATCCGGTTATGAATTCTAAACGTCCGGACATTTCTCCTGATGCTCCACAAATCTGTTATGCCAAAGCTCCGGTTTACTATGTTATCATTAGTTGATAACCTTCTTACTCCATCACCATTACCTGTTCTCGTCTCGCTGAGGGTAATGTTTACTTCATGTTCTTTGTTATTATTCATCATATCGTTTACATCATCACAAGCCAATCATTAACCTGTATGTAATTTCAAATTGCTATTTCAAAACAAATAAATAGTAACGGGCGGCAAATGTATACGAATGCATTTGAGTATATGCCAGTTAACTGTTAAATCTAAATACTGTATTTATAGGCTACCTGTATCTCCCTGATATTGACTGTGAATTATCCGTACAGTCAAAAGGACAAAGTATTACAAGGCGGGGTATTAACTCTATCCAAGTTGTAAAACAAAACGGTAACTGGAATTACCATTTCGCTCATAGGACAGGGAAAGTGATTTGCTTAAACTTCCATCAAAGTACTTGCATGATTAGTTACAAAAATCTGCAACTGGTTGAATACATGGACAATATTGCCAAACCATTCTGTTTTTTGCGTATAGCTCTTTTTCACTTTTAGAAGTTATTCCCTGGTTAGGTTTCTATTTTTCATAAACAATGGTCTGGGTCACTTAAAGACAACTAAGGAACAAGTGTTTTCGAACAATCTGCGCTATCTCTAAAAGCAGCCTTCAATAAGTTGAAAAAAATCAATTTTACCGGTTACATGTTTTGTATTTGCTCTTACTACTACTTGTTAATTCAATTATCAATCACAATTAAAACTACAATCAACTTGAAAAACATTTTCATGCCCGCACTGCTTATTCTTATGGGCACCGGATTCCTTACCTTACAAAGCTGTCAAAAGACCGAAACTATTAAAGATCTTACCAGTTATGATGCCGGCAAGAATTCTTCCGGCGGCGGAACCAGTGGTGGTGGCCATAATGGTGGAGGCGGCACTACCACCTCACCAACACCAACCGATTCATCGCTTGCGCCTGCAGACACTACTACCTCTCAACTTCCTGTAGCAGACATCATCACTGTGGGCAGGTGGAAAGTAACTTCTTTTGTACAAGGTAACGACAACCTCACTTCACAACTTGCCACTTACGCTTTTACATTCAACAGCGACGGCAGCATGATAGCCGATGAAAGCGGTAACCAAACGATTGGCACATGGCATTACCAGGATGCAATATTTTATTACGGAATTCCTGTTTATGGCAGCAGCCCTTATGGATTCACTATGGCCATTGGAACACAACTGCCGCTGATTGAACTTGACAAGAACTTTTTCATTAGTAAAAAGACGCTAACCACAATTTATATCGATAGCATCAATCCTAATGAGAATGCTCATATAACCCTATCTAAGCTTGCTCAATAAACAATTTTTTTCCTTTAAAGGGCTATTGCACAATAGCCTTTTTGTGTTTGAGGTTTTCTTTGTTCGAATATTAGGTCTAGTAAAGCGAATTGTTGTTAAATTGATTTTCAATTATGATTAACAACAAATTCATCATCACCGTTGGTTTTACACTTGCTTCAATAATGGCTCTTTGTCAAAGTGAAAAACCTTTTCCGAAAGATACGTCCTACAATCCCCAACATGCCTGGGGAAATATTGTAAAGCATTATCCAAACAGCAGAATTGTTCCTTCAAAACTTCCTGGAGGTGTGAGGGCTGAATACAACCTAGTATATGCAACGCTTGAAAACACAACATTTGGTAAACGTGATCTGCACCTGGATGTAATTCGACCTGATAAAAAAGGAAGGCATCCTGTACTGATAATGATACATGGCGGCGCCTGGCGTTCAGGCACCAAAGAAATGGAACACCCGTTGGCGCAATATGTAGCCGCTCATGGGTATGTTGCGGTTCCTGTAGAATATCGCATGTCGCTTGAAGCAAAATATCCAAATGCTGTTTACGATATCAAAGCTGCTATAAGATGGATAAAAGTCAATGCAGGAAAATATGATATCGACACCGCCCACATTGCTATTGAAGGAGAATCGGCGGGCGGGCATTTAGCCGCACTTGTTGGCATGACGAACAATGTTCCATTGTTTGAAGGCACAGAAGGAATCACTTCGACATCTTCAACCGTTCATACTGTTGTCGATGTGGATGGTGTAGTGAATTTTCTTGCGCCTCGGTCTTTAAACCTGCCGGGCTATCCTGACTGGCTGGGTGGCCCATTTACAGAAAAGCCTGCAGTATGGAAAGAAGCCTCACCAGCCTACTGGGTAAGTAAACAATCAGTACCTATTGTATTTATTACCAGTGCGCAACCTAAGTACACTGCAGGCATGTATGACATGATTGACCTCCTGAATGAAAATGGTCTTTATTCGGAAATACATAAGATACCGGATTCGCCTCACTCCTTTTGGCTATTCGATCCGTGGTTTCAACCAACAGTGAGTTACATGATAACGTTTTTGGATAAGGTGTTTAAACAGTCAATTAAATAGCAGGAAATTCGTTACCTTATAGCATAAAACAATTTTATGCCAATCGTAAAAGTAATCGAGGTTATTGCCTCTTCCGAAATAAGTTTTGACGATGCAATCAAAAGTTGTATTGCAGAAGTTTCCAAAACAATTCACAACATCGACTCCGTTTATGTAAAGGATTTCAAAGTACATGTTAAAGATGGTCAACCACTCTCGTATGGTGTTATCTGCAAAGTATCTTTCCGCCTGGATGAAAACAGGTAACCTAATCCAGGAGACACTTGCTCACCAATCAATCTTTTATTCAAAAATCACAGCTCTTGTTAACTTCTCCCAACGAGGCAAAGCATTTATTGCACTACTTTCAAAATTTTGCTTTCCCCGGTGTTGGTGATCCACAAGACGCCATTCTGATCAACGGCTACGCCGTATGCAGATGTGTAATTCGCATCAAGATGGTATTTACTTACATTGCTTATTAATGTTGTTATACTCCCGTTCGCATCAATCTTCCTGATAGCATTATTTCCAACATCTGCTATATAAAGGTTTTCATTTTTGTCTGCCGCAATTCCTCTAGGCGTATTAAAACCAGCGGTGGTTGCATTAATAACAGTAGTTACAACACCTGCGGGTGTAATTTTCCTCACATTCTTATTGTCCCAGTCAAGTACATAAATGTTTCCTGAAGGAGCTATTGTGATGCTTCCGGGCCCGTTAAACAATGCACTTGTTCCAGTACCATCGGCAATACCCGTATGGTAGATATCTCCTGCAAAAATGCTTACCTGTCCCGACGGTGAAATTTTCTGTATAGCGGTTGTAAAAGGCCCTACTACATAAATATTTCCGGCAGTGTCGACGGCTACGCCCGTTGGCCCGGAAAGTTGTCCGGGTACGGTAGTCAC
This sequence comes from Flavisolibacter sp., assembly GCA_035554655.1. GTDB lineage: Bacteria > Bacteroidota > Bacteroidia > Chitinophagales > Chitinophagaceae > Flavisolibacter. The sequence goes on from DATMIF010000045.1 coordinate 36,440, forward strand.
ATCGCCTGAAGGTGTGATTTTTCTTATCCCTTTGTTGTCATAATCGGCGACATAAACGTTTTCATTTTTATCGGCGCATATTCCATATGGCATATCGAACAGCGCATTTTTACCATTGCCATCAGCGGTTCCTATTTTTAACGGTGTTCCCGCAAAAGTGGTAACTACCGCTGACGGTGTAATTTTTCTGATGACGCTACTGCCAAGATCACACACAAAAATATTACCGGTGTTGGTAACGGCGATACCAATTGATTCCGCAAAAAATGCAGATGTTCCAATACCGTCCGCAGTGCCCAATCCGCCTGCACCTGCAAACACAGTAATGGACAATGTTCCCTGGGGTCTTTGCGCAATGCTAACATTTGTTGACGCAGTTCCGCTGGTGATCTTCATTTCAACCTTTCGTTCGATGCCGGTATTGTTGATCTCCGTTGTTGTAATGATAAGTTTTTTATTTCCCGAACCGCTTGTTGCGTCTACACTGACCCACGAAGGGTTTGCCGGTGAAAAAGAAATATTCCATGCTCCTGCAGTTTGTATATTCACGGAATCGGTTGAATTTACATTACCACTTAACGATAAAGTTGAAACATTTGTCTTCACGGAATCTGGGGCATTTGTACTCACAGGTCCAGGAGATGGAGGATTATCTGATGGTTTTTGACAGGCCCATAAAAAAAAGATCAAAATACAGTACGCAGCGAATTTCATATACCGAATATAGCATAGGTTTTAGCTAAAGCAATGATACAGCAACTTGTTTTTGTGCCTGTTCATCCCTGAAATCCAAACAATAATCATGGATTAACCCAAAGCTGCCAATGCGCCAACATGAGCAACAGGAAGCAGTTTTCCACTCCTGTACATCTGCAGGCTGCAGCAAAATATCCATACTAAGACAGCAGATTGCTGACAGCTATACAGTCAGGGCCATGAATAATCTTATCAATTTTCAGAAGCTGTTTACAACTATCTTCAGCATCCACAACCAAAGAGCATAAAGAACCATAAGCCCCAGGTTGGCAGAGACGACAATACCAGCTATGGTATTTTATCGATTATAAATGAGCTTCACCGAACCATTATTGATAGCCGATAAAAAACCATAGAAGTTATATTTCAACACAAAGTCGCTACTGATGTTGTTAACAAAGGTGATGGCTCCGGCTTGGTCCCTGTTTGTTGAGATGCTTGTTATCTTATCAGGCAAATTCTTATAGTTTTTATTTATTGGTGTTTGTAATTGAAGGTAACCAAGTTCGGTCAAGACTGCTGCATTGCTAAAGTCAGTTTTGTTAGGATATGCCTTTGTGTATTCAAACGATTTCACGCTAACAGTAGACGACCTGGATACATAGTCCTTGCCATGCTGGTGCGAATAGGAGGTTGCATCGTGTGTGGAACTGATGGACGCAAGGTTGCCATCTGTATTCGTGTAATCAGAAATTGTGTTGGTAATGTAAATCCATGTTTGCGTATCGCCGGCATTGACAATCCATGTTGAATCACGGTGTGTAGCCGTTTCTTTCTGTAGTAGGCCGGCAGCGTTGTATTGGTAAAGGGTTGTGTCATAAGAATAAGTACGTTGCGGATTGTCTGGCGGTAATACTTCAAAAAAACTATAACCTAGCCTTTTTTGCACATGGTTTGCAGCATCCATAATGAGAACAACAGAATCAATATCAGAGAATGCTGGATTGAACGGAGTAGGCTTCATTAATATTTGGTTGCCTTGATAAGCAATACTCGCTACCAGTGCCCCCCGGGTACCGAAGTTAAACTGTACCTGTGTAATTCTTCCTAAATTATCATAATCAAAAACCTTCCGGTATGTTATAGAAGTATCTGTTGTTTCGAACGCTAAAAGTCGGACTTCATCCGGGTTAACATCATTCTTCTTGCAGGATTGCATCAGTAGGGATAAGCCAATGAAAGCAACAAATGCAGAACCTATCCTTTTCATAAAGCGCTTTTGCAGGCTAATATATAAATGGCTCCAACAATAACAAATGATCTTTAAACGTAGCTGAACTAATTGGCTTCTATTCCTGGCGTCAAACGCAAGGTTGCGAAAACACCAACGTTAACTGCCTCCGTTAGCATTTATCAATACTATTTAATATCACCTACAAAGACAAACAGCAACTTATGCAAAGCGCTTAAATTGCAAGTTTTAACCTGCTTCAAATCCATCTTCTCACCTTCTTTTTATACTCATAATAGCTGCTACCAAAAGCCTGCTGCAAATACTGTTCTTCCTTTTTGATTACATACAGTTGAACAACCATTATTAATAGCGGAAGAAAAATGAACGTCCACCAGTTACCAAACAAAATAGCAAGGCCAGCGTAAAGACATACTAATGATAAATACATGGGATTGCGTGTAAAAGCATAAATGCCCGACGTTTCCAAAGAGTGTGCTCGCTTAATGGTTACAAGTGTGTTTTTTGAAAGAATGAAACGTCTGATTGCAGCAATAAAAAACAACAGATACAGTACGATCATCAATGCCCCTATTGTTTTGGCTGTGGTAACACGCAGCAACTCATTGTTCAAAGGCCAAAGCTTTTGTATCAGCAAAGACAAAAGAAAAAAAGCAACATAGATCAATGGTGGTGGTATATAAATGCCTGGATGATTTTTTGTGTTCATGGTTTTACGTTTGTTGGTTGAAGAAATCCTAACTGCATTAAAAGGGCAAAGCGATCAGGCATGCCCCAGTGTTCCACCAGTTTTTCATTTTCAATTCTTGCAATGTCTATAACGTCGATGGAAAACTGTTTGCCTGTGGGCTCATGCCCCATAAACTTTCCTGTATGTTCTCCCGTGCTGCGATAATGTACCCATATCATGTTGCCATCGACCACATGATTGATCAACTGGTATTCATGATTGGAGAAAGCATTGGATAAACTGATCATGGCTTTTTTCAAACCTTCCTTGCCTCCACGCATGTTAAACTGGTGTTCGATGTAATCATCGGCAACCAGTTGATCAATTACATACAGATCGCCATTACCAAAACCCTGTTCAACAATTTGCCGCAGCACATCAAGCTTTTGATGTTTCATACAATTGATTTTCGCTTGTAAATAAATGAATACTGGCTCCTCTTAAACGAGGATGATTATTGAAAGCTGTTGCTTAGCCTGAACGTTCGCGAAAGCAGTGTAAAACTAATTTGCAGATAAAAAATTCTTTAGTACAAAAACGACATTCTTAACCGGTAGGAAATTCACTATACCCACTTGTTGGCTGCAAATAAAAACGGCTGGGAGGGAATTCTGCAAACTCTTTAAATTCTTTAAGCAAATGAGATGAATCGGTGTAACCACATTCCATTGCAATTTGCGACCAGCTTTTATCCGGGCAATTGTTCTTTATTTTCATGGCATACTCAAAGCGAACAATGCGAATAAACAATTTGGGTGAGATGCCCACCCTTGTAATAAAATTCCTTTCGAACTGCCGAAGACTTAGGCAGGCCATAGCTGCCCACTCCTCGGGTGAATAATTTTTTAAAGGATCCAGCATTTGAATGGCTACACTGTCAATAGGCTCTTCGCGTCTGCAGGACTGATCGAATCTTTGTTCAATAAAACGGCAAATGATATCGATCATCGCATCGTAAGAGCGGCATTCTCTTAATTGTTTTGCGATTTCATTTACATCATCGCCCCAAAATTCAGTTGCGTCTAATCCATTGTTCACTGTTTGCCGCATGTTAATGCCCAGCAATCGGTAAGTCCCTGTAGGATGAAATGCCAGCTTGATCATCAGGTGATCTTTACCAAAAAGCAAACCTGCAGTTTTATATTTTGGCCCGGTCACTACTACCGGGGGAATTGGAATTTCTTTCCCCTCGGCAACTACCAGTTTAATAGGATCGTTAACGTAGAAGTATAAGTTTTGCTCGTTATTGGCAAGGCAGGTAATAAATGGTGGCGGCAGGTTGTCTTCTTCGTTCCAGTTGACATGATACAATTGCAATTCACGAACGATCATGCTAAGTGATGGAGGAGGGTTGTATGTTTTATAGAAAGGCAAGCGGCGTTTGTTTTAAATCAGCAATTAAATATTTGCACCGTGTTCCGTTCCTCTTCTGTAAATTTAGTTTTATCGCCAGCCAGGCAGAAAGTATAAACATTTACACTGCCTGGTAACTGTTGCAAAATTGTTTTAGCCTTTGTATATATTGATGCGGATGACTCATATGAGGCACATGCCCGGCACCTTCAAAAACAAATCGCTTCGCATTTTTAAGTGCGTTTGCAATGATGTCTAAGCCCATGATAAAGAACGGCGGGCTTTCACTACCATGTGTTAATAAGGCCGGCTTATCAAAACGGGAAAGACTGGATGTGTCAAATTCAAGGTTTTCATCATCGCGTATCTCGTCCAAAAATGTAGGTGCGTTATAAATAAATGTTTGTTTTACTTGCTCAGAAAGCCCTTGCCATGCGTCGGTCCCAAACGCAATGGTTTCTACAAAAAGTTTTGCAGCCCGTTCATGCTCGTTAGTTGCTATAAGATCGACAACTGCATGAATTCTTTGCTCAACCACTTTAAGCATGGGTTGGGCCTCATCAATATTTTTCAATAACCCAAACAATGGCGGTTCGTGAATAACCAGTGTTTTGAAAATATTGGGTCTTCTTGCGGCCGTCTTTAAGACAATTGCCGCCCCGCCGGAATTGCCAATAATATGTGCCTGCGATAAATTCAAATATTCAATCAAAGCAATCAGATCAGATACATCCTCTTCTGCGCTGCCCTGCTTCTGCAGTCTCTCACTTTTACTGTGGCCTCTTCTGTCGTAAGTAAGCACACGATAATCTTTTGCAAGTTCATCCACAACAGGGTCCCAATTGTGATGGTCGCCCCAGGAGCCATGAACAAATACAAGTGGTTCTCCTTTGTCTCCTAAAATTTCCCAATAAAGGTTTACATGATTGATTTTAGTGGTTGGCATATGGCAGGTGTTTAAGCTAGGCGAAAGAATAATTTCAGATAATGTTTGAGTGTATATGTAAGTTACGAATAAGGGAAGTACAGTAAAAAAGACTTTGCGATTTTGATGTAAAAGGGCAGCTCATATTCTAAAATCACAGCAGAATCATCAGTAGTCAACAGTGTTTGCTTTAATGAAAAAATGATTCTTTCTTTCTAATGGCATCATCATTGTTTTAACAAGTGTAAACAAAAATGCACCGGGGTGATCAATATAAAGAGACGTTGAACAAGATACCGGAGTTGACGCTACTGTTCTGGATAACAAAAATTACGGCTACTACGCTTGGTGAAACAGGTGGCGACCTGCTGGCACAAACGCTGAATGTTGGTTACGCTACCAGCACCATTATTTTTTTCTCATTTTTTCTTGTTGCCGTTACTGCTCAACTTATCTCGAAGCGATATATACCGCCCATTTATTGGGCAGTGATAGTAGCAACCAGTACTGCAGGCACTACTATGTCTGACTACATGGACAGGACACTGGATTTGGGCTATGCCTTAGGCAGTCTTATTTTAATCTCGATATTGATTGTTGTTTTGACCATTTGGAAATTAACTGAGAAATCATTGTCGGTTACTAACATACAATCAAGAAGAGGAGAAATATTTTACTGGACAGCTATTTTGTTTTCCAATACTTTAGGTACTGCACTGGGGGATTTTCTTTCCGATGATTCAGGGCTTGGCTTTGGCGGCAGTGCATTGCTGATAAGTGCTGTGTTGTTACTGGTGATACTTGCTTATTATTTTACGAGAATATCAAGAGTGATCCTTTTCTGGATTGCCTTTGTACTGACAAGACCATTTGGCGCCACGTTTGGGGATCTTCTTACCAAGTCACACGAAAAAGGTGGATTAGGTTATGGAACAGAAGGTGCTTCGCTTATTTTATTTACCATGCTTGTGGGCTTTGTTATTTATGAAACAGTTCATCATAAGAAACAGAAGGCCGTCATTCATAAGCCAGGGTATGCGAATTGACCAGGGAGATAAAAAAGCAAAGGTCTAATTACCACGACATAAGCGGCTAAAGACATGGCAGTTTAATTAATGTTGCCACACCAACGATTTTGTAACCTTTTGCTTACTGTAGCCGTCCCACCAAATTAAGGAACAGGGGTTAGGATTGAAGGATGAGAGGTTTCATGCCCTGTTACTGCTTGCCTAACTTTAATATTCACCGCATGTAACGGTTAAATAAGCAAAACCATGATAAAGAACTTGCTGCTGGTAGCTCTTCGAAACCTGAAAAGAGACAAATGGTATAGTCTCATTAATGTATTAGGACTTACTATTGGAACAACCTTCAGCCTCTTCCTGATTTTTTATATTACCGATGAATTGAGCTATGACCGTTACCAAAAAAATGCAGATCGCATTTATCGCATCAACTCTTACATACACGAAAGAGATAAGAACACCGACTGGACTTTGACCCAGCTACCTATGGGTCCGCAGTTAAAAAAAGATTATCCTGAAGTAGAAGAAATGGTTCGCTTTGTGAGCAGAGAAAGAACACTATTTAAAAATGGTGAAAATAATTTTTACGAAACAAAAGCCTACTATGCGGACAGCACCATATTTAAAGTGTTTGCCAACAAGTTTATAGAGGGCAACGCCAATACAGCATTAACTGCACCATTTGATATTGTAATTACCAAATCTCTTGCGGAAAAATATTTTGGCAATCACGGCTCAGCAATCGGCAAAACTTTACGCACAGTTTACGATACTTACCGGGTTACCGGGGTTATTGAAGATCTGCCCAAGAACACACATTTTCGCTATAGCATGCTCATTTCTTTGTCTACGCTTTTGAGAAGCAACCCAAACAATAACAATAACCAACAGAACTGGGGTAGCTTTTTTGTTTATACTTATGTGCTGCTGAAGCCTGGAACCAATGCTCATGCTTTTAATAAAAAACTGGAAGATGTTTACAAAAAATTTGTTGAGCCGCTTTTCAAACAGTTCAATGTAACCATGCGTTATGAAGCGCAAAATATCACTTCAATTCACCTGCATTCCAAACTCCAATACGAACAGGAGGAATTAGGCAGCATGTCTTACATCTGGATATTTTCTGCTGTAGCGTTTTTTATGTTGCTTATTGCCAGCATCAATTACATGAACCTTACCACCGCAAGATCGGCACGAAGAGCAAAAGAAATAGGCATACGAAAAGTAACAGGGTCTACACGAAGCCAGCTCATATCACAATTTCTAAGCGAGTCACTGGTCACTTCTTTTGTTGCAGTGTTATTAAGTGTGTTGCTCATGTTTTTATTGCTTCACGCTTTCAACTCCTTATCAGGAAAAGAATTTACAATTGGCACTTTACTAAAACCATTTAATCTTCTGCTATTATTAGGCGTCATTTTATTTACAGGGCTTCTTGGAGGCAGCTATCCTGCACTTTATCTATCTTCATTTAAACCTGTAAGTATTTTAAAAGGAACCTTGTCAAAAGCATCAGGCAATATTAACCTGCGAAGGACATTGGTGGTGTTGCAGTTTTCCATTTCTATGATCATGCTTATTTGCACATGGGTAGTGTACGCACAGCTTTCTTTTCTTAGAAAAAAAGACCTGGGTTTTAATAAAAACCAGGTGATGATGGTTACCGTTAATACGGGTGAAGATGAACGTGGGAAGATATTCGCTATGAACAATGAATTCCGAAGCCTGCCGGGAGTTAAAGATGTTGGTACTGCCAACTCTTATCCCGGCGCACCCAGTATCAATCTTAATTTGTTTTCGGTGCAAACTGATTCGGGATATGTTGACAAAGCTGTAGAATGCTACAATGCTGACGAACATTATTTCAATACACTTGGGATACAAATGGTAAAAGGAAGAAATTTTTCAGGAGCTTCCGATACTTTACACAGCATTGTGGTAAATGAAGCTATGGTGAAACATTTTGGATGGACGGAACCACTAGGCAAGCGTCTAAAATTTCCCGGTGATACCTCCGGTAATTACCTGGAAGTGGTGGGAGTGTTCAAAGATTTTAATCAAAAATCGTTGTACAATCCCATTGCTCCACTGCTCATGTTTTATGGTCCAAACAGTAACGTGATTGAACTTAAAATGGACGCAGTGAATATTGCTTCTTCAACATCGAGAGTGGAAGCCATATGGAAAAAATATTTTCCCCAACTGCCCTTTGAATACAAATTCCTTGATGAAGATTTTAATTCACAATACGCGGCTGACCAAAAACGAGGAAAAATTTTTGCTGCCTTTTCAATTCTCACCATCATTATCACCTGTCTTGGTTTGTTAGGACTCACTGCATTTACTACACAACAAAAGCAGAAAGAGATCAGTATACGCAGGGTAATGGGTGCAAGCATACTGCAGGTGGTAACCATGATCACCAGGAATTATTTATGGCTGGCATTGATATCAGCTTTCATTGCTTTCCCCGTTGCCTGGTATTTTATGAATAACTGGCTAAAGATATTTCCATATAGTACGGGCTTATCACTCTTTCCGTTTTTTATTTCAGCAATTGTGATTGTTATTACCGCCTCTGCAACAGCGATGTTTTATTCGGCAAAGGCAGCATTAACAAATCCAGCGCAGAACCTGAGAACCGAGTAAGTACATAAAAACTGGATTGCCCATATCCTTTACTATGTTATTTGTTTACTGAGTCCTGCCGTTTGTCGTCGGTCATATTTTCCAAACTTTTCAGCCCTTATACTTGCAGAAATGTTCATCAAAAACCAAACTAATGAATAAGTCATTGCAATTCGGCGAAGATGTGCAGGGACTTGATTTCCCTGTGTTAAATGAAAGAGAGATAAGGGCAGCGGCAGGAATATTGTTTTTAGCCACTTTTATGTCGCTGATGTTTATTGTTTTCAGAAATAATTTCCTTCCCATCAAGTATGTGCTCACTATGTTCCTCGCTGATTTCATTATCCGTGTTTTTATCAGTCCCAGATTTTCGCCTACGCTGACATTGGGACGTTTGATCGTAAGTAATCAAACGCCTGAATACGTCGGTACCAAGCCAAAAAAATTTGCCTGGATCATCGGGATTATACTGTCAGCTACTATGTTTATTCTTATGGTGATCGTAAATTCCTACAGCCCTATCACCGGCATCATTTGCCTTATCTGCCTGGTATTCCTCTTCTTTGAATCGGCATTTGGCATTTGTTTGGGCTGCAAATTTTACCCGCTATTTTTTAAAGAAAAACCCCAACACTGTCCCGGTGAGGTTTGTAATGTAAAAGCAAAACAACCTATTCAAAAAACATCTGCAACACAATTGGTTGTTGTGTTTTCTTTCATCGCGGCAATTGTAGTTGCAGCCTGGCTATTTAACGACCAGTTTAAAAAACCACCTTACGATCTATTTGGAATTTTTACTGAAAAAGCAAAATAAACGAATATCGTTGCTGCTGACGCAGTGATTTTTTGCAGTAAACTTTTGTGGAAGAGATCAATTTTCAAACATCACTATACGCCCTGCTTTTTATTGCCGCAAGGGTATCATTGATCTGGACAAAGTGTCGCTGGTGATGTGCAACAATAAACGCAAACACATCTCCCAGTTTTAGCCTAATAAACGGAGCTATTGAAATCGGTATCCTTATCTTGCTCAAATCTGTATCGCGGCCCTTATTGAGTAATTGCAATAATAAAAGTTCCTGTTGGTCAAATTCATCTAGCGCCGTTTTACTATCAACATTGGGTTCCGGGGAATGATTTTTAAAAGCCTTCATTTTGTTTGCGATCTTTCCATCGGGTTTAGGCTTCATGCTTTTTGTAAAATATGCGCCCAGCATTCCGGGAGAGAAATAGGTGCTGGCAGGAAAATTATTATGACATAGTTCTTCCCGGATCTTTGGAAGATAGTAGCGGCCATAGGTGTTCAAATGTTCAATCACCTGCGCAACACTCCATTTAGCTGGCGCCGGTTGTTGCAATAATAATTCAGGATCTTGTTGCTGTAGTCTTTTGAGCGCAACCATTACCTGCCGTGTGTCCGTTTCTAATTGCTCAATAAAAGTTTGCGTTGTTATTTTTTTCATTGCTTTTGTTTGATGAAACAAAGCTATCAAGGTGCTGGAGTACAATTGTTGGTGTACACCAAGATTTATTTTATTGAAGGTTTTAACTATCATGATTCAATACGAACTGAAGCGAGCAATTTACTGAACGTGGTAGCATCCATGCCCATGTAAGAAGCAAGATATTTATGTGGTATTAGTTGCAGCACATGCGGACTGCGTTTCAACAAGGTTTTGAATTTTTCTTCGGCGCTGAAAGTGAGTAATTCAACTTGCCGCTCGAGCACACCTCTTAATGCATAGGAAGTAAACAACCGTATCAGTCGCTCTGCATTGTGGTATTTATCCATCAGCGTTTGAACCTGCTGAAAACTAGTTCGTAAAAATGTGCTTGCCGTTAAGGTTTCGAGAAAATAACGCGACGGCTGCTGGGTAAGAAAAGAATCCGCAATACCTGAAAAAGAATGCGGGTAGGTAAAAACTATGGTCGCTTCATTGTCAACATCAACATAAAAAGCCCTTTGTACACCTTCGAGCACAAAATACAAATGACGCTCAGTTTCACCTGCAGCCGTTAATACCGTTTTTCGTTTGTAACTAACTGTTTGCCAGATGGCGGCAAAGTCTTCCCATTCCTTTACTGACAAAGGGTGAACAGCCGATAAATGTTTTTTTAATTGTTTCAGTGCTTCTTCCAATCGATGTATTTAAATGTTCCAAAAGTTGTGACGAACGAACAAATCTCCTAAAATGTTTCTTATACAAACAAAGATATTCCGGCAAAGAAAAAGGCGCTGAATAACACAGCGCCTTCTAAAACATATTATGACTCTTACCTTGTCTTCACCAACCTGATTGTTTGTATGGATGTTCCCTGTGTTACCTGCACCAGGTAAATACCAGGCGTATACAATGTACCAAGTCTTACTATCTGGTAAGACTGGAGCGAAGCTTTTGTCTCCACCAGCCTGCCCTGCAGATCATATACTCTTAATTGTATTTTCCTTCCGGCTATGCCATCCAACTGCAATTCAAAATAGTTCGGTGAAGGATTAGAAAGCACTCTAACCGAGAAGTCTTCTGCAACTTGTCTTGTGCTCGCTTCACGAGATGTAATAGAACGGCTTTCATCACTACAAGCTCCCAGCATATCGCCATGACCAAGATGGTCCGCTACAGCCGGTGGAGCAATCGTGAGTGTGTTGTGACCGTTGTTATGGCAAACGACAATTTTGTCGCCTTTCTTACCACCCGAAATATCCATAACGTTTACTGTTTTCGAGGTTGAACCGGGGCAGCCATTCTGGTCATGTACCATAACCGAATATGTTGTGCTGGTAGTTGGGCTTACTGTAATCATATTGGCAGTAGAGCCATTAGACCAATCGTACGAATAAGGCCCGGTGCCACCGGTAACATTTGCCTGTACGGTAAGCGACGATGCAGGTGCATAAGCAGGATAAACAGTATTAGGAAGAACGCCCTGTGGAAGTGCAAAAGCATCAGGGATGGAAACCATTATACCAGGGCAAGGGACCAGGAAGCCCCTGATTTCTCCACCCGGCGCAAAGCTCGAATGAACATTGAGGTAAGATTTACCGGCGGCTATTGCAGTTTTCAATGCAGTAAAGGCCAATGCAGGCGTGCCTCCGTTTGCAGTAATGTAAGCAGGATTGTAACTGGATGCCAATGTCATATCAAACGTATGGTCGTAAGTGCCTGCTTTCACTCCCAGGGGAAAACCAGTGAATGTTGGCGTTGTTGTAGCAACACCTGCAGTGCCCGTGCTAGCTGTAGCAGTAGGTGCATGAATATGTGAGGCCGTAGTATTCCCGGTGAGTCCTGAAAAATTAAGCTGTACCCGCATCATATTACCCGAAATTGTGACAATAGCCTTACCCGTACCAGCCGAATTGTTTGGAGGTACTTCGGCCGAACCTGAGAGGTTTACATAATAGGTTTGTGCCCGGGATACATAAAAAGCAGCGAGCAAAAGAGTAAATAGTAAAAAACGCTTTGCATGATTTGCTGCCGCAAACGATGGATAGAATTGTGTCATACAGTTGATTTTTATGATTGTTGTTAAAAAAAGGATTCACCAGATTAAATACGGCACAGAACGAGGATTGGTTTCAAGAGAAATGGAATAGTTCAAGGAGGAACGGAAGTGTTGTTGCTGAAATATTATTAAACAGCCGGGGTAGGATTAGCTAATTAAGGATAGGATATTGAATAAAGGAGAAACTAAAATGCTGAACACTTGCTCTACCTAATTTAAACTTTTTTGGCAAGAAATGGCTCTCATATTTTCCTATTCACGGCATCATGAGATATCGAAAAGATATTCGAATAATCTTCAGTTTATGTAACCTTTAAGCTTATCAGGCAGGGCTGAGCAAGAACATTTCATGCTCTATAATTCAGCTCGTAAATCTTTCGAATAATTAGGCCACATCTCTGCATGTAGCTTTAGGCGTACAATACGTTGGGCATAGCTATCTATTTACCCGCCTCGATGCAATTAGAGTCCAAAGCGCACCAGCAGCATCTATTATACCTAAAGGCAGTGCCTCCTTAGGCATTTGTTCAGAAATGATCAATAACAATACTCCTGCAAAAAAGAAAAAACGCAAGTATACAGATGCTTTAATGGCAGGCATCAAATTATTTCTGCCACTTACAGTGTCGTACACTCCAATGATTATAGCAAGCATTCCAATAATTCTTGCCCATCCTTCAGGAATATCGGGCAACTTAAGTATGCTAAGAAAAGTTTGCGGGATAGCAAGTAATAGAACACCAATCAGCAAAACATAAAAGCCAAAATAGAAAACAGATTTAGCTGCGTTAGTCATGGTTTTTGTTTTAATGTTTTAAAGTTAGGAGGAGTTTTTCTATCGCTAAAACTTTCAATTTTGGTAAAGCACAACAGCTAATGAAAGGACCATTCCCGTATAATTAGTGCCAACCAATCGGTAACAGCGTTTCACATGAGTCTTTACAATATTTACATTAAAGATCAACTTCAAGTCAGCACTATTTTCTGTACGGTTGCTATCTTTAGTTATGGCCGTGTTCTTTCAAAATATTCCTGACGACGAGTTTAACGCAGAAGCGGACTTTGTTGTAAAAGAATCAAAGAATATGAACCTGTTTGTTGGTGTTCTTTTTCTGGTTTTTTCTTTAATTGCCTTTCCAATGTCTGTAATAATGGGAGGCGTTACCTTTTTCATGGCCATTGGCGCTTTTGCCCGGAGTGCAAAGGACATTACAATTATAAGAATCAATAAGAACGGATTCTATTACTGTGGGAAGTTAATCACTGACTGGGATCATTTTATTTCGGAAGAATTTATTGACGAGTTGCCATTACCACAAGGAAATGACCGGGGGATTAACGATAAGTTCTTCCTTTTTATAAAATATTATAAAGACGGTAAGCCGGGATATTTTGGAAGAAAAATTCGCCTTACAGATTCACAGGACAAATCGGAAGAAGGAATTATTGCCGCGATAAAGTTTTATTATAAGAAAAGCAGAGAAGTAGTTAAATGAGCATCGCCCGCTGTTCTGCTACCTTTGTAAACGGTCTCCAAACCTTTTTCATTGTTTTTCGTTTATAAAAGTATTAACCGGCACAATGACCAGATCACTCTATACGATCACTGCTTTGCTTGTGTGCGTTTTTGTTTTTATGTCCTGCCTTAAAGATTACAGCTACGAAAAAAAAGACGTTATTGTTGATACTCCAAAACCCAAACCATCCATTCATACATGTACAGCCTGTGAGGGCAAAGACACACAACAGGTCTCCCGCTGGAGTTTTTATAACGACACTACATTTTATTGCGGGCAAATTGATACAGCTATCGTATTGGATAAGACAGGGTTTACATTGTATGGCCCTTCATCATGTTCACAGGATTCGGGTTTGGTAATACTTGTAAGACTGGGATCAACTACGCTGGAGCATGATATCTATAATACCACTTTCTCAAATACCAGTTTCTATTATTATGACCGGATAGGATCTACACATGTATTCATAACAACCTATGGTACAACTTTCGATCTTACAATTGAAAGCTATATCCAGCAAACCAAAATGGCAACAGGCCATTTCAATGGTTTTGCTTACAGGCCGGATGGAACACTCGCTTCAATACAGTCAGGAAAATTTAAAGTGCGGTTACTGTATTGATACCATTAGCAAGTGGAGGCCAGTTACCCTACTCCCCCTAACCGATCAACAAGCCATGCAGTTATCAGGCTTGGTTGGGAAAAAAGAAAGAATTTATTCAGCCTGTTGATTGTTTCATCTTTGCCATCGTCAAAATATCCTCTTTAAAACAAAAGATTGCCGGTTTTATCAACTGTAAATATTCCGCTGCTCGGTTTTTTAAAACCATAATTAGTATACTGGCCGTTTTTTGAAATTGCGAAGAAAATTCATTGAGCTAAGATTTGCCCGTGAGAATATTGATTCTTATAAACTGTAATCAAACGGTTTTTCACTTCGTGCATTCATGTTCTCAAAAACTTCCACAGTTATAAAACAATTCGAAAGCTAGTTTGTTTATCTATTATGGTAAAAGAAGGTACTGGCAAGTTGATTATTGTGAACGATAAGATGCAAAAGAATTATCGCTATTTCCTCACCGAATCTGGCGGTAAAAACTTCCATCCTGACTTTAAACCACAGCTGACTCCTTCTGACATGTTGAAACTTGGCGTGTTTGGAGGAAGGTATATGACAGATTGTAAAGACGAATTTCCAAAGAGTTGGTTCAAAGGAGCGAAACTGTATAAAGGAGATTCGCCCAACGGAGATAAAGAACTCAATTTTTTTAAAGAAGCCGCATCACAACCTTTGTCTGAGTGGAAGAAAAAAGGTTGGATACATCCGCAGGACCCGAGAGGATGGTTTCAATGGTATTGCCGTTATTATATGGGTCGAAGAACAGAAGATGATTTAAGACAAATAAAAAGATGGGAGGCAATGGTGAGACATGTTGCGCAAATAAAAAAGAACTGTAAACCCGGCGACCTTAGTTGCCATCGCAAACAAAGACAAGCCTTACTGCACTGGGCTTATGATAGTACGAATATCTGATCGCTCTATGTTCCAATATTGGTGTCCTTGCTGCAGGGAAGTTTTTCACAAGCACGATTACTGATTACAGGTAAAAAAGCAAAAAGCCCTTTCGGGCTTTTTGGTGTTAACAACTGTTATAAAATTAAAAATGTGGCGCAACATAAAAATTTTGTTCATCATTTTATATGACTTAAATATCATTGTTGAAACTTTGAATAAATTTTTGAACATCCTAAGAGCAAATACTATTCCTTGCCGTTTTAAAACTGCTCACTTGTTTTTCTCACTTTATAATTTTTATTTCCTCGTTTGCCCGGTTAAGTTTTCACACGTTTTACTGCTCTGAACTCACCCAGTGCTCTGCTTCCGCAAGTTGCGCCAATGCAAAACCTTGTGCCTTGCCTGGAATAACAGCGGAAAAAATATTGGTAAATTTTTCCAGCCCTTTTTCATCTGTTACAATAGCCACTTTTTTCCAACCGCGATAATGTTTCAATCCCTGCCATGCATCTTGCAGCCAGGCACCAAGACTGAAATCTTTCCCCTGTGTTTCCATTACCATTAAAAAATGTATGTGGCCATGCTGCTTGTCTACTCTTTCAATTTCAGGTACGAGCACTGTGTCATAATCTTCCTTTGTTACTTCGCCTGTTGCCCGAAAGCCAGCAACATAATCGGGAATACCTGTTATTTTTTGAAGCATAATAATTGATTTAAAATGAACTTAGCCTATTTGCCCAATGCAGGTGTCTTCAATGCCGGATCGGTATTTTTTAACGCCTGATACACAGCCACACTTCCAGCATAACCCGTCCATCCAATCAGGGGCAGGTAATTAACGGCAAGCTTCTTATCTTCCTTTAATGCATTGAAAAAACTTGAAGTTGCCAGCCAGGAGTCGGCCAATGTCCAAACGGCAGCAAGTATCGGACTCTTCTTTTTGAAATACACATATCCAAAAGAGAAAAACACTACCCAAATTGCAGCCTGCTTTATCAGCAGTTTCTTTCTGTTGCTGATGTCCTCGCTTTGCAGTAATTTTTTTAAGGCCTGTAACAGGAAATAATTATTGATCGCCCATGCAGGGCCAAATAGTTTTGCAGGCGGTGCCCAAGGAGCGGTTCGAATTTGCGCTGATTCTTTTTTGAACTTCCTGTGGAAAGTGCTCCCAACACCGATACTATAACGGTTGCTAATGCTACCTGCCACCACTTGATCTCCTTATTCATAAACCATTTATTTTCTGTGCTTAAATGCCTGTATCTCCTTTTCGTGCTTTTTTGCTGCATCAAGACTCGGAAAGGTTCCCAGATTCCTGCGCTTTCCTGTTTTGGCGTCAGGCTTTCGGGAATAGATGCGGTATTCACCTGATTTAAGTTTGCGTATCATGTTGTTTTATTAAATATTCTCAAACAACATGCCCTGTGTTGCAGGCAAGAAAGCTTTAAAAGAATTTCAATCTTCAAGCAAAGTCGGCAGGCTATCCAATAACCTCAACAGTCTACAACCTCCGATCTCTTTTTTCATCTGCATTTCGCTTGTCCTCATCTGTGTCAAATGCTTCACCTGTTTCTTTCATAGACGATGAGACCGGACCCTCCATATTTTCCTGTGGGTCTGTGCTGTGCAATGTTTCCTGATCTGGCTGCGGGCCTTTGTTTTTCTGCACGCTATTATTTTGTTTTTCCCTGTCCATAAAATTATTTTAAGTCATCAATAGCAAAATTGCGGCCACCATATCATGTTAGCGGTTGGCATCAATTGGAAATTAAAATGGTTGAAAGAAACACAAGACCTTTTACAATCGCTTAACTTCATTAGCAGATAATTTGTTTAAACTTTCTAACCAAAACTTATGAGAAAGAGTTCACAAAAGATAATAGCAATAAGTTTTTTTGCGCTTCTTCTTAGCTTTTCAAAAAATGCATTCGGCCAGCCTCCCCTTTTTAGCTACGAAAAATACAGGAGTGCAAATGGCGACAGTTTGCTTTACCGTTTCCTTTTCCCCGATAATGATCCTTCACGTAAATACCCGCTTGTGATTTTTTTACACGGTTCGGGTGAAAGGGGTAACGATAACAATGCGCAATTAAAATGGGGCGTAATGAATTTTGCGTCTGATGAGAATATGAAGAACTACCCTGCTTTTGTTATTGCACCTCAATGCCCGCTAAACATGTCATGGTCAAATACAACAAGAGGAAAGAATGGTGAGATTATTTTACAAAACACACCATCCAAGCCCATGCAATTGCTGATGGAACTGATTAACGATGTGGTTAAGAGATTTCATGTAGATACCACACGCATTTATATTACCGGCTTGTCAATGGGTGGTTATGGAACCTTTGATGCCCTGGAGCGTTACCCTGATTTTTTTGCAGCAGCTGTTCCTGTTTGCGGCAGCGGTGACATTACCAAAGCAGCATCTATTGCACATATTCCAATGTGGATGTTTGGCGGTGCTAACGATCCAAGTGTAAGCCCCAATCTTTTATATGATATGGTGAATGCATTACTCGAAGCAGGTGCACATCCGGGATTTACCCAATACCCTAACGTTGGGCATTTCTCATGGATCGCTGCTTATAATGATGCAATGATGATGACATGGTTGTTCAGCCAGCACAAGTAAAATAACTCAGGAGTTGAATTGCTGAAAAATTTCGGCCAGGTTTATTGCTATTCATTCATCATGAGATGCAATTTCATAATCACAATTGTGCATTTATATTCATTAAAAGCAATTCATTCTTTTATTACAATAATTGAGCTTCGTTGTATTAACAAACGAACCAATTACAGTATTTAGAGAAGCTCAGCCCATAAGGCTGGGCTTCTTGCCGACCAAAAAGGGCTGCACCATGTAAAACGCAAAAATTAATTACCCCGAAGCAAAACAACTCATAAAAGCGAAGCATATTTCTACTGTTATCCTTCAATAAACACTTCTGTGGGGCATGATTTTCGTTCATCTTGTACAAAAGCGTTTTTATGAAAGAGGATAATACCAAAAAAGAACAGAAGTTAACGCATGACCACGCTGATAACGATACTTCAAAAGGCCGTGAAAAAATAGAGCCCTTAGATAAAAAGGAAACGATGGAAGAAAAAGCAAAACGTGAAGGCTGGACAGATGTTGCCGAATCGCATTTGGGTATTGATGAATAATAAAGGCAAGAAAAAACCCTCCTGGAGGAGGGTTGGATTTCTTTCATAGGTTTTTTCGCAGGGAATTGGATTTTCAGAAATGATTTTTAAAGATATTGGACTCATCACCTAACTGTTAAAAGAATCGGGGTGCAAGGTACTGTGGATGTGAAAACATGCGAATGAGACAGGTCAATCCTTTTTATGATTTTACTTATCAGGGGAAGTACTTAGTAAATGAAGTTATTCTGAAAGTAGTGAAGCCAGAGGTTTCCAGGCTTTTATGAGACAAGGATCCGTCTATTTATTGAGCTTCCATTGCGTCGCACACTTCTGCGTCAGTTAATTAGTTAAGCAAGAGCAAGTCGCCCATAACATAACCCGTTTGTAAAGCTATAGCTATCAGTTTTGCAAGAAGCATCTGTAGTAACAGTATTTGCATTGTCATCCAGGGTTATACAACTTTCCCACAACCAGTTTATCACCCTGCAGGCTTACTTCAAAAAAATGAGGAATGCGGAGGTAACGCCCATCGATATTTTTATGACTGTGAATACACATCAGCCATCTACCATCAAGCGTTTGAAATAACATACCATGCCCGTAATTAGGAGGCGTGATCTGCTCGTTCTCTTGTATCCATGGTCCGTCAAGCGTTCCGCTTTTTGAATAAGCAACACCTTGTGTATACACATCATATACCCAGCTTGTCCAAATCATACCTAGCCTACCTGTTGATGTGCGAAACAAATAAGGCCCATCAGTAACTTTGTTTGGGCGGTCATTGCCGTTTTCATCCTTCTCACGACTCCATGGAGAATCGCTTGCACGAAATAAAACTTTTCCATCTCCTATTGTCCCACTTAAATCAGGTTTCAGCTGTATTTTTTCAACGGTGCCGTTCCAGTTCTGCAACCATTCGTAGCAATAAATCATGTAAGGCTTTTTGTCCTTGTCAACCCAAAGCGTCGCATCCAGGGTGGGCTTATTTGCGGGCAAATAAGTTGAATCTGTCATGGGAACATAAGGACCATCCGGCTTATCGCTAACAAGAACATGACACGCACGGCGTTCTATCACATTTCCTTTCACCGTATCAATCTTCACAGCCCTGTTGGTGAACGTTGCGAAATAGTAATACCTGCCTTTGTAATAATGAATTTCTGCAGCCCATATCATTGGTCTCGGCCCCATCCATGAATTTGAATCCGTTTGTGTCACACGAAAAGGACCTTCCCAGTACTTAAGGTCTGTACTTTTCCATAAAAGGCCGCCCGTTCCTGTCATGTAATACATGTTTGTTTTATGATCGGCAAGAATGAAAGGATCGCTAAGGCGAATGGAATCAAGAGGAATATTTCTTCTTACAGCAATATTTGGTTGCGCCTTAATAATCAAAGCAACTGAGATAAAGAGACAAAGGAATAATGTGCAACGAAATTTTTTCATTGAAGCGGGATTGTTCTCGTAAAACCAATTAATTGAGATATTCCAACTGGTAAGTCTTCATAAATTCTTCCAGCGTTTTGCCCTGTTGAAATTGCGATTTCGGGAGCTTGAGGTCACCACTTATTTCGGGAACCAATAGTTTAATGGTTTCAGGCGTTAAGCTTTGATCAATTCTAAGAAATGTCCACTTATCACCATCATCTGAAAAAGCAAGATCATACGAGCTCCCTGAAATAATATTGCCGTTAAGCGTCATTTGCATGAAGGACTCGATGACACATTGGTATTGATTGTTTGCTTTTATTATTTGCAACACACGGCCGTTTTTAAACGCATCAAATTTTGCGGATTCAAGCGCATTCATTGTTTGATGCAAGGTGGCAACAAACTTTTCCTTCCCACCGATCATCTCTATCACTGAAGAATGCATGTAGTTTGCATAATTATGCCAGTCTTTCCTTTTGAAAAGTGCAATTAAACTGTCTTCACTTGCAGAAGCCTTTTTACTAATGGAAAGTGTATCGAATTGTGCATGTAATTGAGCAGCCAGCGAGATGAAAATAGCTGCAAACAGGTAGCGTTTCATAAACCAAATATAAATGTTTCCTGAAGGGCTGTTTATGACTTGAAAAGTTTCTATTAAATTAGAACATGCGAAAGCTGATTTCACTTCTGGCCATTGTTATTGTATCATGTCATACCAGAAACAAAAATGATTTAATTGGAAAATGGCAGTTGATAAAAAAGTCGAACGATCATGCCGTTATTTTTGAGTTCAATCCTCAACGTGACACAAAAAAATACATTTACTGGTTTAAAGACGACAGCACTTTAATTACGCAGGATGATGATGGCGGCAACAGGCAATTGAACAAATACAAAATGTCGATCGGTAAAATAACCTTGTTTGACAGTTTGAACCTCAATACATTCTATTTCAAACTGGCTGATAATAAACTTTCAATGAAAAGCATCTTCTCTCCTTTCTCCCTCGAGCTCAAGAGAATGAATTGAAGCATCAATACCTACGCATTTATTTTTCAATTGCATCAACTACCAGCTTCATAAACTGTCCGAGTTTCGATGGTTCCATCCATCGTAATACCATTACCAGGTCATGTTCCGTATCCATTACAATAAAATTGCCGCCGAAACCATTAGCAAGAAAAACATTTTTGGGAGAGCCCTTGTAAGTATCAGTAGCGTTCAACCACCACAGAAAACCATATTCTTTATTAGCTGCAGAAGGCTGTGTAGCCATATTGATCCATGCTTCAGAAATAAGTTGTTCACCTTTCCATTTTCCCTTGTGCAACATCAATAAACCGAAGCGGGCATGGTCAAGAGCTGAGATAAACATGCCTCCACCGAAATGTCCGCCTCCACTTACGGATTGCATCATTATACCGTCAATGTTCACAAAAGAATTTTCATAACCATACCAGCGCCATGTAGTAGATGCTCCGATCTTGTCCATGATGTTCTCCTTCAGCACAACAGGCAATGGCTTTCTAAAAACCTGGAGCAGTGAATATGCTAACACATTTACACGGACATCGTTGTATTTGTAAACCGTACCGGGTTCATTTAATTTCCTGTTTCGCCAATCATCAATACCACCCTGTCTTGGTGGACGATCAGCCCAATCGCATAAATCAAACATGCAGCCCGACCAGTCCGATGACTGCGTAAGCAAATGCCGCCATGTGATTTTTGAATTGTGTGCACCTTCAAACGTGTTGTCGAGTACATAGGTTCCTACTTTATCATCAACGTCTTTAATAAGGCGTTTATCCCATGCTAGTCCTGCAACTGTTGATAGATAACTTTTAGCCACACTAAAGGTCATATCAGTACGATTTACATCGCCCCATTGTGCAACCATGTATCCTTTATGAATAATGACACCGGCAGGTTTTCCTCTTTCTTTCATTGGGCCAATCATGTGGTAACCCGGTTCATTGGCATATGCTTTCATATTGGCAATACGCAGATCATAATCAGTTTTACTGTCGTTGGCAATAGCAAAACGAACAGCACTGTCTACCAGTTTGGGATTCATTTTTACCTCGGCAGGCTTTCGTGTTTGCCAAACTGAATCAGGATAATACTGGCCAAAACAAACGCAATGAAAGAGTAAAAGGAAAAAGAAAAAAAACTTAGACATGCGTCTAAATTAATCAGTAATGTACAATTGACAATTATCAAAACGAAATCATTGGCTTCCGCTATTATTACAGTTTTTCTGTAGCATCATTAGCAAACTTCAAGGTTGGTTACGGCGACATTAAAATTTGCAGTTTTAATAGTTTTAATGAGTGCTTTTAAGCGTTTTTTTATAAGCATATTAAAAAAGCCGGTTTATAAGAACCGGCTTCAAAAAAACACAAGAATTTCTTATTTCACTTTTTCGTAAACAAGCTTCATACTGGTTTCTCCGAAAGAAGAAGATGAATTGGATTCAATTGTGAGGGTTTGACCACCGTCACCCAGCGTCCATGTTTCTTTTTGCTTGATCTCCATTTTTTCCCCATTACGATCAAAACTCATAACAGCATTGACGATCATTGACTGTCCGTCATCTGACCATTTTGCAGTTGCTTTTCTTGTCGAATTTCCAAAACCTCCTTTGCTTTCTGCTTCTTTACCATCGAACGTAAGATTTTCTGTTCTTGAAACCTGCTCACCGTTTTGATTGGTAGATATCCTTTCTATTGAAATACCATTGGCATCGGAAGAAGCAATTTTTATGGTTCTTGCCGCACCACGACCCCCGAACTGCCCGAGATCACTTTTGGATTCATTTAATTTCCATTCACCCGAAAAATTTACAGAGTTAACAATGGTTGCTGATGTGCAAATACAAAAAACAGCAATAGCAACTGCAGTGGTGCTTTTCCTGCGAAGTGTTTGATAAAGGTTCATAACGCAATTAATTTGCTTTAAAGTAGGCAGTTTTTTAATGCTACTTCATGACGGCATTTATGTATTAACCTTTTTTAACGCTGATTGATTATTTTGATGGGATGCTTTTCTTTTCAAATCATGTAAAATCATCCAACCACCGGGTTTAGCACCATAAAAAAACATTAACTTCAATATGCTATAAAATAGAAACTATGCCTATCTACATGGATGTGCACATTGTTCCGGGCGTTAAGGCCCAAAACGTTGCGGAGGCTCATTACCAGGACCTCATTCACCAGGAGGAATATGGATGCAAATGCATGACCTATTGGGTAGATGAAACAAGAGAAAGCATTTTTTGCCTTATTGAAGCACCCGATAAGGATGCGGTGAAAGAAATGCATCAGAAGGCCCATGGGTTACTTCCAAACAAAATAATTGAAGTAAGTAGCAGTGTGGTGCAGTCCTTTTTAGGAAGAATATATGACCCGGAAGATGTTCAAACAACGAATGAAGGATTAAAAGTTTTTAGTGACCCCTCCTTTCGTATCCTTTTGGTAACAAAGACCGTTGACCCTGTTTTATTGCAATACAAGTTTGGAGTGGAAAAGGCAAATGAATTACTGAAAGACCAAAACAACATTGTTCGCAGAAATATTGCACAATGGAACGGAGCGGAAGTACAACATGGTGGAACCGGCTTTATTATTTCATTTCCATCCGCGGCAAGCGCAATTTCCTGTGCATTGGCTATTCAAACTGATCTTCCAACCTCACAGGGAGATATCATTGGATTTAAAATGAGCATCAATGGTGGAGAGCCCATTGAGAAGAGCAATAAATTATTTGGCGATGCTATTCAGTTGGCGAGGTATTTCTTCGCTATTCCGAAAGACTTTAAACTTATTGTAGCCTCAGCCGTGAAAGAACTCGCCCTGAAAGATCATTTCGAACACAATGGGAATTCCTTCGTTACAGTATCACCACATGACGAGGCATTGCTGGAATCTTTGTTCAATAAACTTGAAGAAAAATTTCATGATGCAAATTTCGATGTAGACGATTATTGTAAGGAAATGGCAATGAGTACCTCACAACTGTACAGGAAAACCGTAGCGCTTACAGGCCTTTCGCCCAATATTCTTTTAAAAGAATTCCGATTGGAGAAAGCAAAAGAAATGATGAAAAAGCAACACTCCTCCATTTCACAAATAACTTTTGACTCAGGATTTACCAGTCCGTCTTATTTCACAAAATGCTTTAAGCAGAAATACGGATTGCTTCCCATGAATTATATAGAACTATTGCAATGATGCTTTTACGTGGATGATTTTTATCATCTTTTGAACGATTTGTTTCAGCGCCTTTCCATTTATTGAATGATTTGTTATAGCACACGGGCATGTTGTGTTTTTACCTTCACATCATCTTATTAATAACCCTTGTTATGAAACCAATGACCTCAGAATTTCTCCTTTTTCTTTTTGTCACCACCGGCTTCATATTACAAGTAACTGTCGAACAGAAACGAATTCATAAACCAAAAAACACAACAAAATGAAAACCTACTTAATTGAAAGAGAAATTCCCAATGCAGGAAAATTTACTCGGGAAGACCTTAAAGCCATTTCTCAAAAATCCTGTTCAGTTCTCGATGAAATGGGACCGCAAATTCAATGGATACATAGTTATGTTACAGGTAACAAAATCTTCTGCATTTATAAAGCAGAGAATGAACAACTCATAAAAGAACATGCTGACAAAGGCGGTTTTCCTGCGAATAATATTATCGAAATTGCTTCAATAATCAGCCCTGCCACTGCTAACTAAGTTTCCTCTTCACCAAAAACTTTCTTTCGCTTATTCTTTAACCTAAAACGCAAACAATGAAACATGCATTAAATGGTGCATCGCACCGTAACGGGAATTCTTTTGCCATAGCTCAGACACTAAATGGCATTGTAAAGACAATTTTATTATCGTTTGTAACAGCGGTTGTATTCACAGCTTGTCAAAAACAAGACTTGGGAAAAACCGTAGATGAAGTTCAAATGTCGGCCGCAAAAAATTCGCAGGCAGACGTTCTCAATTCTTATGATGGTCTATCAAATGAAACCATGTGGGAATTGCAACAGGCACGTGCAGCAACAGCCAGGTACCGCGATATCAACAACGCTATTAAAGACGGTTACTCAAACATAAATGTTGATGTGCCAAACATGGGCCATCACTTTATGAACATGAAACTGATTGATGGAACATTTGATATCAGGAAACCTGAGATACTTGTTTACAATGGGCTTGATGAAGGAAATCCTGAACTGGTAGCTGTTGAATACGCAGTCAACTATCGCGATGAAAACGGAAACATTGTCGCTCCACCTGAGGGTTTTACAGGGACAAGTGATGTTTGGAAAGGTCAAAACGAAACAGGCTTTCCTTTCTGGCTATGCCATGCCTGGGTTTGGAAATACAATCCTGCCGGTGTTTTCAACTGGACAAATCCGTCCGTAGACCTTGATTAATCTTTTTCAGTCAATTTTTAACTCGTAAATACTAAACCATGAAACAAAAATTCATTCTGCCTCTTTTTTCTTTTCTTTTATTGGTACTTAACAGCAATGCACAAAACGGGAAAAACCATCTTTACATCGATGTACATCGTTTACCGGCAGGAACTGTAAAATATTCGGATGTGGCGGCAGCACATGCAAAAGATCTTGCAACAGAATCAAAATACGGCGTTCAATTTTTAAAATACTGGGTTGATGAATCCAAAGGTGTCATCTATTGTTTATCATCTGCACCGGATACCTTAGCGATACGGAACACACATCGTGACGCACATGGTTTATTACCAGATTTTACTTACGAAGTAAAGGATGGAGAAGAGGCAATGGCCGACAAAAATAAAACATACTTTTTGGATGTGCATGAATTAGGCGCTGGTAATGTAAAGGCTGAAGATGTTGAAAAAGCGCACCAGAAAGACCTGGCAGTCCAGAAAAAATATGGTGTCAATTTCATTAACTACTGGGTAGATGAAAAAACAGGAACGGTTCTTTGTTTATCACAAGCGAGTGATGCTTCAAAAGTGGTAGCAACGCATAAGGAGGCGCATGGTCTTATACCGGTTTCTGTAACGGCTGTAAAACAAGGTCAGTAAAAACACCTTGAATTACTGTGTCTCTTTAATCTTCCGTTTGATTGAAGAGACACTTTTTTTGATCAATGAAATTCAGTTTCAACACCTACGCCTTTAATTAAGGTTTGATAAACCACGCAATAACGTTCTGTAAGTTTTTTAAGAGAAGCCATTTGTTCTTCCGTAGCATTTGATTGCAAATTAAACGACAGCCGAATATTTTTGAATCCCACAGGAACCTCTTTTGAAACGCCTAATGTTCCTTTAAAATCAAGATCACCTTCAGCCTTAACCACTCCATCTTTAATTTCAATACCAATGGCAGTTGCAACGGCTTTTAATGTAACGCCAGCGCAAGCAACCAATGCCTCGAGCAACATATCGCCGGAACATGCCAGCATACCTGTACCACCAGTTGCAGGATGAAGGCCCGCTTCAACCAATGCACGGCCTGTATCAACTTTGCAAGAAATACCCTCGCCAACTTTCCCTTCTGCTTTCAGGGTTATAATTGCCGACGAAGGCGCATCACGATATTTTTCCTTAAGCGGTGCCTGCAGGCTTTTTAATTCTTCAGCGTTCATAGTTCAATTTAGAAAGAATTTCAGAAAGACATTCTTTCCCAAATGTTGAAAAGTTATTTTAAGCTAACCAAAATCAATTTTTCACTGCGTTTTTGTCGGGACTTTTATACATTGGTTTTTTCTTTTAATTTTAGCGCTAACTGATATTCTATACTCTATGCTCGTGTCAGATTTTTTTCTTATTGGCTCAAGTGCGGTGGCAGTAGCCGGATTTTATTACTACTCCAGGGAAAAACGAATGCTTCGCGAGTTCATTCAACAAAGCCGCCGACATCATTTTCATAAAGAGTTAGATGTGGTTATGCAAAAAAAGGCAAACAGGTACCTACTGGTTTCCATACTGTCTGCCTTTGTCAGTTTACCCTTGTTGATTCAAAAATTTATTGAGCTCTATAGTTATTGAACTTCGTTTAGAAACGGTATCCGATTGACATACCAAAACCTGCGGTCCTGTGCTTCATTTTACCATCCCATTGACCGTTGACAGAGGGATTGATTCTCTTCATCCCAATCTGACCATTCAATTGCGCAAATAAATTATTTGCGAGCTGGTAACCCGCTAAAAAATTCGCACCTGCATCCCATGGCCTGTAATAAAAAGGTGTTTGCTCTAATTCTGCTGACGACACATCTTCTGTAAAACGAACATGGTACATGCCCTGGTCAACGCCTGCCTCTCGGCCCGTACCGCGACCTACATAGGGACCTGCACCCAAAAAAAGGTGCCCTGCACCTACTGCCGGTTTGTAAACGATATTTACGGGTACTTCAATGTAAGAAAGCTTAACATCGCCATGGAAGGTTTGCCCCATGTAGTTGTATTTTTTGAAATTCGCCCCCTTTTGATTGTAAGTCACGCCAGGCTGTAAATAAACATTCCTGGCAATGGGAAATTCCACATCCACGCCCAGGTTAAATCCGTCCTCCGTTTTAAGCCAGAAATTACTTCCATCCGCATTCCTTCCATGAATTGTGTAGAGGTTGTATCCACCACGAAAACCAATTGTAGTACGCTTTTGTGCATGTACCGAAGTAATTAAAAAAATACAAGCTGCAACTGTGATCAATTTCTTCATAATTATTTTTTAATGGTTAAGGCCGGTCATCAGCCAGTAAATCTGCTATCCTTTTAGCAAGAATGAGACCACCTACAACTGGGACATCCATATTAGTGAACAGATGCATTCCGTGTTTTTTTCGAACTTCAGGAATAATTTCAACAAATGGCAACAATAAAAGTCATTATCACAGGAGCAACAGGGATGGTTGGCGAAGGCGTTTTATTTGAATGCTTGCAAAACGAAACAGTAAGCGAAGTACTGATTCTAAATCGAAGGCATTACGAATGCACGCATCCAAAACTGAAAGAGATAATTGTACCGGATTTTTTTCAATTGCACCGGTTTGGTGATGACATAAAAGGGTATGACGCCTGCTTTTTTTGCGCTGGTATAAGTTCAGTTGGCATGAAGGAGGATAAATACAGGCAAATTACTTACGACACTACCTTGTCGTTTGCCAAAACAGTCCTTGAACATAATCCGGGAATGGTGTTTACATATGTATCCGGAAGCCAAACGGATAGTTCTGAAAAAGGCAGATTGATGTGGGCAAGAGTAAAAGGGAAAACCGAAAACGATTTAATGAAACTTCCTTTCAGGAGAGAATACAACTTTCGGCCTGGCGTAATGCTGCCTTTTGAAGGTCAAAAAAACTGGAAGGGCTTTTACAAATTCCTTGCTAAAACAATCAGGGTTTTTGCACCTGGGTCTGTCCTCACCATTCAAGAGATGGGAAAAGCTATGGTCAATGCAGTAACAATAGGCTATCCCAGTTCCATTTTAGAAATAAAAGACATCAGGAAGCTCGCCCGACTATAGGCTTATCTAATTCTTTCCGTTAGCAGCTAAAGTTGGTTTTAATCTTAAGCTGGCAATTAAGTTTTTCACTTTTATTTCTAGCAGCTTACAAGTAAATTAGTAATGTGATTGGAATCAGCATATTATTAATTATTGCCAACGTTCTCGCGTCTTGGAAAGGATTCAACGACCGTAATTTTTATGAGCGTTATGAATTCAGTGTGGAAAAAATTCTGCTCTATAAACAATACTATCGCATCGTTACTTCAGGATTTTTACACGTTAACTGGATGCATCTTATTTTCAACATGATCGCTTTATATTTTTTCAGCGGATCGGTTGAATATTTCTTCGGGCCCTTAGAATTTCTCCTCATTTACGTTGTAAGCCTAATTGGTGGCGATTTGCTTTCCTTATTCATTCATCGCCATGACAGTGGCTACAGTTCTGTTGGATCATCTGGTGCTGTAAACGGAATTATTTTCGCAGCCATTGCAGTTTTTCCGGGCATGCGAATATTTTTTGCCATCCCTGCATGGATCTTTGGCCTTGCGTATGTGCTCTATTCTATTTACGGAGTCCGGTCAAGAAGAGATAATGTTGGACATGAATCTCATCTTGCCGGAGCTTTGATAGGAATGCTGTTAGGTATTGCAATGTTCCCGGCTGCGCTGCGAGAAAATTATTTCACCATACTTGTCATTACGGTTCCTTGTATTGTTTTCATCTATATCATTCTTACAAGGCCTCACGTTTTGCTTGTTGACAACAATTTTTTCAAAACACAAAAAAGATATTATTCCATCGACCAGAAGTACAATGCTGAAAAGATTGACAAGGAAAAAGAAGTTGATCGTATTCTTGAAAAGATCAGCAAAAAAGGGATGAAAAGTTTAACGCCTAAAGAAAGACAAATACTGGAAAATCACTCTAAAACTGTCCGGTAAATTCTTCACTACCATTAATAGCACAAAAAAAACGGCTTGAATACTCAAGCCGTCGTAACCAAACAAATTTTAGCTGGTAATGTCCTGGATACCTTTCTTTAAAAACGGCGTCAGTAGATCAATTGGAACAGGGAAAATGGTAGTTGAATTTTTTTCAGTTGCAATTTCTCTTAATGTTTGCAGGTATCGAAGTGTTAATGCGCTTGGTTGATCACTTAAAATTTTTGCCGCATCAGACAAGCGTTGTGATGCCTGGTATTCACCTTCTGCAGCAATTACTTTTGACCGCCGTTCTCTTTCTGCTTCTGCCTGCTTTGCCATTGCCCTTTGCATTTCCTGGGGAAGATCAATTTGTTTCACTTCAACGTTGGAAACTTTTACTCCCCATGGTTCAGTGTTCGCATCAATAATTTGTTGCAATTTATGATTGATCTTTTCTCGTTGCGAAAGCAGGTCATCCAATTCCGATTGACCTAACACACTACGCAAAGTTGTTTGAGATATTTGCGAGGTTGCAGCCAAATAATTTTCAACCTGTACTATCGCATTGCGTGGATCCAAAACCCGGAAATAAACAACTGCATTTACTTTGATAGAAACATTATCCTGCGTAATCACGTCCTGAGGAGGAACATCCAGTACCACCGTTCGCAAACTCACTCTTACCATTTTATCAATGATCGGTATAAGAAAAATCAAACCTGGTCCTCTTTGCGCAATCAAACGGCCCAAACGAAAAACAACACCTCTTTCGTATTCACGTAAAATTTTTATAGCGTTGGATAAAATAATGAGTGCAAAAAAAACAATTACAAGCGTTATTACCGGAACTTGTTGCATAATTCTATTTCAGTTTAATTAAAAATCAACCCTTGTTATACTTTCTCCACGAACAATTTAAATCCCTTCATACCAGTAACCCTTATTTTCTCTCCCTGTTTTATTTCCCCGCTCAATGATTCTGCCTGCCATAATTCGCCATGGAGAAACACCATTCCTAATGGATTTAATTCTTCTCTTGCCTCGCCGGTTTCACCAATCATAGACTCGCTTCCGGTAACGGGTTTCAGTCGTTGAGCCCTTAATCCCATACCAATAACAAACAAGAAGAACAATGCAGTTACAGCAGTAGTTGCAATAATCACCACCCATGATATTTGTCCAACCGCACCTGCACCTCTTCTTATCAACATCATTGAACCAAGCAACAACGAAACAATCCCGCCAATAGCCAGCACGCCATGACTTGTAATTTTTATTTCCAAAATAAAAAGCAGCAAGGCAAATAAGATCAATGCGAGTCCTGCATAGTTAATTGGCAATGTATTTAAAGAGTAAAAAGCAAGCACCAAACAAATAACACCAACAATACCAGGAAGAATAGACCCGGGATTGTACAATTCAAACATCAATCCGTAAAAGCCCAACATTAACAGAATGTAAGCGATATTAGGATCACTCAGTATGTTTAGCAGTTTTTCAATAAAGCTCATTTCATACTGCAACACATTTGCGGATTTTGTGTGAAGCGTTACTGAACCTGAATTCAGTTGCACAGTCTTTCCGTCTAATTGTTGTAATAGTTCCTGGTCATCATTCGCAATTAAGTCGACGATCTGTTGCTGCAATGCAACTGTAGCTGTAACAGAAACGCTGTTTCGAACAGCATTTTCAGCCCACTCCGCATTTCTATTTCTTTTTTCAGCAAT
This sequence comes from Flavisolibacter sp., assembly GCA_035554655.1. Lineage (GTDB taxonomy): Bacteria > Bacteroidota > Bacteroidia > Chitinophagales > Chitinophagaceae > Flavisolibacter. The sequence continues at coordinate 67,336 of DATMIF010000045.1, forward strand.
GGTTCTAATAAAAGCAACTGCATCATTCGTTACTTTCTCGCTCATGGTTGTATCCATTCCACCTTGCATACCAACAGGATGAGCTGCACCGATATTGGTTCCCTGCGCCATTGCAGCAATATGTGCCGACATTGTAATAAATACGCCAGCAGAACCGGCTTGTGCACCCGGAGGAGAAACATACACTATCACGGGAACAGGCGATTCTATAATGTCACCAACAATCACCCTGGTTGATTTCAATAGTCCGCCGGGAGTGTTTAAATGAATGACCAGGCATTGTGCCTTTTCCTTCTTTGCTTTTTCAATTGCACTACGAATGAATGACGCAACCGCAGGATTAATAGTAGCATCCACGTGAATGGATACAACCGTCTGCGCTATCAAAAAAATTGGTAACAAAAGCGAACTAAGGCTCGCCCAAAAGTGCTTTGATAATTTTACCTTCATAACTAAGCACCTGAATGGAATGCATGTAATTTAAAACAATCCATTTATAAATATCATGACGAAGATTATAGTGCTTAATAATAGTACTATTGAATAATTTAGAGGAATATGGAAATAGAAATCCAACCGATCACCCTTAGACATGCAATGGCTGTACAAAAACTGTCACAACAATTAGGGTATGCCCTTTTCTTAAACGAAGTGGAAAACAATATTAAAGAAGTCATTTTAAGCACTGATCACATAGCATTGGTAGCCGTTGTAGATGGCGAAGTCGCCGGATGGATACATGCTTTTAAAGCTATTTTTTTAGAAAGCAATCCTTTCGTTGAAGTTGGAGGTTTGGTTGTTGATGAAAATTACAGGAGCCAAGGAATTGGCAAAAAGTTGGTTGAGCAAATAAAACAGTGGTGCACCGAGCAAAAAATCTCCACTCTGAGAGTGCGATCGCAAGTTAAAAGAAAAGAAGCGCACCAATTTTATTTGAATAACGGTTTTTCAGAAATCAAAGAACAAAAGGTTTTTCAAATCAATTTATGATAGCGGTAAAAGGCAAATTGATTGACGAGCAAACAAGATGTGAACATTATCATTCACCGCTTGATATTATTGCCATAAAATTCAAATGCTGTAACGAATACTATCCCTGTTATCAATGCCACGAGGAAACTGCAGATCATAAAGCAATGGTATGGAAGAAAGATGAATGGAATAGCAAAGCAGTTTTGTGCGGCGTTTGCAAAAAAGAGTTGACGATTAACGAGTACTTCAATTCAAATAATCATTGTTCGCATTGTAATGCTGCTTTTAATCCAAATTGCAGCAGGCATTACCATTTATATTTCGAAGCATAAAAAAGCCCCGAAGTTGCGGGGCTTAATTTTTAAAACTGTTTCAGGTTATATCTTTTCAAATAGCGGTCGTTCAATTGTTTTTGTTTATCATTTAAATCAATCTTTCTTCCCTGTATAAAAGCATCGGTTACTAAACTTGTACGCATATCCAAAATATCGCCATCGCTGATAATGATGTTAGCATCCTTTCCAACTTCAATACTCCCCGTCTGTTTATCAATTCCCAAACATTTGGCAGCATTTAATGTTATTGCTTGCAATGCCTGTTCTTTCGTTAATCCATAAGTTGCAGCTGTACCTGCATTGAACATTAAATTTCTACCTCGGTTTTGTTCATCTTCATCGTTAATAGCAAAGGTTACTCCGGCCTTTTGCAACAGCGCCGGCGTTTTATAAGGTTGGTCCACATCGTCATCTTCTGCTGTTGGCAAACTATGCATTTGGTTCAAAATAACTGCTACATTGTTTTGCTTCAACAGATCTGCAATTTGCCAGCTATCACTCCCACCAACAATTACCATATCAAAGCCAAACTCTTTTACAAAATCCAATGCAACCAACATTTGCTTGACCGTGTTTGCATGCACATAAAGTTTTTCAGATTTATCGAACAGACCTTTAACTGCTTCAAATTTTAAATTGGTTTGACCGTGGGTTGCTTCTGCATTGTATGCCTTCGCCTGTTGAAAGAAGGTTTTTAATTTTTCGATTCGATCCAATCCTTCTTTTACCGGATCCGTTGGCGGTTGTTGTGCATTTGGCCCGCCGAATCCACCAAACCTTCTACCCGGAAGTGCCATCAATGAAGGCATGTTTAAATGAACGCCCTGGTCCGTTTTATATGCTGCTTCCTGGTTAGTCCATGCATCCAGTTGAACAACCGATGATGTTCCACTAAGCAGTCCGCCTTCGGGAACAACATTCGCCAACAAGACGCCGTTTGAACGAAGTGTATTAATAACTTTTGAATCTACATTGTAAGCAGTGATGGAACGAATATCCGGATTCATATCGCCAATTTCACGAACGTCGTTGCTTGCACGAACGCTTCCAATTTCAACCAAACCTAAATTGCTTGCGGAAAGAATCAATCCGGGGTAAACATGTTTGCCCTGTGCTTCAATTCTTTGAGCACCTGCGGGAATCTGCACGTTGGTGCCAACTGCAGTAATCTTTCCGCCCTCCATTACAACTGTGGCATTATTTAATACCTGTCCATTTCCAATGTGAACTATTGCGCCGGTAATGGCAATTGGTTGCGATTGTTTCGGTGCAGGATAAACATTCGATTGTGCATTTCCTGCAAGGAAAGCAAAACTTAATATGCTGAAGAATATCTTTTTCATTACTGATAATTTTAATTGTTGAAACCATCTACATCGTCCGTGTCTACCACTAACAACCCATGCTCATGGCCATGTTCAAAACAGCTATGCATAATTTGATAGCTTGGTACAGGTTGTGTTACAGGCATGCCTCTTTGTTTTTCTCCAACCATTTTCTTCACCAGTCGATTTCTTTCGGTATCAATTTGCTTTTCCATTTGCTGATCTTTTTCACGATCGAAATAAATGGTGCCATCAACAATGGTATATAATGATTTTGCGTAGATGCTTAGCGGGTTGTCAGTCCATACAACAACATCTCCGTCTTTACCCACTTTTAAGCTTCCAACTTTATCTTCGATGTGGAGCATTTTAGCAGGATTAAGCGTCACCATTTTCAAAGCCTGTTCTTCTGTAACACCACCATACTTTACAATCTTTCCTGCTTCCTGGTTTAAGCGACGAGCCATTTCAGCATCATCGGAATTAATAGCCACGTTCAACCCAACTTTTTGCATGATGGCAGCATTGTAAGGAATGGCATCTTCTACTTCCATTTTATATGCCCACCAGTCAGAGAAGGTCGATGCATTTGCACCATGCGCCAGCATTTCTTTTGCCACTTTGTATCCTTCCAGAATGTGCGTGAACGTATTGTAGTGATACCCCATTTTATTGGCCACATCAATCGACCCTAAAATTTCGCTTTGCACATAGGAGTGACAAGTAATGAAACGTTTGTTATCTAAAATTTCAACCAATGCATCCAATTCTAAATCACGGCGGGGAGGCGTTAACCCCTTTTTATCTTTCGCATTGTTGTAGTCAGCCCACTGCTTTTTGTAATCCTTTGCACGGGTGAATGCATCGATCAGTAATTCGTTCACTCCCATTCTTGTGTCGGGGTAACGATTATTTCCATTTGCCGCAGGCGAACGTTTTACATTTTCACCCAATGCAAATTTTATAGTTGGTGCAGAACCTTTGAATTTTATTTCATCATCATCACTGCCCCAACGCAACTTAATTACCTGGCACTGACCGCCAATTGTATTTGCCGAACCATGAAGGATATGAGAAGTTGTCACACCACCACTCAACTGTCGATAGATGTTGATATCCTCAGGATTTAAATTATCACCGATGCGAACTTCGGATGAAACACTTTGCCCACCTTCGTTGATAGAAGCAGCCGCTATGTGCGAGTGTTCATCAATAATACCCGGAGTAACATGTTTGCCGGTACCATCAATAATTTTTGCAGAAGCATCCGAAAGATTTTTTCCCACTGCCGCAATCTTTCCGTTTTTAATCAACACGTCTGCATTTTGCAAAACGCCCTCTTTTTCGTTAGTCCAAACAGTTGCATTTTTAATTAAGATGGTTTCCTGTTTCGGTTGCTGATCTTCTGTCCAACCAAATGGTTCAAAGGGATAAGTTACTTTTCCCAGTTGTCCCATCGGCCTTCTTGGTCGAGTACTGTCTTTTTGTGTTGATGCCTGGTCGAAACTTGCAGTCCACGTAAAGCTTCTTCCCAAGCTATCTTCACCTAATCCGCTCCAGCCTTGTTCATTTGCTATTCCACTTAAACGAAAATTATCGCCCGGTGTTCCTCTTCTTTCAGGAGCAACATTGATGCGAACCTGTCTTCCATCAAAATAAAATTTAGGAGTAATAGTGTCTTTTCCATTCAACAAACTTGCGGAGCTGGTTGTTTTTAAATTCAAAACATAATTAACCGGGCCGTTTGCTGTATTTAAAACAAGTTTGTAAGTTCCTCTTACATCATTCCACGAATCATCTTTCACACCATATTTTTCGCCCTGCACCCAGTTTTGAAGAATCGTTGTGCGTTCATTAAATATCGGTCCTGATGTAATCAAAAAATTTGCCCATTTGCCTGCATCCAAACTTCCCACCTGGTCAAAAACACCCAAAGCAGTTGCAGGTGTTTTTGTTAATGCAGTGATGGCTGCATTTTCGCTCAATCCATAATTAATAGATGTACGCAAACTTGTGAGGAATGATTTTACATCACGCAAATCAGATGTGGTTAAGCAAAATGGAATTCCTGCTTTTTCAAATGCAGCAGGCATGGTTGGCGCCAGCTCCCAATGTTTCATATCGGATAGAGAAACAAATCTTGCATCGTTAGGATCTTCAACATCCTGTGCCTGCGGAAAATTCAAAGGCAAAATGAAAGTCGCATTGGTTGCTTTCATTTCCCTGATGCGCTGGTATTCGTTTTGACCGGCTTTAATAATGTATTGCACGCCAAACTCATCTCCTATCCTGTCTGCTCGCAGATCATTCCATTTATCACCCGCTTCAAAAATTTGAGGAAGACCTAAATTATTTGTCCAAGATTGCAAACTGATATTAAAACCCTCTGTTGAAGGTTTATATTTTGAATACCATTGCGCATCTAAAAAAGTTTGACGCAACAAAGCAATGCTTCCCATCATTGATGAAGGATAACTTTGAGTAGATGTTCCTTTGCTGAAAGAATAGTTTGAAGATGCTCTATCCCTCACAATCGTCATGTTTTCTTTTTCGTTGGCAAGTGTTACCAATGTTCCTGTTCCTCTTGCAATACCATCACGAACATGTGAAAGCACTGTACCAAAACCCTGGTCACGCAAAGGCTTTGCCTTGGCTTCATCAACATTAAAAACTTTGTACGCATCTACGTCGCTCTTAATGGCCTGGTTCCATCCGTACGCACCTTTTACATTTGACTCAAGTTGCGATTGTCCGAAGTTGAATCCTCCTTGTCCTTGTTGTTGACGTTGAGGACTTGGAATTCCATAATCTGCATAAATATCAATGAAGGAAGGATAGATGTACTTGCCGGAGCAATTTACTTCAACAGCACCCGCAGGCACTTTTAAATTAGTTCCTACAGCAACAATTTTTCCATCCTTAATAATCATTGTGCCGTTAGTTAATGTGGTAATGCCGTCCCTGACAATAGTGGCATTGGTAAAAGCATATTGTCCATGCCTCGGATCTGCTACTCCGTTTTCGGGAAAAGAAGCCTGAGACAAGGCAACCTTGGAAAACAGCAACAGGCCACAAGCCAGTAATAAGCTGTTAGCTTTTTTCATGTGTGATATTTTTCTTGTGAGTCAATTTTCGAAGAAGGCTAAAATAAATACTTTTTGCTTTCGGCAGGTTAATCAACCTTAAAACCTCGACTCAAACTTAGCGACAACAGTCATTCCACCAGTTTTTATTAAGATGAATTTAGTGGGAAAGCCCTTAAATAAGTTTTACTTTTGATGCCCGAATAATGTTCTATGAGTGTAAAAGAAAGAATCGTCATTCCTGATTTTCGTCTTTCGCCGAGAGTCGACCAGGTGGGACAGGAAGAAAAAACTTCACGATTTACGAAACGCAGTATCAAAAAAGAAACAAAGGTGGCAGGGCTCAAACTCACCTTAAGTATGATTGACCTTACTACTTTGGAAGGAAAGGATACCGAAGGCAAAGTGAAACAACTTTGTTACAAAGCGAAACATCTTTACGATACATACGAAGGATTGCCAACAGTAGCTGCGGTTTGTGTGTATCCTTCGATGGTGAAAACAGCAAAGCAGGCAGTTGGTGACTCAGGAATCAAAATTGCCTCGGTTGCCACAGCTTTCCCAAGCGGGCAGGCTTCCACCGAGGTAAAAATCGAAGACACCAAATTTGCAGTTGATAATGGTGCTGATGAAGTGGATATGGTGATCTCACGGGGAAAATTTTTAGCCGGCGAATACAATTTTGTTTTTGATGAAATAGCGGCTATAAAAGAAGCTTGCGGCAATGCAAGATTGAAAGTGATTTTAGAAACTGGCGAATTAGTTACCCTGGATAAAGTAAGAAGAGCAAGTGATATTGCGATGTATGCCGGTGCTGATTTTATTAAAACCTCTACCGGTAAAATTCAGCCTGCAGCTACCATGCCTGTTACCTTAACGATGCTCGAAGCTATTCGTGATTTTTATTACAACACGGGAAAGATGATTGGAATGAAGCCTGCAGGTGGCATTTCAAAATCAAAAGTGGCACTGCATTATTTGGTGATGCTACATGAAACTTTAGGTGAAGCCTGGATGACGAATCAATGGTTCCGTTTCGGTGCCAGCAGTTTGGCAAATGATGTGTTGATGCAACTGGTGAAAGAAAAAACGGGATTATATCAGAGTGCAGATTATTTCGCTATTGATTAATTGAATGCAATGAAAAATCGAATGACAATTATTTCTTTGTTGGTGAGTTGCATAATTTTCTTTGCTTTCATTTTCACAGGAATAAATGTTATCGGTAAATATTTCGACAATAAAACAAATTGGCATTTCATCACTGCATTGATTGGGACTATAATTTCTGTATTTCTATTGATTGTCTCGTTGGCAGGTTTTGCAATTGTTTTTAAATCGAACAAGCAGAAAAATTTGCCCTTATAAAAACTAATGGTTGTATTTAAAAATAACTTATGCCAGTAAAAACAAAAAAGGCAGAACAAAAAATTCAGGACGAAAAGACAAAAAGCAATGGCATTCCCAAATTGAAATTCAATTCGGGTTGGGATTATGCGCCTGCGCCTGAAAGTGCCAGCCATATAAAATTGAATGATCGATATGATCTTTTTATCAATGGAAAATTTGTAAAACCGTCTTCCGGGAAATATTTTGAAACAATTAATCCTGCAACGGAAAAAAAGCTTTCAGAAGTTGCCGATGCAAATGCTGCCGATGTTGATAAAGCAGTAAAGGCAGCAAGAAATGCTTCGGATAAGTTCTGGAAAAAAATGCTGGGCAGGGAAAGAGCAAAATACATCTATCGCATTTCGCGAATGATACAGGAACGTGCAAGGGAATTTGCAGTGATCGAAAGTTTGGATGGTGGAAAAACCATTCGTGAATCAAGAGACATTGATGTGCCGCTTGCTGCAAATCATTTCTTCTATTACGCAGGTTGGGCTGATAAATTGGAATATGCATTCCCAAATAGAAATCCACAACCACTTGGTGTTGCAGGACAAATCATTCCATGGAATTTTCCATTGCTGATGGCTGCATGGAAAATTGCGCCTGCATTGGCAACTGGAAATACGGTCGTACTGAAGCCTGCAGAAACAACGCCGCTAACTGCATTGAAGCTTGCAGAAATTATCCAGGAAAGTGGCTTGCCTGAAGGCGTAGTAAATATCATTACAGGATTTGAAGAAACCGGCGCTTCGCTTGTGAATCATCCAGGCGTTGATAAAATTGCATTTACTGGTTCAACAGAAGTTGGAAAGATTATTCAACGTGCAATTGCAGGTACAGATAAAAAAGTAACACTTGAATTAGGCGGCAAAGCAGCCAACATCATTTTTGAAGATGCCCCACTTGACCAGGCTGTCGAAGGCATCATCAACGGAATTTATTTTAACCAGGGGCATGTTTGTTGCGCAGGTTCAAGATTGTTTGTGCAGGAATCTGTTTACAATACAGTGTTGAGAAAATTAAAAGACAGGATTGAAACATTGATTGTTGGTGATCCGCTTGACAAGAATACAGACATTGGTGCTATCAATTCAAGAAGCCAGCTAAACATCATCAATAAATACATTGATCTTGGTAAAAAAGAAGGCGCAGAGATTTTTCAAAGCAGTTGCAATCTTCCCGGTAAAGGGTTTTTCTGCAGGCCAACTTTGTTTACCAATGTTGCGCAGAGTAATCGTATTGCGCAAGAAGAAATTTTTGGACCTGTGTTAGCCATTCAAACTTTCAGAACAGACGAAGAAGTAATTGAAAAAGCAAACAATACGCCTTATGGATTGAGTGCAGGTGTGTGGACGGATAAGGGCTCAAAGATTTTCAACCTGACAACTAAAATGAGAGCAGGTGTTGTTTGGGCAAACACGTACAACAAATTCGATCCTACTTCGCCATTTGGTGGTTATAAGGAAAGTGGTTACGGACGTGAAGGTGGATTGCACGGATTAGCAGCGTATACTACAATTTAAAATCATCTTCACTCAAGTGAAGTAAAAATAGAATTATGGGCAAAGCCTTAGAAAAAAAGTCAAGCATCACTATCAGCGAAAACGGAATTGAACAACCGGTTTCCAATAAACGTGTTGAAGTTTTAAAGACTTACAAAATATATATTGGTGGGCAGTTCCCGAGAACAGAGAGTGGCCGTTACTATGTTGCAACCAATAGTAAAGGTGAGCAACTTGCCAACGTTTGTTTGAGTTCAAGAAAAGATGTTCGTGATGCAGTAGTAGCTGCAAGAAGCGCATATAAAGGCTGGTCGGCAAGAGCAGCCTTCAATCGTGGACAAATTTTGTATCGCATTGCTGAAATGCTGGAAGGAAGAAAAGCGCAGTTCATTGAAGAATTAATAAGCCAGGATGTAAGCAAAGCGCAGGCACAAAAAGAAGTGTTGACTTCTATTGATCGCCTCATCTGGTACGCAGGTTGGTGCGACAAGTACCAACAAATTTTCGGAACCGTGAATCCTGTTGCATCTTCTCATTTCAACTTTTCTGTTCCTGAACCAACAGGTGTTGTTGCTGCTATTGCATCGCAGGATACTTCCCTGCTTGGACTGGTTTCAGTAATCGCTCCGATTATTGCAGGAGGAAACACTTGCATTGTCCTGGCATCGGAAGCAAAACCACTTTGTTCTATCACATTTGCTGAAGTCATCAATTCATCTGATGTTCCTGGTGGCGTTGTAAATATCCTTACTGGAAAAGTGTCCGAATTGGCAGCACAATTTGCTTCACACATGGATGTAAATGCAGTTGTGTATTGTGGTATTGACGATAGCGTTCAAAAAGAATTACAAACGAAAGGCGCATCGAATGTTAAGCGAATAATCGTTCACAAAAACATCAACTGGTTTAGCGAACAGGGACAATCGCCCTATTTTATCTTGGATACTGAGGAAATTAAAACTACCTGGCATCCAATTGAAAATATTGGTGCAGGTGGTGGTGGTTATTAGTCTTAACTTTTAGCAAATCAATTTGGATAGATTTTTGAAGATTAGTTCGTTTATATGAAATACTTCATTCTTTTCCTCTTTTCTTTAATTAATGTTGGTTTATTTGCGCAGGATACTTCTTCAGTTGTCGTTCATAAGGATGCACGTCTGGATGTTTTGTTGAAGAAACAGGGAGATATCAATGCAGCGATTAAAAAGGCAAATGCAAGAACGGCAAGAGGTTATCGCCTCTTGGTGATCAACACCAACAAAAGAGATGATGCCATTGCAGCAAAAACAAAAGTCTATTCCAACTTTCCTGAGTTAAAAGCTTATCTGGTTTATCAATCACCTTATTTCAAATTAAAAGTGGGCAATTTCAAAACAAGAGAAGAGGCCCAGCAATATCAAAAAACGCTTGGCTATTATTTCCCCAAAGGTGTGTTCATAATACCGGACACAATTGAAGTCACTCCTGAAAAGGATTCAGAAAACGAATAATCATGAAACTAATTGACGAAAACCATCCCCTAATGCGGGATGGTTTTTTATTTTTGACGAATGTTAGAGAGGATCAAACAATTAGCAAAACAATATGCTTCCGAGTTTATTGAAGTACGTCATCACCTGCATGCGCATCCTGAGTTGAGCTACCAGGAATTTGAAACTTCAAAATTTGTTCAGCAAAAATTATCTGATTTCGGAATTCCTTTTGAGGTAAGAGCAACAACAGGTGTTATCGGAGTGATCAAAGGAAAGAATTCGGATTCACGAATAATTGCCTTGCGTGCAGACATGGATGCATTGCCTATTAATGAACAAAACGATGTGCCTTATAAATCTACAACTCCAAATGTAATGCATGCTTGCGGCCACGATGTGCATACAACCTGTTTGCTTGGTGCCGCAAAAATTTTATCCCAAACAAAAAATGACTGGGAAGGAACCGTGAAGCTGATCTTTCAACCAGGAGAAGAAAAAAATCCAGGTGGGGCAAGTTTACTAATTAAAGAAGGTGTATTAGAAAACCCAAAACCACAAGGAATTTTTGCTTTGCATGTAAATCCCCAATTGGAAGTTGGACGATTAAGCTTTCGTTCAGGCAAAGTGATGGCAAGTGCTGATGAATTGTATATCAACATAAAAAGTAAGGGCGGTCATGCAGCAGCGCCACACTTAACTGTTGATACCATTTTAATTGCTTCTCACTTAATAGTTGCATTACAACAAGTAATTAGTCGCAACAATAATCCCCTTTTACCATCTGTTCTTTCTATTACATCTTTTCAAGGCGGTTATACTACTAATGTAATTCCTTCCGAAGTAAAATTAATGGGTACATTTCGTGCAATGGATGAAGAATGGAGGTTCAAAGCACATGACATTATTGGCAAATTATCAACGGAGTTAGTTCACTCCATGGGTGCAGAAATTGACCTGCACATTGATGTTGGCTATCCAACTGTTTATAATAACGAAAAACTAAATGACACCGCAAAGAAGAAAGCACAAGAATTTATGGGTGCCGACAAAGTTGAAGAAACAGAAATAAGAATGGGTGCAGAAGATTTTGGATATTACTCCCAGCAAATTCCCGGATGTTTTTTCAGGTTGGGAACAGGAAATAATACAAAGGGGATTACATCAGGCGTACATACTCCTCATTTTAATATTGATGAAGATGCCATCGAAATTGGTATTGGTATTATGGCCTGGCTTGGAGCCTCGGCAAAACCAAATATGTGATGCCCGCTTTTGATGTTTCGCCTGTCAACATGAAAAAAGCATATGCGGATCATTTTGTTCTCTGCATTGGCTTTAATGTTTCTTGTATTTATCTCGTGTAATAAAAATTCTGAAAGAACACGATATCATTTTCCAATTATAACTGAATCACTGCGGTGATACAACAATCAATGGACATCTGACTCAAATTTGTTTTGGTTCAATCTACGATGGGCGATGCCCGGTGAATGTTAATTGCATATGGCAAGGAGAAGCTATTATAAAACTTTCCATTCAAGCGGCTGGACAGGAACAATCTTTTAAAATGGCTACATTAAACGCCATGCCCCTTACAAAAATGATACAACGATCCTGCGATACCGGATAAAACTTCTTTCTGTTTTGCCAGACAATGGAGAAGAAAGCTTCAACAACCCTTACAGAATTAAATTATCTGTTTCTCAATAAAGCAGGTCGATCTTTTCTTCATTGCCTGATTTTGTCCATGATATTCCAACACTCAGCGGATAGTGCTTATTTTTGCACCTGCTCCAAAACTGAGCCAACGAACGATTGTTATGCGACATGTAGTGTTGCTATACTATAAAATTGAAATCCATGGCAAAAGAACTCAGGAAAAAAGATGCGCTTGAATATCATGAAAAAGGCCGTCCCGGGAAAATCGAAGTAGTACCTACAAAAGCTACAAAAACACAAAGAGATCTTTCACTCGCATATTCTCCAGGTGTAGCCGAACCCTGTAAAGAAATTGCTGCTAACAAAGAAGAAGTCTATCGCTACACGGCTAAGGGTAACTTAGTTGCTGTTATCAGTAATGGCACAGCGGTTTTGGGTTTGGGTGATATTGGCCCGGAAGCCGGGAAACCGGTGATGGAAGGTAAAGGAGTGCTCTTCAAAATCTTTGCTGACATCGATGTCTTCGATATTGAGATCAATGAAAAAGATCCTGTAAAATTTGTTGAAATAGTTAAAGCTTTAGAGCCAACATTTGGCGGAATTAATTTGGAAGATATCAAGGCACCCGAGTGTTTTTATATCGAGAAAGAATTGCGTGAACAACTCACCATTCCCGTAATGCACGATGACCAGCATGGAACTGCTATCATCAGTGCTGCTGCATTACTGAATGCACTGGAAATCCAGAAAAAGAAAATTGATAAGGCCCGCTTCGTTGTAAATGGTGCCGGTGCAGCCGCAATGGCCTGCGTATCGTTATATGTAGCTCTTGGTGCAAAGCCTGAAAATTTTTGCATATTCGACCGTAAAGGTTCTTTGCATTTGGGGAGAACTGACCTTGAAGGCTTCAAGAAAAAATTTGCCAATGCAAATGAAGACACAACGCTTGATAAAGCAATGAAAGGTGCAGATGTATTTATTGGATTAAGCGTTGGCAATGTTGTTACAGTTGATATGGTAAAGAACATGGCTAAGAACCCGATCATTTTTGCCATGGCCAATCCTGATCCTGAAATTACATATGCAGATGCGTGTTCTGCACGTAATGATTTGATCATGGCAACGGGAAGAAGCGATTATCCTAACCAGGTAAACAATGTACTTGGCTTCCCTTACATTTTCCGCGGTGCATTAGATGTTCGTGCTACACAGATCAACGAAGCAATGAAATTGGCTGCAGTAAAAGCGCTTGCTGAACTGGCAAAGACGCCCGTTCCGGATATTGTCAACCTAGCCTATAATGCAACCAATATTTCGTTCGGCCCCAATTACATTATTCCGAAGCCGCTTGATCCCAGGTTGCTTTCGGCAGTTGCTCCTGCCGTTGCAAAAGCTGCCATCGAAAGCGGAGTTGCATCAAGGCCAATTACGGACTGGGATGGTTATGTAAATGAACTAAATCGCCGTCTCGGTTTAGATAACCAGGTAATGCGCATTCTTGGCAACCGTGCAAAGAAAGATCCGAGAAGAATTGTTTTTGCTGAAGCAGATAATGCTAAAATTCTTAAGTCAGCACAGGTTGTTTTCGAAGAAGGGATTGGATACCCGATTCTACTAGGCGATGAAAATAATATCCGCAACATTGCTCAGTCCAACAATATCGATATCGATGGCATACCCATCTTCGATCCACGCAGTGATGCCATGCAGGAAAAAAGAAACCAATATGCTGAGGTTTTTTTCAAAAAACGCCAGCGTAAAGGATTCAATTTTTATGAATCGAAAAAAATAATGAAAGACCGCAACTATTTTGGTTGCATGATGGTGGAAGCCGGTGATGCTGACGCCATGATTTCTGGTTTAGTGAAGAACTATCCTGACACTATTCGTCCTGCATTGCATTGCATTGGTATGGAAGAAGGCACGAAAAGAATTGCAGGTATGTATTTAATGCTGACAAAAAGAGGTCCCATATTTCTTGCAGACACTACCGTAAACTTTAATCCAACTGCTGAAGAATTAGCAGACATTACTTTAATGGTAGCTAAAGAAGTACGCAACTTCAACATCATTCCACGAGTTGCCATGTTGAGCTATTCTAATTTTGGAAGCAGCAATTCTCCTGAAGCAAAACTGGTCGCCGACGCAAGAAATATTATCAAGCAAAAGATGCCTTCGTTAATTGTTGACGGCGAGATGCAGGCATCAGTGGCATTCAACAACGAAATACTCAAAGAGAATTATCCTTTCAGTGAGCTGGTTGATAAAGATGTGAACACATTGATCTTTCCAAATCTGGCTGCAGGTAATATTGCCTACAATTTGTTAAAGGAAGTTGGCCAGTCAGATGCAATAGGCCCGATTTTATTAGGCCTGAAAAAGCCCGTGCATGTATTACAACTTGGAAGCTCGGTTCGTAATATTGTGAATATGGCTATCATTGCAGTTGTAGATGCGCAGTTAAAAAGCCTGGCGACTGCAGAGGAAGCGATCAATCGTTCGCCGTGGTGGAAGCGATTTAAAAAGAATAAAGAAGCGGATGTGCAATTGGATTAACGATTGACTTTCGATCCATTAGATTTGTGAATACGATTTGAAATAAACCCAAAGCCATGACACTTTTCAGCGAGATAGGTAAATACGTCCTGATGATTAAGGGCATGTTTTCCAAACCGGAAAACGGCAAAATGTACTGGAAGGAATTCATGCATCAGTGTTCAGAAATTGGAATTGGTTCATTGGGTATAGTTGCCATTATTTCTGTGTTTATTGGCGCCGTGTCAGTTGTTCAAACAGCTTACCAGCTGACAAGCCCCCTGATTCCGCGGTCTACCATCGCACAAATAGTAAGAGATACGGTGATTCTTGAATTTGCACCAACACTTGTATGTATCGTATTGGCTGGTGTGGTAGGAAGTAAAATTGCTGGTGAACTGGGTAATATGCGTGTATCGGAACAGATCGACGCACTAGAGATCATGGGTATCAACACAAAAGCATATCTGGTTCTTCCTAAGATTGTTGCCGCACTGCTAGTAATTCCAATGTTAGTTGTACTGGCAACTGCGTTGGGTTTATGGGGAGGGAGAGTTGCAGGAACGATGGCAGGTATCATTTCTGCAAATGAATATGACAAAGGACTCTTCACTCAATTCATTCCCTACAACACATTCTTTGCTTTGGTAAAAGCGTACACGTTTGCTTTTTTAATCTCAAGCATTTCTTCTTACTACGGGTATCACGTTCAAGGCGGTTCTCTTGAAATTGGACGTGCAAGTACTCGTTCAGTAGTGGTTAGTTGCATCACCATCTTGCTCGCCGACTATGTTCTTTCGGCCTTACTTTTGTAACATGCCACGGAAAAGAATTTACCTGTTCCTTTTCTTATTCCTGAGTGTTGCTAATATCGTCGTATTTATTTTTCGGGACCATTTCACTTATCTGCCATTTGCCAACTACAATGCACTATATGCACCTTGCAACGAACACTGTTTGCAGAAGTGGAAACAGTATGCAGATGATTACTCTTCGGAATTAAAAGAAGCGAAACAAATATCGGACCCTGTTGTTAAAAGCTATTCGCAGACAAGTGATAAGATAATTGCAATCGAAAATTTTCTGTACGGGAAATTCCATAAACAAATGGGTAGACCGACTCTTAATCTAATGAACTCGTCTCCATTGAATCAATTTAAAAAATTGAGTTCTTCTGATTCCATAAAACTTTGGTGCGGCAATTTTGCTCACATGCTTTCCTTGTTTTGCTGGTCCCAAGGAATTATAACAAGAAATATAGAGCTTCAACATACCGGCGATAAACATGTGATGAATGAATGTTACCTGCCTGAATCAAAATCGTGGATGATGGCGGATATAACAAATAATCTGCTGGCTGTTACCAGTCCGGACGAAAAATTTCTTAATCTCGTTTCTTTTAAAGAATCAGTGAAGGGAAAACCAAATTTGAACGTAAAACAATCTACTAGCACAGACTCGGTACAAACCGTTCCATTTTCATCCGTAAAGATACTTTCGCAATATACTGCTGACGACCCGGTAAATTTTTATCATTATACAGATAATAATAAGTCATACTCAACCGCAGAAAAAATCAAACGCTATTTTCTACCTTGGTCTTGGTACGAAATATATCAGCCAAAAAGCACAGGTAATTTTACCTTTTATTTGAAAGAGATACTTATTTTCTTGTGGTTGGTATCATTTTTTGTTTTCTTATTTAGTCGTACGAAATTTAGAGCATGATCGAAGTAAAAAATATAAAGAAAAGCTTTGGCGATAAAACAATTATAGATGGAGTAAGTGCGGTAATGCAACCAGGTAAGTGCAATCTTATTATCGGAGCTAGCGGAAGTGGAAAAACCGTTTTCATGAAATGCCTTATTGGATTGTTTCAACCTGACCAGGGGCAAATTTTATACGGAGGAGAAGATTTCACTGCCATGTCGGTTGAACAAAAAAAAGAAATACGGAAACAGATCGGTATGCTATTCCAGGGATCTGCTTTATTTAGCAGTATGACTGTCGAAGAGAATATCATTTTTCCATTGGACATGTTTACCAAACAGAAATACAGGCAAAAAGTAGACCGGGTGAACGAAGTGTTGGAAAGAGTAAACCTGAAAGGTGCCAATAAAAAATTCCCTGCCGAATTAAGTGGTGGTATGATGAAGCGTGTCGGCATTGCAAGAGCAATTGTGCTCAATCCAAAATATCTTTTTGTTGATGAACCAAATTCCGGTCTGGATCCCCAGACATCCGGATTAATTGATCAGCTAATTAAAGAGATCACAACCGAATATAACATCACAACCGTTGTTAACACGCATGATATGAATAGCGTAATGGAAATTGGCGATCATATCATTTACATGTACCAGGGCCATAAGGAATGGGAAGGCAACAACAGGGAAATCATTTTCAGCAAAAACGAACGGCTTAACGAATTCATTTTTGCCTCTGAATTTTTGCGTGATGCCAAAGACATGCGTATGCTGGAAGAAACAGGAAAAATTTCCAATGAGCGTAACATGGAAGCACTTACTCATAATGAGGCGCCAACTTTAATACCTCCTCCCGACGAAGAAGACAATCAAGATTAACGTTTCACTATCGATGCATTAACAGCAGCTCTTCATTTGCCTTTTCAAATTTGAGTTAGCATTTCTAACCAATAAAAACAAGGCTTACGAATAAGTTTTACGCTCCCTTATTTGTTATTGTGCTTTCTTCCTGCGGACCATATTTGAATTATCTGGGCAGTTCACAACCTCCAACCAAAAATGTTGATGTATATGTTGACGCTGCCGCCATTAAGCATTCGTACACAATTATCGGCAAGGGTTACATGGAATATGGAGTTGGCGATTTTACGAAATCAAGAATTGAAAAAATGCAGACCAGGGCAATTGAAAAAAAAGCAAAGGGTGCTGATGCCGTTTTATTTCAGGATTATTATTTTAAAGACAATGATGCCAGCATTCAAACGGTCACAAAAGCTGACAGCGTTGGTAAGTTTGGTAAGTGTACAAACAGGTAATATTAGTCCTGTGATTTCTTCAAGAACTGACATTTTGTTTCTGAAGTATAATTGACGATGTACTTAGCTGCACTGCTACCATCAGCGTTTGTTGTGTCACTCACTTCAACGTTCAGAAATTTGTTGAGCATTGCGTAAATGTCATCACAGAATATTTAAGACTTAATATTCGGAAGTTTATGTTAGTTACGGAAGTTATTTGCTCAAATAAATCCCTTGTTCATCGAAGCCGAATGTAAACTCAACCGCTTATTTACTTTCCTTACAATTTCTTCGATTGAAATTTTCTTCATGCATTTAAAATGACCTTGCGGGCATTTCCTTCTTCCAAATTTTGTACAGGGCCTGCACCATAATTTATGTACCTGCACATCATCGTAAGGTTGCGCATGGTTCGCCAAATAATTTTCACCATAATAAGGAACCATTCCAAACGATGGTGTTGTACTGCCCCAAACTGCAATCACAGGCTTCTTCAATGCGGCGGCTATGTGCATCAATCCTGTGTCATGCGCAATTACCAGTTTTGATTTACGAATAAGATCGGCACTTTCATGAAGGGAAAATTTTCCGCATGCATTGTACACCTTAATCGGATCAACTGAAGCTATTTGCTCTGCTTCATTGAACTCCTGTTTAGCGCCCAGTAAAATGATGGGATGATCAATTGCCCTGCATAACTCCTGCAATTTGTAAACCGGGAGCTTTTTTGTAAAGTACGAAGCCCCGATTACAATAGCGATGTATCCGAGATGATGTGAATGAGGAATATCTTTTTCAGTTATTTCATGATCTTTCGGGATAAAATAGTCCATGCCTTTGCCATCATTTTCAACGCCAAAAGGTTTTACGGTTTCCATATAGCGGTCGATGATGTGCAGGTGCTTTGGCATTACATTCCACTTCAGCTTAACAAAAATCAACTTTTGGATATTGAGTTTATCGAAAGAAAACGAAGGAACTTTTAAATCTTTCTTTACTCTTAATGTTCTAAGGTTATGGTGAAGGTCAATGATGTAATCAAATTTTTCCTCTTTCAATTCTGCAATCATTCGCTTCCAATCATCCTGCAGCACATGAATTTTATCGATGTTTGGATTTGATTCCATCACTATTTTAAACTTCGGCTTGATGAGGTAATGAATTTCGGCGAGAGGTAATTGTTCTTTTAAACAGCGAACAACGGGAGTGGTTAAAACAATATCACCGATTGAAGAAAATCTGATTACTAAAAACTTCATCTTGGATTATACATTTAATCCCCGATAGCGATTGGGGACGAATTACACGAATGTCACGAATTACGCTTACATTTTCAACTGAATCTTATTCTTCAATGTAATTCAAATCTTTTCCAAAAGTTTCCTTACTGAAAATAGCAGATAGCACACCTACTGTCATGGCAACAATGCCTGTAAGCAACCCAGCAGTAACATAACTGGTGAAGCTTTGAAAACTCGTAAATAGTAAAGTGATGACAATTAATAGTCCGCGAACCATATTAGGTACCGTTGTAGCGGCCGTTGCTCTTAGGTTTGTGCCGAATTGCTCGGCAGCCATCGTCACAAAAATAGCCCAGAATCCAGTTCCAAACCCCAGCAACGCACAGGTGAGATACAACATCTCGGCTGACTTGTTATATAATCCAAAAAAGAAAAGACAGATGCCAATGGCTGTAATGCCGTAGAAAATATACAAAGCCTTCTTTCTGCTCTTTAAATACTGACTTAACAGTCCAATCAAAACATCACCAATTGATATGGCAACGTAGGCAAACATCACCGCTTTGCCTGTGTCAATTTTATCAGGGATAGAAAAATGTTGAGCAAACTTATTAGAGAACGTCACTAAAATGCCGATCACATACCAGGTTGGTAGTCCAATAAAAATGGCCAACATGTATTTTTTAAAACGTTCCGCATTATTAAAAAGCATAAAGAAATTTCCTCTGGAAATATTCTTGTCTTTAATAGAATGAAACATCCCCGATTCGGCAACACTTACACGAAGTATCAGCAACAAAAAACCTAACCCACCACCGATGAAATAACAAGTGCGCCAATAGAAATGCTCTTTTAAAAAATAAGCAAAGACAGCACCAAGCAAACCGACGCCTGCCACGATAGAAGTTCCTACTCCTCTCCTGTCTTTTGGAAGTAATTCGGAAACTAGAGTAATGCCTGCACCTAATTCTCCGGCCAAACCTATGCCTGCAATAAAACGACAAATAATATACTGAGGTACTGAATGAACGAAACCATTTGCAATATTGGCAATCGAATACAACAGAATGGAGCCAAACAACACACTTAACCTTCCTTTCTTATCACCATAAACACCCCAGATAATTCCACCAATTAAAAGGCCGGCCATCTGAATGTTGATGATCAACAAACCTTTACTATCTACTTGCTCGGGAGTTAGTCCCAAACTGCTCAAACTGGGCTGTCGAAGAATACTGAAAGCAAGTAAATCATAGATGTCAACAAAATAGCCAAGGGCTCCAACAATTACAGGCAAAGAAAAAATTCCGTAGCTACGGTTTTGATTCATTGGTTATGGTTTGAGTTGGTTTATTGTTTTTGCCAAAAAATAATTTGTACAAGACAGGTAATGTGGTTACAAGAATGATGATAATTGTGATGGCTTCGATATGATCTTTCAAACTAAAACCAAATTGCGTTAACACCCACGATTGCAAAAAATGTCCGCCCAGCATCATCGAGCTCACCCAACACACACTTCCTACAATGTTATAGAACACGAATGTTTTCCAATCCATTTTTACAATGCCAGCAACAATGGGAGCAAATGTTCTGATAATGGGAAGAAATTTTGCAAGGAAGATCGTTGCCTTTCCATAGTCGTGATAAAAATCTGTTGCACGTACCAAATGTTTTTTCCGGAACAGAAATGTTTCCTTTCGCTCATATAATAGTGGTCCTGTTTTTCTTCCGAACCAGTATCCAACCAAATTACCAAGTACAGAAGCAATGATCACGAGTAAAATGATCACAGAATAATGGAAGCCGAAAAATTCTTTCGCAAGATCGCTGATGTAGATGCCTGCAGCAAACAACAAGGAATCACCCGGAAAAAAGAAACCAACAAACAATCCGGTTTCTGCAAACACAACGATCAGCAACACGTACAAGCCGCCATTATTAATGATCCATTCAATAAACCTTTGAACAAAACCACCCTGTAGCAATGTAATATCTATAAGAGTACTCATTAATTTGATTTATGGATTTTCCAATTCCCCTTCCCATTTACTAACCACGCTTGTTGCCAATGCATTTCCTACAACATTAGTCATTGTTCGGAACATGTCGCAAAAATGATCGATCGGCAAGATTAAAGCAACGCCTTCCGGCGGAATTTTAAACATCGCACAAGTTGCTAGTACCACAACCAATGATGCTCTTGGCACACCTGCAATTCCTTTACTTGTTAGCATCAGAACCAACAACATAGTCAACTGCGTTCCCAAAGGCAGATGAACGCCATAAGCCTGCGCAATTGCCATGCTTGCAAAAGTCATGTACATCATGCTGCCATCGAGGTTGAACGAATAACCAAGCGGTAAAATGAAGGCGACAATTCTATCGCGGCAACCAAAACGCTCGAGTTCCTCTGTCAGTTTAGGAAATACAGCTTCGCTGCTTGTGGTTGAGAAGGCGACCAACATTGGGCTTCCGATCCTTCGCAGCAATTCTTTCATCCTTCCTTTCAAAATCAAAAACCCCACGGACATTAAGACGATCCAAAGAATGGCAATGCCTAACAGAAAGAAAGAAAAATACCTCAGGTAAAAATTAAAAATACCGAGACCCTTTGCAGCAACTACCGAAGCAATAGCTCCAAACACGCCCATTGGTGCGAAGTTCATCACGTAGTTTACCATTTTTAAAATGACATGGGATGCTGCTTCGAATGCTTTGATCAAGGGTTTTGTATAATCGCCAAGCGAAGCGCTGGCAACCCCAAAAAAAACCGAGAACACGACCAATTGGAGCATTTCATTATTCGCCATGGCTTCAATGAAACTTTTGGGAATAACATGTTCAACGAAGTTCTGGAGCGAAAATGTTTTTTGATTGCCGGTGAGATCTTTCAATCCCGCATTATCTGCATGTGAAAGATCAATGTATTGCCCTGGTTTGAAATAATTGACCAGCACCAAACCAATTAACAGCGATATCAACGATGCTGTGATGAACCAAAGAATTGCTTTACCTCCTACTCTACCTACGGTTTTCATATCACCCAATTTGGCAATGCCCACAACTAAGGTTGTAAATACCAAAGGAGCGATGATCATTTGCACAAGGCGAATAAAAATATTGGAGAGAAGTTTGATGTTTGATGAAAAACTAGTGAGGAATTGTGGTGAGGCATTTTGATTGACCAACCACCCGGCTATCACACCCAGCACCATCGCAACCAAAATGTATAAAGTCAGTCTGTTTGTTTTTCCCATATCAATTAACAAGTCCGAAATCGTAAAAATAATCATCAAAGAAATGCTATTTCATTGAAACAAACTTCCACCAGTATAAACATTGGCTCAGCTTAACGAATTATTCTTTATTTTACGAGCTTTAAACACAACACAATTCTAAAATTCATCTATGAGTTTATTCGTCAGAAAACCCATGGCTGTCCTGATGCAGGAAGCACAGGAGACTGGTAGTCATACTTTGAAAAGAACATTAGGTACGGGCGGTTTAATAGCATTAGGAATCGGTGCTATCATTGGTGCCGGATTATTTTCAATAACAGGTATGGCGGCAGCTAATCATGCAGGACCTGCCATTACCATTTCTTTTGTTGTTGCTGCATTAGGTTGCCTTTTTGCAGGCTTGTGCTATGCTGAATTTGCATCTATGATACCAGTTGCTGGAAGCGCCTATACCTACTCGTATGCTACAATGGGAGAATTCATTGCATGGATCATTGGATGGGATCTTGTTCTGGAATATGCTGTGGGTGCAGCTACTGTTGGCATTAGCTGGAGCCGCTATTTTATAAAATTTTTGGAAGGTTTTGATGTACATCTTCCTGTAGCATTAACTGTAGGCCCGTGGGATGGGGGCATCATTAATCTGCCTGCTGTTTTTATTATTGTTTTAATGAGTTTACTGTTAATAAAAGGTACAAAAGAGAGTGCTTTTGTTAATACCATTATTGTTGCGCTGAAAGTTTCTGTTGTTTTGATTTTTATTTTTCTTGGATGGAAATACATAAACACTGATAATTATACTCCCTATATTCCCGACAACGACGGAACCTTTGGAAACTTTGGCTTTAGTGGAATTATCAGGGCGGCTGCTATTGTGTTCTTTGCTTACATCGGTTTTGATGCAGTGAGCACAGCTGCACAAGAAGCAAAAAATCCCAAAAGAGATATGCCCTGGGGAATTTTAGGTTCACTCGCCATTTGTACTATACTGTACATTTTATTTGCGCATGTAATGACGGGTGTAACCAGTTACAAAACCTTTGCGGGAAAAGATGGTATTGCACCGGTAGCTGTGGCTATTGACCATATGGGAAAAGCTGATGCTGCAGGCATTATTCATCCTGATTATCCATGGCTGAACAGGGCTATTATTTTGGCTATTCTTGGTGGTTATTCATCAGTGATTCTTGTCATGCTGATGGGACAAAGCCGCGTATTTTTTAGCATGAGTAAGGATGGATTGATCCCAAAAATTTTCTCCAGTGTGAATCCAAAAACACAAACACCTGCACAGAATAATTTATTGTTCATGATTTTTGTGAGTGCATTTGCCGCATTTGTTCCTGCAAGAGTGGTTGGAGAAATGACAAGCATAGGAACTCTTTTTGCTTTCATTCTTGTTTGTATTGGTATATGGGTGATGCGCAAAAAAATGCCTGAACTGCCAAGGGCTTTCAAAACGCCGATGGTGCCTTTAGTTCCGCTTCTTGGCATCGCTACCTGTTTGTTCATGATGGTTTTTTTGCCAATGGACACATGGATTCGTTTACTGGTATGGATGTTAATTGGTTTGGATATTTATCTTGTATACGGTGCTAAGCATAGTCATTTGGGAAATGGTACGGATAGCAGAAGAGGTATGAAAGTAGCCCGCTATACCGGTTTGGCGCTTACTGTTTTATTAGTTATTGCCGGACTGCTGCATCAGTATGTACAAGGGTTTGAAAGTGACAGAACATTACTATACATAGCAATCGTTTTTGCAGTAATTCATGTTGTGATATTTGCCAGGAAACTAGGCCGGCCAGAGCCAACAGATAATGGCGAAGCTGCCAATCCACTGGAAGAACGCTTCTAAAAAATTATTTTAAAACAACCTGAAGCCGCTCTTAAAGCGGCTTTTTGATGTCCTTATTAGTACATTTGCGGCGCTTTGAAGCCTGTTGCGTAGTGATGATAAGAATTGGAACGTACAAGTGAGTGACACAACAGGCGATGATAGTAGCAGTGAATGATGGCAACAAAATAATCGAATGTGAGCAAGGAATATTAAACGAAGAAGTGAAGGACTGAACTAATAATTCGAAATCAGAAATTCTAAATACTAAATCATTTTATGGGTCGCATATTTGAAGTTAGAAAAGCCACCATGTTTGCCCGCTGGGACAGGATGGCAAAACAATTTACCCGCGTTGGAAAAGAGATTGCTATTGCTGTAAAGGCCGGCGGTCCTGACCCCAATACAAACCCCGCTCTTCGTCGTTGTATGCAAAATGCAAAGGCGGTGAACATGCCGAAAGATCGTGTGGAAGCTGCAATCAAAAGAGCGATGGGTAAGGAAATGGAGAATTATGAAGAGATTTTGTATGAAGGTTACGGTCCGCATGGTGTAGCGGTATTGGTTGAAACTGCAACCGATAACCACGTTCGTACGGTTGCCAATGTAAAAGCTGCATTTAATAAAGGCGGAGGTACATTGGGTAATAGCGGAAGTGTAAGCTTTCAATTTAAGAAGATGGGAGTTTTTAGGCTGAAGCCTGCAGGAATGAATATTGAAGAACTGGAATTTGAATTAATTGATTTTGGTTTGGAAGAACTGGGTGAAGGAACGGGTGAAAACGGGGAAGAAGTTTTAGTTCTTCGTTGTGCTTTCAACGATTTTGGAAACATGCAAAAAGCGCTGGAAGAAAAAGGCATTACGCCGCTAAGTGCAGAAGTGGAATGGATCCCAACTACCACAGTTCCGTTGAATGACGAGCAGGCAGAAGATGTAAGTAAACTGATTGAACGGCTGGAGCAGGATGATGATGTACAAAAGGTATTTCATAATATGGGATAAAATAAAGCCCCGCTACATGCGGGGTTTTTAATTTTGTGTAGTGAATGAACACCCTGTGATATTGTTTGATGGCGTTTGCAATTTTTGCAATGGCGCTATCAATTTTGTATTGAGGCAGGACCGGAAAAAGATCTTTCGCTTTGCGGCTCTTCAGTCAGAGGCCGGACAAAAATTGCTACAGCAATACAATTTATCTACGAAAGATTTTGATTCTTTCGTGTTGATTGATGATGACAAGGTGTATAAAAAATCGACAGCTTCATTAAGAGTCATGAACAAACTTCCCTGGTATTGGAAAGAAGTACAATTGTTCCGAATTATTCCAACAATTTTCCGCGATGCTATTTATGATTACATTGCAAGGAACCGATACAAAATGTTTGGAAAGAAAGATCAATGTATGGTGCCAACGCCTGAGTTAAGAAATCGCTTTCTCTGTTAGCCCATACTTCTTGTGCAGGTCTGCCAGTTCCTTTCTTTTTAGCCTTAGATTTTTTTTGTTACCGCTTGCCATCACAACATAATCAAACACAAACCAAAAAATCCAACTCATTAATATTCTGATCCACCCATGCTCATGAACGTATACCAGCAAAGATTTTTTCACTGTTAAGAAATCAAACAAAAACTCGGTAATATAAATTACCATTACGGTAATCCAGGAAAAACGTAAGATGAAAAGCCAGTCTTTCTTTTTAATTTCTTTTTCGAGAAAAACAATTTCATCTTTTACTTGTTGCAACCTTCTCTCCTGTAACGGTGTCAAACTCATACATCAATCTCTCCCTGTAAATACAAAACACACTTTCCGCTCATTAAAACCCTATCCCCTTCCAGTTCGCATTGCAAATCACCACCGCGTTGTGAAAGCTGTTTGCAAAACAATTTTGTTTTCCCTAGTTTATTACTCCAGTAAGGAACAATGTTGCAGTGAGCCGAACCTGTAACAGGATCTTCAGGAATGCCAGCTCCGGGATAAAAACATCTTGACACAACATCGGCTGATTGACCTTTTGCGGTAACAATTACCCCAGTTGCATCCAAATCTTTCATGAGCATGAATTCCGGTTCAATGTTTCTTACCGCTTCCTCATTTGGCAGCACAACAAAATAATCTCTTGACTTCAACACTTCAACTGCTGTAGAAATGTTCAAACTCTTAAATAACTTACCGGGCACATCGCAAGGTTGAGGCATGCGGGCTGGGAAGTCCAACGTATATATTCCATCTTTTGCCATCGCCCTTAACTTACCGGCAACTTGTGTTGTAAAATTGATCTCGGCAAGGTGCGGTTCAATAAAATTTTTAATAATGTAGGCGGAGGCTAATGTTGCGTGACCGCACAAATCAATTTCTTTAGCCGGAGTAAACCAACGGATATGATAAATGTTATCCGTCTTTACAAAGTATCCAGTTTCGGCAAGGTTATTTTCCATTGCTATTTTCTGCATCACATCATCCTCAATCCAACCTTCCAATGGAATGATAGCAGCAGGATTGCCCTGGAAAACTTTTTCTGCAAAAGCATCAACCTGGTAAATTGTCAGTTTCATACAATTATTTTAAAGTAATTCTTGGCAAAGACAACAGGAAACGAACTGCAATGATACGGATGACAAAAATGAGAATAATACAAATGATCTTTGAAACATCATCGTTCAAACTGGTTCTATGCAAAAAATAATAGGCAACCCCTCCTATCATGCAAGCAAGTGCATAAATCTCCTTATGAAAAATCAATGGCAATTTGTTTAACAATACATCACGAAGCACTCCTCCAAAACAAGCTGAGATGGTTCCTAGTGCCACGCAAATTCCACCGCTAAAATTTTTTTGCAGTCCTACTTGCACACCAACAATGGTAAACAAGCCAAGGCCAAGTGCATCAAACAAAAACAAGGCTGTGTTCAGATGTTTGAAATAAGAGCCGAATAACATGGTGGCGATGGCTGAAACAAAAATGACCAGGATAGCGGCGTTGTTCTGTAACCAGTTCACAGGAAAATTTCCAACTAACACATCGCGTATCGTTCCTCCGCCAATTGCTGTCACAAATGCTATAATAAGAATCCCAAACACATCCAGCTTTTTCTCCATTGCAGAAAAAACACCCGAAACAGCAAACGCAAACGTTCCTAAAATATCAATAACGTTAAGAAAGTTGGAATACATGTAAACAAAAATAGCTCCTAATGGAGCTATTTACATAAACAGTTGTTATTGCTATTTTTTCTTCAACACAATTTTTGCCTGACTGAATTTATCTGCAGGCTCAAGAAAGGCAATGTAATTTGGCCACAACTCCTTTTTATCGAAACTCTTCTTGTACAACTTCCTGGTTGTAATGATTAATTTATCTCCATCAACTTTGGCTGTGCTTGCAAAACCTCCGCTCTCATTAGTAACGTTTGTATCTAAATCCTGCAAACCATCAACAGTGTAACCTGCAGGAATATTTACTGTGATTGTATTTTCAATGGTTCTTGCAAACGGAATCCAGATATCAGTTTGACGGTTTTTTATCTCATTTGAATCTAACTTAATCTGGTCCCCGATCATTTTGCCGATTTCAACAATGTAATTTTTGCCTGCCTTACTGATCAATTTTTTCAATGTAAATTTTTCAGAGTACTTCAGCCATGCAGTATCACCAAAGCGGCCATCCTTGATCAGTTCAAAGTCTTCGTATTTATCGATATCAAACTCTCCTTTCAAATCCTTCTCAAATAACTCTTTACGGTCTTTGATTCTTTCGTCTTTTTCAGGATCATCATATTTGTTTGAAATTTCCATCGCTACATTGTCGCTCTTCTTATTCTTCTTTGGTTCGTTGTAATATTTTTCAAAATCAAAATTCAGGTACGAACGATCCAGGTTTGCCTGCTCAATCTTGCCAGATTTTGTTGCGCCCAGGTATGAACTGGTTCTTTCCACGCTGATCATATCCATGGCATTTGCAAAATTCAAAATGTACTCCTCACGTTCAATATTGTCGTTCATTGTTGAAGGAGGAACTGTCGCACGTGCATACTGATCTTTTTCCTGGTAGCCGATGGCGTAACCTTCTGCACCTTCCAAGTAAGAGAATGGAGTTGCAAAAGCATCGAAGTTGTTGAAGGCCTCGAGATAATAAAACTTTTTCTTTCCTTTTACCCTCAATACATAATCCAGCTCTTCCATAAAAATGGCATCACGCCATCCACCCAAACTTCTGGGCTCATACACAAATAATTCAGATTGTATGCCCATTGCAGCCAGGGCAACACGTAATGCGGTAGCAAACGTGACACCGTTGATGCGTATTTCATCTTCTTTCTCTTCTTTTTGTGAAGTCACATCTTTCTTTTCAGCAGCCATGATCTTTTTATACAATTTCTTTCCTGTTATTACTTTTTCCAAATCTGAGTGCACGGGGCCTTTGTAATACATTTCAAGAAAAACTTTTCGTAAACAGTAGTACGTTTCACGAATAATATCATCGTCTGTTTTTAAACTTCCATCAGTTTTTTTCTTTACCATATATTCGGTTGTATATCCAACCAAAGAGCTCACAGTAGGTGTCAATTGTCCCGCAACAGGCGCATACCTTTTGTAAACGTCCTCTATAAGCAAACCCGAACGATCGATGGTTGCTTGTCCTAATCCTTTTGATTCTTCATCGTTATCAGCAAGCAATACCACACGGAACTTTACTGTTGGCGTGTTACGATACTCAAGACTCCATCGCTCTTCATTCATTTTTTCGCGGTCCTTATCAAGGAAGTAATAACTGAGATAAGAATTTCTGTCACCAAACACAGAAGCCTTTGGATCGTATTTAATATTGGGTGCTCCATTGTACGCCCGATACTTCACCTTCATTCCATCGGCCATGGTAAAGCGATATTGCTGGAACATAGTTGGATAGGTATTAGCCAATGAAAAAATGAAAGGAGTAAATTGAATGCCTTCCAGCTTCATATCCCAATCATACGTTGATTTAATAGTGAAATCGATGATATCGCCCACCTCTAGATCAGGAATAGCAATTTTCATTTTTTTGAAATTTGCTTTCAACAAAATGGATCTATAAATAGCAGGAACATCCTGTTCTTCTTCGATGGCCGTCGACATATTCACATTCTTCTCCTTACCATTGGGTTTAATAATATTGTATTGAGCATTACCATCTTTTCCCATTGTAGCGTAGTAAAATGTTGAATATTTTTCAAGCGCATTTTTGTCCTGGAGCTTAATGCGTTTATGAATGTATTCCTGTGTGCGGACAACATAAGGATTTTTACCCTGCATAATACGACTAAATAGGTATTCAGTTTTTTGGCCGATGATGACAGCGCTTTCATTTTTCCATTTATCCGGAACGGCAGTTGCTTCAAATTCTTTTTCAATAGTAGTACCTAATTGCGGCGCCTGCGCAAAAAGACCCGATGAAGAAAGAGTTAAAAACAAAAAAAGAAAAAGGCGAAACATATCGATGTTAGTTTATTTGGTGAGTACGACCTGGTCGTTGTAAAATTTATTAATGTCGGCTATGAAAGCATTCCACGCTGCAAACTCAGATTTTTTTAAAATTGGTTTGTTGATGACAATTGTTTTTTTGTAGACGATGGATTTTCCATTGTTGATGTAGGATCCCTCAAATGAATAATCAGGAGTTACTTTTTTGAATGCAGTTGGCAGGTAATCAACTTTATATCCTGCAGGAATAGCAAGTTCTGTTTGCACGGTGTAAAAATATTTTTGGTCGAACTCGTAATCGTTTTTGCGATCTGTAGGCATTTCATAGCTACCAAATTCTTTGTCCCAATCCATCACTACATACAATTCATTTCCTGTCTTGGTAACCTGGTTGCTTGTTTTAAAATCAAAAGTCAACTGCAAAGGCTTTTGGCGATCGGCAAAATCTGAGTTTTTGATGTTGGATACTTCCACATTTTGATTTGTGTTTTTAAGCCAACTATTAAGCGCATCATTCTTGTTATCTTTTCTTATTGAAGAAAAAATACTCTGCACTATAATCTTCGATTCACCATTGTATTCAATGGTTGAAGTTCCAGCCAACTTATCTTCAATAATTGTCATTTTGGTGGCCTTACTTTCTTTATTCCGCTGCGCAGGGAATTCAGGTATTTTTTCAAGAATGAAATTCTTTCCATCTTCAATTAACACTTGTTTTCCTTGTATGCGCTGCGCATAATCATTTAAAGCAATGTGCTCTTCGGTTCCGTCGAGGAAATACTTTTTGCCACTGAGAATAACAGTACAAATCATATGGTTGTCCACGCAAAGAGAAGGCAAGGAATAATCATAAGGAAGATCAGACGTGCCGATCCATGTAAGTCTTGCATCGAAGCCTGCAAGCTTCAGCATCTCTTTCAACAGATTTGCCTTGCCCTTGCAATCGCCATATTTGTTTTTGAAAACATTTTGGGCTGCGTCGGGCTTGAAACCCATGATGCCATTTTCAAAAGCTATATAGCGAACGTTATCCTGCACCCAATAAAAAATACTTTCAATTTTTTCGATCTCAGTTTTTTTGTTGAAGGTGAGTTCATCAACCTTAGTTTTTAATTCATCGGGCTTATTACCAATATCCGATGTAACGAAATGATACCAACCGTATAAATCTTTTACATTCTCGAATAAAACATTTCGCTGGCCATTCTCGTTAAATGCTTTGCTTACACAAATAACATGAGGAAAGGTTATAGCCTGATTGGGCGATTGGGGTTCACGAACATAGGCGGGAACATCCTTCATCGTAAAAACCACCCTCGTGATATCGCCTTCTTTTGAAGATGTTTTTTGAATATTGTTTCCCGTAAAATTGAAGCCACGCAAGTCAACTTCCATCCAAGAGGGAATGTTGAATTGGACAATGCGTTCGGCAACCGGCAATCGGCGGTTGAAAAAGAAAGAGCTAAGAAATTTTATGTCTTTGTAGTTTTCAACGAAAGAATATTTAAAAGCCATTCCCCTCTCGCCAAGCGGAAATTTTACGGCACAAACTTTTTGATCGCTATGAAAAATATTTTGACCCTGATAATCACTGCATATTTTTTCCGCTTTCACTTCTTTACCATCCGCATTTAAGACTTTGAAATTGTCAATACTTACTTCGTCATTATAAAAAAGACCATCATCATATTTCAGAAAATCTTTTACAGGTACTATGGTCATCTCATTCAGTACACTTGCTTTTACTTTTGCCTCTCCGGGTTCTGCATTTGTATTGATGGAAAAATCAATTGTTTCCCTGAACGATGCGGCAATCACATCTTCTTTTGGAAATGTTTTTTTCCATTCTGCTATCTTATCTGAAAAATTTGTTTGCGAAAACGAAACAAGGAATGAGAAAGAAAGAATGACACCACTCAATACTTTCGGCACATGCTGTTTTACCATTGGTCAGTTAGTTTGATGTTTGAACTACAGCAAAATATTAATTTTTTTACTGAATAGTGTTGATGTGAATAAGAAAATTTTGGCCACTTTGGGCAAATATGGAATGAAGGCCGAAGACGGCAGTTTGAGCTTAACAAACGGTGATAAGAATTACCGAATGCACAAGTGAGTGACACAACAGGCGGCGATACTAGCAATGAAGTTTAGGCAATAAAATAAAAACCACCGGAGTTCCCGGTCTCAGACGGGCAAAGAAATATTATTCCACCATCATTTCTTTGATCGCCGCCTCAATCTCTTCAGCATTTGGCTTACTGAAATAATCGCCATCGCTTCCATATGCAGGACGATGCGATTTTGCAGTGACTGTTCTCGGAGCAACATCGAGCCAGCGATAACCGCCTTGTTCTTCCATTACCTTGTTGAACATATAAGCTGCAGCACCGCCGGGAACATCTTCATCAATAAAAATAATGCGGTTTGTTTTTTTGAGTGAGTTCAAAATTTTATGATGGATGTCGAAAGGAAGAAGCGTTTGAACATCTACCACTTCGCAACTGATACCCAGTTTTTCCAAAGCACTTGTAGCCTCCATTACAACTCTAAGTGTGGATCCGTATGTAACAATGGTGATGTCGTTACCCTCTTTTAATATTTCCGGAATCCCTAGTGGAACTGTGAACTCCAACAAATTTCCAGGCAATTTTTCTTTGAGGCGATAACCGTTCAAACACTCGATGATAATGCCGGGATCAACTCCTTTGAGCAACGTATTATACATGCCTACGGCCTGAGTCATGTTACGTGGTACACAAACATAGAAGCCGCGAAGAGCACTTATGATCATGGACATTGGGGATCCACTATGCCAAATGCCTTCTAAACGATGTCCCCTTGTACGAACGATCACTGGGCAGCTTTGCGTACCAACCGTGCGATAATGAAGTGTTGCTGCATCGTCGCTCAATGGCTGCAAGCCGTACAGCAAGTAATCGACGTACTGGATTTCGGCAATAGGCCTTAAGCCACGTATGGCAAGACCGATTCCCTGTCCCATAATGGTAAGTTCGCGGATGCCTGTGTCGAAAATTCTTCCTTCGCCATATTTTGACTGCAAGCCGGCAAAGCCCTGATTCACGTCACCAATGTAACCAAGGTCCTCGCCAAATGCCAACACTTTTGGATTGTTTGCGAAAAGTTGATCGAAGTATTTGTTGAGAACTTCAAAACCATTTACAGTTGGCGAATCATGGGCATAAGTGAGTTGCACTTCTTCAACATTCAATGCTGATGAAGGTCCTTCGTTGTATAAATGTGTGTTGAATAAATCCCTGTTCTCTTTTTGAAGATCGTTGTAATAATCTTTGAGCCAGTGTGCATTGTCATTTTCACCAACAAGACCAATTGCAGCATTTAACGCTTTCATTACGTCGCGACGAAGCGGTTCACGGTTAGATGATAGTTCTCTCGCCAAACGATGTAAATCCTCTGAATGATCCTGAACTTTTGAAGCAACTTCATTTACCAGTTCTACAACCTTGCTTACCTGCTGTTTAATGGGGATAAGAAAATCTTCCCAAGCCTGGTTTTTCGCACTGCGAACAAACTCCTTTGCTTCTCTTTCAATATGGTCGATTTCATCTTCATCAGCAAGCATATTGGCCAAAACCCACTCCCTCATTTTCCTTATAGCGTCCCATTCTCTTTCCCAATCCAGTCTTTCACCGGGTTTATAACGCTCATGACTTCCGGAGGTGGAATGTCCTTGTGGCTGTGTCAACTCCTCGACATGAAATAATGCAGGCGTATGCGTTTCTCTTGCCAGCCGGATGCCTTCTTCAAAAACCTCGCACATGCTGGCATAATCCCAACCTTTTACTTTATAAATATTAAGGCCGTTGGTTCCATCCTGTTTTTGAAACCCACTCAACACTTCAGAAATGGAGCCTTTAGTGGTTTGGTATTTTTTAGGAACCGAGATTCCATAACCATCGTCCCAAACAAAAATTACCAGTGGCACCTGTAATACGCCGGCTGCATTTATGGTTTCCCAAAAATGCCCTTCTGATGTGGATGCATCACCAATGGTACAGAAGCAAACTTCATTTCCGTTAGTTGAAAGATCGGTGAATTCATGAAGTTCGTTTACCTCCCTGAATTTTTTTGAAGCCAACGCCAGGCCGAGTGATCTTGGCATTTGTCCGGCAGTTGGAGCAATATCTGCGATAATATTTTTTGTATGTGCCAGGGGGAGCCAATTGCCTTCTCTGTCAATAATTGGCGTGGCGAAATGTGAACTCATTTGTCGGCCAGCGCTGAACGGTTCTTTTTCAAAATGCGGTTCCGCATACAGTTGCGCAAAAAATTGTTGAACCGTGGCCAGTTCTGTTGCAAAACCAAAGGTTTGGTCCCGGTAATAACCCGAACGGAAATCTCCAGGCCGGAAAAATTTTGCCATTGCCACTTGTGCCACTTCCTTACCATCGCCAAAAATCCCAAACTTGGCTTTACCGGTAAGTACTTCCTTACGGCCAAGCAGGCTGGCCTCACGGCTGATGCAGGCCCAACGGTAGTCCGTAAGCACTTCTTCCCTGAACCTTTCAAAGGAAAGATTTTCAAGAGAACGGGTGGTTTCAAATGAATTTTCCATGTTGCAAAAATAGGGGTCTGCATCCTCTTCGTTAAAAAAACACAAATTGGTGTTTTCGCTATGCTTTACGAGTACTTTGACTTATTTTTGAAACCCAAGAATTTCTTTTGTATGAAAAGAATTTTTATAGCCACCTTTGCTTTTTTTCTGTTTACTAGCTTAGCAGCGCAAACGGTAAATACCGTGCAAAAAACAGATCAACAAACCATTGCTGATCCGCTTTCGGTTAAGGAAACTGCCCATGATTTTGGAATGATACCACAAGGCAAGCCTGTGTATTATTATTTCGATATTGTTAACCTCGGAACTATCCCGCTAAAGCTTGAAAATGTGCAGGCAAGTTGCGGTTGTACTACTCCTGAATGGAATAAAGAACCGATTGCAGCAGGAGGTACAGATAAAATAAAAGTAGGCTATAATGCTGCGGCTGAAGGCGAATTCACAAAATTTATTACCATCACATACAACGGAACCCAAACAAAACAAATCACTATAAAGGGAACTGTTTGGAAAGCTCCTTCAGGATCAGCTCCCTCTAATGCATCTGTTCAATTTTTAAAACAACAACTACAATAAAACTACCATGAAAAAATTATTCTTACTTGCCGCCGCTTTTGCTACAGCATTTTCTGTAATGGCTCAAAAGGCCGATGAAATTATTAAGCTAAACTCCGAAACTTACAATTTTGGAAAGATTAAACAGGGTGTTCCTGTAACTACTTTCTTTACCGTAACTAATAAAAGTGATAAGCCTGTTGTATTGGAAACAGTAACAGCCAGTTGCGGCTGTACTACACCGGAATGGAGTAAAGAACCTGTTGCACCAGGCGGAACTACTCAAATTAAAGTTGGTTACAACGCTGCTGCCGTAGCTCCTTTTACAAAGGATATTACTGTAAGAATGGCCGGCATCCAGGAAGCAAAAATTATCCACATTACAGGCGAAGTCTTATCTACTGATGCATTTGAAGCTTACACAAAAACTGACGAGTACAAAAAAACGGAAGCTGAAAAAGTGAAGCAATTGAAAGCTGATGCAAAAAAAGACAGCAAAACTTCTAAGAAGAATTCAAAGAAGACATCTACAAGCACCAAATAAATAGTCTTTAAAATTAGTCGATCCCCTTAGCCATTGCTGAGGGGATTTTTATTTTTATAGCACAAAACAACTGCAATGAAAGAACAACTGCATGAAGCCTGGCGCACGAACAACAAAATCAATCTTCTTTTTATCGAATTGATTGACGATGAGGACATGAATAAAACTTTATCCACCCGTGGTGGAAGGACAGTTTACGAGCAGTTGGTTCATCTGCATAATGTTCGTATGCACTGGCTTGAAATTGTTGCCAAAGATATTTTTAAGAAATATAAAAGCATTAGCAAGGATGAAGGTTACGATAAAGAAAAACTGTTTGAAGCATTTGAAGAATCGGGTAAAGGCATGGAAGAATTCATTGACAAAAGCTGGGAAAAAGAAGGAAAAGTAAGCAGCTTTAAAAAAGGATTGATTCCCTTCATCACTTATTTAATTGCTCATGAAGCACATCATCGCGGAAATATTTTATTGACGTTAAAACAATGTGGGGTGAAAATTCCGGATGAGTTGAAATGGGGCATCTGGGAGTGGAATAAAATTTAAAAATTCTCTCTCCTTATATACCAAATCATTTGTTTCTAAATGGCTATTTTCTATATTTCCCTTCCTAAAGTCATCCTGTTAAAACATGGACTACAAGTAAAAATGAATAAGGCAATCCTTTTTTTTACGGCTGTATACTTCCTTGTTGGATGTGGTACCCAAAAGAATTCCGCATCATTAAAAGATGAACCAAGAGATTCAGTAAAAAAAATAGTAGTTAAAAATATCCTGATTGCGGGATCCGGATCCGTAGCCTACAGAATTTTCCTGGAAAATTTATCTGAAGATATCAGCTCTGTGCTAAAAGCCGCTGGTGTTAAAAGCGATTTTATTTTTTTAGGAAAAATACCCCTATCCTCTCTATCAAGCACATGGATGGACAGTGTGAACTATGACGCGTATATAGCTTTTACCCCTGTTGGCAAGGAAACTTTAGAACTAAATAAAGCTCAAGAATTCCCTCTGCCGTTATGGAAAGCATATGTATATGGCGTTTCTTCAAATTCTTACAAACAGACATTTGCAATTCGTACTTACGTGAAAACAGAGAAAATAAATTTAGTTTGGGAAACAAGCTTTAAGGCGGGTTTTGACCCGACAGACAAAGAAAAATATAAGTTCATTACTACCGACATTCTGGGAACTTTATACACTTATTTTTTTGCTTCTCGATAATGTATCAACCAAAAATCACCTCGAATTACTCTTCGGAAACATTACTCTATCCGGCTCTCTCAGCAGTTCCTTTAAAATAGCTTTAATTAACTTACTTCTCATAGCGGAAGCCTTTTTGGGATGCACTAAATACGTAACCGAAACTTCTACCCAGGTATTGGCATTGATTCTGAAAACAACAAAAGGATATTCTTTTATTTCCAGTTCATCTACAGGCGTTTGTTTCACCAATTTTTTAAAACGATCAATTGTGTCCGACATATCATTGCCCAATTCTCTTGTTGCTACCTGCTTGATGGTTTTCTCTACCCATTCCAAATCGCTTTCATAGGCAATGTGAAAAGGAATTTCATTCCAGATGAAAGGAAACTTTCTCCAGGAATAATTATACACTTCCGATTGCAGCACCAATGTGTTGGGAAAACGAATCAGCCTTCCACTCGGAACATCGTTTGAAAGGTAATCACCATGAAATTCCCAAAGCGTTGTATCGAGATAACTGATCTCCACAACATCGCCAGTGAAATTGCCAACCTGGATTCTATCACCAATTCTGTAAGGAGTTCGAATAATGATATAGAACCAACCAATTAGCGATGATATTGGCGTTTGTAATGCAAAGCCGAGAATTAATGAAACCAATCCAAGAGAAACAGCAGCTGTGTACCATTTTGCAAACAGAAAACTAACTACAATAAATGCGGCTGCGAAAACACTTAACAATCGAATCAGCCGAATAATATTGTATTGCTGCTTCCGGGTAGGAGAACGTTTTGTCACTACAGATTCCACTCCTCTCGTAATGATAAAAACGATAAACACAACAAAACCTGCCATCGATAATCGTTGCAGCAAGGAACGATAGGTTCCTAATAATCCAAACACATGAAATTGTAATAGGAAATAAACAGCAAGACAGATCAATGCAATGATGATATAGCTAACAATCCAGACTTTGTGCTTACCACTATCACCGTCCTTAACCTCTTCTTTAATTTCTTTATTCGTCTTTACATCCATTGATCAGCACCATGCGATAAATGTGCCTAAGCCAACGGCCTGATCTTTATTCAAATCCGAATTCTGCTACTTTTAAAATATAACTAAGATCATCGCATCCGTCCTGCTCTAACCAAATTTGAACAAAGCCGCCTCCTTTGGATGAATCATATTTCTTCACCCATGCAGCAGCTAAACCATTTTCATTTTTGCCGAGTACAACATCAACCTTCGAAGGCTCTACCCCGAGCCCATTGCCAGAACCAAAGAACAAAAGCGAATCGCTGATAACAGGTGAAGAAAAAATACTTTCACTTGTTTGAAATCGATTGATAATTTCTCCTGTGTACAGATCCAAACAATACATCACACCTTCTCCACTGCCGATGTAAACTTTCTCATTATGAATAACCGGCGAAGACCAGACGATAGAACTTGTTTTCGTTTTCCAGATTTGTTCCCCATCGTTGCTGCTCACTGCCTGGACGAATTGCCATCGGAAGTACCGGTAATCACAAAAGTATCTTTCACTGCAAGAGAAGAAATTACCATGAAACCTCATGATCAACTCTCCAGATTTCTTTACCTGTGTTTTTATTCACCGCATAAAAAAATCCATCGCGGCAACCTACAAAAACGTTATCGTCTTTTATTGTTGGAAACGAAATGATGCTCTGCGATCAAAACCGAAATCTTCATTCTTTAAACCATTACCCACTGTGAGAAATTTCCATTTCTCCCTTCCGGTTGTAAAATCAACTGCATACAAAATGCCGTCAACATTACCGAAGTAAACTATGCTTTTATCAATGACTGCAGTGCTTCTTACAATATTTTGCGTTTGAAACTTCCAGACTACCTGCCCGTTTGTTTCGTTGAATTTATAAACGTATCCATCCTTGGCACCGATTACGAGTGGGTTATTAAAAATTGTGGGAGAAGAATAGTAGTAGTCAAATGCCCAATCATAATTTTTGCTTTCTCCAAAATCATATTTCCAAATTTCTTTCCCTGACAATGCATCCAGCGCAAATAAAGTTTGCCTGTTATTGGAGAAAAATATTTTGCCTTTATCCAGTGCCGCCGATGATTCGATAGAAGATCCGCTATTGAACATCCATCTTGTTTTGCCCGATGATTTATCCAATGCATAGAATTTTCCATCACTTGATCCGAAGAAAACTGTTGATGCAGATGCTACTGCTGTTGAACGAACGGGGGGCATTTGCATTGAAACTCCATGCTTCATCTGTAAATGTTATTTGCCTGTTGTTTTGAAAACTTGAATTGTGACCGGTGTTCCTCTGAACATAGAAGTTTGTGAAGAAGCGATACTGCCAGATAGAATAAAAGCCAGTGCTGAAAAAATTTTCATCATTGCAGTCAATTGAGTATTTCAATTTCATGATTCTTTGAAGGTCATGAAATTTTTATAAAATGCTTTGGAATGAAACGAAAGGCAATAATACAGGTCAGTTTTATACATCTGGAGGAATCTACCTCAGTTATAAAACAGCGTTTAAAATAAAACCAGAATTATCAAATCTGAACATTAGGTATTTCCCAATATTCAATTATCATTTTCAAAACTCACTGTTCAATTCAAGGGGACTGGGATTATCTTTGTCCAATGCTAACGATATCAGAACGTGGACAACAAATGCCGCCATCGCCAATTCGCAAATTAGTGCCCTATGCAGAGGCTGCAAAGAAAAAAGGAATCAAGGTTTTTCATCTTAACATTGGTCAGCCCGATATTGAAACACCGCCATCAATTTTAGATGCAGTTCGCAAAACGGACATACGTGTACTTGAATACAGCCATAGTGCAGGAAATGAGAGCTATCGCAAAAAACTTGTTAGCTACTATAAAAGTGTTGGGATAGATGTAACTGCTAATCAGATTTTAATAACAACCGGCGGATCAGAAGCCATTATGTTCGGATTTTTCTCCTGCCTGAACCCCAGCGACGAAGTGATTATTCCCGAACCATTCTATGCTAACTACAATGGTTTTGCAGTTGCTGCAGGAGTAAAGGTTGTGCCCATTACTTCGAGTATTGATAGTGGTTTTGCTTTGCCACCTATCCACGATTTTGAAAAAGTAATTACGCCAAAAACAAAAGCAATTATTGTTTGCAGCCCTAATAACCCAACTGGCTATTTGTATAGCAGGCAGGAAATGGAAGACCTGAAAACA
>DATMIF010000046.1:0-61016 GCA_035554655.1 Flavisolibacter sp.
TTTATCAAACTCATTGAGATAAGGTGAATAATTTTCTGGTGTCCAAAAATGTCTCGCATGAATTTTTGGTTGAATGACCTGCCACGCAAACAAACTTGGGAAGCCTTGCATTTCTATTAATTGAGGTTCCAGTTCTCCGGCATTATTCACGCAAACACCAAAATCAAAAGCAATGCAATGCGGATGTGAATCTTCATTAGGAACTCTTAGATGAGCAGGAATTGCTTTTTCGGATGCCTGGTAATATCCGGGCGTCATAATTATATCAATAATGTTTTCACAAGCTGATAAAATTTTCTGCGAAAATTCTTTAGGAACAAATACCGGAGTTTCAGCCAGCCTAAATTCTAAATGTCCAGGATAGACATTCGCCAGTTCGTTGACATAAGCCTCATATTTCTCTTTGCTGAATTCCTGATTATATTTTTTGCGTAGCGCTGGTACCATAAAACAAATTAAATCAAAATTTGAAAGTAGAGACAATCACTATGTTGTGATATTTTGACTTTTTACATATGGCTTTTTTATCCAACCTTTGCCCTCCAACGATTCACTATGCCCCATTCACGCAAAGCCGCCATGGGTTTTATTTTCATCACATTATTGATGAATGTGACAGGCCTTGGTATTATTATCCCGGTTTTCCCGGAACTTATTGGCCAGTTAACTGGTGGTAACATCAGCCAGGTATCTCAATGGGGAGGCGTTCTCACCGTGATTTATGCTGTAATGCAATTTTTTTGTGCACCGATCATTGGCAACTTAAGCGATAAGTATGGAAGAAGACCTGTACTACTTATTTCACTGATTGGCTTTGGCATTGATTATTTGTTTATGGCAATCGCTCCTACCATTTGGTGGTTATTTGCAAGCCGTGTAATTGCAGGTGTTACTGGAGCAAGCATTACAACTGCATCAGCATACATTGCCGATGTAAGTACTGCTGAAACCAGGGCTAAGAATTTCGGATTGATTGGTGCGGCATTTGGATTAGGTTTTATTATTGGACCCCTGATCGGAGGTGTTTTTTCAAGTTTCGGTTTGCGTGTACCTTTTGTTGTAGCTGCGGTTTTATGTTTGCTCAATGCAACTTATGGGTTTTTTGTTTTGCCTGAATCTTTATCAAAAGAAAACAGGCGTAGCTTTCAATGGAAGAGGGCCAATCCATTAGGCTCAGCAACTCATTTAAAAAAATATCCTGCGGTTTTAGGTTTGATCGCATCATTGTTGCTGGTTTACATTGCCGCGCATGCATTACAAAGCACATGGACCTATATTAATATTGAACGCTTCAATTGGTCGCCACAAATGCTTAGCTATTCTTTAGCAGTGGTTGGGGCTATGACAGCCCTGGTGCAGGGATTATTAATTCGCTTTATCAATCCAAAACTTGGAAATGAAAAAAGTGTATACATCGGCCTTGCCATTTATTCTGTAGGCATGTTGGCATTTGCTTTTGCAAACCAAAGCTGGATGATGTTTGTCTTTATGATTCCGTATTGTCTTGGCGGAATTGCAGGCCCGGCTTTGCAAGCAATTTTATCGGGACATGTGCCGCGAAATGAGCAGGGAGAATTACAAGGTGCATTAACAAGCACGGTAAGCCTTACTTCAATTATTGGCCCTTTAGTAATGACAAACTTATTTGCCTGGTTCACGAAACCCAGGGCGCCTGTTCGTTTTTCAGGAGCTCCATTTTTATTAGGCTCGATTTTATTAATGATAAGCGCACTGGTTGCATTTTTTGTTTTAAGAAGTGAAAAATACCAGGAAAAACAGGAATCACCGGAGTTGAACCTTAAAGAAACAACAGAAGTGTAAGTTTCCTTTTTTACCAAGGTTATCTAAAAAAAATCCCCCACTGAGTGAGGGATAATTATGTTCAGGCGGCGATAGTTGACTTACGGCTTCAAAGGGTTTCGGACGCCTGCGGACATTCAAAGGATTGGAAATTTTGGGTCTTTCTTAGGTTTGGATCGGTTCTCTTTCGGTATTGGATTTATTTGGTTTTTCGTAGTCGATGCAAAGATGCCCGGCAATGATGTTTAAAACAACCGATTGCATTAAAAAGATTTAATTATACAAAATCATTTTACCGAACAGTAAGGATTCCACTTATAAACCATCAAAAGAGATGAATATGTCTTGATCAAAATCAACTGTAAAAAACACAATTAAAAGAGATCCCTCGCATCAGGCGAGGGATCAAAAAGGATCAGGCATTTCAGGACCTGGTTGCATTTTGTTTTTCACATGATAATTGATTTTTCAAAGAATGGATGGGGTCTCACAGGAATAACTAAATAATTTTCTTACGAGGTTTATCGCTGGAAAAAAATGAAATTTCAGCCGTGCAAACAAATTTTAAACCACAATAGTTAATATCACTTATTTTGCTGCACTAATTGATTTCAATCATCATAAAATTGTCGAAATGCAAGCCAGGCTTGAAGACATAAATATCCGTGTAATTGACAGAAAAGATAATTGGCCCCTTGCAAAACTTATCAGAAGCACATTAAAAGAATTTGGAGCCAATCATCCCGGAACTGTTTATTACGATGAAAGCACAGATCATTTGCTTGAAGTGTTTGGAACACCTCGCTCCATTTATTATGTCGCCGAATTTAATCGCGAAGTCGTTGGAGGCGGCGGTATCTTTCCGACTGAAGGTTTACCAGCCGATACCTGCGAGTTAGTGAAAATGTATACCTATCCCTATGTAAGGGGAATTGGGCTAGGTAGCACTCTCATAAAAAAGTGTATTGATTACGCGAAAGAGGCGGGTTACAAAAGAATTTATCTTGAAACCATGCCTGAATTAAAACAGGCATTGAAGACTTATGAGAAATTCGGTTTTGAATATTTGAATCATGCCATGGGAAATTCAGGACATTTTGGATGTGATTTGTGGATGTTGAAAGAGTTACCTTAAAATTGCTCTTCATTTGAGAATTGTGTTGGTGGATTTACTCTTGAAAGAAGTATAAACAATAAGATCATTGACACAAAAATTGATGCTACGGAAATAATAGCCCACATAAATTGCACAGGTCGAAATTTTTTATTAAAATTCTCTAACAAAGTTTTACTTTTTTCTTTTGAGTAAAATTTAAACAAAAAGAACAACCAAGGTATTGTAAACAAAAGGGAATAATATTTTGATCCTAGGTTGAGTAAATTAATATGAGTGAAATATTTAAATGCAGATAGTATAACTGCTAAATGTAGAATTTGAATTGCTCCCAAAAGACAAACCGACGCATCTCTTGGATCATTACTGTTAAGGTTTTTAAAGAAATAAGCAAAAATGTTATTGTAAAACCCCATTTCAAAAACTAAATAATAATAAATTGTCGAGACAAACAATAATTACACTAATTCTACTTCATAAATAGGACTAAACAGGTAAAATTTTCTTGTTTTTACTTCTTCGCATTTAAAACGTTTTCGTATCCTTTCACCCTTTCGAAAAATTTTTCCATCATTTGTTTTAAAAAGTGAACCTTCAGGAACTGATTCTACAAAAACCAGATGCGTTTCTTTTTCATCATAACGTTTCAACACTCTTAGCAGATCTTCATCCGAGCAACTTGAGGCAGCCGGATCATGCAAAGAATCCATCAATGCTTTTTTAATATCATCAGGAAAAATATTATGCTCGATAAATTGAGCGAGTAGTTGTCCGAAAACATTCTTCCATTCCCTGCCATGCGGAGCAATCCTGTTTCCAAATTTTTCAAATGTCAGCAGGTGGGCCAACTCATGAAGCAGGGTAATTAAAAAAGCATACTTGTTCAAATTGCCATTAACGCTAATGCGGTGATTTTGTACTTGTGTACGATGACGATAATCGCCTAAAATACTTTTCCGCTCTTTTGCTACAGTTAAATGAACATGATGTTGATGCAGGTATGCCAACACGGGCTCGTATGTATTGGGGGGAAGAAAATGTTGTAATGCAGAAATGTGAGCTTCTTTCTTAGGCATTTTTCTTTGGCTTCAGCATCTTCATTAGGGTGGCCACCTCTAAAAATGTGTAAACGAGGTATAGGCCCATACAGATAAATAGTGCAGGTTTATTCAAGTTGGATTTATAAATAGAAATGTAAACGAAAGCGGCAATAATACAGGCAAATAACTTCAACATCACACTCATGTAAGCGGCTCGCACAAATGCGTGAGGGTTGGAATTATTTAATCCACGCTGCGCCAGCAAAAATGAAATCAGCGTAATTACAAATAAGATTAAGTTGCCAACGGCCACAACATCCTCGTCAATACCCCAACGCTGAAACATATTTTTCCCAACAACAAACAACCCATTAATGATAACAAATAAAATTACCACGGGCATAAAGGCCCTCAGCTTGCTATTACCCATTTTTGTTTCCGGAAGTTTCTTTTATCAATTTATAAATGATCCCTATCAATACGACCAAAGGTAACAGCCAAACTAAAAGCGGCAATGGTATTTTCAACCATTTGTCAATTTTATAACCTGCAAATACAGCAATCCCGAGCGATACCAAAATTTGTGTGCCCAGTCCTGCATAGCGCATTAAATCACTTGTAGGTGTTGACTTTTGCTGTTGTTGTTTCTGACTCATTGCTCATAGTTACCACGCTGGCCGGTTGCGCTCCCATTTGGCATTTCCCGTTGAACATGGCAGTCGAATCGATTTGCAATTTAACAGCCGCAATATTTCCCTGCACATTGCTTTCGCCCCTTAATTGCAGTAATTCCTTCACACTAATGTTTCCTGTTACTTTGCCTGTGATGTCAGCATTGGCACCTTCAATATTTCCTTCAACAAAACCTGAAGGACCTACGATAATCTTTGAAGAACTATACACGTTACCATGAATAGTTCCATCGATGCGAAGATCATTTTCACTTTTTACATCACCCTTTAAAATGGTTCCGGAGCTGATCAGCGTAGCGCTGTTTGAATAGGTTTTCTCTGAATAAGACGA
The DNA here is from genome assembly GCA_035554655.1 of Flavisolibacter sp. Taxonomy (GTDB): domain Bacteria; phylum Bacteroidota; class Bacteroidia; order Chitinophagales; family Chitinophagaceae; genus Flavisolibacter. Next base: position 4,978 of record DATMIF010000046.1, read on the forward strand.
GGTCTTTTCTTTGTTGAACATAGGATTGGTTTTTATTTCACAATTGGTTTTTAATCGTTGGATTCTTCCTGGTTGGGAACTTTCAACTGCGCCGTATCAAGTTTCACGGTTGTATTTCCCGTTAACATTTTTCGCAATCCATCAATGTATTGCGACTGGTAAGTTACTTGTTTTTCTAATGAATCGGTAACATATTTTAGTTGCCGGTATTCCCTGCCTGCCTGCGCATTGCCATAACCCGGTATATAGTACTTAAGCGGAGTAAAAACAATCAAAGCAACAGTAAGTCCTACCAGGAGGACAAAAATTGTACAAAGCATTATGTACACGCTCATCCTTGAAAGGCGGAAATTGGTCACTTCCTCATAGGTATCGTCGTTCATTATAACGAGCCGGTACCTGTTGCGCAATCGCTTTAAGGTATCTCCGGCATCAAGTTTTGCCATGGTGAAAGATTAGGCGCTAAAGGTAATAAAACGGTAATACCGAAGAAATTGGTGTTTCGTGATAAAAAAAGGAGACCTCGCCATAATAAAATCTTTGAATTTCAGTTTATAAGAGTTTAGTTTGCGCCGGTAAAATGAGATCTCGCTATCAATTCATCTTAAGCCTTTTCGTACTGCTGGCAATCCAGTCTCTTCAGCCTGTTTTTGCACAATTAGGTTTTGACTTGAAAATCGACAAGCCTGAACCTTATGATAGCCGAACATTAAAGGCCGAAAAAACCGGGGAGAAAGCATTAAAGCCTTCCAAAAAATTCTTTCAGAACCTAACCACTCATTACAATTATTTTTTCAACGCCAATAACAAGCTTAATGAAGTGATTGATGATGCAAAGCAAGCTTTCAGGGATGATTATACCGAACTTCTCTCTTTTTATAACTATACTCTAGACGCTACTGAGCAGAATTCAATACAACTCGATTCCATAATTTATAAGTCGAAGACCGGCCTGGTGATGCATGATTTAAGGAATGATTGGGCCGATAATATGTACCTGTTGTGGGGTGCAGCCTGGTTTTTTGAAAAGAAATTTGATTCAGCTGCGCTGATGTTTCAGTTCATCAATTATGCGTTTGCCGAAAAAGAACCCGATGGTTATTACAGGTATATCGGCAGCCGGATGGATGGAAACAATGCATTGACCATTGCCACCGACGAGAAAAAAAAATCAACCGAACATTTTGGAAGCCGCAATGACGCTTTTTTATGGCAGATCAGAACTTATATTGAATCGGGAAGATTAACCGAAGCCGGTACATTGATCGCCACTTTAAAAGCCGATCCTTTCTTTCCTAAACGTTTGAGCAAAGATTTGGAAGAAGTGCAGGCTTATTGGTTTTACAAGCAACATATTTGGGATAGTTCAGCAGTTCATTTGATCAATGCATTGGATAATGCCAAAACCAAGCAGGAAAAAGCCAGGTGGGAATATCTTGCTGCGCAGATGTTTGAAAGAAGCGGAAATTTAGATGCAGCAAAAAATTATTACGCAAAAGCGATCAGCCATACCACTGATCCGGTAATGGATGTTTACTCAAGGTTAAATGTTGTTCGGGTTACTAAAGACAGCAGTGAAAATTACATTGATAAAAACGTAGAGGAACTGTTGAAAATGGCGAGGAAAGACAAATACACTGATTACCGGGATGTGATCTATTACATGGCAGCGCAAATGGAGCTCGAAAGAAACAACTTGCCTGCAGCAACAGATCTTTTGTTGAAAGCATCGAAATACAACAGCGGTAATCTTTCCTCTCGTAACAAGACATTTTTAATGATCGCAGATCTTGCCTACGATCAGAAAAAATACATCCAGGCTGCTGCTTTTTATGATAGTATTAATTCGAGAGACCTGGTTGCGAAGGATGTGCAAAGAGTTCAGGATAGAAAAGCATCTCTTACAAAAATCGTCCGTTACAATTCGACAATTACAAGGCAGGACAGTCTTCAACGCATTGCAGCAATGCCCGAAGAAGAAAGAACAACTTACATCAATAAACTGCTTAGAAAATTATTGAAGGAACAGGGGTTGAGCGATGCTACATTAACATCAGGCAATCTTCTTCCAACAAATAATGCACCTGATCTTTTTCAATCCTCGCAGTCGAAAGGCGAATGGTATTTTTATAACAGCAATTTGAAAACACAGGGTGCAGCTCAATTTAAACAGTTTTGGGGTAATCGTCCGAATGCTGACAATTGGAGACGCTTTTCAAATGTTAGTCAACAACTCGCAACAAAGAGTAACAACAACAACCTTAGTAGTAATCAAACAAACGATCAAAATCTTCAACCAGTTGATAATACTCTAAGTTTTACAAACTTGTTGAATAATCTTCCCTTAACAGACGAACAATTAAAGGTTTCTAACGACTCCATCAGTAATGCGTTGTTTGACATGGGAACTGTTTTCTTAAATGAAACAGAAGATTATTTATCTGCTATTGATGCTTATGAAAAACTAAGAAGCCACTATCCGTCTTACCCCAAGATGAGCGAAGTTTTGTTCAATCTCTATTACGCTTATAAAAAAGCGGGCAATGAGGTTGAAGCAAACAAGATCAGACAATTGTTGATGTCGCAATATCCATCATCACGTTTTGCAGGTATTGTTTCCACAGGAAAAGACCCGCTTGCAACCAGCAAATCAGAAGAAGTAACCAGGACATACAATGACGTTTACAATCTTTTTATAGAAGGAAGATTTGAAGAAGCAGAAGCAGCAAAAAAGCAGGCAGACAGTATTTACAAAACCAATTACTGGCAACCGCAATTACTGTATATCGAAGCCGTGTATCACATTCGTCAAAGACAAGACAGCATCGCTAAAAACAGTTTGCAAACATTGATCGGGCAAAATCCTAATTCGCCAATGGCAGCAAAGGCCCAAACCATGATCGATGTTTTAAATCGCCGTGCACAAATTGAAGATGAATTGTCAAAGTATCAGATACAACATGTAGAAGACACAACAACTTCGAAGCCTGTAATTCAACCTATCGTTCAAAGTCCTCCAAGAAAAAAAGATACTGTGAGTAACATGCCGAAGGTTGTTTTGAGTCAGAACCCCGTTAAAAATGATACACTAACAAAAAATCCGATTGTTACAACGCCTCCAATTAAAAAAGATACTGTCATAACAAAACCCAATGTTGTTATTAACAACCCACCTGTTAAAAAGGATACTGTTGCAAAGAAACAGGTTGTTATCAATCCACCGGCGATTAAAAAAGAGACAATTGCAAACAAGCCTCTGCGCAAAGCAGGTGAATATTATTTTGATTCCAGTACAAAACACTATGCGGCTATCATTCTTACTAAAGTAGATCCATTATTTGTTACAGAAGTAAAGAATGCCTATTTCCGTTTCAACCGTGAGCATTACAGAGATAAAACGTTAACCATGAACGTCGTCGACCTGGATGCTACCAGAAAGATAATATTGGTTGGAGATTTTTCTTCGGCCCGTGAAGCCCTGGTTTATATGCAATATGCAAAGCAATCTGCAGCTTCAGAAGTAATGCCATGGCTGACTGCAGACCACTATTCTTTTTCCATCATCACCGATGATAACCTTCCTCTCCTGCTTGAAAAGAAAGATACAGAGCAGTACCGCAAATTTTTGGTTCAAAACTTGCCGGGTAAATTCTAGACCGAGTTAGGGCTTACAGGCTGGTGGCAGCCGGGTAAATACACCGTAAGTTTTCTTATTTGAGCGCCTCTCTCTTCTAATTTATTTTTAACCTTCTATTATACCCTATTTTATAGTTTTGACATGCTAAGTGATAAAAAAAGAAAGGTGGTCCGGATGGGTGAAAAGATATCTCTTGGCCCAAATACAATCGCATGAAAAAGAGCATACGCATCTTTTGGATGATTTTCCTCGGCGGCCTCGGCGCATTTATTTTATTGATCTTTTTAATCATGATCGGCGTATTTGGCCGGTTACCCGGTTTGAAAGAATTGGAAAACCCAAGCATAGTGCAGGCTTCGGAAGTAATTGCAACTGATGGTACGCTGATGGGAAGGTTTTATAGTGAAAAAGGCAACCGGAGTGTAGTTGGTTACAAAGACATCTCTCCCTATGTAGTTAATGCACTGGTAGCAACAGAAGACGAACGCTTTTATGACCACTCAGGAATTGATTTTAAAAGAACACTCGGCGCCATTGTTAAATTAGGCAGGAATGGTGGAGGCTCTACCATCACACAACAGCTTGCGCTGAACCTGTTTGCAGAAAGAGCCAGGAATCCTATCACCAGGATCATTCAAAAATTGAAAGAGTATATTATCTCCATCAGGCTCGAAAGAAATTTTACAAAACAGGAGATACTTGCTCTCTATCTCAACGCCGTTCCTTTCGGCGATAATGTTTATGGAATTCGAAATGCCTCAAGGACATTTTTTCAAAAAGAACCAGACCGTGTAAATATGGTTGAAGCAGCTACATTAATTGGTATGCTTCGGGGCAACAGCATTTACAATCCGCGAACACACCCGGTGCAGGCGTTCAATAGAAAAAATGTAGTGCTGGGACAAATGGAAAGAAATGGGTATCTCAGTGCTGCAGACGCGGCAAAATATAAAGCCATGCCTATTCCGCTTAATTATAAAAAAGCAGATGAGAACAGTGGCTATGCACCTTACTTCCGTGAAGCGGTGTTAAAGGACGCTGTAAAGGATGCCTTGAAAGATCTTACGAAATCTGATGGCGATCCATATGATATTTATAAAGACGGTTTAAAAATTTACACGACCATCAATCCCAAAATGCAGCAGTATGCCGAAGAAGCAATGGCGCAACAGATGCCCATGCTTCAAAAAGCATTGAATGCACAATCCAACATTAAAAAAGGAACCATTTGGAAAGAACATCCTGAAACATTGAGAGCGGCGATGAAGAACAGCGATCGCTGGAAGAATATGAAGGAAGATGGTTTTAGTGATGAAGAGATTAAGGCCTCTTTCAATAAAAAAGTGCCGATGAAAATTTTTGCATGGAATTCCAAACGCTCAACTGATACCGTGATGACGCCTATGGATTCCATCAAATATCACCGCCAAATGATGCAAAGTGGTTTTATGGTAATGGACCCGGTTACTGGAGAAGTGAAAGCCTGGGTTGGCGGTATCGATTTCAAAACCTACAAGCTTGACCACGTAAACATAAAAACACAACGTCAGGTTGGTTCTTCCATTAAACCACTACTCTATTGCCAAGCTATTGAAGAAAGAGGAATGAATCCCAACTCCATGGTTGAAGACGTGCAACAGGATTTTGGTCATGGACAATTAGTGCCTGCAACAAGTAAATCATGCTCGGGAAGAACGGTGACTATGGCAAATGCATTAACATGGTCCCGTAACTGCGCTTCTGCCTATATCATGAAACAAGTAGGGCCTGCGCAATTCGCAAACTTTTTAAATGAAAAATTAAATATTCCTACAAAGATTGATGCTTATCCTTCAATTGCGTTAGGTGCATGCGATCTTTCTTTGTACGAAATGATGTGGGCTTACAGCATTTTTGCAGGCGGCGGGTTTGAAACAAAGCCCTCTTTCATTGCCCGCATCGAAGACCGCAACGGTAACGTCATTAAACGTTTTGATATAGGTGCTAATCGCAAGGAAGCCGTCAGCGAAGCAACAGCTTACCAAATGGTGCAAATGATGGAAGGGCCAGTAACGGTAGGAACTGCAAAAGAACTCAAACAGAGATTAGGCGCAACTGCAATGGCTGGTAAAACCGGAACTACGAATGATAACGCTGACTTTTGGTTCATGGGTTATACGCCTCAATTGCTTGCAGGTGTCTGGGTTGGTTGCGATGATCGCTTTATTCAAATTCAAAGCGGCGCTTACATGGGAGGCACTGCCGCACGACCCGTTTGGGAAGCTTTCTTCAGGAAAGTGTATGCCGATCCCGGATTAGGAATAAGAAGAGATGCCGAGTTTTCAAAACCTGCTGACCTGATTAATGAAATGAACGATGCTAACTCTATTAATTATGGTGATAGTACTTACCAGGATATGGGTGACGGCACAAATGCAAACGATTATCTCGATACGATAACAAATATTCCGCCTGAATCACAACCACCGGTTGATGAAGACAATAATAATAATGCCCTACCGAAGAGGGATACAAAAAAAGACAGTGCAAAGACACCAAGGATTGGAGAAATGGGATTGCCGCAAGATCCAAAGAAAGATCAGAAAGGCGGTGGTTTTTTGAAGAAGCTTTTTGGAAAGAAGAAGGACAAGAACAATTGATTATTAGCCTGAAGTTTTTATAAGGTAGCCTTCTGCAAATTGCGGAAGGCTTCTTGTTAGAAATTGAAACCAGTTTAAATTGAATCGAATCTTTTACAACCATGCAAATCACAGCAACCATAAAAAGCAAATTCAATCAACTGCAAACAATTCAAACGAATGACGCAGCAAAGAATTTACAAATTGCATCAAAACCAAACGGGTACGGTTCGTCTGTCAACGGTGGTGAACTTTTAATGCTCTCGTTAGCTACTTGCTATTGTAATGATATTTATCGGGAAGCCGCAAAAGAGGAGTATTAATATATCAAATGTAAAAGTTGAATTTACAGGAGATTTCGGAGGGGAAGGCGAACCGGGACTCAACTTCAACTACAAAGTTCATATTGATGCAGATGCTTCACCAATTGAAATTGAAGAATTAATTGATCACACAGATAAAGTTGCAGGGGTACACAACACACTAAGAAAAGTGCCGACATTAGTTTGATCAGGTAACTCAATCAAACTTCCCCAGTTTGTAATTATCAAAATGATAGCTAGCGGTTTCAATGACGCCTTTCTTCAATTTGTACCATGGGCTAAATCCTTCTTCATTCAGATTGCGCAATACATAAATGGATTGTGCAGGCGTATAACCCTCTGCAAGCTTAAAAACTTTTTCACCTGACTTATTTATGGTTTCATCAATAATGATAAAGCAATGCCCGGGGCTTCCGGCATAAATAATCACTGTGCCAATCTCAAAATCATTTGCCGTTTTTAATTCTTTGCTCAACGAAATTGTACTGGCATAACTGTACACAATGTCAAGGTACTTGCGAAGACTTTCATGATTTTTTTCTGAAGGTGACACCGAAATAAATTTAACCCCACTACCCTTTGCAACAGGTCGCAGGCCTTTGCAGTAGCCACTCCATGTGTAGTAATCTCCGCTGACAAAATGAAAACCAATTTCATTGAAACGTTTTTGCTGGAACAGGTATTCTGCTCTTAATCGCATCAATGCATCGGCGCATTGCTGGAGGTCAGAAGCACCAACATCATAAGGAATGATGCCAATATGTTTTTTCTGGTTGCTTATTTGTTTGCCCCTGTAATCAACTATAGGTTCATCAACAACCGGCAAATGCCGGAGAAAATATTGCCAGCTATTAGCGTCATACTTCTTTGAAGTGTCCGGTATGATTTGCGATGATGGAGAATTTACATAAGGAGGTTGAGGAGAAACATTACCACAACTAAAAAGAATAATGGTTGCAAGCGCAAATGGATGATATCTCATGCAGGATTTTGCAATGAGATGCTGTTGAAATTAATTTCCATAATCCTTTGTCGGTAACTGAGCCCATGCCAAGTAAATGTGAGTTATGAGGACAAGGACAAATGCCGACAAGAATTACCAGAAGTAAAAGAGTTCGACGCAATCCAAGCTTATTGGTAGTAAAAGATATTTGATAACTAAAAAAGATTTCTTGTGTTTAATAAAGGAACTGTACCGACCAGTCTCTTCTACAAGATTAGTGAAGAAGCTTAACAATATGATTCCGGAGGCTATTGAAAGAGAAAACGAAACGCACTACGGCACAACATTTTCTATATTCTACAAAAGGATAATCATGAAAAGAAATAATGATAAGGGAAACAATCAGCAACGAAATACCAGTATTCCTCAAAATGATCCGTCAAAGGCCATGGACAGCAAACGTGAGGTTGAGGAATCAAATGACGCAAAAATAGACCAGGATTTTCCAGGCTATCCTCATTACCCCGCAAAAGAAGACATTATGGACCAAAGAACAGGGTCACATAAAGTGGATATGAATATGGAAAATCTCGCCAGTTCTCGAAATGCTACCGGCGTGAGTCAGCGTTTTGCAAGAGCGCAGGAAAACCAAAGGAACACAGTTCCGCAGGGCCAACAACCAGAAGAAAATAACGATGATCTGAATATGCGATCCGGCACCGATGCTGATGTTAACGATGATGATCTCGCTGTATTGAATTCAACAAACGATGAAATCGGCACGCCTCAAAATGTTTCAAATGAAGATCTTGATACAGACCTCGATATTCCGGGAAGTGAACTGGATGACAACAATGAAAGCATTGGTGAAGAAGATGAAGAGAATAATTATTATAGTCTTGGCGGTGACCGGCATGAAAGCCAGGAAGAGGATCCTTATTCTGGTCCTGATAGAGGTAACGTTTAAGCAAAAGGCTGCGAATTGCAGTCTTTTTTATTTGATAGTTGGGATACGCAAACGCTAAAGTCAATTTATTTTTTCCACTAACTTTAATCGCCACTAATTAACCATTGCAACAGCAGTTGTATAAATCACCTTTTGTGGAGACAAAAACAGAGATCAAAACATCATTGGAAAGCCTTTCGTATCTGCCTGCCTTTGCAAAATACATTTTGCAGCACCGTTTACATGATTTTGTAACATTGATGCTTCAACTTTCAGAAAATGCTGAAATCCCGGTAATGCGATTTCTTAAGCACATGTCTCACGAAGAGAAATTTAAAATCATAAAAGCCAGTTCAACAGAATTACTTACTAACCTCTCTCAAAACAAGGCAACACAACAAATAGAAGACTCTGTAAAAAGATGGAAAGAGAATACCATACCGGTGATCAAAAAAGAGGATATAGCAGCAGAAGATATTACGTTGGGTATGTACATCAGGAAGAAATGCTTTCTTAGGTTTTTACCTGAGTATTGTAATGAGTCCGAGCAATTGATTCGGGTAATTGAAGAACTGGGTCTTTTTCTTTCGAACGTTGAAACAGCTTACACTGATACCTATATTAATTTATTAAAGGAAAGAATTTCGGCCACAGCTTCGAAAGAAGAACGAATGACTGCCCAGCTTCTTGAAAATGAATATCTCTATAAAAGAGCGGAAGCAATAACACATCTTGGAAGCTACAAATGGAATTTAGAAACAAATGAACTTGCCTGGTCAGATGAACTTTACCGCATATATGGGCTGAATCCTCAACAGGAAATAAGTTTTGAGTATATAAGCAGTTTTAATTTTCCGGAAGATACGCCGGTTGTAAGAAGAGAATACACTACAGCAATCCAAGGTAAAAAATCATTTGATTTTACTTATCGAATTACATCAACAGACAAAGTGCAAAAGATTTTACATGCAAGAGGCGAAATGGTTCTTAATGACGCTGATACAGTGACAACGATCATAGGTACTGTGCAGGATGTAACGGAAAAGCAAAATCTTATCCAAAGGCTTGAGCAAAATGAAGCCGTGTACAAACAAGCCGAGGAGTTAGTAAACATGGGCAATTGGAGCTGGGATATTAAAAACAACAAACTTGAATGGACTGATCATTTATTTCGCATTTACGGATTAGAGCCGCGGTCAGAAGAAATAACTATTGAGCGTTTTCTTTCTTTTGTTCATCCGGATGATAGGGCAACTGTTGAAAAAGGCGTGGATGAAGTTTATTCAAAGGACCTTCTTGATTACACTTTTAGAATAATAGTAAATGGACAAACCAAGATACTACGGTCTATTGCGCAGGTACGCAGAGACGAAAGGGGCAATGCTACCCATGCTGCAGGTACTGAAAGAGATATCACTGAAAAACAAACATTGATAGACAGGCTCCGAAATAGCGAAAGCCTATACAAGCAGGCGCAGGCACTGGCCCATCTTGGTAATTGGACTTGGGATTTAGAATCGGGAAATATGGATTGGTCTGATGAGATGTATAAGATTTACGAAATTGACGAGGACAGAACAATGAATTTTGATAAATGGCAATCCTATATTCACCCTTCAGATAAGTTGCAGGTTCTTCCTTATTTAAATGAATGCATCAGTCAGAAAAAATCTTATGATACCATTTTCAGAATTGTGGTTGCCCCGGGAAAAATAAAAACCATCCATCGAAAAGGCGAATTGATTTTTGATGAAAAAGGACAACCGGTAAAAATGATGGGCAGTTCACAGGATGTTACCGAAGAATATAAGACACAGCAGGAGCTTAAAGAAAATCAAACCTTCATTCGTAAGATTACTGATGCCACTCCTTCCATTATTGCCTCCTATAACATCAACACCGGTAAATATGTTTTTATTAGCGAAGGACTCGAAAAGCTTCTTGGCTATAATACTAAAGACGTTATGGAACAAGGTTTGGCGTTTTTTGCAGGCATCATGCACCCTGATGACGCTAAGACCATTACGCAAAAAAATAACGCTGTGCTTGAAAAGGCAAACGCCGATCCCGAAAGAAATGATTTGGTTGAAGAGTTCACCTATCGAATGAAACACAGAAACGGACATTACCGGTGGTTTCATACCTATGGAACGATTTTCGACAGGAACAACGAAGGCAAGGTAGAACACGTACTAAACATTTCGCTGGACGTTACTGAGCAAATGCAAGCTACTGAAAAGATCAGGGAACAGGAACATTTTATTCAACAAATAGCAGACGCCTCTCCCACTATTTTATACCTGTACGACGTACAAAAGCAAAGCATCATTTACATCAACAGGGAAATTTTCTTTGTCTTAGGTTATTTGCCGGATGAGGTAATCACCTGGGAAGAAGAGGTGACGGAAAAATTATATCACCCGGAAGATTTTCGCTTATTGCCCGCCCGTAAGGAAAGCAATAAAAACTTTCAGCAGGTGGATTCAATGATGCAATACGAATGTCGCATGAAGAACAATGAAGGCGACTGGCGATGGTTGCTTGTAAGAGAAATTGTTTTTAAAACAGATGAACAGGGAAACATCACTCAAATTTTAGGCGCAGCACTAGATATTAACCGAAGGAAGGAAATGGAGAAAACGATTCTGCAAAACACATTGCTGCTTGAACAATCTAATGCAAGCCTTGAAGAATTTGCCTATGTAGCCAGCCACGACCTGAAAGAACCGCTTCGAAAAATTTCTACATTCGGAGACCGCCTTATAGCAACGCAATCTGATAAGTTAACGCCTGATGGAAAAATTTATTTGAATAAGATAGTAGACGCTTCGCAGCGAATGCAAACGATGATCAGCGATTTGCTTTCCATTTCAATGATCAGCAATAACACATCGTTTGAAACGTATAGCCTGCAAAGAATACTCGAGGAAACGCTGCAAACGCTTGAGTATAAAATTGAACAGCAAAGTGCCGCTATCAAATCTGAGCCATTGCCTGAGGCTAAAATCATCCCATCGCAGTTTCGTCAGTTGTTTCAAAACCTGTTAAGCAATTCACTGAAATTCATAAAGCCCGAAGTACCACCAGTTGTCACAATAACACATGCTTTATTGCCAGCGAAGGGAGTAACTCACTACCAGTTGGCAGAGGCTGACCAGTACCACAAACTGCAATTTATGGACAACGGTATTGGCTTTGAAAAAGAGTTTGCCGGAAAGATATTTGCCATATTTCAACGCTTGCATGGCAGAAGCGAATATGAGGGTTCAGGTATTGGCCTTGCCATTTGTAAAAAGATTGTAGAACATCATGGTGGAATTATTTATGCCGAAAGCATGCCTGGCGAAGGGGCCACTTTCACAGTTATTCTACCGGCATAACAACAGTTGGCATCAATTTTTTGCTGACTTTATTAATGCAACAGATCAAATGGCATATTGGGTGCTCCGGTTTCTCCTACAAAGAATGGAAGGAGGAATTTTATCCGAAAGGACTGCCCCAAAGCAAATGGTTTAATCACTATACACAACACTTCGATACACTTGAATTGAATGTTACCTTCTACCGCTTTCCCACGTTGAATTCATTGAAAGGATGGTACAATAAGGCACATGAAGGCTTTAGCTTTTCAGCAAAAGTCCCCAGATCAATTACTCATTTCAAAAAGTTTGAAGACACAGATAGAATGATCAATGATTTTTACGGATTACTTAAAGAGGGACTACAGGAAAAATTGGCTTGTGTCCTATTTCAATTACCTCCGACTTTAATTTATTCAAAAGAAAAATTAGAGAAGATCGTTAGCCAGATCGATCCATCATTTAATAATGTAATTGAGTTCCGGCATAAAAGCTGGTGGAGAAAAGACGTACAATCAAAATTGAAAAAGCACAACATCAGTTTTTGCGGTGTTAGCTTTCCAAAAATTTCTTTTGATGATGCCGTGATCAACACCCCAACTTGTTATTACCGTTTTCATGGAGTGCCTAAGCTTTTTTATTCGGAATATGACGAGGCATTTATTGAAAAGATTTACAACCAGATCGCAGGAAATAAAAAAGTCAAAACTGCCTACATCTATTTTAATAATACGGCATCGTTGGCCGCATTGCACAATGCAAAATATTTTCAGAAGTTAACCACACAAATTTGATTAGACTTACACGAACTATTTTTGAATTTAAAGGTGCTGCTCAGTTTGGCCTTTTTATTTCGTGTAATTCGTGCCTTAAATTCGTGTTATGATAAATCAAACACCCTGGTTCGAACGCCAATTTCATTTTGATTTTCCTGTAGGTTTATTTCCGATAATTTTTAGCCGTTTGGAAGGAAGTATTTTCCGTTTGTTCAGTTTATTAAGCAATGCTGATGATGAGCTGTGCAGCCACAATCCAAACGGATGGTCAGTAAAAGAACATGTTGGTCATTTGTACGACCTGGAAGATTTATGGTGGAAACGACTACAGGATTTCCAGCAAAACAAGGCAATGCTTACAACAGCAGATTTAAATAATCAGAAAACAAAGGAAGCGGGCCATAATGAAAAAACGCTGGAAAAATTGGTTGAACAATTCACTGCTGAGCGACAAAAAATTCTGGAAACGGTTTACGGTTTTGATAAAGAAGTTCTCTCCAGAACTTCTTTACATCCAAGATTAAATCAGCCCATGCGTTTGATTGATTCCTTATTCTTTGTTGCGGAACATGATGATCATCATATTTCAGCAATTTCAACGCTCTTACGAAAACCGTAAGAATAACGAACAAGAATCTGACGAACGCGGAGTAGTAAGTGTTTATTCTTCATTCCTTGTTCATCTGTTCACAACTTCTTCAATCACTTTTCCAATACAACCATTCGGCATCTGGATATGAAGCAGCGCAGCAAGCGTTGGCGAAATATCGGTCATATGCACTTCGCGATTGCTTGCACCATGTTTTATATTCCATCCGTACCAGATGAGAGGAATGTGTGTATCATAAGGATTCCAACTGCCGTGAGTGGTGCCCGTTTTGCTATATCCATCATACCAACCTGCATTTAAAACAATTTCTATTTGCCCGCTTCTTTTGAAATTATAGCCATTCACCATCATCATCTTTACTCTGTCTGGAACCGACGCTCTTCCCACCCAAGTCATGTCAACCGCATAAGTAATACCGGGTTGCTTTTGCAAAAAATCTACAGCAGTTTTCCTGATGGCATCAAAATCAAGATTGGCATTTGCAATTTTAGTAAGATCGAAATTCACCTGGTAATTTTTAATTGCCCGAACTAATCCGGTGGTCCTAAATTTTTCGGATAAGATCCTATTTAATGAATCGGCCAAAGGTTTTGAATCCCAGAAGTCAGCACACAAGTCATGATCCTGCATAAAACCTACGGCATGCGCTGCACCATGATCCGCAGTTAAAAAAACCATCCACTGTCCTTTTCCAATCTTAGTATCAAGCATTTTAAAAAAATTGGAAAGGTCTCTGTCTAATCTCAAATACGTGTCTTCAACTTCAATTGAATTCACTCCAAACATATGGCCAACATAATCTGTTGATGCCATATTGATCGCCAAAAAATCTGTTACATTACTCCTTCCTAATTGATAAGCATTCAAAGCCTCTTCAGCAAATTCCAATGTCAAAGTATTTCCGAAAGGCGTGTTTCTAAAACTTCCTTTACTTTTTGAATAAGCCGATTTGACATCGTGAGGAAATACCGGTGAAGTTTCGCCCGGAAACAATCCCTCATATTTTCTGTCGTCAGAATCACTTTGCTTGTATGTGTTGATGGGATAAAGTGTGTTCCATCCGTTCGATATCAATTGTTCAATTCTTTTTTTACTGTTGAATTGATTTACCCATATTGGTAACTCCTTCATGTAATACGTGCTCGTGATAAAGTTCCCCGATGCATCATCAAACCAATAAGCAGCAGTAGCCAAATGGCCTGCAGGAAGAATAGAAGCTCTATCTTTTAATGAAACACCGACAACTTTTGATCTGAAGTTTGTTGCCAGTCGCAATTCATCTGTAATAGTTGATACCAATAAATTTTGTGGTGACATTTTTCCGTCCATTGCGTTTGCAGCACCAACTGGCTGCACCGTTGAATCAGATGCGGAGTAAATTGATTTGCCACTCAATTGATCGATCCAATCGTTACCTGCAATTCCATGTATAGAAGGAACAGAACCAGTATAAATAGTAGAATGTCCTACTGCCGTGAATGAAGGCAGGTAATTGATAAATGTATTTTCGCAGGAGTAACCTCCATTCAATAATCTTTTGAATCCGTCATTTGAATAACGATCATAATAGCGGTATAAATAGTCCCAACGCATTTGGTCAACTACAATTCCAACAATTAGTTTTGGACGTTGAATATTTTGTGCGGCAGCAGAAAAGGAAATAAATACAAGCAGGTATAAAATGAACTTGCGCATCTTCATAGTTTGAGCGGCAAAATTACTGGATGAGCGAACACCAAGGCGGAGTTAACAATAATTTCCAATGAATATCTTTAAGCCAAACAAAACACGGCTGTGAAAAAGCTAATTGTTATTTTGTTTTTGATGATTGCCTGCCAGCTGCATGCTCAAAAAACTATTGATGGTTTGATCAAAACTGAAAGAAGTTTTGCTGCATATTCAGTAGCACACGGAACAAAAGATGCTTTTTTAAAATTCGCCGACAGTACCGGAATTGTGTTCGACAAAGGAAAGGCTACAAATGCGATACAACTATGGAACAATCGTGATAAGAGACCAGGTGTTTTAAATTGGTGGCCCGAATTTGTGGAGATTGCTTCATCCAATGATTTTGGATATACGACCGGGCCATGGGAATTTAAAATGAACGATACGGTTGTTGCAAGAGGACAGTTTACCACGGTTTGGCATCTTACACAAGGTAATGAGTGGAAATTTTTGGTTGATCTTGGTGTTGGCAACACACCTAAATATTTAATGCTTAGTTTAACAACTGTTAAGGCAAAAAAGATTACCGGAGAGGCACCAGCAAATGAAGTATTGAATGCGGAGCAAAGTTTTATTGACGCCTACAGAACAGAAAAAGTTAAGGCATACAAAACCTACCTCTCTGATAAAAGCATTTTAAACCGAAATGGTCTTGTTTATCCTGCGTCAGTTAAAAAAAGCAGGTCAGAATTTATTGATAAGACACCTTCAAATATTCAATTCACTGTTACAGGTTCAGGCATTGCACCCAGTGGCGACCTTGCTTATGTTTATGGTAATACTCTAATCAACGATAAACCTGAAAATTATTTGCGTATCTGGCGAAGAGAAAGACAAGGATGGAAGATTGCTTTGGAAGTGCTTCGTTACTAGCCAAACCCATATTCCGCCTGAATTCCCTAAATTTGCGCAATTTAATTGCTTGCTGAAATGGCCACTTCTAATGGACAGTTGCCATATACTGAATAGAATTTAAGGAGTACAAGTGAGTGACACAACAGAAGCTCCATAGTAGCAATGTTGTTCGCTAAAATGAATTTGCAAACTCGTCACCAAACCATAGTAACAAACAGAAAACTTTTAAACTACAAATACACATGGCAGATCTTTTTGAACGTCTTATGAAAAACTACGGTCCTCTGGGACAGCACCGTGAAAGAGCTTATGGCTATTATGCATTTCCAAAACTGGAAGGTGAAATAGGAAGCCGTATGAAGTTTCGCGGAAAAGAAATGATTGTATGGAGTTTGAATAATTATTTAGGATTGGCCAATCATCCAGAGGTTCGCAAGGCGGATGCTGAAGCAGCAGAGCAGTACGGGCTGGCAACGCCAATGGGTGCAAGAATGATGAGTGGCAATACGGATTTTCATGAGCGGTTGGAAAGAGAACTGGCAGCCTTTGAAAATAAAGAAGACGCTTGTTTATTGAATTACGGTTACCAGGGAATGGTGAGCATTATTGACGTATTGTGTAGCCGTCATGATGTGATCGTATATGATGCAGAAAGTCATGCTTGTATTATTGATGGTGTTCGTTTGCACCCTGGTTACAGATATGTTTTTAAACACAATGATGTTGAAGATTGCCAGAAGCAATTGGAAAGAGCAACTGCATTGGTAGAAAAACAAGGTGCCGGCGGAATTTTAGTGATCACCGAGGGTGTGTTTGGAATGGCCGGCGACCAGGGCAAGTTAAAAGAGATCGCCGCATTGAAAGAAAAATACCAGTTCCGTTTATTAGTTGATGATGCACATGGATTTGGAACGCTTGGCAAAACAGGAGCAGGTGCCGGTGAAGAACAAGGTGTTCAGGATGATATTGATTTATACTTTTCAACCTTCGCAAAATCAATGGCATCGATCGGTGCTTTTGTTGCAGGAGACAGAGCTATTATTGATTATATCCGATGGAATATTCGCAGCCAGATTTTTGCTAAGAGTTTACCCATGCCTTTAACGCTTGGTAATTTGAAACGCCTGGAATTGCTGCGTACCAAACCTGAAATGAAAGCGAAGTTGTGGGAGAATGCATTGAAACTTCAGAAAGGTCTGAAAGAAAAAGGATTTGATATTGGTAAAACAGATTCGGTTGTTACGCCTGTTTACATGAAAGGCGGCGTGGAAGAAGCTACTGCGATGGTAATGGACCTTCGCGAAAATTATGGAGTATTTGCATCGGTTGTTGTGTACCCTGTAATTCCAAAGGGACACATCATCTATCGTTTGATTCCTACTGCTGTTCATACTGATGCTGATATTGCTGAAACATTGAAAGCATTTGAGGCAACGAAGAAGAAGTTGGATAACGGCGAGTATAAAGTGGAAGCCATTCCTGATATGGCGGAATATAGCGCAAAGAGATTTGAGTATTTTAATAGTAAGCCGAAGAATAAGTAATTACTGATTACTGAATTATTGAAGCCTTGCTCTCGCAAGGCTTTTTTGTTGGCGTATTATGTACTTTTATCTAACAAACCTTAACCATGAACCGATTTGTTTTAATGCTCGAAGACGATGGTGATGACCGCTACATTACTCAGCAAACTCTATCTGAACTTCAGATTGACATACCAATAAAATTTTTATCCAACAGCGCTGAGTTTTTCAACTTTCCTTCAAAGTCAGAGAAACCAGTACTCATCTTAGTTGATTATAACTCTGTTCCTGAAAACGGCCTTGAAGTTTTGAAAAAGTTGAAAGCAAGTTTGGAGTACAGCGATATTCCTGTTGTTATTTTAAGCGACTCCGAACATCCGCGGTATAAAAACGAATGCTATAAACATGGCGCTTGTTCATTCATTAAGAAGCCGAATAGTATAGAAGGCACGAATAAGAAAATTGCAGCTTTCTTTAACTATTGGTTTGATGTCGTAGAAGTATAACAAATCACGCCTGCTTTGTATCTTCATCGCTCATTATGAAAAAAATTGCTGTTGCTATTACCGGTGCAAGTGGTTCCATTTATGCAAAACTGCTTTTGCAAAAACTGGAACAATTGAAAGATCAGATCACTGAACTTTCATTAGTGATGACCGAGAACGCCAAACAAGTATGGCAAACGGAATTAGGTGATAACAACTACAAAAATTTCCGTGCACGATATTTTTCAACAAAAGACTTTACAGCACCATTTGCATCAGGTTCAGCAAAATATGATGCGTTGATCATTGTTCCTTGCTCAATGGGAACGTTAGGAAGAATTGCATCCGGCACTTCAAATGAGCTAATTACTAGAGGTGCAGATGTTATGCTCAAGGAAAGAAAAAAATTAATCCTTGTCGTTCGTGATACACCTTATAACCTTGTCCACATCCGCAATATGGAAACAGTTACGCTTGCAGGTGGAATTATTTGTCCTGCCTCTCCTTCTTTCTATAGTCAGCCTCAAACTATTGAACAAGCTGCAACTACTGTTGTTGACAGGGCGATTGATCTTGCAGGCCTTGAAAATTCATCTTTCCGGTGGGGAGTTGAAAAATAGTAGAATAGCTTAGAAAAAATCCGAATTGAGCCTATTTAACAATTTGAAATATTCACTGGCATCATCTTTTCGGTATTTTACCTGAACTAAAAACTGATCTATGAAAAAAGTACTTACCGTCCTGATCGCTGTTGCAGCTTTTGCTTCAGTACATGCGCAATCTTCTAAGGAAGAGGCGCGCAGAGTTGTTCTTGGACAACCAAAGCAAACAACATCGCAACAGCAAAGTAGAAACGTTATTCTTGGAAGAAGTCCTCAACAAAGCGGAAGGGATTATAAAACAAACCGTACTGTTTACGGAAAGAAATCAAATCCTGGTAAGCATTTAGGATGGTATAAAGGTGTTGGCAATCCGCACAAGTACGGCATGCAGCCGGGAAAAGGGAAAAACCCGGGACATGGCAAAGGCCACGGTAACGGTAAACACGATGATTAAACTAAAAACAATGTCAAAATAAAACCCTCTGATTGCAGAGGGTTTTTAATTTTATTTCATTTGAAAGCTTTCTAAAAATTTAGTGTTGAAATCACCGGCTCTGAACTTTTCATTTTGCATGAGTTGTAGATGAAAAGGAATGGTTGTTTTCACTCCTTCAATTACATATTCACTCAATGCCCTGTACATAGTATCAATTGCCTCTTCTCTTGTTCTAGCAATGGTGATCAATTTACCAATCATTGAATCGTAGTATGGCGGAATGACATAGCCAGCGTACACATGACTATCTACACGAACGCCATGACCACCTGGTTGATGTAACACGGTGATCTTTCCAGGTGAAGGACGGAAATCATTATAAGGATCTTCAGCATTGATGCGGCATTCGATGGCATGTCCTTCGGGCTCGTAATCTTTCCCTGATATTTTTTCTCCCATCGCAATCTTGATCTGTTCTTTTATCAAATCATGATTGATCACTTCCTCGGTAACGCAATGCTCTACCTGGATACGGGTATTCATTTCCATAAAATAGAAATTGCGATGCTTATCAACAAGAAACTCTATTGTTCCAACACTTTCATAATTGATGGCGCCAGCAGCTTTTTTTGCAGCCTCTCCCATTTTATGGCGAAGTTCCGGCGTCATAAAAGGCGAAGGAGATTCTTCAACCAATTTCTGGTGACGGCGCTGGATAGAACAATCTCTCTCACTTAAATGACAAACCGTTCCGTATTGATCGCCTGCAACCTGTATTTCGATATGGCGAGGTTCTTCTACGAACTTCTCCATGTAAATACCATCATTCTTAAATGCAGCACCTGCTTCGGCTTTTGCAGTATTGTAAGCCCTTTCCATTTCGCTCTCTTCCCAAACAATGCGCATTCCTTTTCCACCACCCCCAGCAGTCGCTTTTAGAATAACTGGAAAGCCCATCTCTTTAGCAAGTGACTTTGCTTCCTCCAAACTTTGAAGCAAGCCCTCGCTACCCGGAATAACAGGAACACCTGCAGCAATCATGGTTTCCTTTGCAGAAATCTTATCCCCCATTTTGCTGATCATTTCAGCAGTAGGGCCAATGAATTTTATTCCATGATCAGCACATATCTGCGAGAACTTTGCATTCTCCGCAAGAAATCCATAACCAGGGTGAATTGCATCAGCATTTGTAATTTCAACTGCTGCCATGATATGAGGAATATTTAAATAAGAATCGCTGCTTTGTGGCTTACCGATACAAACTGCTTCATCTGCAAACTTCACATGCAAACTATCCCTATCGGCAGTAGAGTAAACAGCAACAGTTTTAATACCCATTTCACGGGCAGTACGTATCACACGTAAAGCAATCTCTCCGCGATTGGCAATTAGTATTTTTTTAAACACGTTTAATAATTAAAAATTAAAAATTAAAAAGTCAAAACAGAACTGAGGCTTTTGAATTTTTACTTTTGATTTTTGACTTCTTAAGAAGGTTCAACAAGAAACAAAGGCTGATCGTATTCAACAGGCGAAGCATCATCAACTAACATCTTTACGATCTTGCCTTTTACTTCACTTTCAATTTCGTTGAACAATTTCATGGCCTCGATAATACAAACCACTTTACCAGGACTTACTTCATCACCTATTTCAACAAAGTTTGGTTTGTCGGGTGATGGCCTGCGGTAAAATGTACCGATCATCGGGCTTTTAATTGTAATAGTGTTGGAAGGAGTTGTAGATTCTTGTTTTGCTTTTTCTCCCGACGGAGTTGGAGCAGGAAGTTGTTGCTGAGGCGCTACCGGTTGAGAATAAAAAGGTGCCTGCAGTTGTCCTGCTACCATTTGTGTTATCTGTTCCTCTTTTTGTTTGATCGTTAACCTGAATTCTTTTTGCTCAATCGTTACTTCACCAATATTCGAATCATTGACCAATTTGATCAATTCCTGAATTTGCTTGAAATCCATTTGTTTCAATTTATTATGATTTTGGTTAATGCGGTCGGCTAAGATAGGAATAAAATTAGTTTAGCGTAATGAGATAGGAATTCTACGATAGCATCAAAACAAAATGAAGCGCCTTCATGACGCTTCACTCTAAACTATTTTTCACCTTTACTTTATTCCTTCACTCTTTCAACGTACTCGCCTGTTTTTGTATTCACACGAATTAATTCGCCTTCATTTACAAATAAAGGAACCATCACAGTTGCACCTGTTTCAACAGTTGCAGGCTTCAAAGTTCTTGTTGCAGTGTCTCCTTTTAAACCAGGTTCGCTATAAGTTACCTGTACAACAATTTTATCAGGCAACTCAACGCTCATAGGCGATTCAGTTTCTGTATTGAACAATACCGACACAGCTTGTCCATCCTTCAAAAATTGAGGAGCATCAATTGCATTTTCAGGAACGGAAACCTGCTCGAACGTCTCATTATCCATGAAATTATAACCTGTCTCATCTTTATATAGATACTGATACTCTTTCCTTTCTACACGAACAGGGAAAATATTGTCACCACTGTTCCATGTTTTTTCAATAGTACGTGCATTATCCACTCCGGTCAGTTTTGCCCAAACCTTTGCAGCTGCACGGGCCGTTTTATTTTCACCAAATTCCACCACTTTGTAAAGGCTGCCGTCAAGCTTGATAATCAGGCCGCGGCTGATGTCTGCAGTAGTTGCCATAAAGAAATTTTCGATTTACAATTTGAGGCGGCAAATGTAAAGGAAAACAGCCATTGGCCAAACGTTTAGCCCTTAAACCGCAAACTCTAACTATTTTTAAACGCTTTCTGATAACAGGTTACCCAAATCCATTGGCACTATTTTTTAATTTAAGCTTTGAGATGAAACAACGATTCACCAGGCAGGATTTTATTCGATGCTCATTTATTTGTTCATTGATCTTTTCTTTATCAGCCTCAGGCCAGAAGACAGGCATAGTTGATACTTCGGACCCTCATTTTCATACGGTAATTGCAGGACCGGAATACAAATCCTCCACATGGCACAAATGGCTTTGGGGTGAAGATTACCGTGAGGAATGGAGCACTCCTGTAAAGATTCCTGTGCTCAATCTCGATACTGCTTTTGGCGGCCTAACTCCGATTAAAGAAGGTGGAGGAAGACAAACGAAATCGCTTCGCTTGAAAGATCCGGCCGGCAGGCAATTTGTTTTGCGGCAGGTGAATAAAACATATACAGGAGCTCTTCCAGAAATTTACCAGGGAACCATTATTGAACATTTGGCAAACGATCAAATTGCAACAAACCATCCGTATGCAGCACTTACCGTTCCGCAGATGGCAGATGCTGCAAGCGTTTATCATACCAATCCAAAATATTACGTGGTTGCTTATAGTGAAAGTCTAGGAGAATACAATGAAACTTTTGCCAACACACTTTGTTTGCTGGAAGAACGCCCCGATGATACACAGTTAGAAACAGAAACTTTTGGACATCCTGAAGATATTGTCAGTACTGAAAAGATGTATGAAAAGCTAACGGAAGAAAACGATCACCTGATGGACCAGAACAAATTTGTAATGACAAGGCTTTTCGACATGTTTGTTGGTGACTGGGGTCGCCATCCTGATAATTGGCGTTGGGCAAAGTTTGATAGCGGTTCCTATAAAATCTATCGTCCTGTTCCTAAAGACCGTGACCAGGTTTACGCAAAGTTTGAAGGATTACTTCTATCATTGGTTGTTCGTGGTGCCGGATTAAAGCAACTTCAAACCTTTGATGATAAGATCAAAAACATCGAGTGGTACAACTATGCAGGGAATGAATTGGATAAACGGTTTACGAATCAACTTTCAAAACAGGTTTGGCTTGATTCGGCAAGAGCATTGCAGAACTACGTTACCGATGCCGTAATTGATAGTGCGGTGAGGCAAATGCCACCGGAGATTTTTGCTGAATCTGGAGAAGAAACCGCAAGAAAATTAAAATTGCGTCGTGATAAAATAGTTGAATATGCCGGTGACTATTATAATTTTCTTGCGAAAGAAGTCGATATGCCCGGAAGTAAGCAAAAGGAAATTTTCAATATTCGGCGACTGGACAATCACCAGACTTTAATAAAAATCTATCCGGTAAATAAACATGGGAAAGTAAGCAACACTCCTTCTTTTTCCCGCACATTTTCAGATGATGAAACAAAAGAATTGAGATTGTATGGAATAGGAGGTAATGATGTATTTCATATCACCGGTGATGTAAACAACGAAACCAGGATCCGGATCATTGGCGGACCAGACCAAGATTCAATCATTAATGAATCAGCCAAAGTAAAATATTATGACAACCCCGGCAATGTTGTAACCGGCAATGTCAGAAAATTTCTATCAAGCGATAGTAGCATTCATGCTTATGATTACGAACGCCGGAATTTCGATAAGAAAGGAATGATCATCATGCCTTTTTATACAAACGTAAGAGGCATATTTGTTAACGTTGGCTATAAATGGACATCCTACAAATGGCGTAAGGAACCATTCGCATCGCAGCAAAGTATTAAATTCAATTATTCCATTACTAACAAATCGTTTGGTGGCGATTACAAGGGAATAATCAACCAAGTTATTGGTAAATGGAATATTCTTTTAGATGCGAGTTATGACCAGGTATTAAAGCATTATTTTTTTGGATTGGGAAATGAAACTCCGAACTCCAGTAAAATCGAATACTATAATTTACACACCAGCGAAGGAAGCGCAAGCGTTGGTCTAAACCGAATTTTCGCAAAACATAATTCATTTACCGTTGCAGGTTTTTATCAAACCAACAAAGTAAAAAATGAATTGGATCACTTGCCGGTTGAAACGCTTTATCCCAACGACGGAACTCTCTTTGAAAGAAAGAATTTTATTGGTGCATTGGCCAGCTATGCTTATTACAACATCAATGGTGAAGTAGTACCCACAAAAGGCTTTGGATTTTCTTTGAATGCAAGTCACACCAAAAATCTTACACAATCAAATAAATGGTTCAATAAATACTGGTCAACATTGGGCTTTTATCTTCCACTTAGTAAGAAGTTTTCCATTGCATCGAGAAACGGTTTGTACACACTTAGCGGCAATCCTGAATTTTATCAATACAACTGGATTGGTGGCGGACAAAATTTAAGAGGTTTTCACCGTGAACGCTTTTACGGCAAAACAAGTTTTTACAACGATAATGAATTGAGGTGGATACCTAACGTAAGAACTTATTTATTCAGTGGTAAAATTGGTTTGATCGCTTTCATAGATGAAGGTCGCGTCTGGATGCCAGATCAAGATTCCAACAAATGGCATGTGGGCTATGGTGGCGGGTTTTTAGTAGCTCCTTTCAATAAAATTGCGGCTACAATTTATTACGGGATATCAGAAGACGATCGCTTAATTCATATAAGATTAGCAAGATTTTTTTAA
Source organism: Flavisolibacter sp. (assembly GCA_035554655.1). Lineage (GTDB taxonomy): Bacteria > Bacteroidota > Bacteroidia > Chitinophagales > Chitinophagaceae > Flavisolibacter. The sequence goes on from DATMIF010000046.1 coordinate 29,243, forward strand.
TGCCTCTCGTATTTTTGAGCAAAACAACAAAATGAAAAACACCCAGCTGCTTTTTATTCTCTCATTTTTTTTCATTTCTGGTTTTGCACAGGGTGATACCACGAAGGTTCCACCCTATCAACGCTTTCCTATTTTGCCACCAATACAAATATTATTGAGCGATAGTTCAACTATGTACACGAAGGCCCAAATACCAAATGACAGACCTGTGTTATTTATGATCTTCAGTCCCGATTGTAGTCATTGTCAGCACGAAACGGAAGAAATGATAACACACATGGACAAATTGAAAGATGTGCAAATTGTAATGATTACTTATCATCCTTTGACTGCAATGAAAGATTTCATTACGAATTATGGATTGGCAAAGTATCCAAACATCGTAGTTGGAAAAGACGTTTACTATATAACGACCGGCTTCTTTGATATACACAACATCCCCTACATGGCCATGTACAATAAGAAGGGAAAACTGATTGAAGGAGTTGAAGGCTCCCTGCCTATTACGAAAGTGATTGAGGTATTACATACCACCAAATAAAAATGCAGCAAAGAGCTGCATTTTTATTTTAAAGCTTTTCAAAGCGACTATAATAAGGGTCCGAAGGATCAGTGTTGTCAACCAGTATCACGTTTTTATCATTCACCCTTATGGCGTCAAATTCATAAGCCTCTTCAACGGGTATACCTACATCATCAAATTCAAAAACAATAATGAGCTTGTGTGTAGTTGAATTATACGACCAGGCTCCGGTGAGCATCTCTGCTTCATTTTCTACCGGCTTAAAAATAATATTTGAACAGGTGGCCGTTATGTAGTCTATGTCCTTCCACGAATCATCAATCTCATATTTCAACCCGCCGTTAGTTCCATAAGTTAGATTTGCTTTTCTATAAAAAACTGAATCAGTTGCCAAAAAAGGTTGTCCGGGTATTGCGATATCAGACCATTGTAACAATCCATTGTTGCAATAATAGCCTCCCCAGGCATAACCTGTCCACTTGTTGTAAATAACCGTATCATGCGGAGAACTATTATCCCACTGTGCTGTGTATTTCCATGTACCATTTAACCAACTGCCATTAGCATCCGTGCCCAAACTGGTAACAATAACGCAAACATCAATAGGATTACTTACGTTACCGCTGTTGTCATAAGCCCAATAAGTCATGCAAATGGTATCTGGCACATGTAGGTTAGCGGGTAAAACAATTACAATTGCACTGTCCAAATTCCCACCTAATGAATCCATGCGCAGAAAACTATTAGTTTTCTGAGGCTTCATTCTACCCGTACTGCGTGGCTTTGTATAGTCCACCTTAAAATAATCAGAGGCCCCATCTATCCTAAGATAATAACCTGCAACATCGCCGGAAATTACTTCAGGTTGAATGATAGCGTACCTGCCTGCAATAGCATACAACAGGTCTGTTGAGTTATCCAGTTGTAGATCAGTGCCTTTTTCTGCTGGCGGATTTCCTTGTGTACGGAGTCCGTGCCACACCTTAATAGACGAAGAAACAGATTGCGGATCTTTAGAGGAGATTACCTTCTCGATTTTTTCCTTAGGCTCTTTTTGACAGGAATAAAAACCAATGATTGCGGTCAGAAGTATTGAAGCGAGATAAGTCAGGTTGCGAAATTTCATAAACAGTAGGTTTGCAGCATTAAAGATAATTACAATCTGAGGATGATCATAATCCAGATAAAACCGCTGCACCCCAATTCAAAATTTAATCAATCAGTGCAATGATGAGCGAAGCTTTGTATTGACAGGGAGATTGGTGCACATTCGCTTTGTCCGGTATAACTGTACAACAGACATCATAGTATCAAATACTATCCGGCTTATACGAATTCTAATGAATCCGCTACATTTGCACCTCAAATAATTTTATTCATTAAACCAATGAATCGATGAAAATTACTGTTGTAGGAGCCGGTGCAGTAGGTGCAACAACGGCTGATAACATTGTTAGAAAAGAATTATGTCACGAATTAGTATTACTGGATATTAAAGAAGGAATTGCTGAAGGTAAGGCGTTAGATATGGCACAAACCGCCGCCCTTCTCGGTTTCGATACAAGAATTACGGGAAGCACAAACGATTACGGCAAAACAAAGGGATCGAACGTAGTTGTGATCACATCGGGTATTCCTCGTAAGCCAGGTATGACTCGCGAAGAACTGATCGGTACAAATGCCAACATCGTAAAAAATGTAGCGAATAGTGTTTTGCAACATTCGCCAGATGCAATTCTTGTTATTGTAAGCAACCCGATGGATACCATGACTTACCTGGCTTTACAAGCTACAGGCTTACCAAAAAACCGCATCATTGGTATGGGTGGAATTTTAGACAGCGCAAGGTTTAAATGCTATATCAGCCGGGCATTGGGCTGTTCAGCAAACGATTTGAACGGAATTGTTATCGGTGGACATGGCGATACTACAATGATTCCTTTAATCCGTTATGCAACATGGAACAGTGTTCCTGTTACTAATTTCCTGAGTGAGGAACAACAAAAACAGATTGTAGCCGATACAATGGTTGGTGGTGCAACACTTACAAAATTGATTGGAACTTCTGCGTGGTATGCTCCGGGTGCAGCTACTGCTGCATTGGTAGAGAGCATTGTAAGAGATGAAAAACGTCTTGTTGCATGTTCTGTTTACTTGGATGGTGAGTACGGACAAAAAGATATTTGCCTTGGTGTTCCTGTTGTAATTGGACAAAATGGTTGGGAACAGATCTTCGATTATAAACTGAATGAACAAGAGCAGGCAACTTTTAATAAGAGTGCTGATGCTGTGAGAACTATGAACGATGTGTTGAAGACTTTATAATCAAACAAGTCAATTTTTTAAAAAGCGATCTTCAGGGATCGCTTTTTTATTTAGTAAACAACCAGTTTTTGTGTGAAGGTTTTCCCGCCATCTCCGATTACCTTGACAATGTAAAGTCCTTTTGCTAGTCGCAAAGCCAGTATTTGCTGTGAAATATTATCTAATAATTGTTGGTGAACGAGACGTCCGTTACTGTCGTAAATTTTGATGGAATATATACCTGGATCTTGTGCAACAATATTAATCAATTGATTTTGCTTAACAGGATTCGGATATACAAGAACAGGTTGAATGGGAAAGTTGTAAACAAGATCTGTATTGCTGTACACAATGGTTCCATTGTTCAATTTTATTTGAAGCCTGTACACATTTGCACCTTGAGTTAATTGCAAATCAGTGAAACTAAGGTTAAGGCTCGTAGGATTCGAAATTGTTTTAACTGTTTGAATTCCCGCGGTTGTAAGTTTTTGAAAAGAAACCTGTGATACATTGTATAATGTTCCTAATTGAGCAGTCAGGAATGCAGTATTCAAATTTTGAAGCAGGGCATAAAATGTTTTTACGTAACATCCTACACCTTGTGTTTCGTAATTAATGGTAAAGCTTCGCAAACCAGGTTTATTATTAATGAGAGGAGCAACACTGTAAAATAAACCAGGATGCTGTTGCTTCTGAAAGACAATGAAACTGTCGATTGTTGTTTGCAATGGTTCTAAATATTTTGCGCCCAATCGGTACAGTTGATATTGATTTGTTTTGAATTTAGTCCAGTATAACAAAAACGAATCAGGGCAATTAAAACCAACATTCAACCCAATTGGTTTTGAGATAACAAAATTGTTTGAGAGGGCAGGCGGCAAAGAAGAAAAACTCATTCGCAAAAAAGCAGTAGTAATTGTGTCAGGCACATTCCATTTGAAATATTGCGAGGATAAATCCACAGAAGAACTAATTGTCTGCCATTGAATGCCGTTTGCTGAAAATTCAATGGAGCCATTACCTTGAATATTTGTCTGCCAGCGGATAACATTGCTGTTGGACGCAGCTAAAACATCTGTTGAGTTAGGGTAAGTCCAATGAAAAGTATTTACGGTATCAAATTGATATGCGATGGCAAAAGCCTGTGGACTACTCGTTGGGATTCTGCTTCCTGATATTTGTACTAAATAGTTTCCAGTTTGCGGATTGTCAACAGTTATTTGTTCAGTATTGTTCAGGGTATCTTTTCTTCGTACAGCAGGAAGCAATAATGAATCTTTGTTAGGATAAGAACCTAGAACCCACGGTTGCCAGCTTTCATTAGTTGAAGGCAATTGCAACAAAGCATCAATATCATTTACTAAAGCTTTCGATGCATTGACTACCGCCGCCATGTCTGACCATGCAACTGTAATTTTTAATTGGGCAATATTTGCAGGAATAATAATCGGAAAGGTTTTTATCTGCCCTTGTGAAACACTGGCTTCAACAAGCCGGTTTTCTTTGATAGTATTGATTGCTGCGAATGCATTTAAACTTCCATAGCCCGAAAAATAATCGACGTGCTTTGCGCCAACGTCATCGGCACTATTTAAAAGAACCGCTTTTACTAATGCAGCATTTGGCAAGCTACCATGAGTGATTCTGTAGTCATGTTGAATTAACGCAACTGTTCCTGATGTTAATGCAGCAGCTCCGGAACTTCCGTCTTCACCAAAAGCAACTAACTCCGGTTTCACTCTCCCATCAAATGCAGGGCCTTTCGAACTTAATGCAGCGATCACATTGAATGAATCTGTTGCTCCGACTGTAATAATGTTCTTCGCCATTTTAAAACTTCCTGTAAGATTGGCAAAGTTTGGTATACCTAAATATGTTCCTGATGTGGGGCTTGCCGTTCCCGAATTACCGGAAGAGAAAACATGAACCAATGTCGGATTATTCCAAACGCTCATATCATATGATGCAGCATCTGCACCATAATAATTTTCTATGCCCGTTCCATACGAATGATTCTGAACAGAGATTTTGTATTGACGATAAACATTATCTGCATCGGGCAATAATGTTGAATAATCTGATGAAGTAAGATTTGCACCCCATGCAGCTCCCATTGCAAAATTTGAAGTGTTACCTGCGCCGGCAAGAATGGTGGCCATTATCGAAGCATGCGAAGATTGAATATTAGAAGCAACTCCGCTTTCAAATATTCTTCCTTTGATGTCTATGTCTGTTGTATCAAAGCGCTGTTCTTTAAGTGAAATATTTATCGAATCGCCATTGATGTTTGAAAATTGATTGTGAACGAAAGCCACTTTGTTCAGGCTAATGTCTAATGACCCTGTAGTCACCTCTTCTTTTGGAGTGCGGTAAACATCAGCAAAAACGATTTCATTTTTATCAACCAGTTGGGAGAGTGTTGCAACGGGAATTCTGATCAACGCTGTGTTAGTGTTTTTATATTCGGAAAGTATTTGAATGTTTTTATCCAAGTGCAAGCCGGAAAGATTCTTCATTGTAACAAAGACATCAATTACATCTCTCATTTTTTTATTTGCAAGAATATTTCTAAGTAAGGGCGTTATTCTTTCATTATTCTTTTGCTGACACAAGCATGCAGCAGAAAATAAAAAACCACACAGGAACAGAACAAGATGAATTCTCTTTGGCTTCATAGATGAACAGCAATATAATCTGAAAACGGCTGGGAAAGCCTCTAATGAATTTTTGCTAAGAAATATTACGCCGTAAACTTGTTTGCAACAGGGTTGCTTATATTTTTTGTTAAGATATTTTAACACTCCGTAAATTGATGACAGCTAATCATTTTAACTGAAACACTAACGCAAAACCCTACACACACACATGAAAAAAATCTGGATGCCCCTTGTAGTATCATGCCTTACTGCATTCACGTTCGTTGCATGTAAAAAGGATGCAAAAACAACATCTCAAAACGATGAAATCTCACAATCAACTTTAAGCAAGATTAAAGACCTTGGCTTTGGGACAAGCAATGTTCGCAAAGTAGACGAAGGTTATCTTGTTGAAGGAGATATTGTACTAACCGATGAATTATTGAATTCCACTCCCGATCAATCATTATTACGCATTGCTAATAATGAACAGTACCGCACTACTAATTTGGTAACACATCTTCCCAGAACAATTACTGTAGCTGTTTCTGGACTAGGCTCTGCTTACGTACAAGGCACAGACATTGCTCTTGGACGTTATAATGCATTGAATCTTCAAATCAAATTTCAACGCATTACCTCAGGTAAAGCAGAGATCACAATCCAGGGTTTTAATCAACCCCCATCCGGAGGTTATATCACTTTAGGCAGCTCAGGTTTTCCGACGAGGCAGGGCGATCCCTATGGCACTGTAAAAATGAACACCAATCAATATGCATATGGAACAAATCCGGATCCTGCTTATGTTGGTTCAGTAATCCAGCATGAAATTGGCCACTGCATTGGTTTCCGTCATACAGACTATATGGACAGAAGCTACAGTTGCGGAGGTGCTTATTCAAACGAAGGTGCCAGCAATGTAGGTGCTATCCTTATTCCCGGAACACCGTCCGGTCCTGATGCTAATTCATGGATGCTTGCCTGCTCCAGTGGTAAAGACCGCACTTTTAATAACAATGACAAAACAGCTTTGAACTATTTATATTGACTTTTTAAGGGCTGATGTATTCAGCCTTTGATTATTTCGTTTCTTAAACCCAAAAAATAATTACACGCATATGAAAAAAGTAGTAATGCCGTTTGCAGTGGTCTGTATCGCTGCCGTAAGTTTTATAGGCTGTAAGAAAAATGCCACTACAGCCAGCGACGATCAAGCCGTATCTCAACAAACTTTGGCTCAAATCAAAGGCCTTGGTTTCAGCACTCAAAATGTACAGAAAGTTGACGAAGGTTATTTGGTTGAAGGAGACATTGTATTAACTCCTGAATTATTGAACAGCACTCCCGATCAGAAATTGTTGCGTGTTGCCAACAGTGAACAGTACCGCACCACCAATCTTGTACTGCGATTACCGAGGACAATTACAGTACTAGTTTCAAATCTTGGAACTGCTTATATTGCCGGAACAGATACTGCAATTGCCCGTTACAATGCCTTAGGCGGTCAGTTACATTTTGTAAGAGTTACCAGTGGAACTCCTGACATTACAATTGTTGGATTTAGCCAGGGACCAAGATTCGGCTATATCACTTTAGGCAGTTCTGGTTTTCCAACAGCCTCAGGTGATCCATATAATCAAATTAAAATGAACACTAACAAATTTGCCTATGGCTCTAATCCTGATGTACTATATGTTGGTTCAGTAATCCAGCATGAATTAGGCCATTGCATCGGCTTCCGTCATACCGATTATATGGACAGAAGCTATAGTTGTGGCGGTTCTTATTCCAATGAAGGCGATGCAGGTGTTGGCGCAATCAATATTCCGGGCACTCCTACAACCGCTGATCCAAATTCATGGATGCTGGCTTGCTCCAATGGCGGCAACAGAACATTCAATGCAAATGATGTAACAGCGATGAATTACTTGTATTAATAAATTATATACAACACATTCAAGACCGCCACTAAAGTGTGGCGGTTTTTTATTTAAAAAATTTTGAAGCACTGACGTTTCAATTTACCCTCAAAGTCAAACGGAGTAGTTTGTTTGGTAATATCTTTTATTTCCGAAGCATGCAACTTCTCTTTTTCAATCTGGAACTTTGTATAGTTCGTACTAAAAAAAAGAATTCCACCGTGGCTCAAAATTCTCATGCAATCATTTATCAACTCAACATGATCTTTCTGAATGTCCAAAAAATCTTCCATCCTTTTGCTATTGCTAAAAGTTGGAGGATCCATCACAATGAGATCAGAACTTCCCGGCGCGATTGTCTTTAGGTATTGCTTCACATCCGCATGAATAATTTCATGATTTTTAAACCCGGGAAAATTGGCCTGCACATTTCTCTCTGCCCAATTCAAATAAGTTTTTGAAAGATCTACTGAAACTACTTCCAAAGCACTACCTGCAGTAGCATAAACAGAAAAAGAACCTGTATAACAAAACAAGTTAAGGACCCGTTTCCCGTTGGACAATTCTCTTACTATTTGCCTTGTATTGCGGTGATCAAGAAATAATCCTGTGTCGAGATAATCGCTTAGATTAACAATAAACTTCAAACCGTTTTCATGAACGATGAACTCATTTTTAGATTCATCCACTTTCTGGTATTGTCCCTGCCTTCCTTCTTTTCTTTTACGCATCTTCAGAAAAATATTTTCTTCTTTAATTTCCATCACTTCACTAATTACCTTGCTACATTGCTCTAACCATTCTTCATGTGCTTCTTCGCTCATTGAATGGTTACGCTTGTATTCAGAAACGTAGAGCCTGTTCTCATAAACTTCAATAATGAATGGGAATTCCGGTAGATCATGATCGTAAACCCGATAACAAGTTAGGCCCTGCCTCCTGGCTTGCTTGTTCAAATGTTTATACACTTTTTCCAGCCGGTTGCGGAACATTAAATATTTGCCAAAAGCTTGCTGCATTACTAAATTTTTTTAGAACTTCGATGCCCTTCAATTCCTCAAAAATAGTTTAGTGTGACGTATGCAATTGTAGATATTGAAACTACCGGCGGCTACGCGGCAGCTAATGGCATTATTGAAATTGCCATTAAAGTTTTCGATGGAGAAAAGGTCATTGAGGAATTTGAAACACTCGTTAATCCCAACCAGGCAATACCGAGGTATATTCAAGCCTTTACCGGAATCAATAATGAAATGGTACAGGATGCTCCGCAGTTTGAAGAAGTTGCTGAAAAAGTTTACACTTGTTTACAGGGCAATGTTTTTGTGGCGCATAATGTAAACTTCGATTATTCTTTTATAAAAAACCATCTTGAGTTTTACGGTTACAGTTTCAATGCAAAAAAACTTTGCACTGTCCGTTTGTCAAGACAAATTTTTCCAGGCTTTCCTTCTTACAGTTTAGGCAATTTGTGCAACTCGCTTCAAATTGATATAAACAATCGGCATCGTGCCGGTGGAGATGCTGCTGCAACCGTTACCCTTTTCAAGAAACTTTTGGACAATGATACCAACGAAGTGATTGAAAAAAGCTTGAACCGAAATTCCAAAGAAGCAGTTCTGCCGCCAAACGTTCCCAAAGTTCATTTTGATGTCCTACCAAAAAACCCCGGTGTTTATTATTTCCATGATCAGAAAGGAAAAGTGGTGTATGTTGGAAAAGCAAAGAACATCCGATCAAGAGTAAACAGCCATTTCAGTAATAATTCCGACAGCAGGCAAAAGCAAAACTTTGTTCGAAATATTTATGGCATCAGTTTTCAGTCAACGGCAACCGAATTAATGGCGGCGATCTTGGAATCAACAGAGATCAAACGTTTATGGCCTATTTTTAATACTTCTCAAAAAAGACAGGAAGAAGTTTTTGGCATTTTTGTTTACGAAGATCAGAATGGATACATGCGTTTGGCGATCGAAAAAAAAAGAAAATATTCCAATCCTGTTTATACATTTCACTATAAAGTTGATGGCTATGGTGTCCTTCGAAAATTAATGAAAGAATTTTCCCTCTGCCCGAAGCTTTGCTTCATACAAACTGACAATGAAAAATGCATCGGCATCATTGAAGAACATTGCCATGGTGCGTGTGAAAAAACAGAAGCAACAAAAGACTACAACGAAAGAATCTTGCAAGCCATCGCTTCTTTGACAAAACTTCCCTCTTACCTTGTAATTGATAAAGGTTTATCCGACAATGAACTTTCCTGTATTATGGTTGACCAGGGAAGTTTTTTCGGCATGGGTTACGTGCCTAAGAATCTTGAAAACATTTCCAGACAAACCATACAGGAATACATTAAGCCCTACAAGGAGAACAGTTATATAAGAACCTTATTGCTTTCACATACAAGCAACTTCCCTGCGCAAATAAAAAGTTTGGAGTGATGATCTATGCTCAAGCTTGATGAAGTCCATTGCCAAAAGCTGGCCTGAAAATTTAAGTAGTCTTATCACACTGAAATAGTGTTGACGGTTTAACCTAAATTATTTAATATTGTCTGGTAAAATCAAATCATCCATGACAAACCGCCAATCAGGGGACTTGAAAACATTATTATGTTTCGTCCTGTTTACACTGCTAATTTTTGCTCAGTCCTGTAAAAAAACAGACCTCAAACAAGAGGCAACAGTTTCCGCCGAAGAATTACAACAATTGAAATCATTTATCTCAAGCTCAACGGGACTTCCGTTGGACGATGTAAATTATGATGCCCTAAAAAAACATTTCGTTGTTGGAAAAGACATCATGGTTAGCCTTGCCAACGCTCAGCAACGCTTAAAGAATACTGAGATAAGTATGCCTTCTCCAGACAGGAGTGGTCAGAAGATTTACACCTACACAGTCACGTCAGCAAATGCAGCTAGTATTGCTATTTACGCGGACAATACCGTTCCAACGGATTGGATCAGTGCCCTTGATGCAGCAATTGCTAACTGGAATAGTGCCAACAGTCATGTCGTAATGAAAAGAGTCATTGCCACCACTGTTACAACCACCAGTGGGAAAGGCAAAAAGAAAATAACAACGACTTCTACAGTGATACCTGCGTACAACATTCTGGTAACAACATTGTATGATGCTTCTACCTCAATGGTAGCTCAAGCCTATCTTCCTTATTATGACGGGACTTGCGGCAACGAGGTGCAAATCAATACCTATTACAACACGTTAACCAGTTCGTATAAGACTTTTGCAATTACGCATGAGTTAGGACATACAATTGGATTTACACATACAGACGGAACATATGGAAATTTGATTGTAGGGACACCTGAAACAGATCCGAACTCGATCATGAATTCTTATGTAGGCCCATGGAACGGGTTCAGCCCTTACGATTTGACTGCAGTTACAACTATTTACCCGAAATAAGTTTAAAGAAAAATATTTGAGAACCATCCGGCATCCGGATGGTTTTTTATTGCCATTCGAAATTCTCTGCTGTCGGCATTTGATTAAAAACTTCGTGCACCTTTTCAGGAGGAGAAGATAACTTCCTTGTTATAACGTCCATCCATGCTCCATCAACTTTAAGCACTGCGCAAACCGTCCCATCCGCTTTTATAATTTGATGTTGAATGCTCCATCGCGAAAAATCTTTTTTGGACCGAAGCAGTTGTAGGTTCATTTTAATTTCATCTCCTGAGCGGATTTCCCTTCTGAAAACACATTCTTCCCGAAAAAGTATGGGCCCGAATTTCAGTTCATGCATCACCTTCCACGTTAATCCATATTCATTTAAAAACTCAACACGAACAAACGCTCCCCAATCGTAGTAAATCGAATGACGAACATGAAAATTCGGATCAAGATCAGACCAGCGTAGTTGAATATTGCGGATAAATTCACTCATGAACTGTATTCTTTTCTTCAATAAAAACTAACAAAGTGCTGCAAAACTGCATAAAATAAATCGGATGAACCAATCACAAAAAAACAGAACGTCGGAGTTGATCTGTCGAAATTGCGTATAGGATAAGGAATGCCTGAGCACTAGCTAAATTAAATTATGATTCACAACCATGTTGGCTATTTTTGCGACTCAAATTACGCTCATGAAAAAATATTCCGTTGCAGCATTTTGTTTATTATTAACCCTGGCTGCTATTGCGCAAAAGCCGATCCCGAAAAAAACTGTTTCTAAAACTGCTACAAAATCTACTACTTCAGCCAGTTCTAGCCCGGTGTTGAAGTCCGAAAACGATTCGCTGAGCTATGCGATCGGGTTAAGCGTTGCAAATTTTTACCGTCAGCAGGGAATTAAACTAAACACAACGCTAGTGACAAAAGCATGTAACGATGTACTTTCCAACAAAAAACCTCTTTTAACGGATGATCAGGCCAATCTTCTATTTATGTGCCACTCCAACCCGCAACTCTGTGCACATGTAAAAGATGATGAAAAATTTTTAGTTGAAAATAAAAGAAAGGCAAACATAAAAACTACAGCCTCAGGTTTGCAGTATGAAGTGGTAAAAGAAGGTACCGGTATGAGACCCAATGCGAATGATACTGTTACTGTAAATTATAAAGGAACGCTTACCAATGGAACCGAATTTGATAATTCTTATAAAAGAGGTGAACCTGCTACTTTTTCTTTAGATCATGTTATTCGCGGATGGACTGAAGGGCTTCAACTTATGTCCGTAGGCGCTAAATACAAATTTTATATTCCTTACCAGTTAGGCTATGGGTTGAATGAAATGGGTACAATTCCTGCAGGTTCCGCCTTGGTTTTTGAAGTTGAATTATTGAATGTGAAAAGGCCGCAATAAGCAAGGTCTAAAATAAAAGAGAGGGATGATCGCGAAGATCATCCCTTTTTTTGAGCTAACCGACCTTAAACTATCAAATCTTTATGTTCACCTGAACTTTCAGTTGTTTATAAAAAATATGATTTAGGCAGTTGCATGATATAAGCAACAGGAACAAAATTGATAGTAAGGCAGAAAAGGAAAAAAGTAAGCCACCTGTTAAGTGGCTTACTTAGCTTTAATTTTTGATAATAAACTTATCTGAAGAAGTTGCTTGAGAGGCTAGATTGGTTACCTGGATATTGTAAATACCTGGCTTCAATTGATCAATCAATACGTTGTTGTCAACTATGTTTCTGAAAGATTTTACAACACGGCCTGTTGCATCGTACACAATGATGTTTTTAGGTGATGCCTCATCTCCAACAAGAACATTAATTTTTCCGCCGGTGCCTGGGTTTGGGAACAACATTAGCTTGGTTTGCTGACCTAGACCTTTAACGGCCCGGATATCACTGTATTTACCTTTTCCGTCCAAGTCTACCTGCAAAATTCTGTAGTAGGTTATAGAACTGATATTATTCGGGTCGTTGTAGGCGTAGCTCAGAAGACGATCGCTGTTATCTCCTTCTGCGCTTGAGAAAACAAAGGCCACATCCTTCCATTCGCCATTAACATTACGTTGAACATAGAAACCCCTGTTATTCTGTTCGAAAGCAGTTTCCCATTTTATAGCTACCGTCTGATTACTACGGGCAACAGAAAAAGATTTAAATGAAACAGGCAATGTTGAGCATTGGAAAGTTGATATAAGTTTGGTCATTGATGCTTGCCCACTTGTGAGTACAACAAAAAGATTCATGCCTTTATACTGTATCGGTAATATGCCTGTAAATGTTTGCGAGCCCGTAAAGTAGTTGCCAATCGCAGAATTCGCAGCAATGCTGAATGAATTTGGCCCCTCAACCTGTATATCTGTTCCGGAATACTGGCCATCATTATTAGAATCAACGTATACACTATAGCTGGCATTTAAAATATCGCCTTGAGTAAGGGAATTGTGATCAATGGTAATACTAAAGTTCCGGCAACTGCTGGTTCCTGAAATAACAGGATCGGCAAAAAATGTGGCTCCTGTCAAATAGCATTGTATCGATGTTGAATTTGAATATGCACTGGCGTTTGAGGACCAGATTACACCTTGAATGATGGCTCCTAAGGTTTGCAGTTTAGAAGATGCGAAAGAAACTTGAATATCTTTTACAACAAAACTGTCTGCACCATTTGCAAGGTGCTGAACCCATGGCCCCACTGAAGGTTTGTTGAGAGTCGTTGTGCCGTCAACATATTTATCTTTATAGGTTTGTGGAACAACATCATTATCAATTGCTAAATTGTATAAAGTTGGGTGTGAATTACTAGGTCCGTTCAAATCTGTCATACTTGGCGCCTTCTGACCATTTGCGCCCCAGTTAAATGATACAGCCTGATAGTCTGTTCCAGTCCATAAGTGTATAAAAATGTACTTATTTCCATTGTTTGCCTTAATATCAAAGGAAACATCTAAAGTTGCCGTTGCAACAGCACCGTTAACCTGTAAGCTTTTAATATTGCTCTGGAAATTGTAGGGGGTACATTGTGCGTTGACCTTACTAAACATTGCAATAGCAAGCAATAAGGTACAGGAAAGTAAAACCTTTTTCATAATCAAAGAGTTTGGGTCAAAAAATAGTTTAATAGTCGTGCTCAATATCGAGCTATGATGTGTCGGTACATCCCGTGTTTACAGGTTGCTCATGGAGGATTGAACAGCGGTGATTATGAATAGGATTGGTGGTAATGATGGCTAATGCACATCAGTATTCAGGTACGGAGAAATGTTTGCGGCTTGCTTCGGAGGATGATCAGGAAATCAAATTAGTTAGTTGGAAATTGGGCTACGGTTTTGCGAGGGATTTGGGTACGGTCTCGTAGGTTGCGTGGTAATTGTCACAAAGATTAATCTGATTTTTTAAAATTGCAAGTATCTCAACAATAATTTTTTGAGAAAGTGTAATTATTTCTTCTTACCAATTTCAGCATGTGCCCATTTCAACGCTCTTTGAAATTGTTCTTTTTCAGTGAGATTTGTATTATCTAAAAGAATGGCATCTTCTGCTTGCCGCAAGGGACTCACTTCACGATGTGAATCGATATAATCTCTCATTTCAAGATTTGATTTTACTTCATCAATTGAAACGTTTGGATTTTTTTGATACAACTCTTTAAATCGTCTTTCCACACGAATAGCATTGTCTGCTGTCATAAATATTTTGAGTTCTGCATGAGGGAAAACAACAGTGCCAATGTCACGTCCATCCATGACAACACCTTTGCCCTTGCCCATTTTTTGTTGTTGTGTTACGGCAAACTGCCGAACTTCTCTAATGGCAGCGACGTCACTCACTTTTTCGGCAACAACAAGATCCCTGATCACGTATTCAACATTCTCATCATTCAGGAAAATTTCTGATTGCTGGCTTTGAATATTATAAACAAATTCAAGCGAGATTTCCCTCAACGCATGTTTTACTGCAGATATATCGGTCCAGTCAATATGATTGCGCAGAAAATATAAAGTGATGGCTCGATACATGGCGCCGCTGTCTACATAGACATATCCTAATGCCTTTGCCAATTGTTTTGCCAATGTACTTTTACCGCATGAAGACCATCCATCTATCGTAATAATTATCTTTCTCATTGCTGAGTGCAAAAATGCCAACTTCATCGCATTCGGCAAAACTGAGCTTGATCAAATTTTTGGCGAACCTATTTTGCTTCCTTAATCAACTGCATTGCTTCTTTTGCATTTGCCCAATCCTGGGGTTCAAATTTTTTCCCAGCCTCTTCATTGTAGGAGATGAAGAAATGCTCAATTTCATCAAGAATATTTTTATTGATGTCTTTTAAAGATTTGACTTCCGAATAACCGGTAGAGACGATTGACACTGCAATAAGGCGACCGTTTTCTTCCTGATGTTTATCCTTTTCGGTTTGCTTCGCTCTTAATGCTCCAATTATTCTGCATTCTACTATGCAACCCGGATATGCTGGTTCATCCATTATCACTAAAACATCCAAAGGATCGCCATCCCCTCCTTTTGTACCGGCAATAAAGCCAAAGTCAAACGGGAACACTGCGCCAGCAGGAAGAATTTTCTTCAAACGATATCCCTTTGCTTCTTCATCGTATGCATATTTATTTCTGGACCCTTTTGGTGTTTCAATAATGATGTCAATCGTTTCTTTCTTTTTAGGCATAACATATAAAACAAAAATCCCGTGCCGAAATGACATGGGATTTAAATTCGCTATTTAAAATTTTATGCCTTTGATTCTTCTTCAACCGGCTTCTTCAAAGTGAAAATGAGTTTGCCATTTTCTTTATCGAGATCTGCCTGTAAGGTATCACCAGCCTTTATATTCATATTCAGAATTTCTTCTGCAAGAGGATCCTCTAAATATTTCTGAATGGCCCTGTGCAACGGTCTTGCACCAAACTGCTGATCGTATCCTTTGTCGGCAATAAAGCTCTTTGCATCTTCGGTCAATTCCAAACTGAATCCAAGATTTGTCAAACGTTTCATCACACCTTTCATCAGTATGTCGATGATTTGGAAGATATGTTCTTTTGTAAGCGTATTGAAGATCACGATATCATCGATACGATTCAAAAACTCCGGCGAGAACGTACGCTTCAAAGCTTTTTCAATCACAGCTTTATTTGCTTCATCCTGGTTTTGAACTCTCGCTTGCGTTGCAAATCCAACACCTTCACCAAAATCTTTCAACTGGCGAACACCAATGTTTGATGTCATGATGATGAGTGTATTCTTGAAGTCCACTTTTCTACCCAGGCCATCAGTTAACTGTCCATCATCCAATACCTGCAACAAGATGTTGTAAATGTCAGGGTGTGCTTTTTCAATTTCATCCAGAAGAATAACGCTATAAGGTTTACGGCGAACTCTTTCGGTTAATTGACCGCCTTCTTCATAGCCAACATATCCCGGAGGCGCACCAATCAACCTTGATACAGTGAATTTTTCCATGTATTCACTCATATCAATTCTTATCAAAGCATCTTCGCTATCGAACATATGTCTGGCTAAAGCTCTTGCCAACTCTGTTTTACCAACACCGGTCGGACCAAGGAAGATGAATGTACCAATTGGTTTCTTCGGGTCTTTCAACCCAACACGGTTACGCTGAATGGCTTTTACAACTTTTCCAATGGCTTCGTCCTGTCCAACCACCATTCCTCTCATCTCATCAGCCATCTTGCGAAGCTTTTGCGTTTCCGCTTCCACCATTCTCTTTACAGGAATGCCGGTCATCATACTGATCACTTCTGCAATTTCTTCTTCGCCGATGGGATAACGTTTGTGCTTGCTTTCTTCCTCCCATTGCGCTTTTGCTTTTTCCAGTTCTTCACCTAAACGTTTCTCAGTATCACGAAGCGCTGCAGCTTCCTCAAACTTCTGGCTTTTTACTACACGGTTCTTTTCAACCTTAATATCTTCTATCTTCTTTTCAAGGTCCAAAATGTTTTGAGGAACATTAATGTTTTTCAAGTGAACCCTTGCACCAACTTCATCCATTACGTCGATTGCTTTGTCAGGCAATAAACGATCGGTAATGTAACGGTCACTCAACTTTACACAAGCATTGATTGCTTCATCATCATAAATCACATTGTGATAGTCTTCGTACTTCGGTTTAATGTTCTCCAAAATCTTGATGGTGTCATCAACACTTGGAGGATCAATCATTACCTTTTGAAAACGACGATCAAGAGCTCCATCTTTTTCAATGTACATTCTGTACTCATCCAAGGTAGAAGCACCAATGCATTGGAGTTCACCACGAGCCAAGGCGGGTTTAAAAATGTTGGAAGCATCAAGTGAGCCGCTCGCTCCACCTGCGCCAACAATGGTATGTATCTCGTCAATGAAAAGGATCACGTCACGGTTTTTTTCCAACTCGTTCATGATCGCTTTCATTCTTTCTTCAAATTGTCCGCGATATTTGGTACCTGCAACAAGAGCTGCGAGATCAAGAGAGATCACTCTTTTATCAAACAACACTCTTGAAACTTTCCGTTGAACAATTCTCAATGCCAAACCTTCAACAATGGCTGTTTTACCAACGCCGGGTTCACCAATAAGAATCGGGTTGTTCTTTTTACGGCGTGAAAGAATTTGTGATACTCTTTCAATTTCTTTTTCGCGACCGATGATGGGATCAAGTTGTCCTGTTTCTGCCAGCTTGGTAATATCTCTACCGAAGTTGTCAAGCACAGGTGTTTTACTTTTTGCAGCACCAGCCTGGCGGGATTTTGATCCTGAGTATTTCTTTCCTTCATCATCAAAATCCTCTTCATTCTCATCCTGGTACTCGGCGCGGGGATCGTTGGATTTCATAACCCCAAGTTCCTGTCTGAATAAATCGTAGTCCACGTCAAATTGATTTAAGATTTGAGTTGCAATGTTTTCTTTGTTCTTGAGGATGGATAGCATCAAATGTTCGGTTTCAACGGTCGGACTTTTTAATGCTTTTGCCTCCAGAACAGTTACACGAATCACTTTCTCCGCCTGCTTGGTCAACGGCAGGCTATTGATATTTGCAATATTCTTACCAGTCTTGTCCTTTACTGCCAGTTCAATTTCTTTTCTCAACTCGTACAGGTCAACATTAAAGCTCTTCAAAATTCGAATAGCTGTATTATCACCCTCACGAATCAGCCCCAGCAATAGGTGTTCAGTCCCGATAAAATCATTACCCAACCTCAGGGCCTCTTCCCTGCTGAAGGAAATGATCTCTTTTACTTGTGAGGAAAAATTATTATCCATTTAATTTTATGCTTTGTACAATAATAAAAAATATTTTCGAGCGATTACAGACTTCGTTGTTTAAGTCTTAGTTTAGTCTATATGGAAGTCAAAACTGATACCAAAGAGAAATTTCATGTCATTCGGGTGGAAACCGTGGATTTGCCTGCTAATCTGGCAGCAGAATTGAAATCGCATTTAGAAGAACCACTTAAAGATACTATAAAGAATGTTGTTCTAAACTTAAGCAATGTTAAGACTATTGCCGAAGAAACTGCAGAAGTTTTGGTAAGAACTCAACAAAAATTCTACGAACAAAATGCTTCGTTTGTTGTTTGCGAAATGGACGAAGAAATAGAGCAATTCTTAGACGAAAAAGAATTACTCGAAATGATGAACGTCACTCCAACCGAAAGCGAAGCTTACGATATTGTTCAGATGGAAGAAGTGGAAAGAGAATTACTGGAAGGTTATGATTTCGACGATTAAGATAAAATCAGGTGTATGAAAAATATTGTCCCTGTTGTTGTGATAGCAGTGATATTGATGTTCGCTATCCTGATTTTGTTTCAGCTGTTTGGCTAACAAAAATTTATTGATCAAACGTCCACTGCTACTATTGATATTTTCTTGCGTCGCACTCTTATACGTCTTGTAATTCTTATCATCACGTTTCAAAATGTCCTTAACATCCATACAGTCTTTTATCCAGCAAAAACTCAAAGAGCTACTTTCATCTAATACAAACGAAATTTCTTTTGGTTCGGTTGGCGGAGGCTGCATTAACGAAACACATAAAATTAGTTTTGGCAATCAACAATTTTTTTGCAAGATCAATTCTGCTACAAAATTTCCCCAATTATTTCTGAAAGAAGCTAATGGCCTGAGATTAATAGCACAGCAAAAAGTTATAAAAGTTCCGGCAGTTATTGATTGTTTCGAAACTAACGGCCAGCAAATTCTATTATTGGAATGGATCAATGAAGGCGAAAGAACTGAAAAATTTTGGAAAAACTTTGGTGACCAATTGGCGGCACTTCATCAAACCTCAAATGAACACTTCGGATTGAATGAAGATAATTATATGGGCAGCGTTCTACAATGCAACCAACAAACTAATAGCTGGACTGATTTCTTCATCCACCAAAGACTTCAGCCATTAATTCACAAATGCCTCTCGCAAAACTTATTATCGTCAAAACATCAAATACAATTTGAAAGGTTATACAAACGGATACCAACCATTTTCGACCAACAACAAAAACCTTCGCTCCTTCACGGTGATTTATGGAGTGGTAATTTCATGTGCTCTCAAAGCCAGGAGCCGGTTTTAATTGACACAGCTGTTTATTTCGGGCATCCTGCCATTGATCTTGCAATGACAACTTTGTTTGGCGGGTTTCACCCTGCATTTTATGAAGCCTACGATTATCGTTCACCATTTCCCTCCAACTACAAAGAACAATGGGATGTTTGTAATCTTTATCCATTACTGATTCACCTGCTTCTTTTTGGCAGAAGTTATCTTTCCGGAATTGAAAGAACGTTGCACAATTACAGTTAATCAATTGAAATGCTCCACTTAAATTTGTCGGAATGTTATCTGTAACCATATTGGGAAATAATTCTGCAGTGCCTGCATTCAATCGTCATCCAACCAGCCAGGTAGTATCGCATGATGGCACTAACTACCTTGTTGATTGCGGTGAAGGCACCCAGATTCAAATGATCAAATACAAGATCAGGAGAGGAAAGATCTCACACATATTTATTTCCCATCTGCATGGTGATCATTATTTCGGTTTAGTTGGGTTACTGAACACATTTGGTTTGCTTTCTCATACACAGGAATTGCATGTGTACGGACCATCGCCATTGCAACAGATCATCGAAATGCAAATGAACGTTGCCGAAACGACTTTGCCTTATCCCCTATTCTTTCACACACTGACTAAGCAAGATGTATTGGTTGACAATGAAAAAATTAGGATCAGTTGCTTTCCTACCACGCATCGCATTGAGTGCTACGGATTTTTATTTGAAGAGAAAGAAGGCAAAAGAAAATTGCAGATCGACCGGGTACGCAAACTAAACATTCCTGTATCATTCTATTCCAGTCTTCAAAATGGTTTGGATTACATTACTCCAAAAGGACAAACTATTCACAATGACGAAGTGACTACTGCTCCTGACAAAGGAAAGAAATATGCTTTTTGCGCCGACACCCGTTACGAAGAATCTATCATTCCATTCATTGAGGGTGCTGATATGATCTATCATGAAACGACTTATCTCGATAATGTAAGGGATAAGGCCTTTGAGCGGTTTCACTGCACCACAAAACAAGCGGCCGAAATTGCAAGAAAAGCTTCTGTCAAAAAATTATTGATTGGACATTTTAGCTCCAAATACAATTCGCTGGATCAGTTTGAAACAGAAGCCAGAGAAGTTTTTCCAAATACTGAATTAGCGATCGAGGGAAACACTTATGAAATACATTAGTTGTTGCGATCAACAAGAGTCCTAATATTTTCAATCATTCTCAAACTACTACGCAAAGATCCCTCGTGCCTCGGGATGACAAGCAAAACTATGTCCTGTTTGTAACACTCAAACGATTGTAAAGTTCAAGATCAATAATGACTCTTGCTTGTCATTCCGGCCTCAGGAGAAATCTGTGGCTTGTACCGTAATGAACGGTTGAAAAAAGAAAGAGCAGGAGAATAAAATTTTTGTTCAGACTACAAAGGGAATAACCATTTGTAGAATAACGGGAACTCGTTTCTCCACGTCGGCTCATTATGTTTGCCTTCAGCCCTGATCACCGTTTTCATTTTGGCTTTTGAATTCTGTCGCATTTGTTCAAAAACATTCAGCATGTCAGGAACCATGTGCTCACTCTCCTGTTGTCCTGCATAGAAATAAATTTTCCCTTTTACTTTCTTTGCTTGCTGAGGACTGATATTTTTTAATTGAGGCGTGATCCAAAACGCAGGAGAGAAAACACCTGCGCCACCAAATACTTTTGGGTATTTTAAAATAGCATAGAAAGAAATTAATCCACCCATTGAGCTGCCTGCAATCAAGGTATGCTTCTCGTCTTTCTTTGTGCGATAACGTTTATCAACGTAAGGTTTCAGCGTCTGCACTAAAAAATCTACATACTGATCTCCTTCACCTTTACCATATTTTTCCATGTCATAAGGTGAATATTCGTTCAATCTTTTATCACCCCCGTTGTCAATAGCAACTACAATGATTTCTTTGTTTTGAGTACCCAAGGTGTCAAGCGCTTCATCTACTCCCCATTCGCCATAGGCCGATGTGGCTTCATCAAAAACATTTTGTCCATCGTGCATATATAGAACGGGATATTTTTTCTTTGATGTACTGTAGCTTTCAGGCAAGTAAATCCACACCTTCCTGTAGCGGTCTAATTGAGGAATATAAAACGATTTATCAACAATATGAACGTTCTTGCTCGCAGTGCTGTGTCTTTCTTTTTTCGGGAAATGATCTGCCCAATGTTCTATTTCAACATGAATAATTGTATCGCCTTCGACGACAATACTTCTGTTAGCCGTAGGCATTCCCTGGTCTAATGATTCTACACTTTCCCAACCCCCTTCTGTAAACTTATATTCATGCATGCCTTTAGCTAATTCAATAGTAATGCCCGATTTTACGTCGGTGATCCTCATTGCCAATTTTTCATCCTGCGGATTCCAACTGTTGAAACTTCCAACCAGATAAATTTTATCAGAAGGCTTTTGATAAGCTGGAAGTTTATCAATAACAAAGGTCACTTTGTATTGAGCATTTGAAACTAATAACAGCAACAAAAGCCCGATACAAAATGTGAACATCTTCATTATTGCTAACGAATTATTTCAGTGTGGGAAGATATGCCCTGATTTGCTTGTAAATGCCTTCACTCAATGGAACAAGTGGCAGACGCAAATTGTTTTTAATAACTCCCAACTCGGTCAGGAAAGCTTTTACGCCTGCAGGATTATTTTCTGCAAACAATAAATCATAGCCCTGCAATAAGAGATTGTTCCATTTTCTTGCCGAATCAAAATCATCGTTTAATGAACACTTCACAAGACTAGAAAACTCTTTGGGAAAACAGTTAGCCGCTACGCTGATCACACCACGCATACCGCATGCAATTTGTGCAAGTGCTAAATTATCATCACCACTTACAACCAAAAACTCCTGTGGCTTGTCGCGGAGGATTTGCATGCATTGTGTCATATTGCCGCTGGCTTCCTTAATACCATTGATATTTTCAATTTCATTAGCCAAACGCACGGTTGTACTTGCTGCGATATTGCTTCCTGTTCTTCCTGGAACATTATAGAGAATAATCGGCTTTGTAGTGGACGATGCCAATGCTTTATAGTGCTGGTACAAACCTTCCTGCGAAGGTTTGTTGTAATAAGGACTTGCAGATAAAATAGCAATTGCATTTTCTATCGGCAGTGTTTCTATTTCCTTTATAACTTCTTTGGTATTGTTTCCACCGATACCGACAACCACGGGGACTCTTCCCGCAACAAATGAAAATGTTTGATTAATGATGTCCTTCTTCTCATCCTTCGACAGGGTTGGCGTTTCTCCCGTTGTACCCAGGGTTACTACATAATTTACGCCTCCTTCGATGACGAAGTTGATTAATCGTTGAAGACTTTCGAAGTCAATACGTCCGTCCTCATTAAAAGGTGTTACTAAGGCCACACCTGTTCCTGTTAACTGATCTCTAAGTGACATGAATGCTTATTTCTAAAGATGATTTTTTAATTGGGTTGAACCGGTTGTCGTATGAAGAGTTAAACAGGTGCTACATCGATTGCGTTTGGCTGGGTACATTACCTAAACCATTTTCATTTATTGTTTCAGTTGGTAATTCTTCCCAGAACCCCATCTTGCCAAACTTCACTATGCGCTGGCTGATCCTTTCTTCAGGTGAAACAGGTTTTAATTCTTCCAGCACTTTCAATAAATAATCACGTAAGATGTTTGCGGATTCCACATAGTCCCAATGAGCACCTCCGGCAGGTTCGGGGATGATGCCATCCACCAAACCGAAGCTCTTCATATTGTCGGCAGTCAACTTAAGTTGCTCTGCCGCAACCTCCTTTTTATCCCAGCTTCGCCATAATATAGAAGAACAGCTTTCCGGTGATATTACAGTGTACCATGTATTTTCCATCATAAAAACCCTGTCGCCAACGCCAATACCCAATGCGCCACCCGATGCGCCTTCGCCAATAATCACACAGATCACGGGCACTTTCAGGCGAATCATTTCGTAAATATTTCTTGCGATCGCTTCACCTTGCCCTCTTTCCTCAGCTTCTAAACCGGGATAAGCACCAGGAGTATCAATCAACGTAATGATCGGTTTGTTGAATTTTTCCGCCAGCCTCATTAAGCGCAACGCTTTGCGATAACCCTCTGGATTGGCCATACCAAAATTTCTGAGTTGCCTTGTTTTGGTATTGATCCCTTTTTGCTGGCCAATCATCATCACGGTTTGTCCACCCAGCATGGCAAAACCGCCAACCATCGCTTTATCATCCTTCACATTCCTGTCGCCAAACAATTCCACAAAATTTGTGGTCATGTTCTGGATGTATTTCAAAGTGTATGGTCTGTCGGGGTGGCGGCTTAACTGAACTCTTTGCCAACTGGTGAGATGTTGGGTGATCTCGTTCCTTCTCTCCAGTATCTGCGCTTCCAGTTTTACAATCGCATCCGTGTAATCTATCTTCTTATGTTCCTGGGCATGCTTCAGCTTTTCAATCTCGTCAATCAAATCTTTGATTGGTTTTTCAAAATCCAGGAACTGTCGGTTTGCATTCGACGGCATAGGCAATTTTAGATTGGCGGTAAAATTAGGGAAATATGCGTTTGGGAAGGTGAGAGAAATCAGTGTTTGAAGTTTGAGTGTATTCAGGCACCACGAAGGATGTGTAAAATTTGTTAGAGAGGACATGTTTTTCTTCTTTTCTTTTTGTCCCCGCTTTTGGCGGGGCAGGCATTGAAAGAAAAAAACAAATCCCGATAGCTATCGGGACAAGCGAGTTCGATGGGTAACATTCCTAAGGAGCAAGATTTCCTATAACGAACTCACGGGCGAAAGACTTTCTTATTCGAAGGTCTTTAATTCAATTACTCCGCTTCGTGCTGTTATACGTTTCATGAAGGCGCTGAATTTTTCACTGAATGACTATTCTTACCTAATGCTTCTCTAGTGAAAAATAAGGCGCTTAAACATTCATCGGGTTCGGTGAGATCGCATTTGTCTTTTTTAAAGCTCTTAGTGATTTCTGTTAGTCTCCTTCTTGCTGATCGACCTTTCATTATATCATTCGGCGGCCATTTAGTTCAACTATTAACTACTCACCTCGATTACAGGATAATGTACGATCTGCCGCTCCGGCGGGATGAGCACTGAAAACAAAACAATGACTGATAAGCGCTTTCCCGATTGTAACTATGACTAAGAGTGTATACAAAAACAAGGCACTTCTAAAAATTTTTATGCTATAATGACCTATGTACAGATAACACTTATCGGAATGCTCCAGTGGCGATGGCCGGCAAAGCGGCGGAGCATTAGGCAACTACATGCCTTTAGATATGCCGTAGGTATTCCTCAGGTACGGAGTAGCTACCAACTTGCCATAAGTATACTAAGAAAGAAAATACATCTTAAGCAATCCCCGGTTCTTCACCTCAATCTCTCCCCTGTATTCACAGGGAAACTCATCTTTAATTTCCTGGTAAGTAGTTTCCGATAAATTAATTTTTCCCGGTTCTGATTTTGATTCCATGCGGGAAGCAATATTCACCGTATCTCCCCAAATATCGTATTGCCATTTTTTTATGCCTACAATACCGGCAACAACAGGCCCTGTGTGAATTCCTATCCGCACATTAAAATGATTCAAGTCGTCCTTTGCACTGAGTTCATTCATCACCACATCTCTCATTTCCTTTGCCGCCTGTA
Source organism: Flavisolibacter sp. (assembly GCA_035554655.1). GTDB lineage: Bacteria > Bacteroidota > Bacteroidia > Chitinophagales > Chitinophagaceae > Flavisolibacter. The sequence continues at coordinate 54,330 of DATMIF010000046.1, forward strand.
TCACGTTCCTGGCATGTGTTGGATTTGCAGTAGGGAGGCCACAGGCACACATGTACGAATCGCCGATCGTTTTAATTTTTTCGAGACCATATCGCATCGTGATCTCGTCAAAACTTTTGAAATAGTAGTCTATGCTTTTTACCAGTTGTTCCGGCGCAATATGTTCCGCAGATTTTGAAAACTCAACAAAGTCGGTAAACAGAACCGTCACCTGGTCGAACTTCACCGCCTCAACTTTTCCTTTCTCTTTCAACTCCTTCGCTGTCTCAGCAGGCAGAATGTTCAGCAAAAGATTTTCTGATCTCTTCTTTTCTCTTGCAATGGCCCTGTAATACCAATACAATATTGCCAATATCACAGCCCCCAGTGCAAGTATAATAATGAGAGAAATCATTATGGTTCGCTGATTGCGTTTCTGCTGGTTGAGCAAGTCTACTTCAATTTGCTTTTGAGAAACTTCATAATTAGTGCGCAAATCTGCCATTTTTTGTACGGATTTGATGTTGTTAACACTGTCTCTGTATGTAATGTAGCTTTTGTAATGTTGAAGAGACTCTTTTAGATTTCCTGATTGTTCATATAATTCTGAAAGTTTAACGTGAGCATCGCTGATTTGATCTTTTAGTTGGTATTGTTGGGCAAGTTGTAAACTGCGCAGGGCATAGTTCAATGCCGTTTGCCTGTCACCTTTTTCCAAATAAATGTTACACATCGAAATGAGGTAAACGCAAATAGGATAATATTCGCCAAACTTTTCAAGCACCGGGATGGCTTCATTAATATTTTTTTCTGCTAACAAATCATTACCTGTATTGGCATACACCATTCCAACATTGCCAAGGCTGTACGCTTTTCCAATTAAGTAGTTTACGTTTTGAAAAATAGTTCCTGCTTCTTTGGAATACAATAGTGCAGAATCGTAGCTTTTATTATTGAGGTACGCATCGCCAGCATTTAAAATGGCAGATGCCAAAGCTATAGAGTCCTTGGACGTCCGTAAGGTAGCGATGGCTTTATTATAATAAAGCATCGCATTAGGATAGTTTTTCGAAATAGAATAAATATCAGCAATAGCCATGTAAGAACTTCCTTCTCCACGAGTGAAATTCTCCTTTTTGGCGGCCTCAACACTTTTAAAAAAATACGCCAGGGCCTCTTCGAGATCTCCGAGCAATTTTTTTTTGTCTCCTTTTTGAAAATATCCCCTGTATAAATACAGGTTGTTGCCTTGCAATTTGGATAGTCGTATCAGTTCTTCAGCATATCGTAAAGCCAATTTGAGATCATTCCGCTCGTTATACGCTAAGTTTCTAAGCAATTCCAGCTTATCTATGCCTTTTGCTGTATCAGCCTTATAAATTTTCGCAAGACTATCTGCAATCTTCTGATCCTGTGAAAAAACATAAGGTCCAATAAAGAAAAAAAAGCCTACCAGGAAGCAGTAGGCTTTCCTTTGGAAAAACATAATTGTCTATTAAGGATTAACTGAAATTTGAGGATCGTAACTATGGGGTCCTCCCCCGGAGGTGTCATACCACTTTATAGTGTAACTTTCTGTACTGGCCGATGTAATATTAGGATTAACAGTTCCCTGCCAACTCGTGTTATTACCGGGCATTTTTGCAGGATCAGGGTTAAAGACATCAATAGAACTGGCATCGTCGTTAATGTCGTCAATAGATTCAACCCCGGAATTTGGTCCGATATTCCATGTCACAGTATCCCCCGGATTGGCTGTAGTATTTCCATTGTCCGACAATGTTAAGACACCGGTAGAGGTGTTGCTTCCTGTAATGTTGATTGGTCGATTTGCCATGGTGTGCAGTTTTATTGGTTAAATAATAAATGAAGGCCTGGGTGTTATCCTTAGGTTTAATTACAATGTTGTAATGACTAGCTGGCGGCCATCATTGGATTGGCAATTCTTACACTGGTGTTCGATACTTTCTAAAATTTTTATTGAGCAGGAGTGATCAGGAGGGTAAACTAATTAGTCTATCTAATATAGGAAATAATAGCGGATGCCGGCATATTTTATTCATCGATATACTTAAGTCTGTAATAAATATCATGCAAGTTGAACAAAGCAAAAACGAACAGTAACTTATTTTCTATTAAGATTCAATATCCACTTATAACTGTCACGCTCAACCTCAACCTCAAACCTCAAACCTCAAACCTCGAACAATCTACCACACTACCTGCTTCGTGTCCTTCACCACACCCATCACAAACACACTCTGCACATTCCCTACATTTTCAATCTCGCTCAAACGGTTCACATGAAAATCATAATAGCTGTCCATATTTTCCGTAACCACTTTCAACATAAAATCAAACTCACCCGAAATGGTCAAACACTCCAATACCTCATTCATCTCCAAAATACTTTTGATAAATTTTGCTCCTGCATTTTTACTATGCTGCTTCAACGAAACATAGCAGATCACCATTAGCCCTTTTCCTATTTTAGCTGCATTCACCAACGTGATATATTTTGTGATCACACCACTCTCTTCCATCCTTCGTATCCGTTCATGAACCGGCGTAGTGCTCAGGTGCACTTTATCGGATATTTCTTTGATTGTCACCCGGGCATTTTGTTGCAGGTATTTCAATATCTCTAAGTCCTTGCTATCCAGCGTAGGCATTTGTTCTTTTTGAACCGTTTTGGCCATGGGGAGAAATGATTTTATCCTGTAAAATATGGATAAACTTCAATTTTGTCCTGAATTTTCAAAATAGCATAGGATTTTATCCTAAAAAAATACCTTTGCGGCGATCAATGTGGCAATTCGACAATGTGACAATATGCCAATGAAACAGCCGATTGCATTTCATCGTCACATCGGCATATCGCCACATCGACACATTCATTCGAAATTCTAAATAACAATTATGTCAACTATCACAAACGCTAACATCAACTTCGCCCTTCCTTACAAAGTGAAGGACATCTCCCTTGCCGAATGGGGCCGTAAAGAAATTCGCCTTGCCGAAGCAGAAATGCCAGGTCTTATGGCGATCCGTCAAGAGTATGCTGCAACGCAACCTTTAAAAGGTGCCCGCATTGCCGGTTGCCTTCACATGACCATTCAAACCGCTGTATTAATTGAAACCCTTGTTGCCCTGGGTGCCGAAGTAAAATGGAGCTCCTGCAACATCTTCTCTACGCAAGATCATGCGGCTGCTGCTATTGCTGCTGCAGGTGTTGGCGTGTTTGCATGGAAAGGCCAGTCTTTGGAAGAAGCGGATTGGTGTATTGAACAAACTTTGTTCTTTGGTGCAGCTGACCGTCCTTTGAATATGATCCTCGACGATGGTGGCGACCTTACCAACATGGTATTGGATAAATATCCTGAGCTGGTACAACACGTAAAAGGTATTTCCGAAGAAACTACTACCGGTGTTCACCGCCTGTATGAAAGAATGGCGAAAGGCACCTTGCCTGTTCCTGCCATTAACGTAAACGACTCTGTTACCAAATCCAAATTCGATAACAAATACGGTTGTAAAGAATCGTTAGTGGATGCTATTCGCCGTGCTACTGATGTAATGATGGCCGGTAAAGTTGCCGTTGTAGGTAGCTATGGTGACGTAGGTAAAGGTTCTGCTGCTTCCTTAAAAGGTGCAGGTTGCCGTGTAATTGTTACCGAGATCGATCCTATCTGTGCTTTACAGGCTGCTATGGACGGTTTTGAAGTAAAGAAAATGATCAACGCTGTTAAAGAAGCCGACATTGTTGTTACCGCTTCCGGTTGCCGCGACCTGATCACCGGTGAGCATTTTAAATTAATGAAGGACAAAACCATTGTTTGTAACATTGGCCACTTTGACATTGAAATTGATGTTGCCTGGTTGAACGAAAACTATGGCCACACAAAAGATACCATTAAACCACAGGTAGATATTTACAATGTAGATGGTAAGGACATCATCCTGTTGGCTGAAGGCCGCCTGGTGAACCTTGGTTGTGCCACAGGCCACCCAAGCTTTGTAATGTCAAACTCTTTCTCTAACCAAACGCTGGCTCAATTGGAGCTTTGGACAAACAGCGATAAATACGAGAACAAAGTATATGTACTGCCTAAGCATCTGGATGAAAAAGTTGCACGCCTGCACCTTGCAAAAATTGGTGTGGAGTTAGATGAACTGACACCTGCACAGGCTGAGTATTTGGGAATTCCTAAAGAAGGACCATTTAAGCCAGAGCATTACAGATACTAAAAAGAGGAACCGCTTTCATATAGTGAAGCTCTCCAATTAAGGAGAGCTTTTTCTTTGTTTATTATTTGAAACCGGTATTAAATACCTCTTCTTCCTCCAACCAGGTTTATAATAATCATGATAACAGCTATAACAAGCAAGAAATGAATTAATCCACCGGTAACATGAAAGGCAAACATGCCTAAGAGCCAGCCAATGATCAGGATGACTGCGATGATGTACAATATATTTCCCATGATTAAGGTTTTAGTGTGAAAATTAAGTTGTCACAACTAGTTGTAAAATAATCCTGCCACGTTTACAGAGTTGTCCTTTTAATAGTGAAGCTTCAGGTTTTTTTGGAGCTTTTTCTTACTCGTCATTGCGAGGAGCCACCACGCCGTATTAATTAAAAAGCGGCCTGCGACCAAGCAATCTCCATTTCATTAACTGACTTTTTATTATGGGCCAGGGGCTCGTCTATCTATTGAGTCTGTTGCATCGCACACTTCTACGTTCTGCAATCTATAGCCCATGAGAAGCAGTATTGTATCTTAGAATGATGGAGCATTCATTTGACAAACTACTAAAACTTACATGTCTTTCTTGAGCAAATATGGAATAAGTAAAGAAATATCAGGGAACAATATGAAGTTTGGAAATCAAATACAGATGTGATGAACCTAAGGATTATTTGTGGTTTGTATTCCAACAAATGGTGATGCAGATTGCTAAGGATTATTGCCCATATTGTAACGGTCTTCAACGGTCAGAATATTCTCTTGGAGATGCTTTGAAAGAAGAACCACTTCCTCAAATAATTGTACACGGAAATATGGCTGTTGTTGTGTCTATGGATTTGTCCCTATCAGAGACGCACAAGGAAACGTCATCAGAAAAAGACCTTAAGTTTCCAATTAGATAAGCCTACATTGCCAAGCTATCCAATGTTCATACACATCAATTTCCTTCCTCATTATATTTTTTAAGCTGGAGCCCTTTTATTCGTTACGACGAAAAAGGAAACGTATTGGTTGATTCAAGAACGTTTTCTACAATTCCATCTCCCGGTTCGGCTTTATGGAGCGGACCATTGACTGCTCATTATTTAGAGAACATCGGCGATGATCAACTCCATGTTATTTCGGTAGAAATAAAAAAGTAATGAAGATTGTTTCCTTCTTTTTTCCATCTAAAAACAGCCTAGCAATATTGCCTCATTTTGCCGGCGTTATAACTACTTTACGGTATTCAATCGGTTCATGATCTCCTTGCAACATAATAGGACCGGGTTCTGCTTCACGGCTGTTTAATGCACCGCCGGTAATGCCGGGTATTTCCTGGTTGCAAACCGTTGTTTTACCATTTACCACTATCGTCACATTTCTGCCAACCAGGGTAATATCATAAGTAACCCATTCGCCCGGTTTTGTAGTTACCACTTCGTTGGGTTTAATAAATCCATAAATCGATCCGAGTACATCTTTCGGTGGCGCATCTGCAGCATAATCCATTATCTGCACTTCATATCGTCCTCTTAAATACACGCCACTGTTACCATTGACAGGGTAACGAAATTCCACATGCAATTTGAAATCGGTAAAGCTTTCATTCGAAATAATATTGGAGCCGGGCTTTGGGCTTGTTAAAATTCCTTTCTTCACCACCCATTGATTGTTGCTAGCGGAGGCATGCCAGCCTTTCAAATCTTTTCCGTTGAATAAGGCAATGGGATTGCCCCAAACAGGTTTTTTATCTCTTGTTAAAGAAGGCGCTTTGACCGCTGAACATTTCCATACTTTACCATTTGGAAATGTAACGTTACCAACAAGAATACCGCCCTGCAGAATTGCTTCAAAAACAAAATTGGAATTTTCTGTTTCCCATTGTGGTGGAATGGAAAAACTCAATTTTCCGTTTTCTAAGTTTACAGTTGATATGGGACGGGCACTGCCACCGGGTCCCACAAATTCTCCCACCAGCATTTTAAATCCCGATGTATGTATCTCCAACCATGAAGGCAGTTCTGTTTCGTCACTGCGAAGGGTAATATCCCAACGGCCAAGAACAGCTAATGTGTCGGACTTACTATTTGCATTTGCCAAATGAGTAAGTGAAAAAAATAAGAGGCTTAATAAGTATCGTTGCATAATTAGATTTTAGCCGCGTTGAAGTTACGATACACTTTAAAACGATTGCAACAACCCTATCTTTAATGAAACATTTCATTCAGCCGCGACAAGCTATCTGTAGTCTCCTGCGCTTGCAACTCAGGATATTTTATTGCAATCGTTCAACCAATCTTTTATTAACTTACCATCACAACCACCAACTTGGAACAAAACCAAAACACAAATAAGGAGGTACAAACGGACAAAGTTCTTCCTGCAGAAATAAAGGAGGGATCTGAACCTGCAGCCGCTGAAACATCATTCCTTGCTAACACTGAAGTAAAAAAAGAAACGTCAGCTCAGTCAACCC